>JAITKM010000008.1 GCA_031278395.1 Deltaproteobacteria bacterium | reverse complement strand
AGATAACATCTCAAAATTAGTAAAACCTTCATTTTTCAAAGCACTAAGAGCTTCACCATCACTATCAAAAGCTTTTTCTAGGGCGTTATCAAAACCTAAGTAGTTATTTAATGTTCCCTTCACTGCCTCAAAATACTTAGTTTTAAACTGAGGGCTGTCTTCAGTTCTAATTTGGTTAAATACTTTTTGGAGATAAGGTCCTTTGACGTCACCAAGATTTACCCTTTCATTAGATTTTAACTTTTTGTTATACTCATCTATCATTGCCTTGATTTCATTATTCTTCTTCTCGTCATTATTTAAATTCTCACGCCTTTTCATGGCAATCAGACGAGCTCGTTCCATAACATCAGCGCAAATAGCTACTGTATCTCGCACAAAGTACTGCATGCCCTGATCAGTCTGCAGCAAATCCGAACTTAACATTTCACTAAAGAGCTGCTGGCGTATGGTAAAGATGTAGTGATTTTTGGCACTATCATTAGACAAAGTTTCAATTATTTCTTGAATTATTGCTGAGACCATCCTGTTATATTCATGGAAGAACCATGAAACTTCCGAACCTTTAGCTGACTCTTTGACTTCTTTATTTTCAGTTCCTTCTAATACTTCTTTGACTTCATTTTCTTTCTTTTCTTTCGCAAACTGCCAGTCTACTGCGTCAGCTTTAGTTGTAGCGTTGATCAGAACTAAAAAGATAACCGGACCTGTAACCATCCACAAAACTGGCAAATATTTTTTGTCTAGCAGAATTGAAAACATGCCTCGAATTGCGCAGCAAACAAAAACTAAACTAGCTAAGAGTATTAATTCTTCGTGAAATTGTTTTAGGACTATTTCCTGCGCTTTATAGCCAGCTGATTCCAGAGCTGAAGCTACTAGCGTTGCCGTAGAAGTTTTATTCACTTCCTGTACAAAGGTTTTTTTCACTTCTTCAGCTAAGGCTGGCAGAGCAACTAAAAAGGACACAAGAGTTAAAACTATTTTTCTCATGTCTTCCCTCCTCTGCCTCTTTTTATTTTATCTTCAGCGTTAAAAACGGCAAGATCAAACATGCTTGATGTTTTCTTGCCTGAGAACTTTGCATCTAGAGTAGTATCATTAGCATTAAATACAATTGGGTTACCGAAAATGTCAGTTGTGGCAAATTCACCTGAGAATTCTCCATTTTCTTTGCTAAGGGCTGGATTTGGAGTCTCGACCTGCGACGAATCTGGATTAAGAACCTCTGGATTTTGAGAATTTTGACCTTCATTATTGGTATTTGGCTGTGGTGATTGGTTCAGATTATTATTGTCATAATAAGTTGGAAAAGCTGGTTTATCCTCATTCTCCTTGGAAGTCGCACCCGTAATATATTGAATTGTTCCCGATAACGGCGCCCTTAGCCTCCCCACGCCTAAATCAAATTCTTGTTGAATTGTAGAACTATTAGAACCGTTAGTATTTAGCGTAATATCGGTTGATTTTTGAAATACTCTCTCAAAATATTTCGGTAAATTATCTATCGCGATAAGACCCCAAGCCGTATTATATAAACCATTGTCGCTTTTGAGGCTTTTTGCCATTTCTTTTGCTGCGGTCGAATTAGCATTTAATATAATGGACATTCTATCGCTAAAAAGATCTTGAGTTAACTTAGCTCGAGCTTTAAGGGAACCCTCAAAATAGTCCATACTCAACTGAATCTCTGAACCATCTGTGAACATATTGGCATAATTTTCTCGCATTATAATTTTTCTTGAAGTTCTACCATTCTGACCCCAAAGTTTTTCATGCTCTGCCCGAACCTCTAACGTATTGGCCAAGAATTTAGAGATTTTCTTAAAAGGCGCTTCAACAGATTTAGCTAGTGATTGACCAGCTGCTATATTTGAAAAAGCTGTATATAACATTTTAGAAGTCAAAACATCTTTACCATAAAGACCACATTGTTTTGAGATTTCTTTTAAAATTTCATTGGCTCCTGCATCATCGGCTCCAGTCCATTTCTTTTTCTCATCATCTAGAACTTTCTTATCATCATCATAATAACCAAAGGCTCTCAGTAGGTTTGTTCCGCAATTTAGAATTGCATTTTCAATTGCTTCATCTTTATTTGTAATGTTACTATCACCACGAATTTTATTACTAATCATACCTAAATTAGGTAAATATTTCTTTAAATATGACTCATAACTTGCTTGAGTATCTCGGATATTCTGAGCCACCATATTTCTTGAAAACTCCGTTTGATAAGTCAAGGCAGCTAATTCTCCGGATTCATTAGCCATTCTTGCCGCAGCACTAGTATAAGTACTCAGAATACTTTTCTTACCTTTGAGAATTACATATCCGGTTATGCCCGGCACTGCTAATAAAGCCATGGAGACCATCATATAATAAGTATGCAAAGAAAAAGACGGATCATATTCAAAACCTTTCTTGTAAATATCCTCAAAAGTCATCTCATTGAGACTTGTGTCTTTGAGTGGCCAATCAATTTGAGGTAATAAATTCCAAAGAACTTGGCTTAGTAAATAAACTGCCGCAATCCCAATATCCCAACTCTTAATCCAAAACCAAGCTAGTACCATAGTGATAAACGTCGGGGCACGATTTGGCAAAATCAAAACTAAACACATAAACGGATACGCAGAAGCTAAGAAGAACAATATTAAACCCTGCCAATATGGTAAATTCATGGCAAAGGAATAAATTTGCTTACGATACATTTCGGTCTGCTTTCGTTGGTTTTCAACCCACCCAACTGCATCTTCAGCGCTTGAAATATCAACGCTGCGTTCCGGATTGATATTTTCATTCTTTCCGGTTGTCGTGTGATGACCGATAGTATCAGCGCGGCTCAAGATATTATTGATTATCGTATTATTATGCTTTCTGGTTGTGTTTTGTATCATATAAGCTAATACGGTTTGCGTTATATCGCATTCAGGCTCAGGATCAGGATTAGGATTAGAAGAGTCTTTGAGATCTTTCGCTCCGGCGGTAGGTTTTAGTTTTTCCTCAAGATCACGACACAGTGTTCCTTTGGCTTTTCCTTGGTCATTGACATTAGACGTATGTCGATTAAAGATTTCTCCTTGTTGATCTTTTAGATCATTAACTGCTCCATATTTTATAACCGTCCACATATCAATACAGTTTAGAGTTGTAGTCTCACTAATTTTTCCTGAGTCTTCAAGATCTTTTATTGCTTTAACTTTTGCAAATAAATCAACTAATATTTTATCGTTAGATGGAGTATCTTCAGGTGGATTTTTAGGTGGACTGTCTATAATTAATTTAAGCCACTCTAGAGCTTCTTTTGGTTGAATATTATACTTTCTGTCTTTCTTATCACCCTGTAATGTTTTAACATTATCTTCATTATTCACATTAGTTGTAAAAAGATTTGAATGACAATTTGGAGCATAACTATTTAGATATAATGCAAGTAAAGGAACATCTTTTAGCTCTAATTGAACTAAGGCTTCGAGAACTTGAGATCTTTGCATATTTAGTAAGGCTTCATCTTCTTTTGATTTAAGAATTATTTCAACTAGCTCACTAACTAACGCGTCAATAGGTTTAACATAAAATTCAAAGAAGCCTGCAATTTTGATTTTATCTTTAATAACGCCGCTGGCTCCGCTGGCAACATCTGTTCCCGCATTATCCGCATTAGCTACTTTTACAGCTTCTTTACTAGCTTTTTCTTTAGATGTCTCTTTACCATTTAAGTCGCGCGGTTTGTGTTTGGCTCCAAGTTGGTAGGCGACACCGTCCGATTCGACGGTCCAGGTCAGCATCAGGATAAAAAGTATAGGACCTAAAACCAGATAGCGAATATATTCATAACGCCCAAAAACAGCATACATAACTATGCCCATCACGCAGGTCAAAACATATAAATATGCTCCAGTGGTGTTTAATAAATCCTGAAAAATGGCAAGGAACTTCGCTTGAGTTAGATACCCAGCAGTCTCCAACGCTCCGGAGATGAAGGTAACAGAAGCTCCAATATACGACTCAGCCATTTAAATTAAAACCCTATTTAAAACTAAACTACACCAAAACCATTTAACCTACTACACTTTAACTCACTACAACCCCACTATTAGTCTGTTCCAATATTTGGAACTGCACCACCATAAACTGTACTTCTATCCGTTGGAATGCCCGCGCCAATTGCCATCATGAGTGTTGAAACCGCAAGCGCTTTGTCTTTTTCCTGCGTCATGCCCGCTACAATATTTTTGTTTTCCACAAACCGTTCCATCACTGCTAACTCTTCAACTACAACAAATTGTTTCTCCACACGATTAACCATATTGCGAATCTTTTCTTTCTCAAATTCACTAAGCACATTAGAGAGGGTCATAAAATCCTCAATACGCCCTTTATTTCTAATATGAATACTACGCACAAAAGACACAGCCGCAGTATCTGCCCAATATGACACCAGCGCTTTAATTGTCTTGTTCGCGTTATCATCGATATTCCAGTTACCGTTATTAGGTCTTTGACTGGTAAATGCTAACCAGGCTTCAATATCATAGGCATATAACAGCTTACCCAACGATGCATATCCCCAGTGTTTAAGATAAGTTTCGTCAATCTTGCCACCATTATTTTTTGGTGGCCAACCTTTAATAGCTTCTACTGTATGTGTGTATATTCCCATAAAATCTTTAGTGCTAGTACTAGTGCTAGTGCCACTAGTCCCCGAAGATTTAGATAAACTTTTTCCCAAAGAGGCAGATAAGAGATTTTTAGCTTCTTCATGTAAAGTTAACTTTTCGTTTTTTTCAAAACCATCGCGTATGGCATAAACCATCTTTGCTATTGATGCGGCAGGATATTCTGTCCAAATTTTTTGCGATCCTTCATTCCCACTACTACCACTACCTCCCGTTTCTCCTACCTTACCTTCCTTGTACAGAATATCTCCATACATTGCTCGCAGATGTTTTATTTCAGTTACAATATCTCCTTCTGTTCCTCCTTTATTACCAGTAATTAACTTGTCCCATAAACTAATTGCCTCTTCATCCTCTTGACTACTCCCTTTACCTTCCTCTGGTCTATTGGTTTTAACTATTAATTCAGCGCAACATATACACCAATCATAAATACCTTTGTTCTTACCCTCAATTGTAACTTTTTTCTTATCAGTAACAGTAACACTGTCAGTGGGCTTTTCTCCGCAAACCTCTTTACATTTTTCATTATCAGCGACTAGTCCACCGACCTTCTCTCCATACTTACTAATATCCTTACCTTTTTCCTCTTTAGCTAAACAAAATTCAATTTTTTCGCTGAAATCCCGATACAATTGTTTACGCTCTGGTCTGGCAATCTCGTGAGTTGCCCAGCTAATTTGTTTCAAAAGGTGTTGTGTAACTTTGTTATCTGTAATTTGAGATTGTGTCGAAAGACCAGAAGCAACTGTTTTATCTAAGTAATTAAGAGTTAGTAAAGCAATACCATTGATTGATTTGAAAATATCTAAAAAATCATCTCTTTGAACTTTATTATCCACAAGCTCTGTGCGGATAGCTCTAATATTTCTGAAAGTAGGCATTTCCAGTTTTCTAATTTCATCATCAACAGCTAAATCCGTAGCTGATTCTTTTAAAGATGTAATTTCTGGAGCATCTTCGTTTTTCATTGATGTTTGTCCAAATGAAATAGATGAATCTAAAATATACAGTAAACCTAAAACAATAATTAAGATTTTCACTTTCTTTTTCATAATAATCCTATAAAATTTACTTACTTTCCTTTTCAAACTGATTTTGCGCGCCTAAAAATGGTATAGGTTCTCTTGTAAGCTCAGGAGATAATTTATGAGTTATTCTGGTCCAAGGTTGCACAGCTTTCATTTGTTTATTCCTAAGTGCTCCAGCCGCTTCTGCCGGGGTTTTAGCATCCTTCATAGTCGCAAGGGCTTCACTGGTTTGGTTTTCGCTAGTGCCGCTACTACTTGCACTACCACATCCTCCGCTACTACCACATCCTCCACCTCCGCTACCTCCATCTCCACCTCCTCCACCAGGAAAGCCTATAGAGAAAGAGATTCCACCACCTTTATCACAATCCTCCTCACATTCCTCAAATACTTTTTGACATTTACTTGTGTCTACTATTAATCCAGATTCGTCTTCAAGTCCTCCTAAACGACATAATTGATAATCAAACTCACATTCATTCTTACAATCATCTGAGGTCGAAGAACTAGAACTGGAATCGGCATAACCATAATCAACATATAAGCTAATTTCACCAACTAAAACTAACAGCGCCATTGCCATTTTTAACATTTTCGATTTTGTTTCTATTTTCATAAAAATGTAACCTTACTAAGAATTAATAAATTCACTAAATCTAAAAAACTTACTTACAACTTCCTACTCTCTTTTGTCCCATCAGCTACAATCATGCCTTTACCGCCGTCTTGTTTTTCAAACTGTCCAATTGGCTCACGCATTAAGTTAGCTATCTCTGGCGTTATTTCCGCTGGTAGTCCCTGCACCGTGCGCACAAATTCATACATACGCACAAAATCCTGCTGCCCTGATTTAATATACGCCTGATTATTATTGGGCGAAACAACCACTAACGCTGGCACAAAGCCAATGCCAAAACTCTTGGCGAGTTCACTTCCCTCCTCAATTGGCAGTGTCATGTCCGTATAATCCCGATACGAATTAATCCAAGACGGCTCCTCCTTTGCCAAAGTCAATGCCACCATTTTTAATTTCTTTGAATCCGCACTAACTACGCGCCACAAACGCTCCACGTCGCCCGCCATATAGCGGCAATAATTACAGCTCAAAGTAAAGAAGTAATAAACGTCGGCTTCGTGTTTAGGGTCGGGCGTAATACGTTTCATTGCTTCTTTGTGGGTTGGCTTTAGCGGCATAAAATTATTTGCCCGAGCTTCAGCGAAATTAATATCAATATACTGACTCACACCTATCATATCTTCTTCGTTGATAATTTCACGCTTTATCATGGCTTTACCAATTAAATCTGAGATCTGTCGCACCTCAAACATAAGGTTAATCATGTAATCCACAAACTCGTCAGCCGCTTGCTCTGCCAGCAGTAAATCTTGAATGCGCACGCCATAAACAATGTTTTTAAACTCGTCTGGGGCATTCTCATCAACACGTTTTAGGGCAGATTGTCTTTCGGACACCTGACGTTCTGCGTCGGCTTTGACATTTAGAATTTGCAAATTTTTTTCGGAGCGCTCTATTTCTTCTTTGAAATTATTTTCTTCATCGTCAGAAAGAATTTTGATATCGAATGAGACTTTTAGTTTGCCACCAAAGAAATTATTAAATAGGCTTTTACCAATAATACTTTGAGTTTTTTCTAGTGTAGCAGCGGGTTGCTGATTTTCTTGAGAAAGATTTTTGGTTTTAGATTCGCTCTGTAAATCTAAATTGTTAGCAAACAAATAGGTCGCTGATATTAGAATCAAAGCTAATAACAAAACAAAACCTATCATGAATTTTTTCAACATAACCCTATAATCTTAATAAACCTTTACTCATTATGTTATGCCCTCACCAAAACAATGTGTCGCACGTTTTTACTATAAAAGCTGATAAGGTCAAATAAATTATTCAAATATATCTAACAAAGAACTTATCTAATTTTAAAAATCTAAATATATTCAACAGATTATCGACACAATTTGCAAAACAACTGTAATTTTTATTTATAAAATTTAAGATATTGATTTTATTTGGGGTTACTCCTAAAAAGGAATACGCCTATTCCAGACAACCTGATGATAACTCTAAGATTTGTCTCATTGTTTCCTCGAATTCAACATACTCGCTTACCTCTTGTTTGAGAAAACTCTCTATTTTAGCTTCTAGCGCTAAAGACTGCTGAAACTTTTCGTTATCTAGCGTGCCACCTAAACTAAAAATTTCTTTTTCTTGTTCAAGCCTTTCTAAAAAAGCTAGCAGGTTACGCTCGGCTAAAAGTAGCTCTGTTTTATCATTATGCTCTAATAATTTTGAACTCAATCTGGAAATAGACGACTGAACGTCAAGCGCTGGAAAAATACCTTTTTTGAAAATTGATTTTTTCAAAATAAAATGCCCGTCTGTTAAACCTTTTATTTCTTCAACCATTGGGTCTTCATCTAAATCCGAGGAAAGCAAGACAGTATAAAATGCGGTGATACTTCCTTGATTTTTAAAATTCCCCGGGCGCTCTATTAAATTCGGCAACTCCACAAAAACTGATGGAGGATAGCCGCGCCGCACTGGGACTTCGCCAGCTGCAAGACCAAGCTCGCGATAAGCCCTGAATAAACGAGTTAGAGAATCTATTTGCAACAAAACATCCAGATTCTGAGAACAAAAATATTCTGCAATCCGAGTAGCGGTTTGGGCTGCAGAGACGCGACTAATAGCTGGCTCGTTACTAGTTGAGGTAACTATTACTGTTCTAGCTCTAACTTCAGCAGGTAGGCTCTCCGCAAAATCCAAAATTTCCCTGCCGCGCTCGCCTACTAAGCCAATGACATTGACCTCGGCTTTTGAATGGCGGGCAATGCTAGACATGAGCGTGCTTTTACCGATGCCTGGTTCTGCAAAGATTGCAATTCGTTGTCCTTTCCCTACGGTTAGAAATCCGTCTATAACTTTTATGCCAGTTTCTAGGATATCGGTAATTTTTTCGCGGGACAGTGGGTCTGGAATATGAGTTTTAAAGGCTAAGTTTTCTTTAATAGAAACTTGGGGAGATGCAGAATAGTGCGCACAGAGGTTACCTCTACTGTCAGTAATACTGCCTAATAAGTGTTTGCCTAACTCAATGGTTGGAGTTCTATTTTGAGATGATAAAACTTTTGTGCCGGGGATAATTCTAAAATCAGAACAAAAGGAGCTTAGGGTAACAAGATTTTTGTCAAAAGAAATAACTTTGGCGGGGATATTTATGAGTTGGTTATGCTGCTGGCATTGAATTGTAACTATATCTCCAATTTCAACACCCAGCATAGTGGCTTTAATGATTGGACCAATATGGCTTTTGACAGTACCTTCGATTATAAACGGCAGAATATCTGGAGAATTGTGATTCATATACCTTGATCTGATCCCTATCTAAAATTTTTATTAACCAAATAGGCGTTGTTGCATAAAAGATAAAAACTCCTAAGGAACTCCCTCCATCTTCCTAAACACCACCTAAACATTTAGAAAATTGTGATTCATAAAGCGTAATTCTTAATTATTGTTTCAAGTTGTTTGTCAATGCTTGCCACGAGTTTGCAACCGTCGCTGCTAATTTCAAAAGTTCCAACTGTCAGTGAATTATTTACCTGTAGTTTTAATCCGTCGCGGTTTAATTTTCCTAAGAGGAGTTGATAATCTTGATTGTTCATCGTTAGTGTGATTTTGTTTTGGATGGAAAAAATTTCTAAGGCTTGCGTTAGTCTTTGTAGGATAAAAGTTTGGTAATCTTTATCTATTAGCTCGCCAGTAATCTGCTTAGCGATGTTTAGCACGGCGTCCCAGGCCCGTTTGGCAAGGTCTTCTAAAATTCTATCTTTTTCTTGTTTAATCTCTGAGAAAATGAGCAAAGCTTCGGCATATCCTTTTTGGAAGGCGTCGTCTTGAGTTTGTTTAGCTTCTTGACTAGCGACTTGCCTTGCTTCTTCGATAATCTTTTGAGCTTCTTTTCGAGCGGATTCTAGTATTTCTTTTGACTGTGATATTGTGGATTTGAATGTGTCTGGCATTTTATCCATATTCTTCCTATACTATTTTTTATATCCTAAAATTTTTCGCCCCCCCTATCGCCAGTATTTCAAAATTATTTCGCATTATATTTATAATCTTCTCTTTTTTTTGGTACAGGGTTCTTTTTAGCTTCTAGCTTTAGGGTTAGCTTTTTTGGCTCTTTTTTTGGTATAGGGTTCTTTATTTCCTATATTTCTTATAATGTTTATACGAGAGATCAATGAAAGTTTGGAAAGTTTGGTATAGGGTTCTTTTTTGGTACAGGGTTACTTTATTTCTTATAATGTTTATACGAGAGACCAATGAAAGTTACTCATACAATATATTGAGTTTATGTATGATTTTTAAAAGTTGATTTAAAAAAATACTATATAAAAAGAACCCCATACCAGAAAAACCAGAAAAAACCCACCAGAAAACTAGCAACTAGCACCCATTTTGGTACAGGGTTCTTTTTAGCTTCTAGCTTTAGGGTTAACTTTTTTTGGTACAGGGTTACTTTATTTCCAGGGTTACTTTATTTCTTATATTTCTTATGATGTTTATACGAAAGACCAATGAAAGTTACTCATACAATATATTGAATTTATGTATGATTTTTAAAAGTTGATTTAAAAAAATACTATATAAAAAGAACCCCATACCAGAAAAACCAGAAAAAACCCACCAAGTACCAAGTAACCCCATACCAGAAAAAACCACCAGAAAACTAGCACCCATTACAGAAAAAACAACTTTTAGCATCAATATTGCATCAAACTTTTATCTTTATCAGATAAATTACAATTTAAATTAAAAACACATAAACCATGGCTCAAGAAAAAGTAGAAACAAGTCCCAAGGTCTCAGCAACCAGTCATGCTTCAACAACAATGCTAGATAAATATCTAGCTGGTCTAGTGTTATTTTGTATCATCATTACAATTCTCGGAGGACTAAGCGCTAATGTTTCAATCAACACTATCCTTTATCGTTGTTTTTCAATTACAATTGGACTTTTAGTAATTTCGTTCTTGATTAAAAAGTATTGTGTCTTGCTGGTTAATTTTAAAAACATTTTTGAAGAATTAGATAAAGATTCTTCGAAAGGTAGGTAATTACAACTAAAGTTTTTTTATGCTCAAGAAACAAAAAAATAAAACCACAACTAAGATTACCGACTTGCTTAACGAAGAAAAACGTGAAGAAATGATTAAGCAATTCATGCCTCTAGTCAGACGTGTCGTACATCGCATCTCATCTCGTCTGCCTCATGATGTTAATATAGATGAAATGCTTAACTCCGGCATGATTGGCTTAGTTGACGCCTTTGAAAAATACGATCATAAACACGAAACTAACTTCTCAACATATGCTCAATTTCGCGTTCGGGGAGCTATCCTAGATAGTTTTCGTGACCAAGACTGGGCGCCACGTTCGCTGAGACATAAAGCTAATAAACTTGACTCTGTCGTATCACGGCTTGAACAAGAACTCGGTAGACCTGCTAATGATCAGGAAATAGCCAAAGAACTAGGCCTAAACGAAGCTACTGTTCGACATATGCTAAATGAAATTAATAATGTTTCTTTAGTAAGTTTTGAAGATCTAGGCTTTGGACATGGTGAAGAGCATTTTTCTAACAAAACTACTAATGACAACTTGAATAGCTTAACTGATTATGTTGGTCCCCTGAGTGGCTTACTTGAATCTGAAAGAACACAGTTGGTTGGTCAAGCTATTGATAAATTAGCGGAAAAAGAAAAACTTGTGATTTGTCTTTATTTTTACGAAGAACTTAATTTAAAAGAAATTGGAGAAGTTATTGGAGTTACTGAATCTCGTGCCTCTCAAATACGTTCGCGAGCTTTAGCCAGATTAAAACACAATTTAACTCGTCATAATTCAACTAATGAATTAATTTAAAATTTGTTTTTCTGGTATAGAGGCGTCGTCAACCATTAAGAGCGAAAAGAGTAGGTTGCAGATAAAATATTCAAAATGATTACTCCAATCTAAACATTTCATACTAACACCTCATGCATTGTTCTGGATTTACAAATCGTTTTTGATTCACCTTGGGCAGGCAATAATTCAATTACAACTTCTTTATCCTTTCAAAAACCAACAGTATTTAGGTTTTTAGGTTCTGGTATGAGGTTTTAGATTCTGTTAGGTTCTGGGAGATTCTGGCTGGGAGATTCTGGAGATTCTGGTATGGGGTTACTTTTAGTCATAAACTTCAGTGGAAACTTTCTAAGATATTGCCCGATATATGATTCTTTGGATGATTTTTTAACCTAAAAAATTATATTTAAAAGTAACCCCATACCAACCCCACCAACGTTTCCAGAAAAAGAACCCCATACCAACGTTCCAACGTTCGTTCGCCAACGTTCGTTTTCGTTTACCAACGTTTCCCAGCGAACCAGATTATCCGGAAATAAATCCAATTGTCCGGAAATGCACAGCTACTGCTCTTGCTAAACGCTAATTAATCTCGTCGTTACTGGCGTTATTGGTATAGGGTTACTTTAGATTTCGTAATTTCAGAAATAACTTTCGACTTGAAAAAAAATACTCCAAAAATTTATTTTATCGTCGAAGATTAAAAAAAGTTTCCAATGAAACTTGTGCTAAAATGTTGCTAAAATGTAACCCCATACCAGATGAATTAACCCCATACCAAATGAACTAACCGAATTAAATATTATAGTTATTCTAATCAATATTTAATTATTAATTTTTTTCATGATAAAATTTTAAACATAATTAGCTTTGATTTTTTATAGCTAAGCTAGACTTTTTAGAATTTCGTGCTATTCTTAAAGGCTCTCTTGAAACACAGTTTGAGAGTAAAAACACTGTGAAAATGGAGTAGCAAATATGGAAAATAATATTTCTCAAATTATTAAGTTAAACAAAGGTGAAATTCATATCTATGACCTTGGTGAGATAAAACTACATGCTTATAAAACTAACGATCCTCTAAACAACGAAGTTTATATTTTAGAGAAAAATCAAGAGGCACTAATCGTTGAAACTCCTTGCTTTTTCGAAAATATTAAAGAATTGGAGCTATATCTCAAACTTAACCTTTCCAAGATAAAGATAAACGGTATACTAGTTATGTATCGTGCAATCGGGGCGAGTTTCTTACCAGATGTCAAAAGATATTCGACTAAAAATGCTTTTTATTATTGCAATAAAGGGGCAGGCAGAATAGTCACTGATTGTCATATTCGAACTTACGGAAAAATTTTTGATAGTTCAGTTCCTGTAATCCACGAATACATTGATAATTCAGAAACAATTATTGCGGGTATCAGAATAAGAATTTTCTATACCTCGTCTAAAACCTTTAATGTTGAATTTCCAGACATCAACGCAGTCTATCTCCATTTGCTTGGACATCATGTTCACTCAATTGTTCTTCACAAAGCCGATATTATTTACATGATAACACATTTAAAAAGTATTTTAGCTAAACATTATGATTTAGTTTTAACTCCTTATTATAGCTTGGAAACTTTAAAAGATGTTCAAAACAAAATAGAATATCTCAGATTTTTACATTCAATTGCAGGCATAGCAAAATCACCTGAAGAGTTTAAAAGGATAGTTCAAAAGAATTATCCTAATTATCGGGAAAAAAAGCTACTCAACAGAACTATCGAGTTTTTCTTCGCCGACTACTAGTCTTGAACCTTTTTTAATATAGAAACTCAGAGAACACTGAGGAGGATATTAGAATAAAATATATTTGCACTTATTTTCCCTAAATATGCGAAACGGGGGCTGGTTGTTTACTTAGAATTCAAATATGTTGAATGCTCAAAGGCTTGATGATAGATTTTAAAAATTTGAGCTGACTCAATAGCCGTAATCTTTTTCTCTGAAACAGCTTGCTCAATAGCGCTACGCCAACGTGAACAAAGAATCTCTTTATCATACTGCACATATCGCAAAACCTCACGCATTGTATCGCCATTTACAACGTTGACTATATCAACCCGCCCAGCTGGCGTTACTTCAATATGAATCGCATTCGTATCCCCAAAAAGATTATGCAAATCCCCTAAAGTCTCTTGATACGCACCGACTAAGAATGCACCTAAATAATAAGGATCGTTTGCACGCAATTCATGCACTGGCAAATATGACTTAACATCCCGCACATCCACAAAACGATCAATCTTACCATCTGAATCACAAGTTATATCCGCCAACGTAACCTTTTTTAGCGGCTCCTCATTTAAACGATGAATCGGTATAACAGGAAAGAGCTGCTTAATCGCCCAACTATCAGCAATCGACTGAAACACTGAAAAATTACAAAAATAAGTATCTGTCAAAAGACTAGGCAACTCTTGAATATCTTCTGGAACAAAATTTAATTTCTTGGCAACCTCTGTAATCGCATGCAACAACGACCAAAAACATTGATCAGTTCGCGCGCGATCCTCAATCGAAATTAAGCCCATATTAAACTGTTGCATTATCTCGGAACGCAACTCCAAAGCGTCATTTAAAGTTTCTTGGCAATTCTTAGGCGTCAGACCTAAAAATAACTCGGATAACTCCTTTAAATTGTGATTCTTAGTCTTTGCAATAATTTCTTGAGGATTACAAACTGTCGGAAAAGTATTAGCAATTCCCAACACATTAAAGATTAAAACCGAATGGTAAGCTACTGTCGCACGCCCAGACTCAATAATAATATGCGGCGGATTAGTTTGCGAACTCCGACAAACTTCGTCAATTGTCCAAACCACATCCCGCGCATATTCTTCGGTGGTATAGTTCATAGATGATTCAAAATTTGTTTTTGAACCATCATAATCCACTCCTAACCCACCACCAATATCTAAAAAACTAAGCTCGACGCAACGCTTCTTGAGCTGAACATAAATCTGCATAGCTTCTTTTAACGCAACTCGCAAATTTGAAATAGTTGTCAACTGGCTACCTAAATGAAAATGAATGAGCTTTAAAGCCGACTGCATACCACAATGTTCCAGCTCTTCAACACCCCACAAAACTTCATTAATCGTTAAACCAAACTTCGCCCGATCTCCACCAGACTTTACCCAGCGTCCTGAACCTTTTCCTGAAATACGTATCCGAAAACCAATTTCTGGCGTAACTTTTAAATCATTTGCTAACTCAAGAATCTGCTTTAATTCAGAGAGTTTTTCCACTATAAGTATTACTCGTCTGCAAAGTTTACAACTAATTAGAGCTAATTCTATAAATTCACGATCCTTATAACCATTACAAAGTAACAAGGCGTTTTTGTTTTCTTGAACTCCCATCGCCGCCAGCAGCTCCGTTTTGCTGCCGACTTCCAAACCAATATTAAAATCTTGATCGACTTGACTAATGACTTTTACAATCCCAGCTTGTTGATTAACTTTAAGCGGATAAACATGAAAAAAACTACTCTGATATTCATATTCAGCAATCGCATTTTTAAAAGCCGCTTGAATAACTTGTATTCTATGGCGCAGAATATCATTAAAACGCAATAAGATTGGAAGCTGTATCTCACGTTCAATAGCTGATTGAACTATATCATATAAATCAACCGCCGGATATGTTTGACCATGCGGATAAACTAAAACATGCCCCTCTTGATTAATTCCGAAATATCCTGCTCCCCAATTTTTGATTTCGTAGAGATTTTCACTTCTTTGAGAGTTCCATTTTTCTAACTCTGTCATCTTTGAATTAATTTTCCTTTCATATGTGGCATTGCCTGTCCAATTCCACGCATCTTACCAGCCCCTTTTTTTATAAGACTTGTATAATTACGAGAAACTAAATAAGGCTCAATCTGTGAAATAGTATCAATCACAACACCGACAGTAATTAAAACCGCCGTTCCACCAAAGAAGTAACTAAAACTCACAGCGCCTAATTCACGATAAAAGACCTGTGGCACTATGCAAACAATACACATATAAATAGATCCCCAAACCGTGAGTTTAGTAATTACATCACCAATATATGCAGATGTATCTTTGCCAGGACGCACAGTCGGAATAAAAGCACCATTACTTTTCAAATTATCAGCCAGCTTATCCGGATCAAGAGTCAAGGCAGTATAAAAGAAACAGAAAAATACAATTAATAATCCAAAAAATAATTCATAAAAAAAACCACCATGATTAATATAACTCATGAAACTGTCTAAAGCTTCAATCTGTAAAAACTGGATAAACATAATTGGTAGGCTGATAAATGCCGAAGCAAAAATAGCTGGCATGACACCAGAGCTATTAAGTTTAAGTGGTAAATGTTGCGTGAAGGATTTAGAAAACTGCCCACGTCCTACAGCTCGACCTGGATATTTAACTGGAATTTCTCGCAAAGATCTTTCGATAAAAACTACAAAAGTTACAATCGCCAACCCAAAAGCAAAAAGTAATAAAAATTTACCATATGCATCGTCGTCTGCTAAAAGTATATAAGCACTCCCGATACCACTTGGCATACGAGCCACAATACCTGCCATAATGATAATACTAATCCCGTTTCCAATACCATGCTCGGTAATTTGTTCTCCTAGCCACATCACAAACATTGTACCAGTGCAAAGTGTAATAGCCGTGCAAATTTTAAAAGCTAAACCTGGAGTAGTAACAATTCCTCCTTGCGTTTCAAGTCCTGCACTAATGACATAACCTTGAAACAAGGCTAAAAATACAGTACCAATTCTAATATATTTTGAAATTTTCCTTTTTCCTTGTTGTCCTTCTTGGGCCAATTCTTCTAAAGGCTTAACAGTATGTCGCAATAATTGAAAAATAATACTGACTGAAATATAAGGCATGATACCGAGTGCCATAATCGAAAAATTTTCTAAGGCACCACCAGAAAACATGTTAGCCATACCTAAGATACCAGCCGCAGCACTCTGCTCCATAAAGTTTTTGAAAGCCAAAACATCAATGCCAGGAATAGGAATAAAGATACCTATCCGATAAATAATAAGCATCAGAATTACAAATAAAATACGTCGTCTTAGTTCTGGAATTTTAGTAGTATCAAAAAAGCCACCTATCACTTAATTATCCCTCCAAAATTTTAACTTGCCCGCCTGCTTTTTCAATAACTTCTTTGGCAGTTGCAGATATTGCATGCACTTCAATTACCAATTGCTTATTAAAATCAGCCTTACCAGCTAAAATTTTTACCTTCACAGATTTACCTTTGACTACTTTTAAATCTTTTAATAACTGTAGAGTTATCTCTTGCTTATTACACTTATCAGCTATTTTAACCAACTTAGTAGTCGAAATAACTGTATAAAGATTCTCTCCAGCAAGTTTTTTTCTTGAGGTAAAACCAATCTTTGGCAACCGTCTATATAAAGGCATCTGACCACCTTCAAACCCGACACGCACATTACCACTTGTTCTAGCGCGCTGTCCTTTATGACCTCGTCCAGAAGTCTTACCTAAACCAGAACTCTCACCAAGACCTTTACGTTTACGAGTCTTGCGTGAACCTTTAGCCGGAGCTAAAGATGACAAATTTAAAAATTTTTCATTACTCATAGTTTTTACTTTTCTTTTTCAATTATTACTAGATGCGACACAGCTTTAATCCTGCCAATAGTTGCTGGTGTTAAAACATGATTTGCAGTTTTTCCAATCCTCCCTAAACCTAAAGCTTTTAAAGTCGCCAGTTGAACCTTAGGGTGTCGATTAGAGCTACGAACTTGTTTGACTATTACTGTTTCTGTTTTTTTAGTCATGTTAATTATACTCCGTATGGTCTAAATTCAATCTCTTCGATAGTTTTTCTTCTTCTAGTAGCAACCTCCTCTGCACCTTCCAGCTGTAATAAACCATTAAACACCGCGCCTAATACGTTGTGAGGATTTCGAGAGCCATATGACTTGGTCAAAATATCTTTAATCCCAATTTTTTCCAACACACCGCGAACTGTTCCGCCTGCGATAACTCCAGTACCTGGTGAAGCTGGTTTCATTAAAACCTTTGCCGCGCCAAAACGCCCAATTACTTCAAAAGGAATAGTAACTCCCGCTAAAGGGACACTAATCAAAGCCCTCTTAGCAGCTTCTGTTCCTTTTCTAATTGCATCTGGAACTTCATTAGCTTTACCTAAGCCATAGCCAACATGCCCGTCATTATCTCCAACCACGACTAAGGCGCTAAAACTAAAACGTCGACCGCCTTTGACAACTTTAGCAACTCGACTAATATTAATAACTTTCTCAATTAAAGCACCAGCATCTTTAGCTGATAATTTTCTATCCGCTGGTCTATTATATTTTGCTCCCATTTTTCTCCTAAAAAATACAATTAAAAATTAAGCCCACCCTCTCTTGCACCGTCAGCTACTGCCGCGACTCTACCATGATACAAATAACCATTTCTATCAAAGACAACAGTTTCGATATTCTTAGCTTTGGCAATTTCAGCAATTTTTTTCCCCAAAGCTTTGGCACTGTCCACACATTTTGCTGAAAGCTTAGTATTAGCTAGCTGCTTGGTAGATGCCATACCTAAAACTATTCCTTTTTCATCGCTAATTAACTGAGCATAGGTGTATTTCAAACTTCGATAAACACAAAGTCTAGGTTTTTCAGCAGTCCCCTTAACTTTTTTCCTTAAGCCTTTTTTGCGGGTTGTTCTAATTTCTTGTCTTATTTTTGCTTTATCTGCCATATGTTTTCTCACGAAAAAATATTAATCTTATTTCTTACCTGTCTTACCAGCTTTAAGTTTGATAACTTCGCCACGATAACGAATGCCTTTGCCTTTGTAACACTCTGGCGGACGGAAACGTTTAATTTGGGCTGCCGTTTCATTAACTAATTGTTTATCTACACCTTCAAGTTTTAAAGCTGACTCTTTACCTTCTTTAAGAGCTGTCCCTTTTACTCCAGCAGGCAATTTATATTCAACGGGATGCGATAAACCTAAAGTTAAATCAACCACATCACCTTTAACATCCACACGATAACCAACACCAATCACATCCAGAATTTTTTCAAATCCTGTCGCCACCCCCTTAACCATGTTATTAACTAAAGCTCTTTCCATACCATGAAAAGCTCGACTTTCTTTAGTATCATCTTTGCGAACTAAAACAATAACATTGTTATCGACTTGACAAGTAACCTCTGGACGAACTTGCCTTTGAAGTTTTCCCTTAGGACCTTCGACTTTAATTAAGTTTCCAGCAATTTCAACTTTTACTCCCTTGGGGACTTCTATGGGTAATTTACCTATACGAGACATTTTAAAAACCTCCTTAGAAAATTGAACAAACTAACTCACCACCAATATTTTGGCGTTTTGCTTCCCGACCTGTCATCATACCTTTTGAAGTGGAAACAATTATTGTTCCAAGTCCTGATCTGAAAACTGGTATTTTATCAACTGGCACATATAAACGACGACCAGATGAACTTAATCTTTTAATTTCTTTAATAACTGCCCTACCCGTCTTAGTATATTTTAAAACGATTCTGAAATTCTTCTTAATACCCTTAGTTTCAGTTGTTACAGCTTCAATATAGCCCTCACTTAATAAAACCGAGATGATACTTTCTTTGGTTTTAGAAAACGGCACATAAACTATTTGGTGTCCAGCCTTTTGAGCATTTCTAATACGAGTTAGAAGATCTGCTATTGGATCAGTATTCATTCTCTTTAATATCCCCTTATAATTTAATTTATCATTTTATATTGCAGAGACCTAAGTCGCGAGCTTCAACTCGCTGAATTAACTCTCAATACTAACATTATTTTACCAGCTAGCTTTGATTAATCCCGGAATTTCTCCTTTTAAGGCATGCTTACGTAAACATAAACGACAAAGTCCAAATTTGCGATAAACACCACGTGGTCGCCCGCAACATTGACAACGGTTATATTGTCTAACTTTAAACTTTGGCTCTTTTTTTGCTTTTACTATTAATGATTTTTTAGCCATAAAATATACTTTATCCCCTAAATGGAAATCCAAATGCTGTTAATAAAGCCTTGCCTTCTTCATTATTTTGCGCAGTTGTTACAAAAGTAACGCTTAAACCACGCAAAGTTGTTTTTTCAATATCGATCTCTGGAAAAATAATTTGCTCATTGATACCTAATGAATAATTGCCACGTCCATCAAAAGCGCTCTTAGAAACTCCACGAAAGTCACGCACGCGAGGCAAAGCAATAGTCAACAATCTATCCATAAACTCATACATTCTGTTGCCTCTTAAAGTTACAGTAACACCAATAGGCAAACCTTCTCGCAATTTAAAATTTGCAATTGACTTTTTGGATTTCCTAACTGATGGCTTCTGCCCAGCAATCAAAGTCATATCATTAACGGCAAATTCCATGGCTTTTGCATTCTGAACTGCCTCACCAACCCCCATATTTAAAACTATCTTTTCAATTTTGGGAATTTGATGAACATTCTCATACTTAAATTGTTGTTTTAAAGCATCAACAACTTTAGTATCATATATTTCTTTATAACGCGGTTTCATTTATTCTTTCTTATATTATTAAGGAACTTCTAAAAATTCCCGTTCTCTTAAGCTATTTGTTCAAATTTCTTAGTCTCTGGATGCGTATAACCACGAACCTTTTGACCATCTTCTAAAGTTTCAAATCGCAGTCTAACTGGACGTTTTAATTCTTCAACATAATACATAACATTCGAGATATGTATCCCAGCTTCTTTGGTAACTATTCTTGAAGACTCTTGAGCATTTTTACTTTTCTGATGCCTCTTGATAAGTTTTACACCTTCTACAAAGACACGATTTTTCTTAGGCAAAAACTTCATAATCTTCCCCACCTTACCACGAATATCTTCTCTTTTACTGTTTCCACCAGCAATGACCATAACTTTATCACCCTTGCGTAAAGCGGTAATAAACTCATGTTTATTGATTGGTCTTTTAGATTTTTTTAAAGCCATAATTATAACACCTCTGGAGCTAATGAGATTATCTTCATAAAGTTTCTACCACGTAATTCGCGAGCCACTGGACCAAAAATACGATTTCCAACTGGCTCTTTGGCAGCATTAATTAAGACAGCCGCATTTGTATCAAACTTAATGTGTGAACCATCTTCACGACTTAAAGTTTGCGCTACTCGCACTACCACTGCCTTATGGACACTACCTTTTTTAATTTTTGAATTGGGTAGCGCTTCCTTAACTGCGACAACAATAATATCCCCGATACTTGCATAACGGCGACTTGTCCCGCCTAACACTCTGATACACATTACTTTTTTAGCACCTGAGTTATCGGCTACATCTAACACTGTTTCTTGCTGTATCATAAATCTCCTCTTTAAATTGCCTTCTCAACAATTGAACGCACGCGCCAACATTTATTTTTACTTAATGGACGACATTCTACAATTTCAACTTGGTCACCAACCCGACACTGATTAGTTTCATCATGCGCCATGTATTTCTTAGTTTTTAAAACATATTTTCCATATTGAGGATGTTTCTTATAAGTAGAAACTGCAACAACAACGGATTTATCCATTTTATCACTTCGAACATAACCTCTTAATTTTCTAGCTAGTCCACGTTCTTTTTGAGCCGTTTCTTGTTCTTGCATATTCTTTTACCTTAATGCATTTTGTTCGTTAATAACTGTTTTAAGTTGAGCAATGCGCCTACGAATGGCTGTTAGTTCAGAAACTTTTTCTAATTGACCAGACGCATGTTTAAAACGGATATTCATTAATTCTTCCTGTAAATCAGAAACTTTTGCCTGCAACGCCTCTTGCGAGATGCTTCGTAGTTCTTTTAAGTAATCTGCTTTTTTCATAAAATCTAAACTCCCTTAGTTTTCGCTTGCCTAAAAAACTGTTCCAACTTCTTCTTCAACTCTTAAGAAGAAGTTAGTTGATATAATTTACTTTAATGTACTGACCTCTTGATAGTTCGGGTTTTAACTGGCAACTTCGCAGCGCCGAGTTGTAAAGCTCGCAAAGCAATTTCTTCAGCCACGCCATTAATTTCATATAAAACGCGCCCGCGTTTAACTTCAGCTACCCAAAGCTCTGGAGAACCTTTACCTTTTCCCATCCTGACTTCAGCAGGTTTCTTGGTTAAAGGCTTGTCAGGATAGACGCGAATCCAAACCTTTCCGCCTCTTTTTAAATGTCTGTTAATTGCAATACGCGCCGCTTCAATTTGTCGGTTAGTAACCCAAGCCGACTCGGTTGCCATTAATCCGAAATCTCCAAATGCACAAGTTGTGCCTCTGGTTTCAGTGCCACTTAAATGTCTCGCCTGCTTCATTTGCTTGCGATGCACTACTTTTTTAGGTGATAATAACATTGTTAAATCCTACAATTAAATTGCTATTTGTTCCGCTGCGTCAATACCGTCAGCAACTTCGCCTCTAAAAATCCAAACTTTAATGCCTAAAATTCCATATGTTGTTAGAGCTTCAGCTGTGCCGTAATCAATTTTAGCTCTTAAGGTATGCAGCGGAACACGTCCTTCTCTTGCCCATTCTGTTCTGGCAATATCTGCCCCAGCTAAACGTCCGCCAATCATAATTTTAACTCCTTCAGCTCCCATCTTCATGGCTTTGGCAATCGCATCTTTCATGGCACGTCGATAAGCGACACGACGCACCAATTGATTCGCAATATTTTGAGCTACTAAATTGGCATCTAAATCAGCTTTACGCACTTCAATAATGTTAACAATCACTTCACGACCAATCATCTTTTTTAACTCTTGACGAAACTCTTCAATATCGCGTCCTTTCTTACCAATAACTAAACCCGGTCTTGCAGTTCTCACATTTACTTTTACTCGACTGACAGTCCTTTCAATCTCAACGCTTGAAATACCAGCACTCGCTAAACGCTTATTAATAAACTCCCGAAGTTTAAAATCTTGTTGTAATTGTTTGGCGTAATTACCTTTAGTATACCAGCGAGACAACCAAGTTGTGGTTACTCCTAGTCGCATACCATGTGGATGAACTTTTTGACCCATGCAATATATTCCTTTTTAATTATAATTCATCTAATATAACAGTTATTGAACTATGACGTTTAATAAGTGGAGTAGCGCGACCTTGCGCGCGTGGTAAGAAACGTTTATTTTTCTTACCCTCATTAACCGTAACACTACGAACAAATAACTCTTCAATATCTACCCCCTCACTTTGTTTGGCATTAGCTACTGCAGATAAAACCAACTTCTTTAACAAAGGAGCTGTCTTTTTTGTGCTGTAATTCAAAATATCAACCGCCGTTGTAACTTTTTTTCCTCGAACTAAATCCGCTACTAAGCGCGCCTTACGCGGCGAGACTCTAACGTTAGTTAAAATTGCTTTTGATACATAACCATCGTTTAAAATTTTATTGCCCATAATTCTACCTTTTTTATTTTTTAGCAGGAGATTTAGTATTCTTTGCACCACCACCATGACTATGGAAAGTTCGAGTTATTGAGAACTCACCTAATTTATGACCAACCATATTTTCGGTAACAAAAACTGGAAGAAACTTTTTTCCATTATGAATTGCAAAAGTCAAACCTACCATTTCTGGAATAATAGTCGAACGTCTGGACCAAGTTTTAATTGGTCCACGATGTGTTCCGGCTTGAAATCTCCCAACCCACTTCATTAAACTTTCATCAACAAATGGTCCCTTTTTAATTGAACGTGCCACTAATTTCTCCTTAAAATATCAAAGCCACATACCACCAAATTTTTCTGAGAAAAAAAATTGGGGTATGAAAGCAAAAAATTACTTTCTTCTCCTAACAATAAATTTATCAGTTCGTTTATTAGTCCTTGTTTTATAACCTTTAGTAGGTTTACCCCATGGAGTAACTGGATGACGCCCGCCAGAGGTTTTACCTTCACCACCGCCATGTGGATGATCAACTGGGTTCATTGCAACACCACGAACTTTAGGTCTTCTACCAGCCCAACGACTAGCGCCAGCTTTACCTAAACTTTTGTTAGCTTGTTCAGCATTTCCAACTATACCGATAGTTGCCATACAAGTTAATAAAATCTTACGTTGTTCACCGCTGGGTAACCTGATTAAGGCATATTTACCAGTCTTTGCCATTAATTGCGCTCCACCGCCAGCGCTACGCACTAATTGTCCACCGGCGCCTGGATATAACTCAACATTATGTATCATCTCGCCCACTGGAATATCTTTTAAAAAAAGTGCGTTACCAACTCTTGGTTCAGCTTGAGTTCCGGATAAAACATTTGTTCCTTGATTTAAACCAGTTGGAGCTATGATATAACGTTTTTCGCCGTCTACATATTGTAAGAGAGCGATTCTGGCTGTCCGAACTGGATCATATTCTATTGAAACGACTTTAGCAGGAATATTAAATTTATTTCGTTTAAAATCGATTAGGCGGTATTGTTGTTTATGTCCACCGCCACGGCGACGAATTGTGATACGTCCATAGCAGTTACGTCCATCAATTGAACCTTTTTTAACCAATAAGGCTTTTTCTGGTTTTTTCCCTTTAGTCAGTTCAGAAAAGACAGAAACTGTTCTAAAGCGTGTACCTGCCGTGCATGGATGATAATTTTTTAGTGCCATTATAACCCTTCTATTACATTGATAGTGTTACCAGGTTGCAAAGCTACAAAAGCTTTTTTAACGACTTTTTGCTTGCCTGTTTTTGCATACACTCTTTTAATTTTTCCCATAGTTCTTAAAGTGTGAACACTTTTCACTTTCACATTAAAAATTTTTTCAACTGCTTTTTTGATTTCTATTTTATTGGCTTTGGGGTTAACCTCAAAGATTACAGTATTATTTGGTCCACTGTTAGCTAGCGCTGATTTTTCGGTAACGATTGGACGAACAATAATATTATACGGACTTTTATCTATGCCTGCCATTTTTTTAAAACTTTAAAAATTTTGTTTTATACTCTTTATGAAACTAGCTCTTTCTTGAGCCAAGGTAACCTTGAGCAGAATATATCAAGTTGTTTTTTAGCAACCCTAAAAAGTTGTTACGACAACCTAGAAAGTCGATATATTTGCCTCATCTACGCTCGATGATCCTTAATAGTTTCATTACGAATCAAACTGTGTTTGCTTCTCACTTACACTGACTTAGTGAAAGGAAACTTTAAAATTAAGAAAACTTTCAATTCCCAAAAACATTTTAATTTTCAAAATTAAAACATCTATCGTAAAAAATAATTATAAAATTATTTTATTAAAATGTAAGTACAATTAACAATTAAAACTAGCCTCACAGTAAAATTTTCATCTTGAATTTCTAAAAATTCCAAATTCTAGGTTAAAACAGCATTTAATGTGCTATTTTAGTAAAATTAGTAAGAAAATCTGCAAAGCAAATGTTCTTAATAATTTTGTGTTTACTCTTTTACAAAAAGCGGAATTTACTAATGTAAATAAACATTTTTGCAAAACAGAAACAGAGTAACGAAGAAGTTGGGATTTTTAGAAATTCCCTATTGCCGTCTCCAACAATGGGCGGCTTGTATATACTATTTAAAACTTTTTGCAAGCTAAAATTAAATTTTTTTTAAAATATATCTCCGCAACTTCTCCTTAATCAGCTAATTCTAAGCAAAATCAAGCAATTACTCTACATTTTTCTGGATTTTTTCTGGTATGGGGGTCAGACTCGACCAGCAACTTACTCTTTTCGCACTTAGTAATTAATAATGCACTACCGGCTAAAGCCTATAGATTTTTATTAGGTCGGCTGGAAAGCTAGCCCGTATACAATATGCTCCCAATCTTTAATATTAATTAGCCAAACAATTAAAAAAATTTAATTGCTTAATTAACATCCACCAATCATAGAAACTTGAAAGCCTTTAGCGGATTCCGTATTGTCTGGTACTTTGTTTTTAGGCGCAAAATAGACCATTAAAAAGAGAACGGCAAAAGTGCAGATTAAAGAAAATAAAGAAATATGATGTATCTTTTGGGAATTACGTTTGCTTTTTTTAGAAGATAATCTTTTAGCCATGATGATATGTTACAAAATTTTAACAATTAATATTTAATCTTTGATATATTATGTCTGGTGTATCGACAACTTACTAAAAAAACTTTAAGGCTGATGTAAAATTTTATACTTTAATATCTAATTTATGGGTGGTTGAAGAGTTATTTTCAGGAGTTTCTTCTTGCTGAAAACTATGATGTTTTTTAGGTTCTGGGTCACCGTTATCTTTTGTTAGCTGAACTAAATCAACTACTTCACTATCTTCAATGCTTTTGATTAGTTCTTCTTCAAAAGAAACAACAGAATTTGGCTTTTTAACTGTCTTTTTGAGCGACTCGCGAGGAGCGGTGTTTTCAAGAGGTTTTATATACATATACCATCACCTTTTAATAAAAACTAATCCTACTGGAACTGCATCACCACCACTCAAAAGAATTTCTTCGCCTTTAGGAGCAATCAACTCATTAATATAAAATTGCGAAGAACTTCCTCCATCCAAATTTAAAGCATCTTTAATATTTAACTCAGGAAATAACAGCATCTTCTGAATCTGGGATAAAGTAGCTCCAGGAAATCTCAATAATGTAGAATAAATAATAATTTTCCCATCTTGGGTAGTTGCAATACCTGAACGTCTAGTTGAATGCTCAGAAGGAGTAAGCTTGATTTGGTTTCCATCAAGCATTAGTCTGGGACCAGATTGAATTGCTAACTCAACCTCATCTGGAATTGGAGTTCCACGAAAAACAATTTTTGGCTCATTATCTTTAATATAAAAAATTCCACTTAACGTTTTACCACCAGTATGGAATTTGTTAATTTTTTTACCATTTCTAATAATCAACCCTAAGGGATTACTATTCAAATCAAAAAAATTAGCATTAATCCCAACTAACGCCTTTCGACTATTAGCCATAGATTTAATATCGCTGGCGCTGCGCTCTAAATCCTTAGCTAAAACAATCTCTGTCTTAATCTTGAGTGGATCAATTCTTAATAAATAGACTTCAAAACGCAAGACACTCGTGTCACCAATTAAATGATAGGTAGAGAACTCTATCCCGTCAGTTAGTTGAGACCAAACGAAATTAGTATCCTCAATTATATCTTCTGCTTGCTTCTTGTTCTGCGAAAAAGAAGTCTTACCTAAAGCATAGACTAAAGCAAATATGCATAAAGAAATTATAAATTTATTAAGATGAGCCATAGTTTGACCGCTTATAAAGTAATTTACTAAGCAATACAAGAGATTTTTTATGTTTTAAATTCATCGAACACCTTACCTACTAAATACCCAACACCCACACCTACACTAATAGCTGCCACACAAGTGATTGCTGCTGGCGTAGCAACTAACGCTAGCAAACCAGCAGTTGCAGTACCTGCCATGACTGTCAAGGTGGCTTGGATTGTGCTTTTAGTAATAGCGAACATTGTGTTACTATAACTACGATTATTGGTTTTAATGTCCTGATTAAGAGCAGAACAAGCACTTAACACGCCAGTTATAGCATTAAACACACCACTAGCAGCTCGCATGAAAGGCTCATTACTTTTTAATGACCCTCTTTGAGTTTGATTAAGTTTTTTGAGCGCTGCATCTTGAATATCTAAAGAACGAGAAAACCGGTCATTGGCAGTTTGCACGACCTCAAAAACAGCATCGTTGATTTTGTCATACTGTTCGCCATATGCAGCAAGTTTATTGAGCAAAACATTACTTTCTGTGTTTAAATTAGTTATTTCAGTTGTCATCTTGTCCTCCTATATAAATGGTTCTGTTGAATAGATATTACCAGGATGAATAAAAATTTCTTTCCCCATTTCAAGTCTATTCAGCGTTGAAATTGCAATAGCAGTCTCAACTTGCAACGTTTCAATAATTTCATCAAAACCACAATTGTTTTGGGTTTTGATGAAATTTAAAATTCTAAATTCAATGTTATTTAGATCTGGCGCTGCTAGGTTATTACTCTTAGTTGGCGCTAAAGCTTTTTCGGTTGTACAAATATTCTTAAATTTAAGCTTAGAAAAGTTAGCCAATATATCATCAACACAAGTAATTAAGGCTGCTCCTTGTTGAATAAGTTTGTTTGTGCCAGCGTTACTATGGTTGTCTATAGCTCCAGGTATAGCAAAAACATCTCGTCCTTGTTCTAAAGCCAAACGAGCTGTAATTAGAGAGCCGCTTTTTTCTTGAGCTTCAACCACAACCACTGCTGAACTTAGTCCGCTAATAATACGATTTCGAGCTGGGAAAAAGAAACTTTGCGGTTCAGTAAAAATTCCGTACTCGCTGACAATACACCCGCCAAGCTCAAGTAAATATTCTGCGAGCTTAATATTTTGTTTAGGATAGATTGATAACACCCCTGAACCTAAAACAATAATGCCCGGTGAAAGATTTATACCATATTCAGCTTTAGCTAATCTAACTGCTTTGATAGCTCCGAGATGTGCAGCCGTATCAATGCCATATGCTAAACCACTAACAATATTTACTCGATGTAAAGTTAATTCTTCAGCAATATCTTGGGCTATCTTTTTGCCTTTCGGACTTGCTGAACGCATGCCAACCATGGCGATAGTTAAGATTGGAGAATTGTTAGTCTGCCCTATGAGATTGTTAGTTAAATCTCCTCTAACAAACAGAACTAAAGGCGGATCAGGAATTTCTTTTAAGTTAGCTGGATAGCTTGGGTCTAAAATATTAATCAAGGTTACACCATTTTTAATAGCAATGCTAATTTCTTTTTCAGCAGCGTCCCAAGATATTCTATTTATTTTACTTAAAAGAGTTTTAATATCAGAAAATTCGCCGTTTAAATGGATTAAATAGTCAACTATCAGATTCTTTTCTTTGGCAGAAAGTTTTTTTTCAATTTTTAAACTATATAATAATATAGAATAAATATCGTTATACGAAGTTTGGTATTCAACAGAATTTTCAAACATATTTATTTCATCCTTTTGAATTGAGCGTTAACAAACAGCGCCGACTCTATCGAGAATGAAATAAATATGTTTCTGTGTAGAAAAGTAGGAAATAACTAAGCAGCAACTTGAATGTCTGCTATTTCTTCATGAGCCAACGCCTTTATATTATTAACTAAGGCGCTTAAATCAAAAGACCAGAAAATAGCATGTTTATCTAAGTTCTTATCTAAGAATTGTTCTAAAGCTAGGTTATGCGTTAATTCATCTGGAATAACTAAACTAATTGTGTTGCCATATCCGTTTAGTTTACAGCTAGATTTTTTTACAAATATATTCTCTACATTTGACTGGATTAAAGCAGGAACAGCTTCAATATTTTTTAAAGCAATACCCTGCTCTTTTAAAGAAATGACACAGGCAATCGAAAGCATATCAACCAAACGATAGCATCTTCTACCTCGACGGAACGTATTACCAGTAGCTTTTGCTACGCCAAGATGTCCAAAAAAAGTGAACTGCGAGAGCACTAATTTTCGATTTGGAAACAAACGTTGGATAAAATTTCTAACCTCAATTGTACTGTATTCTTTATTATTTGTTAGTAAGGTAGTCATGGATTTTTATTTTTTCTTAGTAAAATTAAAAATACTATTAAAAACTACAACTGCGTCTACAATGGGCTAGACAATAAGTATATTTTTCATATTTTGGAAAGATATTTTCTTTAAAATTAAAAAGTTTAATTGAAATAAAGTAGGAATCGTTCAACACTTCTTACATTAGAATCTATCACCCCGCATTTTTTATAGAGCAGAAAATGCGGGGTGATAGATTCTATACTAACTTACAAGAAATAAGAAATTGAAGGATTACCAATAAAAAAGGCGACCAGAAAGTCGCCCTAAAGGAGAAATGAAAAATAAAAAACTAAATTTCTATATTTTATAAAGCAGGAGCAGGTAAAGTATCATCCTTAATTTCTGTTTCTACAACACTATCTTTAACACTTGGAGGAAGAACTTGAGCAGGAGCTTTAGCTTCATCCTGCGCTAAAGTTGGAGCAGCAACAGAACCTTGAGCAAAATCTGCTTTAGCTACTTGGTCAGGAGTTTTTACATTCACAGCATCTTGATTCCCACCAACTGAGATAACTACACGGCGATTTACTGCGTGAGCCCACTCTGTATTGTCAGTAAATACTGGAATATTTTTACCATTACTTGTTACACCTAAACGGCTAGCATCTATCCCTAAAGCAATTAATTCTCGTTTAACTGTTTGAGACCTTTTTTCTCCAAGAGTTACGTTAGCTTTGTCATTACCACGATTATCAGTATTACCTTCAAGCACAACATTTAAACTAGGATCAGCTTTTAATAGTAAAGCTACTTGTCTAACTCGACCTTCTCCAAGTGCATTTAATTTTGATTTTCCAAATTCAAATGCAATATCTGGAAAATAAACTTGTTTGTTAGCTTGCAGTTGAACCAAAGCTTGTGGGGAAAGATGAGATAAATTGTTATAACTGTTATTCACGGAACTTACATGACTATCAACAAAAGTATTTAAGTTATTACTAGAGTAATCAATCTTAGAATATGGAGGTATCATTGCACAGTCTGGAACATCAATAGATGGATTAAAACAAATTGTTTCTCTGAAATCATATGGATCTCTGTATCCAAATACACTTTTAGTGACAATATTACTTGCCATAAAAGCAGATAGCGGGCGATAAAATCCTTCTCTTAATAGCCAGCCCACTGGATGAACGACATATGCTGCTGTTCTTAAAGGATGCGCTTCGCTTTCTCTCCAATTAGGAGAAGGGAAGTAAGAACTTCCAAAATTATCTTTTGGCAATACATCCTGTGCGAATACGTTGCTTGATACTAAAAGTAATGCTGATATAATTGCGAGTCTTGCTTTCATGTGAAAACCCTTTAATTTAATATTAATTATTAATAATGCAAACAATAAACTTGAATCTCCGACGAGAACGAGGAAGAACGAGCGGAAATATACACTAAATTATAAAATTTAACAATTAAAAAAATAAGATAATTAGTAATTAGGTGGAATTTTTGAGTTTTTGCTGTGTAGAGGTGTAGTTTCAAGAAACAAGTAACTGTCTAACCATCATAAGTATAACTATAGCTACTAAAGAGTTACAAATATTATCTAATAAATCCAATATACTATTGTCAAGGTCTTTTAATTTCTTACATGATTTTATATATACTTCCACTTTGTGCATTACCCCTTTAGTAATGAGGAGGCTCACAGAACGGAAGTATATGCGAAGCATTAGTGGAGCTATTTTTTTTAATAAGTAAAACTCATATAGCTTGACTATATAGCAAGTTTTTCTAAAAGAGCTCGATTGTCCGAATATAAAAGCAGTCTAACAATTAATTTTATGTTTAAACAAGAATTCAATTCTCTAGTAGTTATTTTTGGTGGAGCTGGCTACATAGGTTGCCCCGTAACCAAGTTGCTACTTGAAGAGAATTATAAAGTTCGAGTCTTTGATAATTTTACTTACGACAGAGAAGGAATTGAAACTATCAAACATCCTAATCTTGAAATCATGCATGGTGATGTTGGCAACATTTATCAAGTTGCGAAAGGTTTAAAAAACGCTACAACTGTAATTTATTTAGCCGACATGTCTGGTAAACGTTTTAAACACATTGAAAACGAAGCTAGTTTTCGCGATTGTAATTATACTGCAAGTTTAATGGTTTTGGTCGCCGCGAAAGAATATGGCGTCGAAAGATTTATTTACGCTTCGACTGATTCTGTTTATGGTAATTTAAATGGCTTAGTTTACGAAACAGCTGTTCCAGAACCAGTTTCTCTATATTCACGTCTTAAACTTAGAATAGAAGAACATGTTATCAAATATAAAGCGCGAAATTTTTACCCGACTGTTTTAAGAATTGCCAATTGTTATGGTTATTCACCGCGTATGCGTTTTGATTTGTTACCTAATGCGATTGTTCGTGATGCGATGTTTAAAAAACAAGTTATTATTGAATCCGAAAATTCGTGTCGAGCTTTTATTCATGTAGAAGATGTAGCTAAGGCTATTACGACTTGTGTTAAGTCGCATATTAATTTAGTTAGTGGCGAGACTTTTAATGTTGGCGCTAATAACCAAAACTTAACAACACTCACAATAGTTAATGTGGTGAAAAAGTTTTGTAATGATTTTGAAGTTAAAATTATCAAAGACCAACCAGATCTTTCAGACTACAAATTAAGTTGTAAAAAAATTGAAAAGCTTCTGAATTTTACTCCAACCTGGACTATAGAAGATGGGCTAATTGATTTAAGACAAAAATTATTAGCTTACCCAATTTCTGATCCATATGATAAAAAATATCATAATTTTAAAATCTTAGAAGTCTTGAATATGTAAGATTGAGTGTAGCACAGGCTTTTCTTGTCTGCGCTACCTTTTTCCTCGTGATTCCGATTAATTCAATAATTTTTGTTTATTCGGGAGGCTGACCACCGCGATAGATTTACCGTTATGAAACTCTATTTCGATATTATCACTTACATTCAGCTGCTCTACATTGGTAACAAATTTGTTATTCTTTCTAACTAACGAAAAACCACGTTTTAATTGTTTTTGAGGAGAAACATTTTCAATCAATAAATAAAAATGCTCTAAAGTCAGCTCTTTAAATTCAACTCTCTTTTTTATATCCCTACACAATTCTGTCAATTTCAGAGCAATATCGAAATTTTTTAATTCAAGCATTTTTTTAATATCTCGCTCAAGACTAATGAGGTGCAATAATTTATTGTTTTCAAACTTCAAAAATTGTCTGGTCCAGGCTGGCAAACCTGTAACTAACTGCCTAAACAAGGATTCACGTCTACTAATCAAAGCTTTGATATATTCGGGAAAAGTTTCTTTGATGTTTTTAATTTTTAAATTATATGTTTCAAGCTGAATAATTGCTTTGTTATTTATGGTTTTCACACTAGTATTAAACTTATTTTTGATTTCCAAGATTAGATTAGCAAAATAAAGACCTATACTCTTTGGCACTCCACAAGCAATAAAACTTACGTCTTGAGTTGAAGACATATCCGCTTCATGCCCAATAGCTGAAACTACCGGCTTAGGACATAAACAAATTGCCCGAGCTAGTTTATAATCATTAAATACCGCTAATTCCGACTGACTACCGCCACCCCTAAAAAGTAAAATAGCGTCAATATTTGGCTGCAAACTAAAATACTTTAAGCCCTGAATAATTTCCTGCACAGCAGAATTACCTTGAACGCTTACGTCACACCAAAACAATTCAAAACCAAACTTTGCCGTTTCTAATCCAGCTCTTAAATCATTAATTACAGTTCCTGCTGAACTAGTTAAAATTCCTAAACGTTTAGCCGGCAGCGGTAGAGTTAATTGTTTTTGTTTATCAAAAAGACCTTCAGTTTTTAGTTTTTGATTAGTAATATCTCGTTCAGCTTTTAATTTACCAAGTGTATATTCAGCAAGCACACCAGTAATATTCAAAGAAAGCTGTCCTTTTTTATTATTTAAATCTACTTTAGCTTGAATCAAGATGGGCAAATTCGCCTCTAACTCAAACCCGATTTGAGTTAAACTAGCAAATACAGTTTCGGGCTGCTGCCATTCCCAAACCACACAACTAATACAATCGCCTTTATTATCTATATCTTCTAGATCAATATATTTGCGTCCCTTAGAATCAGTAACTTTATTGACCATTCCACAAATATAAATAACCCCATTGAACGAATTTTGAAGAACCTTTTTAACTTTATTTAAAAACTCCGAAACTCCTTGATGCGCCGGGAGAGAGGAATTTATAGATTGCGTTGCGCTACCTGGAGCTGAAATAACTGCCGCTATTTCTGGTTTAACATCCTGCCCATTAGTAGCGTCAACAATCAACTCGTCACCAGGCTGAGTATCAATTTTTTCAATTAACGCGCCGGGAAAAATATTTTGTAGTTTCTCAACGCCACAAGTCAGCGGTTTTATTTCCCAAGTTTTGGACAGATTTTGCCAGCGTCCACCTAACTCTTTTATCTGCTCTTTAGCGTTAAAAGTCCCTTTTCCTGCAAAAACTGCACTATTATTTTGGTAATTTATAATTATTCTCAGATCTGACATATTGATCTCTTAATATAAAATCCTTAACTGTTTTCAATCACCACCCGCATTTCTTCTGCTTTGCAAAAAAATAAAAACGCAGGGTGGTGTAGATTTTTCACTACTGAATAATTACCATCGCGTAGAACTGACAAAAAAAAGGGGGACTTTAAATGTCCCCCAATTTTTTTTACGCTCATTCCAAAGCTTAGAGTTTTTTTATTAAAAGCTTACTTTGAGATTTTCATAGCATCTTCATCAAAACTGCCTTCAACTACATGCGGAGTAATAAAGAAAACTAACTCTTCGTCAGTGCTTTTAACACCTTGATATCTAAAGAGTTGACCTAAAATTGGAATGTCTTTGAAGAAAGGTACGCCTCTAATAGTATCAGTATTATCAACTTTATAAATACCGCCTAAAGCAAAAGTAGATCCACTTTCGACTAAAATAGTAGAAGTAGCTGTTCTATCAATTGTGTTTGGAGCTTGACCTGCAACACCCAAACTTTCTGGAGCGAGCGTGCTTGACTTAGCATCAATATCTAACAAGACATAATAATCTGGAGCAGCTTGTGGAGTTACTTTTAAAGTAATACCAACTTCAACTTCTTCAAAAGCTTGATTATTACCAGCACTGCCATTAGCGCCAGTAACAACCTGTGTTCCACCAGTAGGCATCATAACACGCACAGTTTTGACACTCTTAATTTCAGCAGGTTTGTTGTTCACAGTTGCAATTTGCGGACGACTCACAACTCGAGCTTTACCTTCCGACTCTAAAGCAGTCAACATAGCGTCAAGAGTTTGCCCACTTTTATTTGTGAAAGAACCACCAAATGAGAAACCATTACTGCCTCCAAAAATAGGAGATAATGCACCACCAATTACAGTCTCAGTTATCGTTTGATCACCTTCATTTAATACTTCTGTTTTAGCTCTACCTTGACCAAATGATGTTGTTTTACCAACTTTACTAAAATGGAACTCATTACCGATAGAACGCTCAAAATCTCTAGAACCTTCAACAATTTGAGTTTCAAGCAAGACCTGAGGAGTTCTTAAATCTAACTTACCAACTAAATAAGCAACTTTCTTTTGTCCTTCTTGAACATCTTTAACAATTAACTGATTAGTTCGTTCGTCAACAGCTACATTTCCACGTTCAGTAAGCACAGATTGAACTTGCTCAACTAATTCAGAAGCCCTAGCATAGCTAACTCTAATATAAGAAATTTGTAGTTCTTCTAAAGCTTGGGCAGCTTTCTTAGACTCAACTAAAGCTTCTCTTTCTTCTCTTAACTTTCTAACAGGGGCAATACGAACAACGCTACCTTCACTAACTTGGTCTAAACCATTAGTTTTTAAAATTACGTCTAAAGCTTGATCCCAAGGCACATCAACCAAACGCAAAGTAATTTTACCTTTGACTTCCTCGCTGGCGATAATATTTAAACGAGATACTTCAGCAATAATCTTTAAAGCGTTATCAATATCCGTATCTTGTAAATCCAAAGAGATTAACTTACCTGTATAAACTTTTGAACCATCAGCTGAAGGGACATCAGCGCCTTTTTTCCCAGATGCTGAAGAAGCAGAAGTTTTAACTTCCTTTTTAGCTTCCTTAGGTTCTGCAGCATTTACATCGTCAACTAACTGACCTCTGGTGTTAACATCTAAAGCGTTACTAATGTGATATGCAGAAACAACAATACTCTTTCCTTCTGATTTAGCTAACAATGAAATTCCATTATCAACAAACATTCTCACTAAAACATTAGACTCTGCTTCGGTTACACGAACTGTTCTAATACCGGGCATACCAGATAAGGCTACTTTTGGATCTTTGGTTGAAGCATCAGCGACCGCCCCTGGAATAACTAAAACATACTCAGTCGGTGTTGTCTGTTTAAGTTCAAAAACTGAAACATCGCTCAGAGATAATGTTACAATTCCAGTGGTATCTGATTTTTTATCAAAATTAATTTTGTTTAATTTTAGATTAGAGTTATTAAGAAGTGCCATTGAATCAAGATCATTTGCCGACCTCTCATTAATAGCAATATCAGCTTTTGTAAGATCTTCACCTCCGACTTTTAAATCAGAATCTGAACCTGCACACCCACTAATAACTGCAACTAAAAATGAATACTTTAAAGCTTGGCTTAAGATTTTCATATATTTTTTACCTGAATTTTTAACTTAATAAATTTAAAAATACCTAAGTATTTTTTCACACAAAAAAGCAAGAAAAAATGACCACTAAGGACATCTTATAAAAAAACGGAGGTAAAGATAGCATAAATTATAAAATTGTAACAATAGTATTTTTCTATAAAAAAATTTTTAAGAAAATTAAGATAGTTAGAATTAACAAATTTTATACTAATTTATTAATAGCTATAAAATAGGACATTAGCTTTTTCTTATTTCAATGTTATCAATAGGTTATATCGCATATAATTAATTGTGTTTATATTACAAATAACACATTGATTTTTATAGATAATTTATAATGGCTTAATGTAACGCGAGTTTTTCTTGCCTGCGCTACATTAGGTCTTTATTTTCAACTTTGATACCATATTCAACAACACTTCTTCTGCTGATTTTTTCACTTGATTCATTAATAAACAACACATCTGAATTTTTTAGATTACTCTGAGACTTTAATTTATTGTTAAAATCAAAAACTGCCTGTGATTCAAAAGAAAAACCCTTCAAGGTTGCAGTTCCTTTATTATATTCAATTGATTCAACCCACATACTAGCTGGAATATTATTATGCACAGCTTTCAAAATTATTAAGGCGTTATTTTGCTTGGCTTTCAAACTAGCTAAAAACGTCAACTGTTCTCTGGTCTTTTTATCTCTTTCTGCATAAACTTTCATATTAGTTTCAACTGGATAAATACTTGCCTTATCTTTTATATCATCTAGTTTTTTGATTTCTTTTAACTTCTCATCAATACTACGCTGAGCTGGCAACAAAGCTAAAAACATCAAAGCTAACATGCAGGCGATATAAAAAAACGGTAAAAAAGTTTTAAGATAACTAAACTCAAGCCGCTTCCTATCTGTCTCTAAAAGATTTATTCGTATCATGATTATTGAATTTTCATTTTTTCTCAACTAAACGCAATGCTAATCCAGTCGCCACGCCTAAAAATGGTGAAGCTTGCGTTCCAAGCTCTGCTGTAATAACATTTCCAGCAGCATCCATTATTTTTTTAAACGGATAAAGGTGTAGACACGGCAAATTAGTTTTAGCTACTAACTCATCTAATAAACTTCTAACTTTTAAACAACCACCTGTAACATAAATTACATCGATATTTTCAAATTTTAATCCAAAATTTTGTTTTTTTAATTTTTCGACAATATTCGCCACAATATGTTTAGTTACATTAGTTATAGTTTGGCGATACAAGTTATCATCGTAACGATTGTCGACTTCACCTTTAAAAATTAAAAACGCTTCCTTAGGTAAAATCTGAAAAACATCAGCTAAAGATTCTACATATAACCCGCCAGCCACACTAGTTTCAAAGTAAGCCACTGGACGACCTCGATCTAAAACTGTAATCTCTACATTACGCTGTCCCACATCCAATAAGACTGCCAGCTGCTGCTTAGCTGAAGAATAATTGTAAATAAAAACATTTTCTAAAGCAAAACAAGTAACATCAATCAGGATTGGCTTAATTCCAGCTTGTCCAAAAGCCAACAAATAATTATCTACTATCTCCCTTTTGACAGCGACCACCATCACTTCAACCTGCAAATCATCAGTTACCCCCAAAACCTGGTATTCATAACAGACCGCTCTAATATCATATGGAATACACTTCACAGCTGCTTCTGAAATGTTCTTGCGCAGAGCAGTCTTGGCAACAGTTAGCGGAACATAGATTTTTTTAGTAAAAACGTTACTATCTGAGACAGCACAAGCTACAGTGTTAGTTTTTAGTTTATTTTTCTTAAAAAGATTTTGCAGACGTTTACCCAACTCTTCAGGTTTTGCAATTTTATGCCTATCGAAAATCTCGGTTAGATTTGGTTCGATAATACTATTTTTAAGAATAATTTTGTCTTGTATTTTTTCAAGACAAACAATTTTAATTGAATCCGCACCAATATCTACACCGACAAATTGTTTTTTAGCTTGCCAAAACATATATTTGAATATCCCGATAAAAAAAACCAATAAATACAACGGGGCAAAAGTATATAATTAAAATAATATCATTTTACAAGAGACAAATTTTAAAATAATCCTCTCGCATGTTATTTGCTGCTGAAATCACAATACCAGGACTCCCAACAACTTTATACTACGCCCTTGGAGAAAAATTTAATCAGGTTCAAATTGGAAATGAAGTTACTATTAAACTTGGTAATCGCACTGAAAGGGGGTGGGTTATTTCTTTATTACCGCTGGAACAAGCTGAAAAAAAAATAAAGGAACAAATTAAATCAAAAAAAAATAATAGTAGCAGAAAAAAATTAGTTTCTGGCAATTCTTATCGCGACAGCGCTGTCCACACTTCACAAATTGGTTTCTGGACTATTACGCAAAATAATATTCCGGAAGTTCGCCCGCGCTTGGCAGGAACTTTAAAAGAGATTCTAGATTGTCAATCTGTCATGACCCAAAAAGATTTTGTTTTCTTTAAATGGATGTCCGAATACTATGGCGTGCCTCTTGCTGACATTATTGATAATGTTATTCCTAAACAACAAAAACTCAAACCTGAGCTAAAATTTTCTTTAACCTCAAATGCCTTAGCTTTATTACAAGATACAAACCAACTGGCAAAATTTGAAAAACGTTCTCCGAAACAAGCTGAAGTCTTAAAGCTTTTGTTTCAACAGATTAACGCCCAAGCCGGGTTGTGCCAGCTGAATAAAAATTTTTTAGCGAGCCAGCGTGATCAAATAAAAAGCCTGACTAAAAAGAATTTAGTTAAAATCCAGCAAGTCGTCAATTTTGAAGCGGAACTAGCCAAATGCCAAGGCGCTGGTTTTATTTTCTCTGCTCCACCACAAATTAATATCCATCAACAAACTGCCTTAAACTATCTCAATCAACAAATTGAAGCCTCAATTTTTTCACCGACTTTACTCTTCGGCGTTACAGGCAGTGGCAAAACAGAAATTTATATTCAGGCGATTTTAAAGGCATTACAACTTGGCAAATCGGTATTAGTAATTGTTCCTGAAATTGCTTTAACACCGCAAATTTTAGATCATTTTAAATCTCGGCTTGGAGTTCCCATCGTGGTTTTGCATAGCCAAGTTGGTCCGGCACTGCGTTGGGCTAGCTGGCAGGCGATTTTAGAGAATAAAATCCAAGTCGCAATTGGGGCACGCTCGGCGATTTTTGCGCCGTTTAAAAATTTGGGTTTAATCATTGTGGATGAAGAGCATGACAGCTCATATAAACAAGGCAATAAAATATATTACCACGGGCGGGACGTCGCAGTTATGAAAGCCAAGTTTCATGACTGCCCAGTTATTTTAGGTTCCGCAACGCCGTCATTTGAAAGCTTATTTAATGTAACTAACAACAATTATAAACTGTTAGAGTTACCCGAACGCGCTACTTTAAATCCTTTGCCTCAAATTGAGTTGGTTGATTTAACTACAATTCGTCCTGCAGATATGCCTTCAACAAATATTTCGCCACGTTTAAATGAATTAATAACTAACGCCCTAGCCAACCAGGAACAAGTCATTTTGCTTTATAATCGACGAGGCTTTGCAAGTTACTTGCAATGTGTTTCTTGTGGCAATGTTTTACAATGTCCGAATTGTTCAGTAACTTTGACTTTTCACAAAGAAAACAACAGCCAAATCTGTCATTACTGCGGCTATACTGTTCCAGCGCCGACTTTTTGTCCGCTTTGTAGAAATCCGTATACAACCAAAATCGAGCTGACATCTAGCCTAGAAACTGACGCTAAAAAAAAATTAGAAAAACTAGAAAGTGGATTTGGATTGTTAAAACAGTGTGGCGGCGGAACAGAGAAAGTTACTGAAGAGTTGGCTAAGCTTTTCCCGCAAGCCAGAATTGCGAGATTAGATAAAGATGCAATTATAAAAAAAGATACGTATCGCACTATCTTAGCTTCGATGCGGCGTGGAGAGGCTGATATTTTAGTTGGGACACAGATGATAGCTAAAGGGCATGATTTGCCGAATGTAACGTTGGTGGGGATTATTGATGCTGATCTCGGCTTACATTTTCCGGATTTTAGGGCGAGTGAAAAAAATTTCCAACTTATTACGCAAGCTAGTGGACGAGCTGGGCGTTCAGAAAAAGCTGGTCGGGTTGTAATTCAAACTCGTGAGCCTAAACATCCAACACTAGTAGCGATTCAAAAGGGAAATTTTAAAGCTTTTAGTCGTTACGAGTTAGAATACAGAAAGAGTTTGAATTATCCGCCCTATGGTAGATTATTAAGAGTTATTGCCTCGAGCGTTGAGGCGCAATTAGCAATTGAATACATTACTGCCGTGCGCAATATGATTGAAAATTATCTAGCTAGCAACAAGCCCGACGTGTTTTCAATTTTAGGTCCAGCGCCGGCACCGATTCAGAAAATCGACAAATTTTATCGTTGGCATATTTTATGCAAAAGTCATTCAGCCAAATTAATTTCGCAGGTAGCTAAACTTTTGCATACCTATCACAACCAAACTCGTAAAAAACTTAAGGACGACAACTTGCGCCTGACTATCGACGTTGACCCAATGGATATGTTGTAACTATTTTTTTAATTCTTCCTCATCCTCTTCCTCTTCCACCACGCCACCATCTGCAATTCGGGCAATAGAAGCGACAGTTTCACCATCCTCAAGATTGATTAGACGCACACCTTTAGTGTTGCGCCCTATCATATTAGTATCTGAAATATTCATGCGAATAACTTTACCATTATTCGTGATAATCATCACCTGGTCGTTGGGATAAACTCGAATTGTTTCTACTACTGGACCATTGCGATCTTCAGTTTTAATATCAATCACACCTTTTCCACCTCGGCTCTGCTCACGATATTCTGTAACCGCTGTGCGCTTACCATATCCATTTTGACATACCGTAAATAAAGCCACGTCCTCAGCGACCTGACCATCCTCATTTTTAGCAATCATTACAAAACTCACCACACTATCGCCGTCGTCTAACCTCATCGCCCGCACGCCGCTAGCTGTTCGCCCCATAGCTCTAATTTCATCCTCATGGAAACGAATCGCCATACCAAATTTTGAAGATACAATGCAGTCTTGCATCCCATCAGTTAAGCGCACGCCTACCAACTCATCGCTATTATCCAGATTAATTGCCTTAATTCCGTTAGTCCGCACATTTGAGAACGCCATTAAATCTACACGTTTTGAGGTTCCATTTCTTGTTACAAAAAATACAAACTTCCCCTCCTCAAACTTACGCACTGGCAAAATTGCGGAAATTTTTTCGTCTTCTCCAAGTTTTAACATATTCACAATTGCCCGCCCACGTGCAGTGCGACTTGTTTCTGGTAACTGATGCACTTTAATCCAATATAATTTTCCCTGCGTCGTTAGAACCAACAAATACGCATGCGTGGAAGCAATAAACATATCTGAAATAAAATCCTCATCGGCATCATCTAACTTCTTGGCTCCCTGAATTCCTTTACCACCGCGTTTTTGCGCCTTAAATATCGACGGTGAACAACGCTTGATATAACCTTTATGGCTAACGGTTACCACCATATCCTCCTCGACAATTAAGTCTTCAAGATCAATATCTTCACCATTGTCTTCAAGTTCAGTGCGCCGCTTATCGCCATATTTCTGCTCAATCTCCTTTAATTCTTCAATACAAATCGTATTTACTTTTTCAGCATTCACCAAAATACCAAGTAGCTCCTCAATCAACTTACAAAGCTCTTGATATTCTTTCTCAATTGCTTGCCGCTCTAACCCGGTTAAACGTTTTAACGGCATATCTAAAATATGCTGAGCTTGAATTTCACTTAAACTAAAACGCTTTATTAAAGCTTCTTTAGCTTCATGAGTTGACTCAGACTTCTTGATTACTTCAATAACTTCGTCAATATGTTCCAAAGCAATTCGTAACCCCTCTAAAATATGCTGGCGCGCCTGAGCCTTGTTCAACTCAAACTGCGTTCTACGGATTATAACTTCTTTACGATGCTCAATGAACCGTCCTAAAATCGCTTTTAAGCCCAAAACCTTAGGTTGTTTCTTATCAATTGCCAACATAATAACCCCAAAAGTTTTTTCCATTAGAGTTAGTTTAAACAATTGATTTAAAACAACTTGCGTAACAGCATCACGCTTCAACTCAATTACAATACGCATACCATGCCGATCAGACTCATCACGTAATTTTGAAATACCTTCTATTTTTTTTTCATTAACCAGCTCTGCAATTTTTTCCACTAAATTAGCTTTATTAACTTGATAAGGAATCTCATCAACGATAATCATTTCGCTTTCACGCTTGCCTTTAGAAATTTCAGTATGTATTTTTGACCGAATACGAATTGTGCCACGCCCTGTTTGATAAATACTTCTTAGCGTTTGCGTTCCGTAAATAATACCCCCAGTTGGGAAATCTGGTGCTGGAATACACTCCATTAATTCTTCAAGTGTAATATCTGGATTTTGAATTAACTTAATTGTACCAGCAATGACTTCACTCAAATTATGCGGCGGAATTTTGGATGCCATACCAACCGCAATCCCTTCCGTACCATTGATTAAAAGATTTGGAATACGAGTTGGCAACACAGTTGGTTCGTCCATGGATTCATCAAAGTTAGGCATCCAATCCACCGTAGCTTTATCAATATCAGCCAGCAAACTTTCAGCTATTTTGCGCATACGGCACTCGGTGTAACGATATGCTGCAGGAGGATCGCCATCAATTGAACCAAAGTTTCCTTGTCCATCAATCAATGGGTAACGTAAATTCCAAGTCTGCGCTAATCTTACCAAAGAATCATAAACTGCAACATCACCATGAGGATGTAAATGTTTCAATACTTCACCAATTACACCAGCACATTTTGAATATTTTTTATCCGACGTTAGTCCTTCATTCAACATCGCAAACAGTATTCTGCGATGCACAGGCTTTAAACCATCGCGCACATCCGGCAAAGCCCGCCCAATAATAACGCTCATCGCATAATCTATATACGACCCACGCATTTCATCTTCAATATTTACTGGTATAATGTTTATGTTATCTAGCTCTGTCATTGCTCTCCATTAATTAATATATTTTCCTCACCTTTTCACATACAACCAAATATTCCGTTAACATTGTTTTGGCAACTCTCCCTACTTCATTAGTTGGAGAATTTCTTAACGGCATAGATTTATTTCCAAGTAGCCGTTCATATCTCAAAAACGCAAACTTCATTCGCTCGTTGCGGAATCATAGTTGCTGGATATCTATGCAAATTGGGATACATTGTCGCATAGGATTGACCTGCAAAATCGTATTTAGAATTTCTAATTACAGTATATGTCATATTTAGATATCCAAATTCCTAACCGTTAAGGCGTTACTCTCAATAAACTCACGGCGCGGTTCAACTTCATCGCCCATCAACAACGAAAATAAACTATCTGCCTCTGGTATATCCTGAATCTGCACCTGTAGCATACTGCGAGTTTGTGGGTTTAACGTTGTATCCCAGAGTTGATCGGGATTCATTTCGCCCAAACCTTTAAATCGTGTAATAGTCCAGCCCTTGCGTCCACGTTCAATTATTTCGTCGCGTACCTCAAAAATATCATTACACTCCCTAACTGTCGCCCCATTCGCCGATTCAACAAGTAAATACGGTCTTGCCCCAAAAGAATGCACCTTACTCAACATAGTCTGTAACTCGCTAAAATCCTCAGAACTGATAAAATTAAAATCCAACTCTACGTGATATGTATTCCTTTCTGGCTCTTGGACTTCAATTTTTGCCTTATATCCACCGTGTCTCTTAGAAGGCGCAAACGTCGCGCTAACTACAACTTTCTCCCCTTTCTTTTTTTGCACTCGGCACACAATTTGCTCAACTTTTTCTTTTAGCTCTGCTTCGCTTTGCAAAGTTTCACGAGTTAGCTCTGTCTCCTCAGCAATTGCCAATAAAACCTCACGATCCTTACCACTACGCTCCAGCATATCCAGAAAGCCCTTAGTTCGACCAACATCCTTTAAGAAAGTTTCTAATTCTTGCCCCGATAATTCACGCGTCCCAGTTGCGCCCTTAATTTTCAAACCTTCAATACCATGATTAATAATAAATGACTCAAAAGATTTATCATCCTGTAAATAGCGCTCTGTTTTTCCTTTCTTCATTCTATAAAGTGGCGGTTGCGCAATATACAAATGCCCTTTCTCAATCAACTCCGGCATTTGCCTAAAAAAGAAAGTTAAAAGCAGTGTTCGAATATGACTTCCATCCACATCCGCATCGGTCATAATTACTACTTTATGATAGCGCAGCTTACTGATTTCAAAATCATCTTTGCCAAAGCCACATCCCAACGCTGTAATAATCGTCCGAATTTCTTCATATGCCAGCATTTTATCAAACCTAGCTTTCTCAACATTTAAGACCTTACCTCGAAGCGGCAGAATTGCCTGATTTTTTCGATCTCGCCCCTGTTTGGCTGAGCCGCCAGCTGAATCTCCCTCCACCAAATAAACCTCGCACTGCGCCGGATCCTCAATCTGACAGTCTGCTAACTTGCCTGGTAATGCCATAGAATCCAGCGCCCCTTTACGCCGCACTAAATCCTTAGCGCGCCTGGCTGCTTCTCTGGCGCGTTGGGCGTCAATAGCTTTACTCAAAACTGCTTTAGCAATTGCTGGCTTTTCTTCAAAAATTTTGGGAAGTCTCTCGCCCATCAATTGTTCAACTAAACCTTTGACTTCGCTATTTCCAAGTTTTGTTTTGGTCTGCCCTTCAAATTGCGGCTGCGGAATTTTGACACTGACAATTGCGGTCAACCCCTCACGAATATCATCGCCTTCTAGTTTTCCATCCTTACCTTTAAAATAATTATTTTGTTGAGCATAATTATTGACAATCCGAGTTAAGGCTGTTCGAAACCCAACCAGATGAGTGCCGCCCTCAATAGTATTAATGTTATTAGCGTAAGTAGAAACCATTTCTGCATAGCTATCGTTATATTGCAAAGCCAACTCCAGACTAATACCATCTCGTTCGGCAGTTATATATATAGGTTCTGGAAAAAGTGGTGTTTTAGTTTTGTTTAAATGCTGAACAAAGCTTTTAATGCCGCCTTCATAATAAAATTCCTGTTCCTTGCCAGAGCGTTCATCTTTGAAAAAGATTCTAATTTTACCATTTAAAAACGCTAATTCCCTAAAACGGTGAGCTAGAATATCATATTTAAAAGCCAGTTCTGAATCTGTAAAAATCTCTTTATCTGGGAAAAATGTAATTCGTGTTCCTTTCTGTGAAGTTGCGCCAATTTCTTTGAGCGGAGCTAAAGCCACACCTTTAGCATACTCCTGAAAATACACTTTACCGTTACGTTTAACTTCTACACTTAGTTTTTCACTAAGCGCGTTAACAACAGAGACACCCACGCCATGTAATCCACCCGACACTTTATAGGCATTATTCTCAAACTTTCCACCAGCATGGAGTTTAGTTAGCACAACCTCAACAGCGCTGATACCCTCTGTAGGATGTATTTCAGTTGGAATACCACGTCCGTTATCTTCAACTGTAATACTGCCGCCAACATGCACTGTTATATTGATTTTATCGCAATAACCAGCCATGGCTTCGTCAATGGCATTATCCACTACTTCATAAACTAAATGGTGATATCCTCGCTCATATGTATCGCCAATATACATGCCGGGGCGCTTCCTGACTGCTTCTAAGCCTTCAAGAACTTTAATTTTGTCTGCCCCGTATTCGGTCGATCCGCTATCTTGGGATTCTAAATTTTGGTTGGTATTTTTCTCTAATTCCATCTATCTTCCTTTTTACTAAGTTTACTAAAGTTTTAGGGGCACCCCTTGTGAATGCTCTGCTGGCTCCTTATTCTTTGAAGCGACCACGATAGAGCGTGTTCATCTAATGAATAGTTGCACTATTTTTTAAGCGCGAGACCCTACACTTTTTTAGGCATTTTTACAAGGTTTTTAACCTTTCTTTTTAATTTTAAAACCGTATATTTATAGGATGTTATCATAAAAAATTTGCATAATTTTTTTAAAGCGCATATAGGCTATGACTTCATTATCAAGACAAATTTTTTCATGAATTATGACTGAAAAACGACTTACAGCGCAAGACAGCTCAAATAATCAATTAAGAGAGTTTATAGTACCTATTATTCAAATTTTATTGTTTGTCTTTATTATTAGGATGAGTTTGGTTGAGCCGTTTAAGATTCCATCAGAATCAATGGTGCCAACGTTGTTAGTTGGAGACCATATTTTAGTCAATAAGTTAAGTTATGGGTTTTGGCTGCCGATTCCATTTCGTAAAACAAACGCCTATCAATTTGACATTCCAGAACGCGGCGCAGTCGTGGTTTTTACTCGTAACTTACCCAAAGACGAGGATGGTGAATATCTGGAAGAAGATATAAATTTAATTAAGCGAGTTATCGCACTTCCCGGTGAAACCATTCAAGTAACTAGCAAAAAAGTCTGGATTAATGGCAAGGAGTTAACGGAACCGTGGACTACCTTATGGCTTTCTGGCGGTAATAAAGATTTTGGTCCTGAAACTGTTCCAGACGGACAGGTCTTTGTAATGGGAGATAATCGGGATCGCAGTCGGGATTCGCGTTTTTGGAGTGAACATTTTGTGCCAATTAATCAAATTAAGGGACGGGCATTTTTTATCTATTTTAACAGCCGAGTTTTTGGTGACGGGGATTATCTTAAAAGATTCTTTTCGATAATTAGATAAAGGGTATTTCTAATAAATAATTCAAATTCCCAAAAGTCAGCCGTAGTAATTAAGTATGCTTTCAATTTATATTCATATTCCGTTTTGCCTTAAAAAGTGCCCTTATTGTAATTTTAATTCCTACGCCTTTGATTCTATCAAAATACCAGACTTAGAAAAAAAATATACTGAGACTGTTATTAACGAATTTAATATCAGAATTAATGCTTTAAATTTGCAAAATGAAACTGTAGCAACAATCTATTTCGGTGGTGGCACACCGTCAATTTTTTCTGCTCATAGTCTTGGGCAAATCATTACTGCAATCAAAACCAAACTTAACTTTGCCTCTGATATTGAAATCACCTTAGAAGCTAATCCTGCGACAATCACTACGCTCCAGCAGTTGGCAGCTCTAAAATCCATTGGTCTCACGCGTATTAGTTTGGGTGTGCAAAGTTTTTTAAATGACAAGTTAAAATTTTTAGGACGTCTGCATTCTGTCCAAGACGCCAGAGTCGCTTTTGAACTTTTAAGAACTTCAGGTTTTAGTAATCTCAACCTGGATTTGATTTTTGGATATGCGTCTGAAAAAGTAGAAGATTTAGAATACGAATTGCGTGAGTTGTTAGCCTTAATGCCGGAGCATGTTTCAATTTATGGGTTAAGCATAGAAAAGGGGTCAGCTTTTTTTGCTCAAGCGCAGGCTAATCGCATCTTTACTTGTTCCGAGGAGACATATGCGGAGTTATATCGCACAATTCAGATATTTTTAGCTGAAACATTTTGTCAGTATGAAATTTCTAACTTTGCCCAGCCGAATTATGAAAGTCGGCATAATTTGAATTATTGGAATGGCGAAAATTACCTTGGCTTAGGAGCTGGGGCGCATAGTTACTTATCTGTTCCCGCACAACATTCTGCTACGGTAGGAGCGACCTCCCCTGACCACCCAACAACAACAACTCCTAAATTTGCTCGACGTTTTGCTAACGTTAGCTTACCCTCAAAATACATGGCTCAGTTTTCGCAAATAAGCGAATTTTTTTCCTCAACTAACCTAGCTTTTGAGGAAACTCTAACTTTAGAACAACAGCAAATGGAATTTACCTTTCTAAGTCTTAGAAAAGCTAGTGGTTTAAATTTGCAAAAATACCAAAAACTTTTTGGCAAAAAATCTTTTGAAAATCTGCAACAAAAAGTCAGACCATTAATCGACCAAGCTTACCTTGCGCTAAGCAATGATCATCTCCAAATCCCACCACAACGCTTTATAATTGCCGATTCAATCGTTGAAAAACTAGTAGCTTGAACAGTTAGAACTTGCCTCCACCCTATCCTTAGAAATTACCCCACAAAGTCGCCGTTAGTATAGACAGCCATCACATCATCCAAGTCTTCCAGCATTTCAACTAAACGCGCAATCTGCTCGGCTTCCTTGCCAGAAACCTCAACTCGATTAGACGGAACCATTTGTAACTCCGCTTCCTCAAAGGTGAATTTTTGCGACAACGCCTTTTGGATATTAGCAAAATCTGCAACTTCACAAGTAATCTCCCACATATCATCCGCATCCTCAATATCTCCAGCGCCGGCTTCTAACGCCACATCGTATATTTGCTCTTCCGTTGCCTGCGCTTTAGGAATTAAAAACACACCCTTTCGAGTAAACATCCACCCCACACAACCATTCTCACCCAAAGAACCACCGCATTTTGTAAACGCATGTCGCACTTCGCCCACTGTTCTGTTTTTATTATCTGTCAAAACTTCTACAAACAACGCTGTTCCCCCTGGTCCATATCCTTCATATGTCGATTCAAATTTTTCAACATCTTTCTCACCACCTAAAGCCCGCTTAATCGCCCGTTCAATATTATCATTAGGCATGTTGTTTGACTTTGCCTTATCCACAGCAATCCTCAGCCTCGGATTACTATCAGGATCGCCACTCTTACCTTCTTTCACAGCAACCGCAATTTCATGTAGACAACGAGTAAAAATTTTACCGCGTTTTTTATCCTGTTCTCCTTTGGCTCTTTTAATTTTATGCCACTTTGAATGTCCCGACATACATCCCCCTTATCTCAATTTTTAATTTATAATTAACCACTACCCGCCCGCATCTCAGCTCGCCCTTTTTATCAAAAAATTACTTTTTTGCAATTGAATCTGTAAATATTTCTCCACCGCACTGTCAATTTGACCTTCAAAAACAAGCTTTCCGCCATTTAACACAATCCCTCGATTACAGATTTTCTTTAAATTATCTAAAGCATGACTAACAAAAATAGCAGTTTTACTACTATCTTCTGTAATTGCCTGAATTTTTTTTATCGCCTTATCCTTAAAAGCTATATCCCCTGCCCCAAACACCTCATCAAAGATAAAAATATCCTGTGGCAGATGAGCAACTACCGAAAAAGCCAACTTAGCCCGCATACCAGAAGAATAACGTTTCACTGGCAGATCAATAAATTTTTCTAAACCACTAAAATCCACAATTTCATCAAGTTTTTGGGCAATTTCTTTTTTGCTCATCCCTAAAATAACTCCGTTGATATAAATATTTTCTCTGCCTGTTAAATCAGAATGAAATCCTGTCCCTGTTTCAAAAAGTGTAACTATTCGCCCTTTTATTTTAACAGTTCCAAACGTAGGTTTAGTAATTCTAGCAATAATTCTTAAAAGAGTTGTTTTGCCTGCTCCGTTATGTCCAACAATACCCAACATGTCCCCTCTTTGCACTTTAAAGGATACATCCTTTAAAGCCCACAAAAACTGACCTCTAGCAGACTCTACATAGCCACCTGTTTCCTGCCCAATTATAGTATATGGATCTTCGCATCCTCTGGTTAACTGCCACCACCGATTGAGATCATGAACAAGTGTTCCGGTCCCCAAGGTCCCTAGCCGATATTGTTTAGAAACATTCTCAACTTCAATTACTGTAGTCATCTGATCTAGCTGTTTATATTACATCCATAAAATCTTTTGACGTCCTATTAAATAGCAATATTCCAAAATACAATAAGACGCCTGCAAACACAAAACTATAACATAGCGGTAACCAATTAAAATAGCCTTGTCCCCAAAGTCCATATTTAAAAGTTACAATAACTGGCGCCACTGGATTTAACATTAAAATTACTTTATATTTAAAAGAAAGCTCTGAAATTGGATAAATAATAGGCGTTAGATACATCAATAAGCGCAACCCAAAATCAACTAAATATTTAAGATCGCGATAGCGGACTGTTAAGGATGAAATGATTAAACCAAGACCTAACCCTAAAGCTGCAATAATCAGAACTAACAAAGGAAGTAATAACAAGTAAAAATTAGGACATATTCTACAACCATTATAAACAAAATAAGCATAAACACAACTCAGGATGAAGAGTTGAACTGCAAATTTTGAAATATTAAAAATCACAAAAGACAATGGGATAACTAAACGGGGAAAATAAACTTTACTATAAAGCCCTTGATGTTCAGCAAATGAGTTTCCCACGCGCTTGCAACAATCTGAAAAGTAAAACCAACATAAAATGCCAGACATATAAAAAATTGGGGGTGGCACACCATCCGTAGGAATTCCAACCAGCTTGCCAAAAATAAACATAAACATCAATGTTGTTAAAACTGGCTGGATAATCAGCCACAGTGGTCCAAAAATAGTTTGTTTATAGAGCGTAATAAAATCACGAACTATAAACATACTGATCAAATCTCTGGCTCGCCACAATTCCCTTAACCCTAAATCAAAAAAACGACTTTTCGATTCAATTACAATATCCCAATCCTCAACATTTTCTTGATTTATAACACCCAGACCAACAACATTTTCGGTTAATTCATAACTCATAAAAAATAATTAGCATTAATTAAACGCTGTCTCTTATAACATAACGTTGAAAAATGGAAATAATAATATCATAACTTAAGGACTACCCTATCTCATACCAGAACAAGCCAGAAACAGAGAGGTTAAGAGGAGTAAATATTAATCAATAAATTAGGAAAGATACCAAAAATGATACAGGCAAGAGCCAACGGAACAAGATAGATTAGCTCACGATTAGAACAATCTTTAAGATTTAAATATTCTATTTTTTTAGTTCCTAGGAATACCCTTTGCAAAGTCCATAATAAATAACCAGCCGTTAACAGCATGCCGAAAATAGCTATCAACGCAAGAGTTCTATTGTAAGCATATACTCCAAGCAAGACCATAATTTCGCCCACAAAACCACATAGCGCTGGAAGCCCTAACCCACTAAAAAAACCAATCAAAGCTAAACTAAAAAAAATCGGCATCACGCCTGCAAGACCACCAAACTGCGCAATCTCTCTATGATGCGTACGCTCATAAAGCACGCCAACAATCGCAAAAAGCAGAGCTGACGACAAACCATGCGCCACCATCTGAAAAATCGCTCCGTTAGTGCCAATCACTGTCAACGTTGCAATACCCAATAAAACATAACCCATATGACTAATCGAACTATAAGCAACCAGCGACTTCAAATCTCTTTGCCCCAAAGCGCACAATGCGCCATAAATAATATTAATTACTCCCAAAATAGCGAGAACTAATATCACCCAATCCAACCGAACGACTTCCTGAAAAAGCGGAATATTCAGTCTTAATAAACCATAACTGCCAAGCTTTAACAGTACACCCGCCAGAATCACAGAGATTGCTGTTGGAGCCTGAACATGCGCAGTCGGAAGCCACATATGCAAAGGAAAAATAGGCATTTTGACTGCAAAACCAATAAATAAAAGCCAAAACAAAACTAAAACTATTAGACTATCCTTACCTGCCAAATCCGCAAAAGGCTGTCTTGCAATCAATTCTGGAATATTAAAAGCAAATTCACTTAACCCTAACGAAACCATTTTAAAATAAAAAGCCAGAATCACTATCAGAATCAGAATCGAGCCAAAGAAAGTATAAAGAAAAAATTTAATCGCAGCATATTCTTTTCGTTCGCCACCCCAAATGCCAATTAAAAAATACATTGGAAGTAACATAACTTCCCAAAAAATATAAAATAAGAAAAAGTCCAACGAGGTAAAAATACCAACTACCCCACACAGCAAAATTAAATACAGCGCAAAAAATGCTTTCAGATTTTTTTCAATAGAAAATGCAATAAAATTCGCAATCAAAAACAAAAAACCAGTCAACAACAGCAGCACTACTGACAGTCCATCAACGCCTAGCCTATAATAAATATGAAAACTTGTGATCCATTCAAATTCAATAAAAGTTCGCATGTCAAAACCAGCTAAGGCTGGAATATCAGATTTTAGATAATTGCTCGTATAACTTTGGGTAGCTAGCAAAATTAAGGAAAAAACTATTAATGTCGTTAGACTAGCTAGAGTTTTAATTAAAGTTTTCTGACTGGCTGGCGTTACAAAAATTAGCAAGGCTCCAATTAATGGCGTAAAAAGTATAGCTGAAAGTAAATATTGTTCCATGATTATTAATTCGTTAGTAGTATAGTTAAAACAATTATCCCAATAATACTGAATAAAAAGTAATTTCTAACATTTCCGCTTTGGATAAGCGACAGTTTACTTCCCCCAAAATTTAAAAAGCTAGTCGTGCCTTGCGTGATAATTTTATCCAAGATTAAGTTATCAAAAACTGTAATCAATTTCGCAAAACAATTTACACCAGAGGCTAACAGATTTGGAACAGTTTTAGCGAGTTTATCAAAATAAATGAAAATCGCAGAAAACCTATTTAAATTACTTCCATAATTAAAATAGAAAAAAATTGAACTTGCAATAATTCCGCCAAAAACCAGCGCTATTGACCAAACTGTGACAAGCTGCTGACTAGACTCTGCTTGGAGCAAACCTTGCGTATATACAAGGTTATCAAGCTCTAGTGCAATTCCAGTTAAACTTTGAATTTGCTGTTCCAAAGAAATCTGCGGATAAAAATTTCTAAACCAAGAACTATCAATAACTCCACCAGCTACCAAAGCTAAAACTGAAAGCACAACTAACGGGACAAACATCTGCCAATTTGCGTCTTTTGCGTTTTCGTATATTTCTTGATCACGCGGCGTCCCAGTAAAAGTCAGAAAGAACTGCCTAAACATATAAAAAGCTGTCAGAAAAACCGTAGCAAAACTCGCCAAGACTAAAAAATTAGAATTATCTTCTAACCTTCCATTAGAACTAAAATTTAACACACCAGTTAAGATTGCCTCTTTACTCCAAAAACCAGAAAACAATGGAAAACCAACTAAGGCTAAGGTGCAAAGCAAGTAACAAACTGCAATCTTCGGCATTTTCCTTCGTAACCCACCAAACTTTAAAATTGACTGTTCATGTTGAGCGCCATAAATCAATGCTCCAGCCCCTAAAAATAAGCCAGCCTTAAAAAAAGCATGTGTTCCTAGATGAAAGATTGAGGCGGAATAAACACCTACCCCAATGCCAAGAAACATTAATCCAAGCTGACTAATCGTAGAATAAGCCAACACACGTTTAATATCGGTTTGCACTGTAGCTAGGCAGGCAGCGAAAATTGCAGTAATCACCCCAACGTAAGCAACATATAACAAAGTTTCATTATCAAAGACTAGAAAAAGTCTAGCGAGCAAATACACACCAGCTGCCACCATAGTTGCAGCATGGATTAAAGCACTGACAGGAGTTGGACCTTCCATCGCATCTGGTAACCAAACATGTAATGGAAATTGAGCGCTTTTGCCTAGCGCTGCGAAAAACAAACCTAAACCAAAGATTGTGCGAGTAGTGCCAGAAAGCACGTCAGACTGCAAAGCCGTAAAAATATCCACGAACTGCAAAGAACCAACGGCTTGCCAGCAGATTAATAAACTAATTATCATCCCCAGATCACCAATTTTCGTGACAATAAAAGCCTTAATTGCCGCCTTGTAGGCAGAAGTTTTTTCATACCAATGTCCAATCAGTAAATAACTACATATCCCCACTAGCTCCCAGAAGATAAACAAAAAAAGTAAGTTGTTCGCTAAAACTAAGCCAACCATTGAAGTAGTAAAAAGCAATAAATAGCAGAAGTAACGATTATAGCGAATATCACCACTCATATATTTAGTGGAAAATAGATGAACGAGAAAACTAACTAAGGTGATAATTACCAGCATGATGCAGGTCAATCTATCGACTAAAATACCTCCCTGCAAATTTGTATTTTTAATCCAATTAAATGACTGGTTGACCAGAGTCCAAGACTTAGTATCCAACAGATTAAGCAGTAGCTGGCAGGCAAAAAAAAGGCAAAAACCCATAATAATAGTGGCTAAGACGTCGCCGCGCCTAAATAAATATTGCTTAAAAAAAGCTAGAATTAGCAAGGTGCAGGCTGGTAAAAAAAAGATAGAAAGCACCAGATTTAAGTTTAGATCGTCAGTAATATAATTCATAATTTTTAATTTTTCATTTTGTTTGCTCGATCAACTTCTATAGTTCCAGACTTAAAATTCAGATTTAAAAGCATTGCCAGAGCAACTGCTGACTCACAAGCTACTAAAACAATAATAAAGATTGCCGCTAGGGGTCCGCTGGGACTTGCATCACTACCTTGCGGCAGAAAATGCCAAAAAGCCATAAAATTTAGAATAGCTGAATTGAGGATTAGCTCAATTCCAATTAAGATACCAACTGCATTATTTCTTAACAAGCAATTGATAAGACCTAAGGTAAAGAGGATACCTGAAATAAATAAGTAATGTTCCAATTGAGTTCCCGGCTCTGTAAAAAGTGAGACGAGACTACTTAGTTTATTAAATTCCATTTGACGAATCGTTTCTCCTTATTAGAAAGGCTGAAGCAATCAGGATTAGTAATAAAACAATTCCAGCAAGTATAAAATTAAAGATCCAATCTGTTGTTAAAGCTTCCCCAATATCGGAAGTTAAAGCTAGAGCATAGCGATCTCCTTTAATATTATCAGCCAATTTCTTACTAGTAATGATTGGCCAAAGGACTATTGAGAATAAAACAAGACTTGTCAGATAAACGCTAATTTTTTTTAATCTGGTATTGGGATTATGATTAAAGTCTCGGTTGGTTAATAAAATTCCAAAAATAATTAAAATCAAAACACCGCCCACATAAACCATAACTTGTGTGACAGCGATAAAATCAGAATTCAGTAATATATAATAGCCAGCTATTCCAAAGAGCGTAAAAAATAAACTAAAAGCTGCAGATGTAATATCTTTTAAAAAAGTAGCCAAGAAAGCTCCACCAAGGATAAATGCAGTAATGATTATAAAACAAATATTTTCGCCAAGTATTTCCATATTCATAAAGTCCTAAAAGTCTAGCTGCGGTGTTTATTATTGATTATAAATCACCACAAGTGGAAAATTCTTTATTACTAATAACTTTGTTTATAAATATAATAGTCTTAACATATTAAGTACGTTATACACATTTAAAAGAAGATAATTGAACTTTTTTTATTGTTCACAACAATTAGTTTTTCTCTGGTGCAGCGCTGCACCAAATGAATGATGACCAGAATGAATGATGAAACGGATTAAAGAACAAATCCGTGGGACTGATACGGCGGTGTTGGTTGTCGAGCAGAACTTGCAATTTTTGCCGGATTTTGCGATACGAATTGTGGTCATGCGCAATGGTGAAATTTTTAAAAATAACCTACCTCTTGACCAACTTAAAAATACAGAGACAATATTTAAAACGTTTTATGGGGTGTAGTTTATTTTTGTCCACGAATTGACAAATTGACACGAATTACCGCTAAAAAGACAATAACAAAAACAATTCGCGCTGTAATGTATCAGTGGAATTTTTTTAAATTTGTTTGTGGCTCCCCTTAAAATTTAACTAACTAAATAAAAATGTTTAAGAATAAAAAGTTCGTTCTCGGAACAATTGCCGTTGTCCTCCTTGTAATTGTTACCGTGCTGGTTGTTAATCGAAAAAACCAGACAAATACCAATAAGGATAAGGATGTCATTAAAATCGGGGCGATTTTGCCATTGACAGGACCTGCAAGTTTTGCAGGTGAACTGACTAAACGCGGAATTGATATTGCCATAAAACATCAAAATAATAATGGTATTAATGGTCGTAAAATATTGGTGATATATGAAGATAGTGTAAATCAAGCGAAAGAAGGAGTGGCAGCGTATAACAAATTATCTGAAAATGATAATATTGATATATTTGTTTCGATTTATTCTGTTCCAACGGTAGCAATACTTTCATCGGCATTGGTAAAAGAGAAAAATGGAGGATTATTTGTTACTTCACACATTGCGAAAACAGATATAACCACATTATATCCAAAAATATTTAATGTTGCACAATCAACACAGCAAGAGGCTGAAACGTTGGCTAAATTTTTCTATAACTCAAAACATATGAAACGGGTTGTAACATACTCGGTAGATGATGATTTTGGTAAGGATTTTGTTCGATATTTTATTGAAAATTTTACAGCGTTAGGTGGGACGGTAGTTAAGTCGGGTAATTATAAGGGAGAAAATCCTGACCATAGGCAACAACTTACTATATTAAAATCATTTAACTCTGATTTTTGCTTGTTTGCTGGTGCAGACCAAAGGATTGCAAAAGCAATAAGGCAAGGACGAGAAATTGGATTAAATGTTCCCTATGCAGTTTCTTCTACAATTTCTACAACGGAATTGAAAAATATGTTACCACAAGATATCAGTTCCGTTTATTATGTTGCTCCTGAATGTAATGTGAAAGATAACTCCAAAGACTTATTAGATACAAATTCAATCTTGATAGTCAATGATTATAGAAACACTTATAAAGCTGAATTGGATTTTGCTTCCGGATTTCCTTGCGCTGCAATGCAATTCTTATTTGAAGGAATTAAACAATCGAAAACTCTGTCAACGGAAGATATTTTTACATCTCTTGCACAGATAAAAGAGCTTAATACTGTTGTCGGAAAAGTTGAATTTGATAATCGAACACGAACCGCCAAGTTTAAATTGGTTGTAATGAATATGCTTGATAATAAAAAGAGTGAACTTGTTTGGGAGTAATGGAAAATATTCTGGATAATTTGCCCAAACTTAACCAAATTTTAAATAAAGGGCTTGAGACAATCTGGGAAGACGAAAAACACCGTAGTGGATTTACTAAGGGTATCGAATCGCTTTATTTTTTCTGGTGCAGGGTTCTTTTTGCGACTCTATTACGATTATCCGTGTATGAAATCAATTAATAACTTAGACGATATGTTAAGATTTTCATCAAATTTTTTTTGACCATTTTTATGTTTCTCTATTTACCAAATTATTTTTGCTTATTAGAAAACAACTATCTTCAAAACTTCAAAATCGTTTCATACAGAGATAGTCGTAATATGAGGGATGGACTAGAATGAAGAATATCAAATTTAAAAAAATTCCACTGATACATTACAGCGCGAATTGTTTTTATTATTGTCTTTTTAGCGATAATTCGTGTCAATTTGTCAATTCGTGGACAAAAATAAACTACTCCCCATAAAACGTTTTAAATATTGTCTCTGTATTTTTAAGTTGGTCAAGAGGTAGGTTATTTTTAAAAATTTCACCATTGCGCATGACCACAATTCGTGTCGCAAAATCCGGCAAAAATTGCAAGTTCTGCTCGACAACCAACACCGCCGTATCAGTCCCACGAATTTGTTCTTTAATCCGTTGGTAAATCTCCACTGCAATTCCAGGTGAAACACCTGCTGACGGTTCGTCAAGCAGCAGCAATTTTGATTGACGTTGTAACACCAACTCCACCGCCAAACGATGCCGCTCTCCGCCCGAAAGAACTCCGGCAGTTTTCCACAAAGCGGAATGTCTATTACATTGCTCTTTCGATCCCTTTATAAGCCTAATATGTTCCGCAACAGTTAAACTATTGAACACCGGCGCGTTTTGCATAACATAACCTATACTCAAATGAAAACGCTGAAATGTTTGCAACAGCGTAATGTCTCTACCATCTAACATTATACTGCCTGCTATCGGTTTTAACACGCCCGCAACAATTTTCAATACCGTTGATTTTCCAGCCCCGTTGGGTCCGATTAATGCCGTTATTTCCCCCGCCGAAACTTCCAGCGATAAATTATGCAAAACCTGTTTCATGCCATAACCAGCGGTAATATTCGTTAATAATAACATTAGGAAACCTCTAAAATTTTTTTTGTCCTCGAATTTGACACAAATTTTTTATTGTTTTTTTCGTGATTATTTGCATCAATTCGTGGACTAAACAAATTATTTGATAGATGCATTATTTTCCTCTTCCAATGTAAGCCGCTCTAACTTGCGGATTGTTCAGTACTTCCTGCGGCGTACCAACTGCCGTAATTTTTCCAGTTTCCATAAACACAATTCGTTGCGCTAAATTCCGCACAACATCTAAATTATGCTCAACGAAAATCACTGTCCGCCCTTCGTCCGTCAGTTTTTGCACGATGTTCAATAGTTGTTTAAACATCGCCGGATTCACTCCTGCCATTGGTTCATCAAGTAATAAAAGTTTTACATCCGTTGCCAATATTCTGGCGATTGCCGCTAATTTTTGTTGACCGAAAGACAATTTCTCCGCCGGTGTTTCCGCTTCGTCTTGCAACCCGACTTTTTCCAACAGTTGCATTGAGTTTTCTTTGCGTTCTTTTTCTACTTTGTTTTCGGCAAATGGAATGAACATTGATCGCCAAACTGTTTCACCGCGTTGATTCTGAAACGCCGTCATTAAATTTTCCAATACAGTCATTTTTTTGAACAAACGAACATCCTGAAACAGCCGCCCAATACCCAACGCCGCAATATTCCACATATTCAAACCTGACAACGATTGATTATTATACAACACTTTTCCCGTATCAGGTTGCAACATTCCGCCAATAATATTAAACGCAGTTGTTTTACCAGCACCATTAGGTCCAATTATAGCCGTAACTTGCCCCTTTTCAAAAGTAACTGATAAATTATCAACGGCACGGATACCGCCAAATATTTTTGTTACACTTATTAGTTCTAACAATAACATTTTTAATTCCTTTTTTATTCACGAATTTTTTATTGTTTTTCGTGATAATTCGTGGATAAAATGATTACGTAAATTTATAATCTCCCAATAATCCTTGCGGGCGGCAACGAATCAATATAATCATTGCCAAACCATAAATTATTTGCCGCATGTTGGCAGCAATAGCATCCGGCATACCGAGAAATCGCAATAATTCAGGAAGGACAACTAACACAATCGCACCAATGACCGGACCACGTATATTACCTGCTCCGCCGATGATAATCATTGACAAAATAAACACAGATTCCATCATTGTAAAACTTGTCGGGTCAATATACCGCATATAACCGGCAAACAACATTCCTGCAACAGCAGCAAAACCGGCGGCTAATGCAAATGTCTTGATTTTGAACAGCGGAATGTTTTTTCCCAAAGCGGCGGCAGCAAGCTCATCTTCCCGAATGGATTTGAGCGTTCTGCCGAAAGGCGATTTCATAAGGAATATGATAAACATACTGCAAATAAACATCACAGTCGTGCTAAACACAAACCATAACGGCAAACCACTAATTTTTAAATCCAAAAACGAAGGCGAAGGGATGCCAGAAATTCCGTATGGACCGCGGGTTAAATCTGTCCAATTGTATAACAGAATGAATACGATACTTTGAAAACCCATTGATCCAAGTATGAAGTAATCACCTTTTAACCGCAACGAAGGAATGGAAATAATTAAACTCAATATTGCTGTACCGATAATAGCAACAAGTAAAGCAGGTAAAAAAGTCCAGCCCAAATTAACCATTAACAATGTTCCGATGTAGGCACCAATACCGTAAAAAGCAGCGTGGCAAATCGACAACATTCCGCCCATTCCGACAATTAAATTGAGGGAAAGCGAAAGAATGATGTAGATGTTGATCATGATGATAATATGAAAGAAATAATTCATACGTTACCTCTCTCTTCTAATCGACCTTTACGTCCCAGTAATCCTTGCGGACGTAAAAGCAGGAACAGGATAAGAACAATAAACGTTACCATGTCTTGCCAACGTACCGAGAGTTGCCAAACAGCAAGACTTTGTAAGACGCCAATCATTAATGCGCCTAAGGCGGCACCTTCAAAGACGCCCATTCCACCGGCAATCATTGCAACCGCGGCAGTGATAGTAACCGACATTCCGATATTAGGGTCGATACCGACATCAAGACCGGTTAGGATAGCGGCTAATGCACACAATGACGAACCAATACCAAATACAAATAAACGCAGTAAGTTTGCGTTGACTCCATTTAATGCTAACAGAGTAGGATTATCCCGCATCGCCCGAAGTTTAATACCAAGACCAGTGTAATACAACGTTAATGAAAAGACCGCAAAAACAATAATAAATGTTGCAAAAATGGCGATTTGAACAACATTGAGCATTAAACCGCCAAACTTCACTGTCGATAATAAACCGGCAACCAGAATTTTTGAGTTGTTACCGTAGAACATACAAATGATATTAACGATAATAATATACAGCCCAAGCGAGGAGAGCATTGCTAGCAATGTTGATGCGTTTTTCTTTTCAAGCGGTTTATAGAGAACACAATCAATCGCAATCCCCAACACAGCAGCAATTCCCAACGTCAATGGAATTGCAATAGCAAGCGGCAAATTTTGTTGAGTATAAAAAGTGTAAAAAACATAAGCGGAGAAAGTATAAACCCCGGCGTGAGCAAAGTGAAATATTCTGGTCGTATTACAAATTAAAGCAAAACCAAGAGCAACTAATGCATAAACACAGCCGTTGATAAAACCATTGAGTAAAAGTTGTAGGAATAAATTCATTATTATAAATTCAATTATCGTTACGCAATAATCATCTCCGTGTTTGTTTGCCGTTATGTTTTGAACAGAACATACGATTTGTTTATGTAAAAATTTTTAATAAAAACATTTTTAAATAGCAAATACAAACGTTATATTTTCGCTGAGGACGTTTTTTTGAAAAGATTTCCGACCGTTAGTATCAAAAAAAAAAAAATAAGCAAGCAATTTTAAAAAAATATATTGGTTTTAAATCGGTTTTTCTGGTGTTCTGGCGCAGGGTTACTTTCGATTTTTGACTTTTTTAAAAATCACAAAGTAATTTAAGAGATTATACTTATTTAAGTTATGAAAAAACTAATAAACGAAAGTAACCCTACACCAGGAGGATGAGAAGAAGAGAGCCAGGAGAAGAGAAAGAAAAAGTCGGTAACAATCATCACCGACTTAAAACAAATTAGAATTCTATAAGAATTTTTTTAAAAGTTCTGCCGCTAAAAATATTTCGGCAAAAACTTTGTGATTTCATCACAATCTTAAAAATTAGAAAGTATATCTAAGCCCAAGTAAGATTCGTTTTTCTGGTACAGGGTTACTTTCGCTTTTTGGACTTTTTTAGAAATTACAAAATAATTTAGATGGTTATGCTTATTTAAGGCATGAAAAAACTCACAAACAAAGTAACCCTGCACCAAAGAACCAAACCAAAGAACCAAAGAAAACTTCAGAAAAGTCGCTGGTTGGCGCTGGTATGGGGTTACTTTGTTTATTAGTTTTTTCATGCTTTAAATAAGTGTAACCCTATAAATTATTTTGTAATTTCTAAAAAAGTATAAAAATAAAAGAAAATAAAAGTAACCCTGTACCAGAAAAAAGTAAAAGTAACAGAATACAGAGAGCCAACAGAAAAAAATATTTTAACGTCTATTGACATAAAGTTATGTCGTATCCTATACGCCGTGCAACGTAGCCATTTGAGCTATGTTTGAGCGTTTAGTTAATTGTATAAATACTAAAAAACGTATCAAATACAGGTAATAGGAAGCGCAAAAAGGCTTTGAAACAGCTAAAGATTATAGTGCCAATAAAATCAAGAAGCATTCTTATAATCATGTTTGTTTCAATTCTCTATCGTTGATTAAGGTTTTAACTAAATAAAACTTCCATCTTTTTAAAAGAAAGGACACTTACTTAATTATGATTAAGTTGCAAAACAAAAAGTTTATTTTTGTAGCAGGACCTTCTGAATCTGGAAAAAGCAGTGGCATTAATTACATTGTTTCTGCTTTTCAGATGGTAAAACATCTCAAGATACGAAATATTTTTCGTGAATTGTATGAAAAATCCAGTAGTTCAATGGACTACGATGCGTGGTATGCAGAAGAATTACGCAGGGATTTTAGAAACCATTGGGAAAAATATCTGGAATTGGCTGTTTTTCGCAGTGAAGACAAAGATATTATTATCATGGATACTTTGTATAATCCAGAGGTGGCGATGGTTCTGTATGACATCTTAGCTAATCAGTTGCATCTACTTTATATTGACGCTCCATTTAATGTTAGGGTCAAGCGAGAGTATGAAAGACTGAGAAAAGATTCTACTTTTTCAGATAGAAAAGCTGATTTGAGTATTACTTTAGAAGATGTCAGTAAGCGGACAACAGCCAAAGATGCTAAAAAATTAGCCGAAGGAATTGATAATTACCCTAAATTAGTTATCCGTTCCGACAACTCCGTTACAATTGGTGGAGAAGGAAGGTCATTAGTATATGTGATAAACAACACTGTGTCAGAAGAAGATTTTCATAAACTACTTAATAGTTTTATGAATGATACGGTTTTATGTTAATAAAAATTCGATTGGTTTTTCTGGTACAGGGTTACTTTCGCTTTTTGGACTTTTTTAGAAATTACAAAATAATTTAGATGGTTATGCTTATTTAAGGCATGAAAAAACTCACAAATAAAGTACAAATAAAGTAACCCTGCACCAAAGAACCAAAAAACTACAAAAAGAACCCTGCACCAAAGAACCACCCAAAGAACCAAAGAAAACTTCAGAAAAGTAACCCTAAAAATCTTGATTAAAATTGTTATTTCCTATAAAGGCACGCCGAACGTTAAAGACAATTTAATATTTTGAGTATCCTTAGACGGGTGCAAGAGAACTATCACTAGTTCATAGCAATAAGGCTACCCAGTGTAGCTTAATTAATCCTATTAAAAAGATAGGATAAAACACTCAGACCTCGACCAAATTGGTTGGGGAGCTTGTAACGTATGTTCAGAGTTTAGAGTTTAAAAACTTAAAGGTTACAAGAGTCATTTTATTGCTATGATTAGTGAACTCTCCGACCACCCTTAAGGTGGTTATTTTTTTTTCAAGGAGAGTTTATGGAGGATAAATTTTATTTTATTGTCCATGATGTAAAAAAATTATCAGATATATCTGACTATTCACGAAAGCTATTTCTGCAAATTTATGAAAATTTGTGGATAAAAAATATTTTGTTGTGTTTTGTGGCGTTTTTTATTTCTCTAGGCAGTCACATATATTTTCCCCAACTAGTTTACTCCCAAAGTTCAACATGTTCTGGAACTAAATCTTGTTTCGGAGGTGCGTTCATAGTAGGTTGTAATGACATGTGTCCAACATGTTATATGCGATGTGCAAATGGAAGTTTTGTTGCTTGCGGAGAGAGTTGTCCAGCTAATAGTTCAGCACCACGTCGTAAATGTTCGTCAAAATGTTGCATGTCCAAACCAGACCTAACTTGCGACGATGGAAAATATCGTCCATATGGAACTAAAATCTGTGTATCATGTCTAGATAGCGGAGTTAGTAAATGCAATAACGAAACCGGCGAAGCAACAGAATGCACAGCCGGTAATAAATTATCCTCAGGCAAATGTTT
>JAITKM010000039.1 GCA_031278395.1 Deltaproteobacteria bacterium | reverse complement strand
GCCTTCTTTAGCTGTTAGTTTGTTGGGATAACAGTTTGTGTCTTGAAAAACTTTAACTAAAAAAAATTTCGACTAACTTGGTGGCTTAGCTATCAAGTTAGTTGATTTTAGTAACCGTTCAACCCAATTCAATCGAAAATTTTCCAAGCTTACACGGAAAGACCTTGCTCACTAAAAACCCTTCTCTATACTGATTTACAAGGTGCTAAACAATTACTTAAAGTTTTCCACTTAAAGCTAACGTCTTTATTTTATTGTTTTATCTTTCTATTTCAAAATTCTAAATAAGAATTGATATTCTAGTCTGGTATTTCTTATTGACCTAGTCATCTTAGAAAGAGTAGTTTCCCGCCTCAAAATTTTTTACATGGAAAAATTTAAGGCAAACAAGCCGGGGATAACTATATTATATATACACAGATAATGAACAAATCATATCAACGATTTTTAGAAAGAAAGACTAATCGACTAGCGCAATATAGCGCAGAGTATTATGAGAAACAGCACCAGCGCGGCAAACTTACCGCATCTGAGCGAATAAACTTTTTGTTTGACAAAGACACCTTTGAAGAAACTGACGCTTTTAACCCGCCAGCTAACACGTCCTTTGGCAAAAAAAATGTAGATTATCCAGGCGATGGCGTAATTACAGGCTTTGGAAAAATTAATGGAAGACAAGTTTTTGCATTCGCTCAAGATTTTAATGTAATGGGTGGCTCGTTAGGTTCTGTCCATGCCGCTAAAATTGTAAAAATCCAAGACTTAGCACTTCAAACCGGCTCGCCCATTGTAGGACTTATCGATTCGGGCGGAGCAAGAATCCAGGAAGGTATCAGCAGCCTTGAGGCATATGGTAATATTTTCAAGCGCAATGTTATTTCATCCGGCGTTATTCCACAAATTTCAGTTATTATGGGACCAGCCGCAGGCGGTGCAGTCTATTCACCTGCCCTAACTGATTTTATCTTCATGACTGCCAGCACAAGCTACATGTTTGTTACAGGACCAAATGTTATTAAAGAAGTTCTCAACGAAACTGTCTCAGTCGAAGATTTGGGCGGAGCCTCGGTACATGGCGAAAGAACTGGCGTGGCTGATTTTGTTTATAATGACGACGAAAATACGCTTTTAGGCGTAAAAAAATTACTTTCTTACTTGCCGTCTAATAATCTGGAAAATCCTCCTTTAATTGAAAACAATGATCCAATCCAGCGCTCCGAAGAAAGATTGCGGGATATTGTGCCAGAAGATTCTGACAAATCATACGATGTCAGAGAAATAATCAAACTGCTGGTTGATAAAGAAGACTATTTTGAAGTTGGCGAAAATCACGCTACCAGTATTATTACTGCTTTTTCTCGCATGGGCGGACAGGCTGTAGGTCTAATTGCTAATCAACCTAAGGTCATGGCTGGTGCGCTGGATAAAAAATCAGCAGTTAAAGCCGCAAGGTTTATTAGTATTTGCGATTCCTTCAATATCCCAATTATTACTTTGCAAGACGTGCCTGGATTTCTGCCAGGGGTAAATCAAGAATACGGCAAGATTATTAGACACGGAGCCAAACTTTTATATTCATATGTTGAGGCAACAGTTCCAAAAATTACGGTGATTCTACGCAAGTCATATGGCGGAGCATATATTGTTATGAATAGTAAAGGTATTGGTGGAGATTTTAATTTTGCCTGGCCCACAGCGGAAATTGCGGTCATGGGACCTGATGGGGCAATTGCTATATTATATAGGAAAGATTTAGCCGCCGCAGAAAATCCAGCGGCTTTGAAAAAAGAACTAACTCAAAAATATCGAGATGAAGTAGCTAATCCATATATTGCGGACGAAAAGGGATTTATTGATGAAGTGATTGACCCAGCTGAAACACGGGCAAAAATTATTAATTGTTTAAAGGTATTAAAACGTAAGGTAGACCTCAGACCTAAGCGCAAACACGGAAACGTCCCATATTAAGATAAGTTGAAGTATTAGAGATACAAATATGAAAAATAAAAAAATAAAATCAATCTTGATTGCTAATCGAGGCGAGATTGCAGTGCGCATTGCCAAAACCGCAAAAAAAATGGGAATCAAAGCAGTTGGGGTTAGAACTCAAAAAGAACCGGATGCTTTTTATCTATCCGAGATGGATTATACGCTAGATTTTCCAGAACAGGAAAAGGGAGCTATTCCAGAATTTTTAGATATTGAAAATCTAGTCCTCTTAGCTAAGAAGAACAAAATTTCCGCTTTACACCCTGGTTATGGTTACTTGTCCGAAAACGCACGACTCGCAGTCCGCTGCACAGAAGAAGGCATAATTTTTATTGGACCAACCCCCCGGGTAATTCAAGATCTAGGAGATAAAGTTATTGCTAAGGAAATTGCAGCTAAAGGAAAAGTTCCAATGTTTGGCGGGAGCGCCGGAGTAGTAGAAACTTTAGAAGATGCACAGAAAATTGCTGGTCAAATTGGTTATCCGTTAATTATTAAAGCTTGTTCTGGTGGTGGTGGACGCGGCATGCGTATCGTGCGTTGTGCAAAAGAACTGCGCCAAATGTATAATTCAGCTGTTTCAGAAGCGCAAACAGCGTTTAACGATCCGCGAGTTTTTATTGAAAAATATTTAGAAAATCCTAAACATATCGAAGTCCAAATTGTAGCTGATATCTTTGGCAACGTCCTACATCTCGGTGAACGCGAATGTTCAATTCAAAGAAAACATCAAAAATTATTGGAGGAAGCGCCATCACCAGCCTTGAATGAAGATCTGCGAAAAAAAATGACTTCTGCAGCAGTGGCTTTGGCAAAAGCTGCAGGTTATGTCAGCTTAGGAACAGTCGAGTTTTTATTAGATAAGGATAAAAATTTCTATTTTATGGAAATGAATACCCGTGTCCAGGTGGAACATCCTGTAACAGAAATGATTACAGGTTTGGATTTAATAGAATTGCAGATTCGCATTGCCAATGGCGAAGCGCTCCCGCTAACCCAGAAAGATGTTAAATTAAATGGCTGGGCAATTGAATGTCGAATTAACGCAGAAGATGTGCAGGCAAATTTTTCACCATGTACAGGTACTATTACCGCCTTGAGATTGCCACAAGGCAAAGGGATTAGGATTGATCAGGGGGTGGTCGTAGGATCAAAAATCACACCGTTTTTTGATTCGATGATTGCTAAATTAATTACGCATGGAGCAAATCGTTCTGAAACCATTGCCAAGACTTTTGAAGCTTTGAGACAGTTTCAGGTGCGTGGGATAAAAACTACTATTCCTTTTGCTAAGGCGGTCATGAATAACGAAGTCTTTCAAAGTGGTAATTTTGATACTTCCTTTATTGAAAAGGATTTAACATCGGTCGTTTTTAGAGAAAAAGACGAAGAGTTATTTGCGGCTTTACTGTCAATTAATAACTATTTAGAACAAAACGCGCCAGCCCAACACCAAGTTGAAAACCATGACGCCTGGACCTTAAAAAATAAAATCTACAACATGTAATTTTATGATAAATAACAATCCAAAAAAATTAATAGCTTTTGATATAAATTCAACCAAGGAAATTGAGTTATCTTTAATTGCCGACAATAAATATATCTTTACCCCTAAAAAAGATGAAAAGGTTATCGATATAAAACTAAGCGGTAGTCTAGAAGAGCAAGAGGATGTTAACCAAGAGTATCAAGTTGAATTTTCTCAGACCGATGACGGCTTTACGATGATGACTGTCAATGGCACAAGTTATCCGGTAGAAATTTTAGCGAATCGCCAGAATGAATACGAGCTACTAGTTAATGGTGTAGGCTATTCTTTTTCAATTGAAACTCCGTTTTCTATGCAGCGCAAAAAGATGCTTTTGGCACAGGCTAAAGAATCCCCTGTTATGCAACTCAAGGCCCCTATTCCTGGCACGGTAGTTGAAGTTTTGGTTCAAGCCGGGGATGTGGTAAAATCTGGAGATACACTTTTAGTCCTAGAAGCTATGAAAATGCAAAACGCTATCCTGGCGAACATTAAAGGTCGAATCCGAAAAATTTATGTCAAACAAGGCGATTCTGTCAGTCAGAGAGATTTATTAATCGAAATTGAGCGAGAATAAATAAAAATTCTGAAACTTTTCCTAAATTTTTAACATCTTAACTTAGTCATAATCGTTGATTTTTTTAATAAAAACAGCAGTTACAAAACAAAAATTGATAAATTAAAATGAAAACTGATGAAATAGATAATGAAAATTCTGAAGGCGTTAATACTGATAATATAACTAATCTAGAACATAAAACTCCAGACATTACAGTATCGACCTTAGTTCATTTACTTGGTGTTCCAACTAAAGACGAGTTTAATATCTTAGACAAAAAAATTGATTTAGTTTTCAACAAGCTAGATTCGTTGACTAGTAAATTAAATATGTTAGCTTCCGATTTATCAACTAGTAGTTTAAATTCGACTTTGGAACGCATAGACGAACAATTATTGTCAATCAAAGACAAAATTAACTAATCAGCAAAAGGAAGGTTAATTGTATGACGCAAAAAAAGTTTTCTACAAAAAAAACACGACAGGCTGTCGTAAAAAAGAAACAGCCTAAAGCAACTGTAGTAAAAACTGGAAATAAAAAAACTAAAAAGAAGTTAACGCAGAGCAAAACTTCCCCAAAGCGACTTGCTAACGTAGCCCAAAAGTTAGTGCAAACAAAAGTTACAAAAGAAAAAAAAACAACTCAAGAGCCAAATAAGGTTAAGCAGGCTAACCCCCCAAAAGTCTATTCAAAAATTAAACAGGTAGCCCCAAACAAGCTCAAGCAGCTTGAGCAAAATCAAGCTCAAGCTACTAAATCAGCTAAAACTAAGCCTGAAATTAGTAAGTCTAAACATTTTTTATCTCCAACTAAAGAGATGTTACAACTCTTTAAAGCTGCGGCTAAAGAAAAGAAAAAATTACTTCAAGCTAAAACCAAACAGATTAACACGCCAAAGTTTTTGTCTAAGCCTGATAAAAAATGGAGACAGTATAATATGGATCTACGAATCCATTCACCTGCAATGAATAGTTATCTTTTTTCATCTTCAGAGGATTCTTGCACGGCTTTGGTTAGATTAGCAAAAGCTAAAGGTTTAGATGTGATAACTGTAACCGATTTATATAATATGAATTACTTAGAAGCTCTGAAAAAACAGGCGATAATTGAAGGGCTCAGAATTATTCCAGGTTTTGAGTTCACTTGTAAATTAGGATATTGCGATGATTTACAATTTTTAGCTCTTTTTCCAGAAAATTTTTCTTCAGCGCAAATCAATAGTATTTTAAATTCGCTAGGGGTAGCTTCTGGTTTAGCGGCAAAAATTAACTTAAGAATTAATTTACATTTTGAGCAAATTATTCAAGTAGTAGAAGAGAATGGTGGCGTCTTAATTCCGACACATATTGATAAAACACCGATTCGCCAAGAAACAGCTAAGATCTTAATTGAAATGTTTGGTTTTCACGCCTTTGATTTATTGTATGCCGAGGATGTGCAATTCTTTAAAACGACTTGGCCTGCTGGGGAATTTACTTTCTTTAATTTTTCAAACTCTAATTCTTTAGCTCAAATTGGAAATCGTAATTCTTCGTTACGTATGCCTAAGGAAGGTTTTGAAGGCTTAAAAGATATTGTCCAACGCCGCGCTGGAAATAATGTGATGTAGCACAGGAAGAAAAATTAAAGTTAAACGATATTATTTCGTTTGGACATTTTACAATTTTGGTCTCCCCTTGCTCAATAACTCAATCACCCACTCTCTGGCTTTATGCCTTAAATTCGATCTGGATTTACCTATTAAGGGCAAGACAAGGCAGTTGGCTATAAAACGATAAAACTTTTTTTGCCAATGTTGTCTTTGTATTCTGGTGCGTTCGGCATCTTTGGTAGGTACGAGCCAAGAACTATCCAGATATTGCTGATAAAGTTTTTGCCATTCGAGATGCGTGATACATGAAACATAATCATACTTATGATAATTCAAAAATTTATCTGACGGAACAAGATTAAATTGCTCCCAGTTTAAAAAGATAAAATTAGAAACAAAATATTTTTCTGTTTCTTCAATTAGTTTTGAATTATTTTGACACTGATGCTCAAGCTGAATATCTTTGCCATTCTTTCTTAAACAATTAACCCACAAGTATTGTTCTGGCACATATCTATTGTAGAGATTACCCTTATATTCACAATAAAACTCCTCTGTTTTGGGCATTAATGGAATCTCAAACAAATTTATTAAGTCTTCCTTTAAACCAAAAAAAGCCATATCAGAGGGATGAAATGCGTAAGTGCTCTTTTTAAATTTTGGGTTACGAGTAAAATAAGTGCAAGCTAATACTTTATGCTTAAAAATTTTATAATCAGAATTAGTTACTAAAAATTTATCAAAATAATCTAAAAACGTGCAGTCAGTTAATATAAAATCTGAGCGAATTTTAAAGACATACTTCCTGCTCGCCAGCTTTAGACCTGCCAAAGTCGAAACTAGCTGACGATTAATATTATTGCTGTTAGAATTAGACTTTGAATTATAAAAAAAACTACCAGGATCTGGATTGATAATTAATTTATCATATGTCCCTGGTTCAACATCTTGCAGCCGATAAGTTGAAAGAATAATTTCTGCCTTTGGAAAAATTTTGCGAATATTTTCCAAATTCCACTGCGTTACTTGAGGAACAATTTCGCCCTGAACTACCAAAGATATCTCTTGCCCTTGCTGAAAAAATTGCAAAATTTCACCCCCCTTAAGCGCTAAAGAGTTAATTAACTTTGGACGTTTTTTAAGCTTATATTTTTCAAAAACCTCTATCAAACGACGATAAAAAAGCTCTGGATGTAGACACTGTTTTTTAAGCTGTTCATATTTCATAAAAAAATACTTGATGGCATTTTTATTAAGATAACCATATTTTTCTAATCCAAGCGCAAAAATTTTCTCGTAGGATTCTATAAACGATAAATACTTATCGGATTTTACATTTGAGGGGCTATTCTCTAACATTTGATCAAAATAATCATCTGAATTTTGGAGTTTATACATTTCAGCTTATTAACTCAAGTTGCGTTATATTTAGTTTTTTATTCTCCTACCTATCTCCGTGGATAAGTTTGCGAACGCGCCGTCACGGCGCAATAGAATTATACTTATCATTATTAACTCCCGGAATTTTGACGACCACGTTTTGAGTTCCGTCTTCCAGACATTCAAAATCTGTCACTTCGTCAGGTTCCATAACTATTATGTCTCCAGCGCGATATTCTACGCCGTTCATTTTAACCCGCCCCGAGACAATCACGGTGTATTCAGTGGCTATTTTATGATAATGCGCTACTTCATAATCCCCCTTTTGATAGGTCTTAACCGCAATCTCCACCGAGTTAGTCTTACATAAAGTCGGCTCAAAATTTCCGATAAACCACCCCTTAACCATCTTATCTAATTTCGTCGTTTTCATTTACTGTCCTTTTTTTCTTTCAATTCTAATAAATATTCAGCTAGCTGCGCTTCTGTTTTAAGAGGATGAAATTTATTATTAGCTACTGGACAACACGAAACTTTTTTCTGTTTTAAAATCATTTCATTCAGCGTCTGGCTGATATAAAATACACCATTGATTGGATTATCTTTGCGAATAACCTCTTTAGCACAAACCACAAAATCTGACTCTTTTTTAAAATAATAAAAACTAACCAGCGCATTTTTACTAATCGGATGCTTTTCCGCCACTTCTATCACATTGCCTTGGTCATCTAGCTTAGCAAATGAATAACGAGGATGAACAGAATTAAACGAAACGACCCCCGCATCACTATTTTTTTGATGAAATAATTCCAAAATCTGTCTGCCTGAATCTTCAATAAAATCATCAATCGCCATTAAGATTAGCTCTTCAGTATTATCAATATCTTGACTACCTAGCAGCGCGGTACAAACCGCACCTTGAGTTTGATTATTAATAGGTATAATTTTGGCGTCCGGAATTAGTTGACGAATCACAGAATCAACTTGAAAGGCTTTAAGATCACTGTTTTTAACACAAAAAATATATTTTTGCGGATTTAAACTTTGGCAATACTCAATCTGTTGTTCCAAAATTAATTTTCCGCCAATTTCTGTTAGGTAAAGAGGATAATCTTCCTTATTAATTTCAACTTGGGAGCTCCCCATTAAAAACATAATTTGCATTTTATTTTTCCTTTAACACAACATATCGATAAACCGTGTAGGGCGGACAAAATTTACACGACATTTGGTAACAATACGAATTAACCGCAGCGAATTTTGGCACATCCCTAGGCTCATCTATACTGCTTTTTTACGCTGCCGGGATTGGCTGCGCTACTGTTTTCTATCTCTAGAATACGCCTTTTAATATTATCATAATTCACTTCATCCACATCCTTGACTGTCAACAAATGTCCGCCAGCCGCGAGTGCGGCTTGAATTCCATTTTCATTATCTTCCACTATTAAACATTCCTCTGCTTCTAATCTCAGTTTTGCCATAGCTTTTAAATATATTTCTGGATCTGGTTTAGCTTTAGCAACATCTTGATTGGAAAGCATAAAGTCAAAATATGAAGTTAGTTTGGCATAGTCCATCATCATTTTAACTGTCATCTGAATTGAGTTCGAACCAACTGCCAAGCGATAACCTTCAGCTTTAAGTCTCGAAAGAGCATATTCATGCTTGAAATACGGGCGACAATAATTCTGAATCATTGACACAGTATATTGTTGTTTCATTTCATTGATAAACGAATGTAATTGCTCAGGTAGCCCTTTTTCTAAACTCAACCTTTTAAGCTTATTTTTGGTTGGCAAACCATCATAACAGGTCAAATGTTCATAGCGATTAATCTCGTATCCAAAAAGCACCAATGCCTTATTTAAAGCTTTATAGTGCCAATCTTTGGCATCAATCAAAACTCCATCCATATCAAACAAAATGGCTTTAATTTTTGTCACTGAAATACCTCATGGCTTCTTCTGGGACATCTGTGCAAAGCATTAAATTTTGACTGGCAAGCTTTTGGCATTTGTTGATTATCTCCCATTGTTTTGTTCTGGCTCGTTGGTGCAATTCAGCAGAGACAATACAAATTTTTTTACCACAGGCGAGTAAATTATCTATTGTGTCTGCATCAAACCAATCCGTATAAAAGCTATCTAACCAGACCCCGGCGCAGCTCTCCAGCATAACTGGCTTAGGCAGAATATCCGAAAGTCCAGTAAAAACTTGCAAACCACGCTGAATCTGACACACTAAATCTGCAATCGACATATCAAAGGTAAAATAGTTGGTGTGCTGATATTTCTCCAATAACTCTTGAATAGCCTCGCCCTGTCCGTCAGCTTTTATATTGAGAGCTAACGGTAAATTGCGTCCGTCCATTATCTGCAAAACTTCTTCAAAACTAAGCTCGTTACCTTTTGGCATATCGTGGGCAATCACGATTTTTCCTGCGTTATCCCGCAAATCTGTTTCGCTGCCAAATCCACCTTTAAAAGCCCGTTCAAAAGCCGATCTCTGATTTTTTTCAAGAACTTCTTTCCAATATCCACGATGCGCAAGTATCAACATTGACTTTCTCCTTGTTTGATTCTTTCGGAAATTGGATGCTTAATAAAAAAATCTAAATCACTTGGAATCCCCAAGCCATACATGCCATTATATTCTTCTCCAATAGAATATGTTCCGATCTTTTTACCTTCGCGAATAAGATAATTATAACAAGGACAAGTATAAAACTCATTATTAACGCGAAGGTTGTCTTGGATCATTTGCTCAGCAGAACGTACTAAATCGCGTCCACGAGTAAAATTAAAAATTCCTACTGTTGCGTCTTGAGAAATAACTTTCTTCTCAGCAGTTTCAACCACCACCCCCTGTGCATTTAGTTTGGCATATGACCATTTAGGGTCTTGCGACTTCATAGTCATAATCATGCCGTCTAATTGGCGTGAATTAATAGCCTCTAAGTACTCATTGATATCAAAATCAATATACTGGTCAGTATTGGCAGTCATAAGAGGCTCGTCGTTATTAAAAAATTTTTTAGCTAGCAAAACGGTGCAGACTTGACCTTCTGTAATACCGTTGACCCCTAGTACTTCAACATTTTTGGCGTAAGATTTTAATTTAGAAATTAGGTCATATTCGACTAGGTGTGTTTGTTGGCAGATAAATATAAAGCGGTGTTCACAACTTGGAGTAAGATTATCTACCACGACTTTTATCATTGGAATGTTATGAATCGGAATCAGCGGCTTAGGTATTGACCAACCAGCATTAGTAAATCTACTTCCTCGACCTGCCATAGGTAATACTATGTTTAACATGTAGACCTTTCCATTTTTACTAAGTTATATTCAGAAGTTAAAAAAATAATTTCCGATAACATATATAAAAAAAATAAACTTTTTATTATTTTTTGGATTTTATAATTAAATCAATATGCTTTAATCTAAAAACCAAGCTAGAAAACTATCAAAATTTAGATAACCCATCAAGGAGCAACTAATAAGTAAAATTGGTAATAGATTCTAAATTTTATTTTTTACAAAATTTATTTAAAGGCTAATTTTTATTACAAATATTTTAACTTAGCAGCAGGTTATAAAAGGTGGATATTGCACAAAAATAAGTTGCTTGTTATATTACAAGCTTTTTGTCCTAATTAATACATCGCACAAGGCTGACAAAAATCACTGTCGATAAATTATGATCAATCATTATTTACAGGCGGTGATTTTTGGCTCGCCCCAACATAAATTATATTATTTTATTAATTTGCACTGAAATTCCAGAGTGCTTCAGTGTAGGCAGTAATTCTTAGCCAAGTTATAGAAGAGAAAAAATAACAGAAAAGCAACGCTGCCAAAACTTTACTAGCAACACTTAACAAGCGCTCTTCTATTTTGATTAGGGTTGAAAGTAATCCAGCTAAAAAAGCAAAAAGCGCAATAAACCCTAAAATCGGAAGTAAAACCTCAAACAAAATGGATATCGTATTATAGATTAAAGTTTCCATTCTTTTACATATAAGATGAAATAATGCCTTTACAAATTAAGCTCCAACCATCGACCGCAATAAATAATAATAACTTCAAGGGCAAAGCAACTAAATACGGACTTAAATTTTCTAAACTAATCGCCGCTAAAACAGTCCCGATAACTAAATCAATAATTAAAAATGGCAAAAATAACATAAAACCCATCCGAAAAGCTTCTTTTAATTCTGAAACTAAAAAAGCCGGCGCTAATACTCGCCAACTAGAATTTAAATTTTCCTTATCTGGCTCGTCTATTTTTTCTATTTTATCAACTGCAATTGCCAATTTAGAAAAAGTTTCAATTTGATTATATTTTATGTGTTTAGTAACAAATTCTTTCCAAATCTGGGAAATTTTATCAAACACAACTGTTTTTTCTGGTTCTGAAAGTTTTACTTGCGCTGACGAATTTTCTTTTAGCACATCAGAAACTTCAACTAGTGTTGGATACATGACAAAATATGAACAAGTCAAAGCTAACCCAATCGTAATAAATAAAGTAGGCAAACTCGTAAAGCCAAAACCTAAGCGAACAATATTCAAAACTACCGCTATTTTTACATATGAGCTAAAAAGTAGAGCCAATAAAATTAAAGCTATACTGCTTAGTAGTGATAAGTCAAAGGTTGTAAAGATATAGTTATCAATCATAATTATACTCTCTCCGTTACTAAAACGGATAGTTTTCCGTCCACTATACAGATTTCGCCAAACGCTACTACTTCTTCGCCAATACTTAAAGCTACCGCTAGATCATTTAAGTTTTTAGCAGTTACAATAAATCCATCTAGTTGTAGATTTTCTTTTAACATTCTTTGCGTCATTTCCACACAATCAAATTCGACATTAATAGTGGTTACACCAGAAAATATATCTTCCACTCGCGTTACAGGTTGTATGATTTCAGAAACTTTAATCGCAAAAAAATTATTAAAATTATAAAGTCTGCCTTTAGCAATAACCTGATTATATTTTTCAACTAAAATTTCAATTTCTTTGAATTCACCGATTTCAATTAAAGCCCCAACTTTTGTATAATCCACTACCTTAGAAGTCGGGATAATGTTTTCAGCTAACAAAATTGTTAAGTCAACTCGTAATTGGTCAGCAGTAGAATCTGGCTCAAGCACATTTTCTTTTTTATAATCGCTGTCAATTTTATCCGTTATTTTATTACTCAAACCAAACCAAACATAACCTGTCTTGCCATTAATCTCAAAAGTTAAACAAATCACCCCACCTAGATTATTATTTTTAATTTTACTAACAGACTGGAGCGACTTAAGATAAGAAAATTTCAAAGGAAATTTACCTTTAAAACTTTGACTTAAACTATAAAGAAACTTTTTTTCAATATATTCTGTCAGGATAGTCAAGTTTGGATTATGGAGAGATTTTTTTTTAAAAAAAGTTTCTAAAACTATCTCTTTTATCTTTTTATCAATAACTAACACACAGGGTTCTTTATTAATTTCAATCTGCAGAAATGAGACTTCTTTGGTCGGAAATCCTAAGCTGGGGCTAACTCGCACTAACTTACACTGAACACCAAAATATTCAAAAAACTCCGTCCAATCAGCATAAAAATCTTTAAAGTAATTAGCTACGTTAGCTTTTAAAAAGCCGGCGCTATAGCGCACTGTTTGGTAACTAACAGTGGCTAAGTATTGATTAGCTTCCCACTTTTTTGGCTGACTATTAATAATTACTCCTTCTTTTTCCATATATTCTGTAATTCTTCGGCTAAATTTATTTCCTTAACCTCTTGTTCTAAAATTCTTCGGCTTTCAATTCGCTGTAATCCAATTTCTGACTTTTTGCGCTCTGTTCTAGCTTTTAATAATTCATTTTCAAAAATTTCGATTCGTCGCACAGCAGATTCCAGTTCGGACTGTTTGGTCTTTATTTCTTGGTCTTTTTTGAGTATTTTAGCTTTTAAAAACTTAACCCTCACTGGCACAAAAGAAATAAATTGTAACAAGTTTCTGTCCTGAACAGCTTTATTTTTTAACCAAAGGTCTAACGCTGAAAGTTCATGAATTAAATTATCTTTCGCCTGAATTAAGTTAGCTAACTCTGCCGAGCGTTGTTCTATAATATCATCAACTCGTTTTTTGTTTAAAATTGCTACCTTTTCATTTTGTTCGCTTTGTTTCGCCAAAAGATCAAGCTGCTTTTTAAGTTTCATAACTTACATATTTTGTCTAACAATACTTCCTAACAAGGGCAACCTAATCTCTTCCTGAACTTCCAAAAGCTCCTTGACTAATTCTGAATGTTTAGCTCCTTTCTCTTTATCCAAAGCTAAAATCGGTGCCGACTTTTCTCCGTCCGCCAAGACAGCAATCGCAATCAACAACTTTTCACTTTTCTCAAGTTTATGCAATTTCTCTAAAATACCCATTGCTTAATAACTAAAAATTTTTACTATTTATCTCTCTTCTAATTAACCTTTAACACGCCAATATTTTGCGCGTGTTACTACAACATATAGAAGTCTTTTACCAGAGTATTTTTTTAACAAGAAGAACACTAGTGTAGAGAATATGCAGGTTACGGAGAAAAGATTCGGTGTTTTTTCTGGTTTTGAAAATTAAAAAGGAGTGCAATTGCCAGAATTGTTCCCAAAATTACTAAAACTTTTTACAAGGTTGCTCCTAAGAAATTGTTACAAAATTTCTAGTGTTGTATGCACTAAATCGCTCAAAGTTTTTACAATTTGTGAACCAGCTTGATAGCCGCGTTGATAGCGAATTAAATCTACAAATTGCTCTGCCATATCAACATTAGAAACTTCCAATGCGCCACCACTAATTGTGCCACGTCCATCTACGGTTGCTCTGTCAATAGATACTTCTGCAGTATTGTAGCTGACTATGTAGTTATTAGTTCCGATGCGCTGTAAACTACCTGGATTAACAAAAGTAGCTAACGCAAACTCTCCAATTAAAGCCGAACCACCATTGTTCAGATAACCGTATATTTCGCCATGGTCAGTAACTCCAATATTATCTAAGGTTCCGCCAGCAAAACCATTAACAGTCAATTGGCTCACATATGATGTGTTAGCAAAACTAGTAAACCCATTAAAATCAATCTCAATAGAAGACGACGCTACACCATTCCAAATTGGATTGACTTGCATGATATTAGCCTGATCATTAGTCAGTGGAAAATTTAAAGTTATACTGTTCAACAAAACTGGTTTTTGGGTTACCCCCCCTAAATCTACGTCAGTTGCGTATGCCTGAACTTCCCATTGCATATTATTAGTTTGGAAATAATATAAATTGATTGTTTTTTTCTCACCCAGCGAAGTAACAATATTTGCATATGAATAAAAAGATGCTGTAGCTTGCAAATCACTATATGTTGCAGGGTCGACTGGCGGCGTAACCAATCCAATTGAAGAATCCAGTGTGCCAAGCATACTTACTTTATCAGTCGGCGTTGGCTCAATATTAATACCGCTAACTAAAAGTGGAGTAAGTGTATTGCTGCCAGGCTCATAACCTAAAACTTGATAACCATCCGTAGTTACTAAATAGCCTTCATTATCGATAGTAAAATTCCCTGCACGAGTATAGTATTGCGCTCCGTTAGCCGCTTGAACCACAAAGTAACCATTACCGCTAATGGCAAAATCATATTCGCGATTTGTCATTTCTATAGTTCCCTGTGTGTTGATGGTAGCTATATTTGAAATAAGCGCGCCATTACCGGGAGTCAACCCAGAAGTATGATATAAGCCTCCCACGGATTCAGCCAGTAAGTCGGCAAACTCTGCTCTTTGGCTTTTAAAACCAACTGTATTGGTATTTGCAATATTATCCGATATCGAAGACAGAGCGAGACTATGACTAATCATTGCATCTCTGCCAGTATTAAAGCCAACCATAAATGTCATAATATTTGCCTTATAATGAGGAAAAAATTACCTAAACCTAAAACATCTAAAACCTACTTAAAACCTATTAACTATCTAAAACCGTTATACTTTCTAACAAAAACAAACAACCAGCATTTTCACAAATACATTATAAAGCAAAGATCAAGCCAAAAATTATGTTTAGTTAAAACAATGCCACTACACTAGTTAGCCAGAGTAAGTCTTTAGTTCTTTTTTCTTGGTGATATGAAGTATTGATATAACTTAACATTGAACCAACTCTAAGGTTTTGTCCGAAGACATAATAATTAACTCCCAGTGCTGGCTCTAGAGCGTTTTTCTCATCCTTATTATCAAAGTTTAACCATGAAAATCTAATCACACCTTCTAGGTGCTTAGGGATAAAGAAATATCCGGCTTTAGTGGTTAAACCAAAAGTTGAATAATCTAAATCGTCAAAAATTTTTCTAAAAGAAACATTGTCATAGAATAGTTCAAGCTCTGTAGAAGTTCCGCAATACTTATAACCTAAGTCCGCACTGACTTTCAATTCATCAATTTTCATCTCAGCACCATGTTTGTCTTTGAGCCGGCTATAAAGTCCAGAAACCCCTACGCCAACAGCCGGGCTTTTAGTCCAGGTCACGTCGCTACTGGTTTCTCTATTATATTCACCTAAAAGGCTGTTTGAAACTAACGCGGCCAAAGTAATATCTGTTTTATAATCAGTCTGACGGTCGCTAATGTTTTTGCCAGTGAACACTCCAGCTACAAAATTAGTTTTATCAAAATTGACATCTACTCCAAGACCAACTTCTGGCAGATAACCAAAATAATTTCCAGCAATTGAACCGTATTCCATATTATAAAGAAATTCCGAATAACTATAACTCTCTTTGGCAAATGGAATATACCATTGCCCAGCGATAATTGAAAAATTCTGGTTAATATTTAAGCTAAGCGAAACTTCGTCAGGCACAAAAGCTTTGTGCCCATAACTATCTCTGTCAGCAACACCAATTAAATCAAGCGCTCCATAAAAACTAAACAATCCATCTAGAAAATCGCTGGCTAATACTGCTCTGGATTGTGGAAGCTGAAAGTGCGTGCCTGTTCCGGTTGACCAATAATCAATTTCTTGGTCGACAACATTGACCTTAAATTTATTGTATAACCTTAAAGTAGCATCAATTTCATTGTTAGTAGTTTTAACATGTAACCCTTCGCCGTATTGATACCAAATCCTTTTTTGCGGATCCGCTGTTTCATCTGCTTGCGCAAGATTAAGCCCAGACACGCTGACCAAAACTGCCAAACTAAGTGGTAAAAGTTTATTTTTTTTCATATATTTTTCTATTTATAAATTTTTTAATATTTAAAATACTTAAAACCGATTTTGCAACTACAACCAGATTGCACTGGCTATTATGATTAAGTTTGGCTGTCAAGTTGAATTATAACTATATTAAACTTTCCATAAACTTTTTTTTGGAAGCAAAATCTATTCTGAATCGAATCAAATAAAGTATTGACTTATTTACACAATTACAAGGCGCTAGATAACGAACTTACAAACTGGGAGGTGATAAAAAATTCCTGTGAAGAAGTTGGAACAAAACTTTCTTTAAGATTACTAGGAGAAAAATAATGGAACATCGTCATTTAAATAAAAATGATTTTTCACCTGCTACAGTAGCAAGTATTATTGAACGTGGAGACCTAGAGGACTAGCGTGATTTATTTAAAGAGTTACGCGTTAATTCAGGTTTGCGAAAAATAATTTTAGATCTTGCTAAGCAGAATACTGATGATGAAGGATATGTTTTAATTAGAAAATTGCTGGAAGAAGAAATTGAGAAATAATAAGTAAGCAATTGTCGGATCATATTAGATAAGTGATTCTGTGCCTTAAATTAAATAAATAAAAATAAAACTACAGAGCCCCACCACTACAAAAAATAAAAAAAACAGCGTGTTTTTTTATAAAAAACAATGCCACTACACTAGTTAGCCAAAGTAAGTCTTTAGTTTTTTTTTTTGGGGGGGGGGCAATATGAAGTGTCGATATAACTTAACTCGGAAGTGAACTCTATATTGATAGTTACAACAAAAACTTATAGGTCTGTAAAGTGCCATCAATTGAATATTCAGGAAGATAAATATTTTTTGATTCTTCAGCTGTCATAATCATATGCCGTGGATTTTTTTCTGTAGTTTCAATTAAAAACCATTTATCTTTTACCTTTTCTTTGTAAATTACCCAGGCATGCCCTGTTAACGCTCCTCTAATATTTCTTCGATGTTCTAACTCTTGCCTTGTAAATTTACCAACCACCAACTCGCAAATATAGCCTAACTCATTTAACTTCCGCCAAATCCAAAGCGCATGATCATCGCAATCCCCCTGTCTAATATTTTCAAAAGTTATTGGATGCTGCCAAAAATCATCCTCCATAAATAACTCTTTGTCAGAAATATACTTACATCGAGTTAGCCACTTACAAGCCTCTTGCACATTCTTGACCTCAACTTTACTTTTACCTTCAAAATACCAAGCAAAATCCTTTTTCGCCCCAGCCCCAAAAAAATTTTTAGGCACAATGGCTTTACTACGTTTCCAAGGTCCTGTTGGCGGAAGAATTAATTTTAATCCTGAACTCATATAATTATTACCTATCAAAGCAAAAAAATGCAGGGCGCTATATATTGAATGGTTACAAAAATTGCCTAGTCGTATTAATGTTATTCTAAATTTTTAGACAATGACTCATTCTCTAACCCCTTAGAAATACAAAAAATTCTTTATTTTTAGTTAAAATTCAACTTTAGCATGGTCTTTGCAACATGCTCCCTTGATAGGGAAAGTTTACCTAGCCCTATTGGTTAATATGCAAAAATAAAATTTATGACAACAGGAATTTCAGCTTTAATAGATATTAGTCGCCGCTCCTTGGGAGTACAATCGCAGTCAATTCGTGTCATTGGTAACAATATTAATAATGTCAATAACGCTGACTATGCTCGTCGAGTTGTGAACATTATATCTGACGCGGCGACTGGCGCTAATGGTATTGTTTATGGTTCTGGCGCAACTATTACGAGTGTTACTGGGGTCGTCGATAATTTTCTCAATAAAAACTACATCGCCTGCCTTAGCGAATCTTCTTCAGCGCAAATACAAAGTGATTACCTGCAACGCGCTGAAGCCTTATTTAGTTTAGATTCAACAAACGGCAGAATTGGAACTGAGTTAGCTAAATTTTTTAGTGCCTTAGAAGATCTCCAATCGGATCCCTCTAGCCTAAGCTATCGTTTAGGAGTCCTAAATCAAGGGCAAACCCTGACTTCGACAATTAGCTCTACCTATAATAATCTCGCCGAGCTACAGCGAGAAGCCAATGACAGAATGGAAGGTGTAGTTGGCGACATTAATCGCATCACGGCTGGTATCGCGACTTTAAATGAACAAATTTCTAAATACGAAGCTACTGGGCAAGAAGCCTTAAGTCTACATGATCAGCGCGATGGTCTGCTCAAAGAATTAGCAAAAAATATTTCGTTTTCAACTACCACTCAAAAAGACGGAACTATCAATGTTACTTTGTCCAATGGTTTTGGTTTGGTTACTGGTTTTAATTCTAATCAATTAAAATTTTCGCCTACGCCGTCATTTGTAGACGGTAAGAATACGCCGTCAGCTTTAGATGGTGGCTCACTGGGGTTTATAACTTTCGACTATGACAAGACGGGTACAACGCCAACTGAAATAAATTTAACTTCTATTATTGCAGCGGGAGATGGTGAGTTAGCGGGATTATTAAAATTTAGAGGCGTGCAAACAGTTGGCACGACTTCTGCCTTTGATGTTTCTGGCTCAATTGTTGAGGCTGCAACATATGTGGAAACGATAGCCAGAGATTTATTAACTAGGTTCAATCTGGCTTATCTAGCCGTTGAAAATGGTGAATCCACCTCTGGTAATTTACTTGGCGAGCAAACTAATACTTTTGTTAGCGGTGTTCCGCAAAATACTTTTGCTTTATTTAGTTTTAGAGGCGCTAACAATTCGCTGACTGGCGGCGCTGATTTAGATTCAGACGGCATTCCGTCGCAGAGCGATTTAGAAAAATTTGGACTTAATAGTTACGCTTCGCTTTTGACTTTTAATCTTGACGACCCAAGCAAATTTTCTGCTGCCTTAAACATTAGCAATGTTTCAGGCACATATCAATTTGCAGACGGCGATGGCAGTAATATTCAAAATCTTTTAGACCAAAAAAATGCTCGTATCAATTACAATTTAGGGGCAGTTCAGGTAACTTCAACTATTTCGCAGTTATATGACACAACAGTTTCACGAATAGGGGTGATGAAAAAAGAAGTAACAGATGCTGCAGAGCTTGCTAGCGGAAAAGTTTCACAAGCCGAAGCCGCAGTCTCCGCAGTCTCTGGGGTGGATTTGGATGAAGAGTTTGCCAAGTTGATTTTATATCAAAAGGCATATGAAGCTTCAGCGCGCATGATTAATGTGGCTAGCACGCTTTTAGATGAGTTGATTAACTTGTTACGCTAACAATAGGACAATATGGAAAGAATAAGTAATCTACAACGCACGAATAGCTTAATGGAGTATCTCTTTGATACCAAAAAACAGATTAACAGAGTAAATCAAGAAATTGCTAGCAACTATAAGGTTATCTACGGCAGTGATGCGCCGGGATCAGCGGGGATGATTTCTAGTTTTCAATCTAAGCTAGAACGTTTAGACAAACATGAACAGCGTATTACAAATGCCTTATCTTTATTAGACACGCAAGAAAAGGCCTTGGAACAAACGGGAGATATTTTAGTACGCGCGAGCGAGTTAACTACTCAGGCGGCAAGTGAAACACTCAGTGTTGACCAGCGCAAAATTATTGGTGAGGAAATTCTAGGTTTAAAAACCAACTTAGTTAATATAATTAATCAACAATATGTAAATTCTTATCTTTATGGCGGTGGCGCTAGTTCGCAGCCTCCAGTTATTCGAGTTGAGAATGGTTACAGTGAGCCTTCTGACACTAATGATATTAGCGCTAGATATACTTTTGCTAACGAGCCAGGTTATGACATTACCAATATGATTTATGTTTCAGATACTGAGCAGATTCGTTTAAATACTCCGGCAGATGAAATTTTTTCTTCGGCGTTAAATACGCTTGAACGTTTGGGGCGAATTTTAAAAGGTTATCATGTTGAGCCGGCTGCACCGGCTGCACCTGACGGAACTGGCGCAGCTTATACAGATGCAGAGTATAGTCAACAGACTGAAGATATTCGCCAGTGTATAGATTTACTAAAAGACGCCAGAGTGGTTTCAATTGAGAATGAAAGAACTAGTATTGGAGTTAGAACTAATCAGCTAATTAGATCGCAAGATGTAATTGAAACTTTGAAAGTTAATATTGATACTGCGCGGTCTGGAGTGCAAGATATTGACCTTTACGAAGCGGCAAACACTTACACTAATCTACAAACCTCTTTGCAAGCCTTACTCCAGATGGGATCTCAGATTAACACCTTATCGCTAATGAATTTTCTGGAGTAAGAAAATAAATTCACTACGACTAAGTTTACCTTAGCGCAAAACGTCGCGCGAATTTTGCCCACCTTTAAAAAGCGAAACAATTGTCGCTAAAACTATCTAAATTTTTCTAGCTGTTTTCCGCTAAAGTCGCTAACTTCGGCATGCAGAGAATTGCCATGACTATCCATAGTAACAATAGTTAAAAAGTCCTGAGATTCTAACTCCCACATAGCTTCAGGAATACCAAACTGTTCAAGTAAATAAACATTATAAACTTTAGGCAAAGCACGAGCATAAAACTGCGCTGCGCCGCCAATAGCATGTAAATAAACTGCACCAGAATTTTTTAAACCTTCCAAAGTTTTCTTACCCATCCCCCCTTTGCCAATGACTGCTCGCAGTCCAAACTGTTTGATAATTTCTGCCTGATACGGCTCTTCACGAGCTGAAGTTGTAGGTCCCGCCGCCTGAATCTGCCAGTCATCATCTGTATCTTTGATAACCACTGGACCACAATGATAAATCACTCCGCCTTGTAAATCTACTGGCGCAGCATGATGCATTAAATACTTATGCATCGCATCTCTGCCTGTGAAAATCTTGCCAGATAACAAAACCACATCACCAACTTTTAATTTGCGCACTTCATCTTCATTCAGCGGCGCACTTAAACGAATTACATTATTAGCCCCAGCACCGGCAACACTTCCAAGATTCTCTGGATTTTTAGCCAACTCAAACCAGTCAAAAATATTTCCCGTGGCTGTTTCAATTTTTACTCCCAATCGTCTAAATGCCCAACAATTATAAGCAATAGTAACATAAAACGAAGCTGGCACACGATTAGCGGCTGCAATCTTACAACCCAACAAAGTCGCTTTTCCACCAAAGCCCATAATCCCAATACCTAACGTATTGGCCTCTTCCACAATTTCCTGCTCTAACTTTGCCAGCTGCGAGTCTGGATTAACGTCATCTAACGCCCTAAATAGCTGCTCTTTAGCGCAGGCATAACCACCTACCCGATCTGAACCAATCGCTACTCCAATAAATCCCGCAGAACACCCCTGCCCTTGCGCTTGCCAAATAGCTTGTAAGATACATTTTTTAACTCCAGTTAAATCACGTCCCGCAGCGCCAAGATGTTCCAGCTCGCAGGGAAGACTATATTGAATATTTTTATTTTCACAACCACCACCTTTTAAAATCAGTTTGATATAAATATAATCTTTATCCCACTGTTTAAAATGTAAAATGGGAGTTGTCTGACTTAAATTATCCCCCGAATTTTTGCCAGTTATTGAATCCACGCTATTAGGTCTTAACTTTCCGCGTCTCGTAGCTTCGCCAACTGCCCAGCGAATATCAGCCTCTAGCTCTAATTGATTTATCCCGATTGGACAATCTATCTCAAAGGTCAGCATGCCAGTATCTTGGCAAATTGCGCCGCATTGCTGGCAAGCCATATCTATGTTGTCATAGATAATATTAATTGCCCTAGTAGCCTTGGCGTTGTCTTGTTCTAGCGCTTTGACTTTTTGCATAGCTTGGCGCACATCGGCTGGTAAATTTGTAGAAGTTTGAATAATCAGCTCTAAAACAGAGAGTTTAAAGTTTTCCATAAAAAATATTGAGCGAGAGAAAAATCTTTAATAATTTTTAATTTGACGCTTTCTTTTCTAAAACGGGACTGCCCAGTAACATTAAATTACAAATTGTAGCAAAACAATTTTTTGACTACCAAATCTTATTTAAATAATCTTCTAAAAGGCTAGCTAATTCTTTAGGTTCTAGCTCTAAACTAGAACTGTAACTAATATAAACTGCGCGCCGTGCTACGGGATTATTAATTTTATATTGCCGGAGAGTTTATGACCGCAGCGAGCATTTCTTTAAGTAAGCTTTTTTGTTCAGCAACAAAAGGACCTTCTGGGGCAATCTCTAGCGAACGCCATTCTTGCAGAATAGTATTAAAAATTTCATCCTGTGTTTCACCAGCTTTTAAGCGCTCTTGAACCTGCTCTTTAAAACTTTGAGTTACGGATAAAGATTTATGAATAAACTTAGTAACCATCTCGCCTGTTAAAACTCCATTATGCGCTAACGAAAGAATATTCAAATCCAATTTTGCCACTTTGTTAAGACTTGCCACATAATCCTCATAAAACCTAAAACTTGGAAACTCCTTATCCCGCCCGCCAAAAAAACCAAAAGCCTCACCGGCAGCTAAGGCTTTATCAGACGGAATATAATAACCTACCTGCTCCTTAGTATGCCCAGCAAAAGAAAAAGCCTTAACGTTAACCTGCCCACCTAAATTAAACATCTCACCTTCTTCCACAATTAAATCAACCTCTATACTCTGCATCCACTCTTTACCAACAACTAAATTACTAATTTCAAAACTCTGAGCAATAATCCAATTCCGAGCATATGCTGCTTTTAAAAAATCTTGGTTGGCTAATCTCTCTTTAGCTAACTTCCCTGCCACAACTTTCAAATTAGGAAAGGCGATTTTTAAATCAAAAATCCCGCCAATGTGATCCGCATCACAGTGAGTCAAAAAAACATAATCCAAACTCCGCCCCTCTAAAAATTCCTGCACAGCAGGCACTAACCCAAGTCCCAAAACACCAGCATCTATCAAACCACACTTATCCACCCCATAAATTAAAAAATGCGACGACACTGGCGTCATTACCTGAAAAATATTATCCGATATTTGAGAATTTGATTTAATCCACATGATTATTTATTTTAGAAGTCCCTTGTCTTAACGCAAGCTATACTGGCTTGCTTTTACTACATTCATAAAACTACTTTGCAATTCTTCAATTTCTTCACGAGCCAGCGTTCTGTCGTCCGAACCAAAATAAAATTTTACTGCTACGCTTTTTGTGCCATCCGCCAATGGCTGACCTGTATAAACCGAAAGCGGCTCAATCCGTCTCAATAATTTAGTCTGCGCCTTTTGCCAAAATAATTGCTCCAAATTCCTATATGGCTCATGCTCCGGCATAATTACCGCCAACTCAAAAAAAGAATCCGGAAACTTTGGCAAAGCCTTAGTCATTTTTTGCGTTACATCAACTTCCATTAACAACTCCAAATCCAGCTCTGCAAAAACAACTCGTTCCCGCACATCCTCAAAAGCTTCAATTCTGGCTTCGGCAATAAATCCCAAATCCACACCATTCACCACCACTCTAGCGCTACGATAAGGATGCATCCACGCCACATAAGCTGAATCACCTTGAGCTAACGGCTCTAAACACACCGGCTTCTCCGTGCTAAGCCAGACTAAATTTTGCACCGTAGCAGCCAAAGCATAAAAATCCGCCCCTTGCGCCACAGCTGGCTTTAACAAACACCCTAACTCTTTTTCATCGCGTCCACTAGAATAAACTAAACACACTAAACGCCTCTCAAAAGTTGTAGGAAAAGTTTGGTATTGATCTCTAAATTTTAATTGAAGATGACGCAAATCAAAATCTTTCTCGTAAGTTCTGCCAATTTCAAAAATATAAAGCTCCTGCTCATGCTTATAATTTTGCTCCACCGCGCTAAACATATTCGGAATTAACGAAGTTCTAAGATGCGCGGTTGTCTCATCTACCGCGTTTTTAAGCTTAATCGCAGCACGAACGTCATAACCCAGCTTTTGGGCTAAACTCCCGCTCATAAATGAATAGTTATAAATTTCAGAAAAGCCGCGCGCCACTAAAGTCGACCCCACCAAATATTCAAACTCTTTAATTTTCACACTTTCTGCAGGCTGCGGCAAAATTTGCGGCGCTGCCTCTTGAATATTTTCATAACCATAAATTCGCCCTACTTCCTCAACTAAATCATCCGCAATACTAATATCCTTAGTTGCCCTTTCGCACGGAATTTCAACGCTCAGCTCAGCGGCGCTGCCTCTAGTAACCTTAAAAGATAAGCCTGTTAAAATCTGCTCAATCGTTTCATCGGAAATTTCAACTCCTAACCGACTTCTAACATAATTGCCACTAACTTCAATCCGCTTCCGCTCAGGCTTATTAGGAAACTCGTCGCAAACCCGACTCACAATTTGCGCCTCGGGCTGGAGTTTTAAAAAAATTTCTACAAATCTTAAAATTGCTAGCGCCGCTGCAAAAGGCGAGCGACTTTTTTCAAAACGATTAGACGCATCCGTTCTAATGCCATGTCTTTTGGCACTTAGCCGCACTGTAACTGCATCAAAACAAGCGCTCTCCAAAAACAAGTGATTAGTTGTCTCATAAATCGACGAGCGCTCGCCGCCCATAATCCCAGCTAACCCCACAATTCCTTGTTCGTCTGCAATAACCATATCTTCTGGACTTAACTCATAGCTTGCACCATCTAAAGCTTTAAAAATTTCACCTACAGTTGCCATTCGCGCCGTTAATTTTTTACCTACCAACCGATCCGCGTCATATGCATGATTAGGCTGTCCCACATCGTGCATCACGTAGTTACTTAAATCCACCAAAATCGTGCGCACTCCAGCTCCAATCGCTTGTAAACGCCGCCGGAGCCACAAGGGAGAAATTTCATTCTTAGCCTTGATAATTTCTACTGCCATAAAGCGCGAACACGGCGTAGCGGATGCAATTTGAACCTGATACTCAGAAACTCCCGCGCCTACTAATTGCTTAATAGCTAACTGTCCCTCAGGACTATCATCTAAATATTTATTAATATTTTTCTTCAAGGGTTTATGCAAAATAGCGGCAATCTCGCGAGCAAAACCAAAATGACACCACAAGTCTGGACGATGCGTAAGAGACTTATTATCAATTTCAAAAATTACGTCAGCGCCACCATAAATATCTTTTAATTTGTCGCCAGGCTTTAAAACTGGCGCCGGAGCCTCTAAATTACGACCACCTGCCACCAAACTTAAATCCAAAATTCCACTGTGCTCATTAGTTAAGCCTAGCTCATCTTCAGCAACTAAAACTCCGCAACTTAGCACCCCAGCAACTTCACGCTCGGTAATTTCAACTAGTTTTCCACCTACTAATATTTTACCTTGTGGCGGCACATATGCCGTAAACATCCCCACCCGACAATTAGTTGCCCCGCAAACAACCTGCGCCTCTTTGCCGCTACCAATTTCAACTAGAACTTTAAATAATTTTTTACTATGCGCTAAAGCTTGCACATCTTTGACCAAGGCGACAATTGCATCTTCCATTGGTTCTTGTAGTGTTTCCAGGCTATCAACTTCAGCAATGCGTGTTGTAATCCAATTTTCAAGTTCAGCATTTGATACTGAGCTTAAATCTATATAATCTTCTAACCAATTTCTTGAAAGTTTCATAAAAGTTAATACTTATTAATTAAATTAAATAGCGCCGTTTATTTTCATACACAGGTATACCCCTTCCGGCGCTTCGCGACGCCTCTCTCAAAGAGAAAGGCTTACTTGTGTTAGGAAATTAGTTTCCTTTTGGTAAAATACGTGGAAACTGTTTAATAAACCTCACGTCACCATCATCTAAAAAGCGGAGCGCTGGAATTTTATACCTACTCATTGCCAACCTACTTAAGCCTAAACCAAAGGCAAAGCCTTGCCATTCTTGAGGGTCAAGCCCGCCATAGCGTAAAACTTGAGGATGCACTAAACCGCAAGGCAAGAGTTCAACCCAGCGATTAGCATACCAAATATCGAGTTCAAAACCTGGTTCAACAAAAGGAAAATATCCTGGACGCAAACGCACCTTTTGTTCAACACCAAAAATTTCCCGTAATAGAGTTTTCATAAAATACAACAGATGTCCGACTGTGATATTTTTATCAACCATCATGCCTTCCATCTGATAGAAGGTGTGGCTGTGAAAAGCGTCAACTCGTTCACATCTAAAACAGCGCCCCGCAGCTACAATTCTAAATGGCGGCGACATTTTTTCCAAAGAACGCGCCTGCACTGCAGAAGTTTGCGTGCGCATTACATGTTCGCTAGTTGTAAAAAATGTATCCTGCATATCACGAGCAGGATGAGTGCTAGGAATATTTAAAGCTTGAAAACAATAATAATCGCTTTCAACTTCTGGACCATCCGCAATAGTAAACCCCAAATTAGCAAAGATGTTTTCTAACTCTTTTTGTAAAACTGTTACAGGATGTAAGCCTGCTGGTTCTAACCCGCAAACAGGGGCTTTGACCGGCAAAGTAACATCGATTTTTTCTAATTGATAGCGGGCTGAACTTTCTGCTTTTTGAATATTAAGAGTTTTATTTTCTAGGTTAGAGGTTATTTCTTCTTTAACAAGATTTAACTTTGCACCCAGCACTTTCCGCGCCTCGACATCTAGCCCGCCTAATTCTTTAAGCCAGGCAGTTAATTTTCCTTTTTTACCATTATAAGCCACGCGTAGTCTTTCAATTTCTGAAAGACTTGTAGCATTTTTAATTTCTTGCTCAGCTTCTTGTTTAAGATGTTCAATAATACTTTCTGTTAACATATCGGACTAAAATTAAGCTTTACCTGCTGACCCTAAGACTTCGTCGCTAACTTTATGTTTATATAATTCCTTAAGCGCATTTCTAGCTGGTCCAAGATATTTGCGTGGATCAAACTCACTTGGTTTGGTCGCAAATACTTCACGAATTGCCGCGGTCATAGCTAGGCGCCCGTCGGAGTCAATATTAACTTTGCAAACTGCGCTTTTGCTGGCTTCACGGATTTGTGCTTCACTAATCCCAATAGCTTCCTCCATCTTTCCGCCAAACCGATTAATTTTAGCGATTAAATCTTGTGGCACAGATGAAGAGCCGTGCATCACAATTGGAAAACGTGGAATACGTTTTTCTATTTCACGTAAAATATCAAGCCGAATTTCTGCCTTTTGCCCTGGTTTAAACTTATAAGCTCCGTGGCTGGTGCCGATTGAAATTGCAAGACTATCCACTCCTGTGCGTTTAACAAAATCCTCTACTTCTTCGGGGCGCGTATAAGTGTGATGTTCTGCGCTGACTTCGTCTTCAACTCCGGCTAATACTCCAAGTTCACCTTCAACTGTAACCTCATATTTGTGGGCATAATCTACGACCTTTTTGGTTAAAGCGATATTTTCTTCATATGAAAAATGCGAACCATCAATCATGACTGATGAAAATCCATATTCAATACAACTGACACAAGTTTCAAAAGAATCGCCGTGATCAAGATGCAAAACAATTGGCACATTTTTTCCACCGCCGATTTCCTTTGAATATTCAACTGCGCCTTGAGCTAAATAACGTAGCAAAGTTTGGTTGGCATATTCTCTAGCTCCTTTTGAAACTTGTAAAATTACCGGACTTCTGGATTCAGTGCAGGCTTGAATAATAGCTTGCAGTTGTTCCATATTATTAAAATTAAAGCCGGGGATAGCATATCCGCCGTCAACAGCTTTTGAAAACATTTCCTCTGAATTAACTAGCCCTAAATCTTTATAACTAACAGCCATCTTATTTTGCCTCCTAATATATTATGTGTAATTTATACTTTGAGCTCAACGTTTAGCTGCTGTAGTTTATTCAGAGCTAAACATTTAATTCTTATTAAAATTAAGCTGTCTCTTATACATATCTACCTTTATTTAGGCAAAATAAAAAAAATTGCGACAGTCCCCCCATAACTAAGCTAATTTACTTACTCTAGCGTCGAACCTACTATGAATATTCCAAATTTTCTTATTTTAAAAAATTGCATAAATAAAGACAGGTTTTACATCTAATATAAGCATGAAAAACTTTAATCTGGAAATATATACTAAAAACTTGTCTATTCTTAAAATCCAAAATCCAACGCTTAGCGAACAGTTGGAAAATACCCCTCTTTCCAGCTGTCTTGAAATTCTCACTGGTTCAAGCAACTTGCCGGTTATTAAATATCAGGGGATATTATACGATCAGCTTGAGCACCCCCTAACGGCAGCTACAACTTGGGCTAAGAGAATATTTCATTCTAATCTCCCAAACTGCAATTATATAATTGCAGGTTTTTGCACGGGCTATCATATCTTAGCTTTGCATGACTTGGGCGCTCAAATCACTGCCATTATTGAACCCAATCTTGAACTTTTAAAAGCTGCGCTGTCTTTACAAGATTTTTCTAAGATTTTAACTCAAATTACTATCTTGACTAACCAAAAAGATTTTAAGCTTTGGCTAACTAAAAATTTTAATAGCACCAGACAGACGGAGTTTTTTATTTTTCCTCAAGCTCTCAATAATCTATCGCGCGCCAGTTTACTGGCTTATCAACGAAGTTTTGCCTTAATTAAAGGTTCAAAATATATTAGGCCGAACATTTTAGTGTTTACATCACCTAAAACTAACCCCGCGGATATAAATACAATCGTTGAATTAAACAAACCAATTAAAAGCCTAGTGAGTATGCAGGTTGTTAATTCCGATTTTATTTCAAAGCTACCCTCTTCGCATTTAGAAAAACTAACCGAAAATTCCCCAACTCCTACAGAAACAGAAATTTTTGCAACTTGCATTGCAGCCTATACGTTAAATTTAGCTCAAGAAGGAAAAGCTCAGATAATTCTTTCAATGTTTGAGCCGCTATTTAGTTCCGCGGCCTTAAAAGCCCTACGTAGCGCCAAAAGCATCTCAGTAACTTGGCTTACTCAAGAGAATTATTCTGAGCTCCAACTGAAAACACTTGAATTTTATGATTATATCTTTGTTTGTTGCCCAGAGTTACTGGAGCAATTAGAAAATCAGGGAATTTATCATGCAATTCATTTACCCTTATTTTCCAACACGGATAATAGCTCAAATTTTAGAGAAGTTTTAGGCTATATTTACAGCGATCATTTTAGCGTATTACTACAACTTTTAGATCACCAGGCTTGGAAAGCTATTCATCAAGAGTTAACTCCTAATCACGAGTTACAAACTCTTTATCAGCAGCTTAAGCAAAAAGCGCTTAGTCCAAATTTAGAAAATTTAACTTCCCTGGCTTTCCAAAATCCAAATCTGGTTTCAAGTCCAGATACCGTGTCAAAATTTATGTTTTTATATTATTTAATGGAAACAGGAAACAAAAATGTCTAGTAAAAATTCAAAAACAACAGCTGAATACAATTATCGCAACATCTTAATCATTGCCTTTACTAGGCTGGGCGATATGCTTCAAGCTTCGCATATGATTAGAGTCTTAAAAGATACTTACCCACAGGCTCACATTACAATACTCGCTAGTAAAGAAATTAATGTTATTTGTAAGGGGCTTCCAGAAATAAACGAAATTATAACCTTCGACATCAATGATTATTTTCTTAATTTAAAACAGCATGGAGTATGCGTGCTAAAAGCTTATAATCAGTTGAGCGAGGTAATTAATGATTTAAGAGCCAGAAATTTTGATTTATGTCTTGATATTTCTTACACGATTTATACTGCCAAGCTTGTCCCTTTGTTAAACATTAAAAACGTTCAAGTGCCAACCTTTGACGAATTTGAGCAAAAAGTTATTAAAAATCATTGGCGCAGGCTTTTTGTTACCATGGCAGGCGATAATTGTCTTAGAAAATATCAGCCAATTAATTTGGTAGACATTAATATTCTAACCGCTGGTTTAAAACCTAAATATCAAAAATTATTTTTTACGCCAAAGCCTCAAGATTATGTTGATGTGCAGCGATATTTAGACGAGCAAGGTATTAGTCAAACTCCATATCCGCTAATTTGTATCCAGTGTGGAACTAGTCAAAAAAAACGGCAGTGGGGGGCAGAACGTTTTGCTGCTGTGGCTAAAGAATTAGTAGAGTCTTTAAATGCCTGGATAATTTATCCTGGCGCGCCTGGTGAACAAGAGTTAATTTCAGAAGCGGTAGCTTGTTATGCGCATCCAAATATTATTAATGCTGCAGGAGTGCATAATATTTCGCAATTAGCTGCCTTACTAGAGCGTGCGGATTTATTAATTACTGGCGATACTGGTCCGATGCACCTAGCTGCCGCTATGGGAACACCAAGCGTCAGTATGTTTGTTGGTCCGTCTTACTGCTCGGAAACTGGACCTTACAGTGCAGGTAACATTATCGTGGAGCCAAAAATTAGTTGTTACGCTTGTAGTCATGAAAACGCAACTTGTTCTAATCCAGTGTGTTATGACAAGATTGATCCACAGACAGTAGCCCGACTCTGTAAACTCCGCTTGCAAACTAAGAATTTGGAGGATTTATTAAATTTAAAACTTTCTGCAGAAGAGGTTAATCCGCGGGAGATGGCTGTTAAAGTTTCTTATTTTGATAAAGATGGATTTTTAGAATTTAAAACCATTAGTGAAATTTATAGTTCAGACGAAATTCTGATTGAAAAAATCAAAGCCGTCTACAAACAAATTTGGAAAGAAGAGTTTATTCAAACTAAGACAAAGATCAATTTTAAAAAGCAAAAATCTCTAAATCCGATGCTGGAGAATTTAGACACAGCCTATAAGCTGCTTGAGAGTTGCGAGCAAAAAGTTGCTCAATTAACTAAGCTGTTACAACGTAATGATTTTTCGCAAGCAAAAAAAATGGTTCAAGAAATAGACGCGTTCGATGCGCAATTAATTAATTTAGGTAAAACTAATCCTAACTTAAAAATCATGACCAATATGTATAATTACGAAAAAACCAGTATCACTACCAATGACATCAAAGAGATTCTCCGAGAGACTAGAAAAAATCATGCGACTTTTAAACGACGCTTAGCAAAATTTAAGGAGTTAATGGCAGGGGAGGACTAATAGTTCCCTTACCATTATTCGCAAATTATTAGCATACCTATACCATTCATTATAATTATTGGCTTAGAATTTAATACCCCTGACGCTTGAGGGGGGGGGGAGTAAAAAGTTTTAGATGTTATAGACTACTAAGCGCTTATTTTAAAATTTCTTGATACTCCACAGGGATAGGTTGTTTTTCTTGTAGCACAGTGGAATTTGGTTTTTCAAATTCACCATCTTGAAGTTTGGTTCTAGCAACCGCCGCATTTTTATTCAAATAGCGTTCCTTTTCTTCCTGCCCAAATGGGTTAAAAATGTTCTGATCCTTTTGGTCAACTCCAATGCTAATTAAATTTTTGTCCTGCCCTAAGCTTGCCCCAGCGCCTTCACCCTCGCCCAAACTCGGCACTGCAGCACTAGGTTGCGGCAATTTTTCAGTATGCTTTTGAGGTTTTCCCTGAAAATCTTGTTGATTTGGATTTTGACTTATCTCTGACTTTTGCAGCTCGACATTCTGATTGTCTAAATCTTGATTCCCTTCTTGCATTTGATTTTGCTGCTTGCTATCTGCCTTAGCTTGAGCTTGATTCTGATTTTCCTGCGCGGATTGCTGTTTTTCAGACTTATCTGTCGAATCTTGGTTATTCGATTTGTTGTTTTGATTATCCGGATTATTATCTTGCGAATCCGTCTCTAAATTTTGATTTAAATCTTGTTTAAGCTGGTTTAATTCTTGTTTTAAATTATCTAACTGTTGCTGAGCTGAACTATTATTATCATTTTTATTTTGCTTTTCAGAATTTTGCTGCTTTGCTGAATCAGTAGCTTGAGTATCTTCTTGTTCTGACTTAGCGCCCTGCTCATTTTTAACTTCATCTTTTGGGGTCGTTTCTTTTTTTGTTTCTGCACCACTAGCCGCCTCCTTGCCGCTTCTAGTTTCGCCACCCTCTTGGGCTTGGTCTTTATTGGCTGATTTTGTTTTATCCGACTTGCCTGTTTCTTGCTCTTGCTCTGTTCCTTGAGCAGTTCCTTGCTCTTGTTTTTGTTGTTCTTCCTTTTGTTTTGGTTCTTTCTCTTGAGCAGTGTTGTTTTGGCTAGTATTTTGTTGTTCTGTTTGTGATTGATTAGACTGATTATCTGCAGGCTGCTGATTATCGCTTGGCTGAGGCGCAGGTTCTTGATTATCTCCTTGGCTACTTTTTTCCGCCGCGTCTTCTGTCTTTTTTGGCTCGACAGCGCCGGCTGGCGCTCCTGGTTGTTTTTGTTGTTCTGATTGTTCTGCTGTTTGCTTTGTAGTTTGACTATCTGTTCCAGTTGCCTGTTGGTTTTGCTCAGAATTTTCAAAACTTTCAATTTCTTGGTCTAGTTCAACTAGCGCATCCAAAACTAATTCCGAGTCTAAGCCTTGATCTTCGATAACCTTCGCTAACTCCTCAATACTTTTTTGAATGTTCTCTGGCACGAGCGGAGAATTTTTGATTAACTCTCTTAAAATTTCAACTTTCTCTTGCGCCAAAAGATTGGGAACTTTTTTAAAATATCTATCCTGCGATAAAATCAACCCAAAACTACACAGCCAAAAAATAATTGCTAAGCTCAAAAATATTTTTGATTTCTTTTCAAATCGTAAAGGAAAAATATCTTCAAGGTCAATTTGAGTATCAGCAACTTGTTTTTCTAACTCAGTTTGAATAAACTCAAGACTAGCAAAAGTTATTTCGTCTACTGCTTCTGCACTGCTTAAAGTTAGAATTTTTTCTTTGGTTTGTAATTTTTTATCTAAAATTTCAGCTAGGTCTTCAATTTTAATTTTTTTTAATAAATCTTTAGCCTTACCAATTGAGAGACCGGCTAAAACTAAATTAATTAGTAAAAATAAAATCTTAAGGTAGAGTTTGGTTTTAACTACGCTCCAAAAAACTAGCGGCAAAACTACTACCCCTGAAACAAGCCCCATAAATACTAACAGTTTCAAGCCGCGCTGTAATTTCGCTCTAGTATACGCTTTGAGTAGTAGTTGCTCGTAACACAAAATGCATCCCCCCACCCGACTAATCTAAAATTGATCTCAAAGTATCCCGACGTTTATCCTTCAATGAAGGGGCTTCATCTTTTAAATCTGGATCAATATGAGAAATTACTTTTCGATTTGATCTACTTGAACTGGACGCCTTTTTAGTTTCCTTTTTCTGTGGCGCTGTATAACTTTTCAAATCCAGTCTTTGTTGCTTTTTCTTTTCTTCTGCTTCAATCTCCGCAATAGCTTCATTGAGGGCTTGAGATTTTCTATATTCCTTCACAGCTTTTAAGTGCTCAGCATATGTGGTCGAGAAAACATGCGAACGGGAGTTATCGCCTTTAGCTACAAAATACAGATAATTTGTCTCAGCTGGAAATAAAGCTGCTTTAAAAGACTCTAAGCTCGGATTACAAATCGGTGTTGGAGGCAACCCTTTATTAATATACGTGTTATACGAAGTCGGACGCTTTAAGTCTTCCCTCGTCAGGACGCCTTTAAAGTCCGGTACGCCGTAAATAACAGTTGGATCGCTCTGCAAAGGCATTTTTAATCTTAACCGATTATACAAAACAGATGAAACTAGCGGGCGCTCTTCAGGCACACCAGTTTCTTTTTCAATAATTGAGGCCATAGTTAAAACTTGGTCGAAGCTCATGTTTAATTTAATCAGGCGCTGATTAAATTCATCTGTGCCAAACTTAGCTTTCCCTTCCTTAACTATGCGCGCAATGATTTCTTTAGCGGAAGTAGGTTTAGTAAAAATATAAGTATCTGGCAGCAAATAACCTTCAAGAGATTTGGTAAAAATACCAAGTGTTTGTAAAAACACGAGATCATTAGTTCCGATAGCAAATTCATCTCGACTAATTAGTCTAGAATCACCTATTTTTTTAATTAGATCCGAGACTGTCTCACCTGGAATAATTGTAATTGAGTATTTAACAACATTATTTGGGTCGAGTAAGATTTTTAAAATTTTAACCGCTGACATATTAGCGGAGACTTTATATTCGCCAGGTTGTAAGCGTTCTAATTGCTTTTTAACTTTGTCGCCTTTTAAGATAGCTAACCAAAGTAAAGAACGAGGCGATTTAATCAAGCCCTCATTATACATGTTATAGGCTATCTTTTGTAAATTATCGCCTGGCATAACTAAAAAGTTCTCTTCTGGCGCAGAACCAGAAACCAAAGGTTTTTTAAAAAAACTATTAAAGGTCCCAAAAACCAAACTCATACCAACCAGAAAACAAGCAAAGAAGATAAAATTAAGACCTATAAAAGTAACAAACGCTCTGAATTTAGATTTTTTTTGCATAGATTTTTATAGTAAATAAAAAAGTAACTAAACTCCCATCTAGTGTTAGGTTGCCTTATATCTTACTAAAATTATATTATGTCTATATAAAATAATAATCCTGCATTAAATTAAAGCGAAAATTGGTCGCCTGTAACGACCGTATTAGGTTAAAATCCTCTGAGGGTGGACAAAAATCGTCGCGATTAATTTCGTGTTGTAACAAAACATTGCGCGAATTTTGTCAGCCTTTCTTGCTAAATAGTTAAACTATATTATTCTGACGAGAAGTTTTTACTTTTGTAACCACTAACAGGAGAAGGATGGACGCGGTCTAAAATCGTAGCGCGATTTTGAAACTTACTTGTTTCCTCTTCGATTGTTAAATTTTGCTGATTAACTGGTGCCTCATAGTTTTTTTTGGAAGACGATGAATTACTTCTGTTATGAGCTGGTTGTCCATATTCGCTACCGTTAATTATGCTCATACCAATTTGCCTAAGCGTAATCTCAATTCCTCTCCAAGGTACCGGCTCGTTGGATTGAGAAAGAACTGCAAATAATTGCTCCAACATCCTGACTAACTCTAAAGCGTCTCTTAGGTTGTGAGATTTGTCTGACATATTTTATTACTCCTTTTATGTGTTAATTATGGGTTAAAATTGTTATTGTTATAAAAAACGTATATCTTTATTATTTTTTATAAAACTTAATCAAAATAATGATTAATAACCATTAAATTGATGCGGATTATATCTTAAAAAATAAAAATGTCAACGTTTTAGTAAAGATTTATTTTATACAATAAAATAAATAAGTTATAATTATTTTAATCGTAATTATTTTATCTTTAAATTCTTCCGACCAGTATTTTTTTGCATAGCGAAAAATACTTTCTCTATAAAATTCTAGGAGCGAAGCCGGTAGAGTTTTCCTTTCCTTTTTAATTTATATCCAAATTAAAAAAATAAAAGAAGAGGCGTTTTTCGTTTGAGAAACAAACCCAAAGAGCGAGGTGGCAGAATATATTTAGATTTTCTTGTTTTTTTTGAATTTATAATTTATGTAGCCACCGCATTTTGTTTATTAATTTTAATTTTAGATAAGTATATCATGGTAGAAATAAGCGTTAATCAAAATCTTGAAAAAGCAATGCGCGTGTTAAAGCGCAAACTAATACGCGAAGGAATTTTTAAAGAGCTAAAAGCCAGAAGATTTTACGAAAAACCTTGCGAAAAAAGAATCAGAAAAGAAAAAGAATCTTTCAAAAAGAAAAAAAGAGAAAATTGCGTTAGCTGTTTAACCATTCCTCTCAAAAAAGTTTGAACATCTCAATAGCAAGTCTAAGCTGAATTTTTTTCAAAAACATTTGTTTTGAAAATTCCAAAGGCTATTCAGTTCATGATTAGAATAAAAGAGAGTTTCTTAAAATCAAAATTTCCTATTCTTTATTATTATATTTTTAGAGAAATTTTCTCGCCGTTTTTGTTGTGCCTGTTTATCTTCACTGGGATTTTGTTTTTAATTAGAAGTCTACAACTTACCGATTTAATCGTTAATAAAAATGTTCCGTTGCTAAATATTATTGTTTTGTTTAGCTGTATTATTCCACGCTTTCTGGAGCTGGCTATTCCCATGTCGCTTTTAATTTCTGTAATTATTGCTTTTGGGAGATTAAGTAGTGATAGCGAAATAATTGTTATGAAAGCTACTGGCATCAGTCTGTCTAAGCTGGCTCTGCCAACTCTCGGCTTTAGTTTTATTTGCCTGTTGTTTGCCCTAAGTATTTCGTGCTGGATTCGCCCCACTGCTAACGCTAAATTTAGTCAAGGCGCTTTTGAAATATTAAAAACTAAAGCTAGTGCAGGATTGATTCCAGGAATTTTTAATGAATTAGGTGATATTACCATTTACGCCCAAAACATAGATCAAGATTTAAAAAAACTCTCTGGGGTTATTATTGGCGACCGCAATGATCCCAAGAACCCACGAACTTTTATTGCAAGCTATGGTGATCTTGCTTCAAATAATACTGAGCGTTCCATCATCTTACGTTTATACAACGGCATTATCAATGAAGGTTTTTTCACTGAACCAAAAATCACCTCGTTTTCGGTAACTAGTATAAGTTTTAATCCTGAAAGTTTATTAAATAACTCCAATGACATAAAAAATAAAAAACTAAATGAAATGCAGCTGCCAGAATTGTGGCAAAATATTCAGGCTACTCAACCCGCAAAACCAGCTTCCAAAGAGTTAGTAGAAGAAAAAAACAAATTATTAGTAGAACTCAATAATCGCTTTACGATTCCTCTTTCTTGTCTGGGAGTGGCTCTAATAGCTCTCTGTTTAGGAATTGCGCCACCGCGCCAATCTGGCAGTTGGGGACTAAGCGCCAGCATGCTAGGTGGAATATTGATGATTCTCGTGTATTATGGCTTATTAGCGCTAGCTAATGCTCTTTGCGGACAAGGCAAAGTGTCGGCTTGGGTAATTTGGTTACCCAATATTATGCTTTTAGTGTTAGGCTTATATTTTTTTAGACAGCTGTGGTCCGAAAGGTGGATTGCTATTCGGTTCAAATTTAAAGTCCGGCTCCATTAGTTAGTTTTTACCTTTAAGAATGTGTATCTACTAAGGAGCCAGACTATTAAACCTGGCTTTGCTAAAGTTTCGTATATGTTGAAAAAATTTTTTATTAAGCTTGTTAACTTTATTTATCCGCATATTATTCAGCGCTATGTGTTGCGTTTTTTCTTTTTGTCCTTTTTTACCTGTATTCTGATTGCGATTAGTTTATTTTTAGTGGTGGACATGTTTGACAGAAGTAAAGTTTTAATTCGCGAGAACTCTAGCTTTGGGTTAGCCTTACAATATTTTCTTTACAAAATTCCACTAGTTCTACATTTAATGACGCCAGTTGCAATTTTAATTTCAACCTTAGTTTCCGTGGGACGACTTTCACAGCTTAGCGAAATAACTGCTATGCGGGCTTGTGGTTTAAGCGTTTTTAATCTGGCGCGTCCTTTACTATTTATTGGGCTACTCACTTTTGGAATAATGTTTTTTTTAGGCGAAACTTTAGTGCCTTGGTCCATGGATCAAGTTGAAAGAATCTATAATTTAGATATTAAGAAAAAAGACGCTAAAGGGCGCTTAAGCAGGCATAATTTTTGGTATCGAGATCAGGATAAAACTTTTAATATTGGCTATTATAATTCTAGTAATCAGACGCTTGAAAAGCTTTCGATTTGGGAATTTGACGCCGAAGATAAATTAAAAAAGAAAACTGATGCCCAAAAAGTAATTTGGGATAAAAAGCAACAAATTTGGATTATGCAGGATGTCGTTGAAAGTATTTTTGTGGCTTATAATATTAAAGAAATAAAACAATATCCTAATTTACCCCTCAAGCTCAAAGAAAAACCGGAGGACTTTTATGATTTGCAAAAATTGCCGGAGACTATGAGTTATCACGAGTTAGGCAGATATATTTATAAATTAGAAAGCGAAGGCGTGCCGACTACGGAATATAAAGTGCAACGAATTGCTAAAATTTCATTTCCACTAATTAATATTTTAGTAATTTTAATTGCTTTTCCTTTTGCCTTAATTCCAGCTCGTTCAGGTTCTTTAACTTTAAGTTTTTTGGCTGGAGTGAGTATTGGTTTTGGATATTATTTTATACATGCAATTTCTTTAGCCTTAGGCGGAGCTGAATTACTGCCGCTTTATGTTTCAGCCTGGTCGGCTGATGTGTTGTTTTTTATTATTGGTTCTTATTTGACGCTTAGGTCAGATTATGCGTAAAACCAGACTTCACGCAGTTCAAGAAATTATCGAGATTGACTTCCATGGTTGGACTGTAGCGGAGAGCCTTGCTCGACTAGATGAAGTCCTTGACCGCGCTATTTTATCCGATGTTCGACAAATAAATATTATCCATGGCTTAGGCACAGGCAAAATCAAAAACGCCGTGCATTTGTATCTACAAAATTCAAAATATATTAGTCGGTTTGAACTTAGTCCAGTCAATCCAGGCGTAACGGTGGTTTATTTGTAAAAAAACTACCCCCTCTCTTTCCATGTTATAATATTAACTACAACTATATTCGATTTAATAAGACGGTTACTGATTTACAGATGATATTATATAATTCTAACCTCGAAGTTCTTAGTAGCACTAGCGGCACAAGTACAAATAAAAGTATTAGTTTAAAAAGGTAAACCAGCTGGAACCTATTATTTAGTTGTTTATGGCAGAAGTTATAATAATGTTGGAGAATTTAACTTAAAGATTTTATACAATACGTTCGATTGTCTGACCTATGAAAGCTTAGGATCTTTTGATGAAGGCAAATCAAGCGATTCTAGTTCTTCTGCTAGCCAAGAATAGCGCTGCCTACAAGCCATTACTTCATTCTTTATTTGGAATGTTTTTTATTTCTTTTTTCTTCTAGGCGGCGTTGTTGGCGATTTAGGTTGGACGCCGCTACAGATTTTTGAGCTACCTGCGTGTCATGATGCACTGCTTTGGCTGTCTCGGCTATTTGGTGCTGTCTTTTCTGTTCCTGGGCTTGACGCTCTCTAATTTCTTCATCTGTTAGGAGTTCAACATTAAACATTTCCCGCGAAACCGTAACATTAATGTTAAAAATCATCTCTTCAAATAGGACAAACGCTTCGCGTTGATATTCATAAAGCGGATTTTTTTGCCCATAACCACGTAAACCAATACCTTCGCGCAAACTAGTCATATTAGCTAAATGCTCTTTCCAAAAATAATCTATAACTTGCAGATAAATAACGCGAATTAACTTAAGAAAACTCTCAGCGCCAAATTTAGTTTTGCATTCCTTATATTTCTGTAAAACCGCGTTCTGATAATAGTCAAACAGACTTTGCGCCATTTCTTTGGCGTTAAACGCTTTTTTCTGATCTTCAAAATTTTGCGCTGCGGACTCTGTTAAACTATAAACCTTTTCTATAACATTACAGACGTCAATTATATCCCAATCCTCAACCGGCACTTTTTCGTGAACCTTATCCATAACCAAAGCTTCAATTGCATCTGCAATTAGCTCTAAAATACTCTCTTCAAAGTCCTGATTATTTTCGTTCTGTAAGATTTTAGTTCTTAACGAATAAATAACTTCTCTTTGTTTATTTAAAACATTATCATAGTCAAATAGGTGTTTACGCACATCGAAATGATAACTTTCAACCTTTTTCTGGGCTTGCTCAATTGCCCGCGCCACTAAACGACCACTAATCGCTTCATCAGTCATGCCGAAACTGCGCATCATGACCTGCATTTTTTCACCACCAAAACGCTTCATTAAATCATCTTCCAGCGAGACATAAAACTGCGAACTACCAGGATCGCCTTGTCTACCAGCGCGCCCACGCAGTTGATTATCAATGCGTCGGCTTTCATGGCGTTCTGTTCCAATAATATACAAACCACCTACCCGCACTACTTCCTCATGCTCCTCAGCGCACTGGGCTTTATAAAACTCCAAGCGCTCCTTATATAATTCTGCATCAAAATTCGGATCGAACGGATTTAAAATCACTCCTTCGGTAGCAACAAAAAAGTCCGGATTACCACCAAGCAAAATATCTGTTCCGCGCCCGGCCATATTAGTAGAAATAGTAACTGCGTTTAAACGCCCTGCTTGAGCTATAATCTCGGCTTCCTGCTCATGAAATTTAGCATTAAGCACATTATGTTTTATCCCCATTTTTTTGAGCATAGCGCTTAACTGCTCAGAAGCTTCAATACTAATCGTGCCTACTAAAATAGGCTGTCCTTTTTGATGCAATTCCTTAATCTCATTACAGACAGCTTTATATTTTTCCTGAATTGAAACATAAATTTGGTCAGACTTATCTTCTCTAATCATGGGCATATTAGGAGGGATCATGACCACGTCCAAGTTGTAGATTTTTTTTAACTCGATAGCTTCAGTATCCGCCGTGCCGGTCATACCGCTAAGTTTGGCATACATTCTAAAATAATTTTGAAAAGTAACTGTCCCTAGCGTTTCACTCTCACGCGCAATCGGCACCCCTTCTTTAGCTTCAATTGCTTGGTGCAAGCCGTCCGACCAACGTCTACCATCCATCTGTCGCCCTGTGAACTCATCAATAATCACGACTTGATTGTCTTTAACCATATAATCAATATCGCGTTTCATAATAATATTGGCTTTGAGAGCCTGCGTAACATGATGCACAACATTGATGTTTTCTGGATTATAAAGATTGTTAATATTGAGTAAAGTTTCAATCCGGCGCACGCCAGCGTCGTTCAAGGCGATATTTTTACCTTTGAGATCTAAATAAAAATATTCCCCGTATTGTTCTGATTCTTTAGCATTTTTAGGCGGCAGTAAGTTGTCTTTTTTATTTTGCGCCAAAATTTTTTTGTTTTCCTCAATTAGCTGGTGCACCAAAGCATTTGCCATACCATAAGTTTCAGTTGGATTACTGCCCGCGCTTGAAATAATTAGCGGAGTTCGGGCTTCATCAATTAAGATTGAATCAACTTCGTCAACAATCGCAAAGTTAAAGCCGCGTTGCACCATTTCGTTAAAATCGACTTTCATGTTATCACGCAGATAATCAAAGCCAAATTGATTGTTTTGCCCATATATAATATCAGATCTGTAGGCGACAATCCGCTCTTGATCATTCAGCTGCTCTACGATACACCCTACAGTTAGCCCTAAAGAACGATAAATCCGCCCCATCCATTCGGCGTCGCGTTTAGCTAGGTAGTCATTGACCGTAACTAAATGAACCCCCTTGCCAGTCAGAGCGTTTAAATAAAGGGGAAGTGTGGCGCAAAGGGTTTTTCCTTCACCAGTTTTCATTTCGGCAATTTTTCCTTGATGCAGCACAATGCCGCCCAGCAGCTGAACATCAAAATGTCGCATCCCGAGCACGCGTTTACTAGTCTCGCGCACCACGGCAAAAGCTTCTGGCAAAATGTCATCTAAAGTTTCGCCCGTGGCAAGGCGTTCTTTAAAAATATTGGTTTGATTTTTTAAATCATCTAAGGAGAAATTAAGATACTTAGCTTCAAGTTGGTTGATGCGTTCCACAAGTGGCCAAAGTCGACGTAACTCTCTTTCATTTCTGGATCCGAAAATTTTATTTAAAACGTATTGTAACATAATTGGATTCTAAGCCTGTGGGATAATCTATTTGTCTGCTTTTAATAGTATTAAATTAGGGTCAAAAATGAGGTGGGAGTATATTCATTTTAAGTTATCAGTGCAAGAAAATTTAAAAATTAAATAAATCGATTTTGCCCAGTAAGAAATAACTAACCCCTACTTGCTGCCAACAACAAAACTAAATGCCCGCGCAACTTAGGATTCTCTAATAATTTTTTTTACTTCTTGGCTTAAATCTTGATGACAAACTAGCAACCCCCGGGGCGTGTCCACAATTACCACATTTTCTAAACCGACTACGCCAATAATTTTTTTCTGCTCCGCCTTCTCCATCTCAGCCACATAAAGTGCGCAATTTTTTGAGTTCACAAAAACAGTTCTTTCAGCCGCATTACTATAATTAGTAGCGTTTTCTAACATTAAATCAGCCCACGACTTCCACGAACCAATATCAGACCACTTAAAATTATCGCCAGCGAACATAACTACATTTTCGGCTTTTTCTAGCACACCAATATCGATTGACACAGCCGGTAAGTTTTCAAAAATAGTTTTTACAACTAATGCATTATCTAACGCCTGATCAATTTTAGTTAATCCTTCAAATAAATCCGGCAGATATTGTTCAATAGCCTTTAATAAAACAGTTGGACGCACAATCAACATGCCTGCATTCCAAAAATAATCTCCGCTAGCTAAATACTGTTTTGCTGTTTCTAAATCCGGCTTTTCTTTAAATGACGACACTTGCAGAGGAGTTCCGGGCTGCCGCTGCCTGCCTGCTTGCCCACAATAAATATAGCCATAACCTGTTTCGGGATAAGTTGGTTTAATCCCGATCGTAATTAAGACATCTTCCGCTTGCGCTAGTTGAAGTGCCCGCGCATATAATTCACGTAGTTTCTCAGCTCCCTGAACTAGGTTATCCGCTGCAACGCACAACATTGGCACATCGCCCACAGCATTTAAAATTTTAATGGCGGCAAGCCCTAAGCACGGAGCCGTATTTCGTCCTTGTGGTTCTGCCAAAATTGCAGCTTGCGGCAAATGTTGCTGCACTTGCGAAACCCAAGCCTCCCCTGTAACAACCAACACCTCATGAGGTTGAATTAACCCGCTAAGACGTTCGACAGTATCTTGAATGAGGCTTTTGCCAGTAACAGACAAGTTTAAAAATTGTTTAGGTTTTTCTTTGGCGCTTAGGGGCCAGAATCTAGTTCCGCTACCGCCAGCCATAATAACAGCCAGCGCAGACGGCGCGGGCGGTAGCTCTCCGTAAAATAACTGATACATTTTAACTTTTACTTTTATAAAATTTTTTATAGGCTTTCCATGTATAATGAACTAGCTTTTTTTCTTTCTTAGCCGTTGTTTTCCACATCTCAGATCGGCTAACTCCATATAACATTCTACCATCCTCTGAAAGAGTGATAGTATTTTCCGTAACTAATCCATCTTGAGTTTGAGTTAAAAATTTAATTTCATTTGCTTCTTCATTTCGCAGCGCCACAAAAGGCACAAACTGCCGAATCCCGATAGTTTGTAAATAGCTTTTACTAGTGGTTGGAATATCGATAATTGAAATTCCTTTAACTGTATTGCCGTTGTCAGACATGACAAAAGTTCCAAAAATATTTGCCATATTTTTAGCTACAACTTTTTGGTCCAACACCCAACTCCAAACACCGCCAAAATACGGCTTTTTAGCCAAAGCAACTATTTCTTTCTCTTCTTTTTTGGCGGATACCAACGCGTCAAACTTATTACTGTAAGCCTGCTTTGACATCCAATCTACAATTGAGCCTTTGACTATCTGTTTATCTTTGATTCTTTTATACCCGACAATCCCGACAATATCTCCTGTTAGAGTATCGTCTCGGTCTCTCTTGTAATACAAAGTAGTAACCCCGGCTTTTTTAAGATCTTTAACTTCTCCTTCTTCAGAGACGCCATTTTGATTATTATCAAACCAGAGATACAAATTATCTAACTCTTTACCAGAAACTTCTCCATCTTGGTTTTTGTCTAAACTAGCCAAAGCAGAAAAACCGTCTAACCAATTTTTGCCAAAAGTATATTGCCCAAACAACTGCTCAACAGAGGTAACTTTGATTTTATTTTCCGACTCAAACCAACCTGTTGGTTTGTGATAAACTAAAAGCGGCATATCCGCGCTAGCTTTCCAGACATACCACTTATTTTCTTGTTTTGGATCAAGCTGAAAATTACTTGCCGAAAACGACGGCTTGTCTTTAATTCTTTCCCAGACCAAACTAAGCGGCGTCAGATAGGTATTAATCGTTAGATCGCCACAAACCCGTTCAGTAAGATCATTTGGATCGCCAGCAACAACATTGCAACTAGCGTCAATATAAACCTGATTAGTAGTTAGTCCTGATGGTAAATGTTCACCTGCGCTAGACGAGGTATTATATTGAGTTGGATGGAGACCTTGCGCTACTAGTTCGCTTAGCAAATTCAAAGCACCTACTCTTGATAAAGTCTTATCTAGTAGACAATCATCGACTTCACCGACCCAAAACGCATTATTAGCAATAGTTGTAGCGTTACCAGCCGAAGAATAATTGGCTAACTCATCAAACAATAAATACTGCGCCGCCCAAGTTCCACTCTCGGTTGATGATGACGCGCCTACTCCTTCTATAGCTGTGCCGCCTGGAGTAATTACTGAACCTCCATGCATTTGCAAACAGCTAGCTAAAAAATCATTCATATCATTTTTTAAACAATCATGAATATCACCACCTACATTTTGAACATAATAAGGACGACTAAAAGAATCAGAAGAATTAGTCACCCAGGAGCTGGCTCCAGAATCAAAAGTTTTATAAAACGCCTCGTATTTTATTATTTCATCTTCTTCTGTTTGAATAGTTAGCAAGGTTAAACAATTAGCAGAACTACTGCTGCTGCTTATTGAACTTTTATTAACATTACCAGTTCCACCGGTCCCCAAGCCGCCGCTACCGCCTTTTTTTCCCGAACTGTTGGTGTCGGCATTTTCCGAACTACTACTAGCTACTGCTGGCGCAGAAGTTTGATCTGGGTATTGAGAGCTTTGAGCTTCTTCGGACGCTACAGAATTTGAAGTTTCAGCGTCTTGTTCTGAATCTTGGGGTTTATATGTGCAACAATAATCAGCGCATATCAATTTCTCCTCAGACAGACTAAAATCAAAATCTCCTAACGTTGCTGAATAAATAATATGAGCAGGAATCAGCAGCAAGCAAATAAAAGTTAAGCAAATAAATTTAAGTCTTGACATATTAATTTAAGTTATAATTCATAAATGTCGCTACAGCGTTCGTTATTTGTGACAAGGATGTTGTTGCATAAATTAGAGCTTGTCTTTACGTAATTTAAGCAATTACGACAATATATAAATTTAATCACCAGCATTATGACTAACCAAAAAATTCTAATTGCCCCCTCAATTTTAGCCGCAGATTTTAGCAAATTAGATATAGAAATAAAAAAAATAGAGCTAGCTGGGGCGGATTTTGTGCATCTGGATGTGATGGATGGGCAATTTGTCCCGCCAATTACTTTTGGTGATTGTGTGGTTGCGGCAGTTAGCCGGCTTACTACTTTGGCGCTGGATGTGCATTTAATGATTAACAACCCAGAGCGACAAATTGAAGCTTTTGCCAAAGCTGGAGCAGACAATATAACGATTCATATTGAAAACAATCCAAATCCTCAAACTTTAATTCAAGCTATTCATAATTTAGGCAAAAAGGCTGGTATTTCTTTGAATCCGGCTACACCAGTAGCTGCAATTTCCGAGATTATACCTTTAGTTGATACAGTTCTCGTGATGTCTGTTAATCCGGGCTGGAGCGGACAAAAATTTATTAGTAGTGTGGAAGAAAAAATTGTCCAAGTTCGCCAAATAATTGAAACCTGCCCCCAGCGTCCATTATTAGAAGTTGACGGCGGCATTAATGAACAAACTGCCCAGCGTGCGCTTAGCTTAGGAGCGGATATACTGGTTGCGGGCAGTTTTATTTTTAAAGCTACGGATTATGCGGCACAGATTAAAAAATTAAAATGCCCCCCCTCTCCCTCTCTTTGAGGTGAATGTTAATATTTTAGGTTGGTCTTGCCAAAATCTGAAAAATGCTTGATGAGATTAAGGCATGTTTTAACAACTCTATACTCCGACCTGATTGGAAATTATATCGCGGTGGTGTTGCAAATGTAGATATGAATCGCCGCCCAGAACGCCTAAGATATGCTGAAAAACTGAGACATATTGCGGTATACGATGCGACCAATCATGCTGAGCTTTGGCTGCTGCCAACATTAACTGTTTTCTAAAATTTACATCTCTTGTTCTATCTAAAGCCCAACACATTGTATTTCTAAGAGCAGTGCTTGAATATTCGTCAAACATAAAACCATTGCCTTGCCCATGCGCATCATCAAACCTTTCCAGCGTCGCAGAAAGCCCTCCAACATTGCGGGCAATGACTAAACTACCTGCCAATAAAGCATGCAACTGTGACAAACCACACGGCTCAAACCTCGACGGCATTAATGTCCAATCTCCAGCTGTAAAAATTTCCATGGCAAAATCATGCGGCACAAATTCCGTGATACCCAACACCCTACCGCTAAAACAACGACTGAGATGCGCCAGTAATCCACAAAAACGCTCCGATAAATTATCGCCGTCCACTCTTGGACCTGCAATTACAAACTGCGTTTCAGGATATTTTCTCAAAATTAACTCCAGCACACTACAACCATCACCCGCTGCATTGCCCATCAAAAGCGAAATTCCTTTTTGCTCAGCCAGCCGCCCAACTAGCGTTAAAATAACTTTATCCTCACCCTGATGTAACCCAAAATTCCTTTGCAAACGAAGTTTTGCAGCCGCCTTATAACCTAATAATTTATCAAAAAAACTACTTAAATCTTCGTCATGCTCCGGACAAGTTCGCCCCCATCCTAAATCCTGCCTAGCCCCTTCACCAACCCGCAACACTGTTTTTCTCTGCTTAACCTGGTCTATCCCATTACTAATTCCAAACAACCCATCCTTCTGCTTCCACATTAAACCTTCCAAACCATCCGCTCCCTCTTTAGTTAGCAGTTCCTTGGCATATGTGCGGCTTACCGCCACAATTGCACCATTTAAATGCAGTAGCGCAGCCGAGGTAATATTAAACATATTCTTCTGCCGCGGATCCATTAAGCCATCCCAATGCGCGTGGTCTAGCTCAAGCATCGAATATAAATTTTGATTATTGTGATTATTAGCAAAACGCCCTTGATAGTCTTTACCTGCGTTATGCACTAGATGAATTGTTTTACATTTTTTTAAATTTTCAGCTCCGTTATAACGCCAATCTAATTTATGTAAAACTGGAACTAAAGCGCTAATCCAATCATTGGAAATAATTAATTGCGGACGAATACCAAAAGCTGGATTTTTCATTATTTCTAATGCGCCACGTCCCAAGAAAATCACCCGCCGTAAATGCTCATCGCCCATTAAATGCGGATAAAGGCGATCAGCATAACGTGCATGCCTTAACAAAAAGACCCGCACATTTCCACACTCTGCCATATACACATTAGCCCGCACATTATATGCCCCCTGCACCCACTGCCCACCATTAGGTCGCGTAGTCGGACCAAACGGAATATCTACCTCGCCACAATATTTGAGCTTAGTATTTTTGCCACAAATATTAATGCCGTTTCTTAAGGTTGCAAAAGCATCTCCATGCTTATTACCCTGCGCCTGCTCATAGAGTAGACTAATTAGAGTTACTGGAATTCCATGTTCTGGAAAGGCCTTGAGCCAGCCTTCGATAACCTGGGCAATACCGCCAAAAGTTGCCTGCGGACCTTCAGGCGAAACTAACACAACCTCACCAACGCCAATATTATTTAGGGTTTGATAAACAAATTTAGATTTTAAATATTCTTCACTACCCTCGATTAATGAGGATACTTTATCTTGAGCAGTTTTAAAATGAGCTGAGATAAAATTTCTTAAAGTTTCATTGTGATTAGTTGCTGTGTATAAAACTTCAGATAAATACTTACCATTATCGCCTTTAGAATATTCCTCAAGTCCCTCGACAAAATGCTGATAGTCTTTAATTTTAGTTAAGAGTGATTCACTAACTTGTCGAAGATATTCGCTACGAGCACTTAGCATATATTTACAAAGACGTTCACTGTCGCAATCAATTCTAAATTTAGCATCGTGATGATAACCTATACCTTGCCAAATTTGCTTAGCGCTACGAATATCTTGAGCATAACAAGTTGCGCCATACCAGCCGCGACGCAGCAGCGGAAAAACTTTTTTAATATAAAAATGTCCTTCTTTAATTTTGATAATTTCGTGATGACGCACTTCTAAATCTTCCCAGTTTTCAGCGACGTCATCATAACATCCCCAGCGCACAAAAAACTTAGTTAAATTTAAGGTCTCTTCATTAATAAAAAAGTTAATGTAATAAGTAGCTGTATCCTTCGTAACATCTACATGTCCATGATCTTCAAATTTAAAACACTGCTCTAGGGTTAAAATATTTTTTTCGACAATTTGCCAAATTTGTTTATGTGCAGCGGTTTGTAGGGTGCTGGCAAGACGTTCAGCTTTAGTAACAACATGCTCAACTTCGCCTAATACCCCCCCTAATGAACCTGACGTAAGAGGAGCTAATTCATTACTTACAGACATGGCTTGCGCATTTGGGAAACTATTTTTTGAGGCATCTCGCTCTATATATTCGCTATCTAAAATTTCTTCACAATCGCAATATAAAGCATGCAACAGCTCGCTATTAATGCGGTAATGTTGTTTAGGATTAAACTTTCTTTCCTGCTTGGAGTCTATATTATCGGCGCAAACTGAGATTCCCATATACCTATAAATATATAATAATAAATTTTATTCTTTAACTGCTTTTACATTCCCCCAACTCCAGAGTTTTTTTATTGACTCACCTAGCAACTTAAAGACATTTAAACAAGTAATTATTTTTAATTATTTAATTAATTTTAATAGAAAATTACATGGCAATATTCTAACTCCGCCATTGGAGAAAAAAATTAGGAAAATTATACTGATATACTATCAACTATATTCATCGTGTATATGTTGACAACACTTCCAAATACAGAGTTTGGGCAAACATATCAAAAGGGGCAATCCGTTTGACATTCCAACCATATTTATAAAGATTTTTTAGATCTTTTAAAAAACTTGGAAGATAACAAGAAATCAAAATCAGTTTTTTAGCTGGCGGCAGGAAACTGATAATTTTTTCCAGTCCACTCCGCGGCGGGTCAAACAAAATTAGATCAAATTGTTCAGAACATCTGATTCGACCACTAGTTAAAAATTGCTCAACAGAACTAGAAATAAATTTTAAGTTTTTTTCTAAACCATATTTTTTAGCATTTTCCCGTCCCAGACGAATCAGCTCCCCATTACACTCAACTCCAGTAACCTGACAGCCGGCTTGAGCTAAAGGTAAAGAAAAATTTCCAGCACCAGAATAAAGATCAAGAATTCGTAACTTTCGTTGCCCTCCACGCGATTTAGCCAGCTGCAAACTTTCCGCTAAAACAGTTTGAATTAATTGCTGATTTACCTGCCAATTAATTTGTGAAAATGAGCCAGCCGGAAGAGTTAATAACAGACTCTGCTCGTGATTTAATGGGATCTGTAAATCAGCTGAAAAATCTTTTAAAACTGTTCTGTTGTTTTCAAGAATCAACACATTGTTAAATGACTTTTTAGCCAAAGCTAGTAACTCTTGGTAAAAAGAAGTTTCTGAAGAATTGCCTGCTTTTTCTAATTTTAAAACACAAAACACTCCATTAATTCCTTCTTCTAGTAGAACCTGCTTAATTTCTGGAAATTCTTGGACTAACTTTTTCGTATCAGCAATTTTTTTTTCGAGCGCCGGTGAACAAACTGGACAACTTTGAAGATTAATCAGCGTGTTACTTCTTCTCTGGTAAAAACCTGTTTCGCCACGGCTATTGGTCTGGAGCGCAATTCTTTTGCGGTAATGATAATCTGAACCAGCAATCACGTTCTCAACTAAATTGATTAGGCTGTCTTGAATGCCGCTCAACTGCATTTCATTTTTGAGCATTGCCAACTTGCTTTGTAGTTGTTCGAGATAAGACAGATTCTGCAAAGCGCAGCCGCCACATTGAGAAAAATATGGACAGACTGGGATAAGCGGTGCGGAAGTTTGAAAATATTTAGTTAGCAACATTGGGTAAATCTTTTTTTAGGAATCTACCACCCCTGCATTTTTTGCTCCGCAAACAAAAAAAGCCTGGAGGTAAATTTATTAAAAAATCTAATAATTAAGCGTTAAATCTTTAAAACTTTGATAATTATCTAAGGTAAAAACTACTTTATTGAAGTAGCTAGCATCAATCTTATTATCGCGCTCAACGCCGTCTAAAGTTGGCAGTTTGATTTTTAATGGATTTACATAGCGACCATTATCCCAAAATTCATAATGTAAATGTGGTCCCGTGGAAAGCCCAGTACTGCCAACCGCTCCAATAATTTCTCCTCTTTTAATTCGTATTCCGTTTTTAATTCCTTTAGCAATTTTTGATAAATGGAAGTATTTTGTTTGATAGCGTTTATTATGGTAAATCTCTACATAAATTCCACGACTTTTATCGCGTCCAGCACTTTTAATTGTGCCATTACCCGAAGCTCGCACGGGAGTTCCAATTGGCGCGGCAAAGTCCACACCTTTATGTGGACGTTTAATTTTTAAAACTGGATGAAACCTAGCATCTGAAACAGAACTTGAAATTCGCGAAAACTTAACTGGATATCTTAAAAAGTAATTACCTATGATCGATCCATTTTCGTCGAAATAACGAATTTTACCATCAGTCCCCACATAACGAATTGCCATATAATCTTTACCATTCGAGCTGATAGCTGCCGCTAAGATATCATTTTCACGCAACACTCGTCCGTCTTCAAGCTGACTAGAACTAACAATTACAGTGAACTTATCGCCATACTGCAAGCCTTTAGAAAAGTTAATGCGCGTGCTAAACAGATCAACTAAATTATCAATTGTGGCATTGGTTAAGCCAACCTGCTTAGCTGCATCGGTAAAGTTAGTAATAATTTGTCCTTGGGCAATAACTTCTTTAGCTACTCTGGAGACCGCTACTTTTTCAACTAAATATTGCTGATTACTATTTCTGCGAACTGTAATTAAACCGTCTTTATTATGGAACGACAAATCCAGTTCTGAATTAGTTAAGTTTAACTCAATGAGATCGCCAATCGAAATCCCTAATTTAATCGGAGCTTTGACATTTGCGGTCTTAATTGGGACTTCAACTTCTATCTCTTTAGTTATCATTTTGCCTTTTTCCTTAACTGTCTTAAGTTGTTTTTTAGTTTGGATATGGGCTTTAGTGGAAGCCTTTTGAATATTGGCTATTTCTTTATTAGGAATGCCGAATTTTTTTAAAATAGAATTTAAGGTATCGCCCTTGCCAGCAAAGACTGCCGCGCTAGTTGGTTGTTGGGGTTTGAGCGTAGGAATTTCGATAGAATTCGTTAAGTTTAACAGCACATTACTTTCTTCTAAAGCCATTTGTCTGGTTTTGTCTGGACTAAAATAAAAATAAGAAGCACTAACAATAAAAATAATAATTACGGCTAAAAAAATTTTGGATTTGAAGCAAAAGATTAGAATAAAATAAAATAAATCACTAACAGCAGCTGCAAATTCTTTAATAATTTTAGCCAAAAGATAACTTTGAGCAGTCTTTTTTCCGGGCAAAAAAGACTTAGGCGGCTTACGATAAAACAGGGGCGGGGGCATAGAATCGTAGTCCCAGTTTTTAAACTGCAAATTGCGCGAACGCTGGTATTTCTCTTTAGTATTTCTTTGCATTTTCAATGCTACTTGTGTATGACGCTTTTCAATTTATGATCAAACCAAATAATCCAAAAATTATGTCACTTGACATTGGTGCAGCTAGAACAGGTGTAGCAATCACAGATGCGCTAGGAATAACAGCACAGCCTCTCATGACGGTTGAACATAAAACATTAAAGGAATTATTTGTCCACATTAAAAACTTAGTTTTGCAAAAGGGAGTTGTCCAAATTGTTATTGGATTACCCAAAGAATTAAATGGAAAAGTCGGGGAACATGCTAAAAAAATTATGCAACTTAGCAAAAGATTAAAAGTTTTTTTAAAGAACGAAATTAACGACCAAAAGATAGAGTTAATTTTGTGGGACGAACGCTTTACGACCAATCAGGCTGAAAAAATAGTTATCGGCACAAGGCTTAAAAATAAAGATAAAAGCGCAGTGCTCGATAAAATCAGCGCTGCCATTATTTTAGATTCATATTTAAACAGTATTAAATAAAAAAATGACAAAGAGGTGCCAGTGTTTATCAAAACCAGAAAAACCTAGCACCCCTTTGTTTGTTATAAAAACCATTCACTTTTATGATTGGTCTTACGTGGTTATTACTCAGATTCTTCGTCTTGTTTTGGCAATTCTGAAACGAATGCCATTGTGAAACAACAGCCATATTCTTTGTCTGCTAATAATAGCAAAAACGGACGATCAATTTTGATCTCAGGTAATTTTTCTATTTTGGGTCCTAGTCCCTTGCTGCCTAGCGCTGCATAAGTTACTTGTTTCAATCTAATCCCCATTTCGCTGATTTGCAAATCAGCGAAGGTTTTCAGATCTGAACAATAAACATCAGTTCCTCCTACTATTCCTTTTGAATAGTCTGCAGTTGTAATAAACGGATTGTAATGCCCATTTTTCAAAGCGAATTCTTTGTAATTGATTTCGCTTTTTTGCGAGTCGATTTCAGGAATCACCAAATTAATAGGACCTTTTTTCGTATCGTCAAGAGGCGATACTAGAACTCCTTTGTCAGCAATATGAAAAGCAAGTTTTTTTAATTGATCTTTATCATCAACTAAAAAAAAGTATGCATTTGAATTTTTTAGTTCAAATTTATACCCTTTATAACGCTTATTTAAATGTACAGTGTTATAAGAGTTAATTTTCCCAATTATTGCTGGGACAGTTTGTCCCAAAAATTTACCTCTTCTATATGTCATTTCGTTTGGCCAAATACCTATAGTATCAGATGCTGATACTGACAACAAAATGTTGTTAGGTGAATAACTAACTACGTTCTTAAAACCAGAAATTGTTTTAATCTTTTGGTTTAATTCCGTTATGTTTTCTTCACTTAAGTCACTTGCATAGGTTTGGAGTCCATACTTCTTTTTAAAGATTTCCGGTATATCTTTGCGGAAACTGTAAGGACTTTTTAAAAGCATCACGGAAAAAGTTTTATAGTTTTCTGAACCTAGCTTGCTTTTAAGTTTTTCTTCGAACTTTAAATAATTTACAGTTCGAAGCTTGAACGGATCAATTTTTAAAAGATTTAATAAATCTCTTTCCGTTGTTCCATTCCCCAATTCACTCAACGACGCAATAACTTGTGCTGTTGCAATTGGATTAGCAGACATGTTGTCACTAACAACACTATCTGCATAAGCTCTTGCTATTAAAACAATAGCTGGATCCACTAGAATATCTGTGAATCCTGTGGCATACTTGTCTTCTCGTATAGTTTGAAGCTCCTTAATAAGTTTTTCACCATACTCGTCGTTAGCAAAAGTAATTGTTGTTGACAAAACAACTGTTGCCAAAACAAACATTAACGAAACAAACATACGTTTCATCTAAAAATCTCCTTTTGTAAGGGATTAAATTTAGGTTAACTCAGCAGAATCCAACGTGGATTCTAAAAAACTAAGTCAACTCCAAAACATAGATTAAACTCCAATGCGCTTCGCGCAGGACAACAAAAATCTATGTTAAAATTGTTAACTTAGCGCGGAATCCACGATGGTTTCCACAAAAACAACTAAGTCAACTCTAAAACATAGACTAAACTCCAATGCGCTTCGCGTAGGACAAGCAAAAACCACCGACATAAAATTGCGATAAATTGCAATTTACGAGTGATGACTTTTGACGCTCCCTTACGCGACCGTTCGTAATTTAATCTCTACTTTAGAGTTGACTTAGTGTAGCTGCGTCGCTGAATATTGAAACAATGTTTGTGATACGTATAACAATTATTAAGTCATTTGTTTGCAAGACAAACGACTTAACCAAAGCGTGCTAATAAAAACATTTAAGGAACTATAAAAAATAATTACCTTAAAACTTTTTTACACACTGACCCCCTTCATCAAATCCAACCGAATTTAATGAAGGAGGTTAAGATCTCTTCTACTCTAAATAAAACATTTCATATTGAGATTATGGTTAAAAATTAAACCTATGTATCATTTAATATAAAAAAAATGGTTTAACAGATAACCAGCTGTAATTAATTGATTTATTATTAAATAAATGTTTATCTCCGGAAATAAGAATCTGCCGTCTAGCATTTTTTACTACACAAAAAAATTCTAGACGATAGATTCTTAACGCGCGTTTTCTCTTAATTTATATTTTTTATTTTTATACAAAAACTTAGCCGCAACAGTGTGCGCTAAAGCATCTTGAGCCAGCTCTGGGTCAAGTTCAGTCTCCAGCAGCGTGCTATCATCCAACACTTTAAATTGTAATGGCGGCTTATTAGGCTGCTGAATTACTACCTGATCCTCAACCCGAAAAGCGTTGATATCCATAAATTGCATGAGCGCTCGTCCTGGCACATCCTGCGGTAAAGTTAAAAGATTACGTCCAGGCATTGGATGTTCTGTCTCAAAACCCAGCAAACCTAAAAGTGTAACTGGTAAATCCAGCTGACTAGCCAGCTTGTCATATCTCCCAGCAGCTAAATGCGGCGCTATAATTAAAGCTGGAATTTTAAACTTATGAATCGGCACCAAATTTTTCCCAAATGTTCGCGTATTATGGTCTGCTACTATAATAAAAATAGTATTTTCAAAATATTCCTCCTCTCGGGCTAATTTAAAAAATTCACCTATCGCAAAATCAGCATATTTAATGGCGTTATGCACTGTGGCTTGGGGTTGCTCGTATAATTCAATACGCCCCTCTGGAAACTCAAATGGTTCATGATTGGATGTAGAAAACATTAACGAAAAAAACGGCTTTCCTTCCAAATTTTTAAAATAGCTGTTGGCTTTGCGTACTAAATCTTCATCAGAATATCCCCACGTGCCTTTTAAAGTATATTTCTCACCGTCTTGGTTAAACTTAGTTTCATCAATAATAGTTCCAAAGCCGTTTCCGCTATAGAAAGATGCCATATTGTCAAAATTTGCCATACCCCCATAGATAAAACTCGTGTCATACCCACGTCGTCGTAAAAGCTCGGCTAAAGTAAAAAAGCCTGTTTGCGAATTACTGAGTTTTAACACACTTTCAGATGGCGACGGCAAAAAACCAGCTACTACCGCCTCCATACCACGCACACTTCTTGTTCCAGTAGCATAAAGGTTAGTAAAAAGCACACCACCTTGAGCCAATTCGTCAAAGTTTGGAGTTAGTGGTAGTCCCCCCAGACAGCCTACAAATTCAGCACCTAAACTTTCCTGTAAAAAAATAACAATATTATACGGCGTCTCAAATTTTTGATTCGGCTGCGCCTTATGTAAAAAAGGAATTTCTGGAGAACTAAAGCTTTCCTGCGACGCAAACATATATTTTCGCACTCTGCGATACGCTTCTTCTTCACTCATTATCCCATACATTTTTAAAGGATTTCTTTCGTTTTTAGTTAAATAAATCGCATAAAGTAAATTATAAAACGAGTTTAATCCCAAACTGTTAGTCATGGAATCAGTCGAAAAAAAAGCATTACTGGTGTTAATAGGTCGTCTTGAAGTAAGGCTACCTCTAGCTCCGCAAACTAATAACCCAGCAACTAGTAGAAACCACAAAAGGCGCGCGCTGTATTTGGAACTAGAAAGTTTAAACCACTTAGTTCCGTATCTTAATAAACCATAACCAGCCGCAATTAACATCACTAGCGTTAGTAATAACGTGCCCCAGTAGCTTTTGATTAAAGTATTAAAAACTTCTTTGGGGTAAATTAAGTAGTCAAGAAATAACTGATTAGGACGCGTGTCATATTGTTGAATAAATTGCGGCGTGGCTAGTTCAGTAAATAAAATTAACAATAAACAGCAGGAACAATAAAGCCGAATCAAGCTGCTGCCAAATTTGAGACAATTCTTGGGCAACAACAAGAAGATGGCGGGCAAGCTAGAAAGATAGCTCATTAAAATTACATCGCTACGTAGTCCGATAGGAAAAATAAGCCAGTAGTCCTCAGTTAAGCTAACCCGATTATAAAAGAGGAAAAACAGCGCGATCCGGCTGAACGTGGTAATTAGTAGCCCCAAACCAAAAAAAATTAGGAGGTAATTTAGAGGAAAATTTAGTAGAGATTTTTTAAACATTATTTCGACAATTAGTAGTTTTTATTTTTTTTGTTGAAACGGTCTTATTATCGTAATCTCTGTTTTCTGGCAATTTGATTAGTTATAAATTTATTTTTTAAGCCACAGAAAATTTCTCTTACAATCCTCCTTGAGGCTCTCGGTAATTAAATACCTATCACTTATTTTCGTCTTGGTGGTTTTTTACCTTTTATTTGATAGACATAGCCCAGCAGTTCAGCGACAGCTTTATATAAGGTGTATGGAATTTCTTGTCCGATTTCAACCGCAGCAAAGAGTGCACGGGCCAAAGGTTTTCTTTCAATAATTGGAATACCATATTCTTTAGCTCGTTTTTTTATTAACTGCGCTAAGTGATCTTGCCCTTTAGCAACCACTCTTGGCACAATACATTGTTGAGGATTGTATTTAATAGCTACCGCATAATGGGTCGGGTTAGTAACTACCACATCGGCTGTAGGTAGCTCTTTCATCATTTTCTCACGAATACGCCGCATTGCGATTTGGCGCATCCGAGCTTTACTAGCTTCATCGCCTGTTTCAGATTTGCGGTCATCTTTAGCCTCCTGCTTGGTCATTTTAACATCTTGTGAGTTCTTGTAAAAATTCCAGCCATAATCCAAAAGCGCAATTAAAATTAAGAGAGCTAAGATTTTTTTTAGAATGATAAAAATCGCAAAGCTGGTAAAAGGAAAAAATTCATCCAGCGGCAAAGTTGAAAGTCGTAAAATACCAGGTAGTAGTTCCTGCAACGAATAATAGGCGACTGGCAAAATAATCGCTAGCTTGGCAATGTTTTTGACAACATTGACTAAATTATTAGCTGAAAAAATTCTTTTTATGCCGTTAATCGGATTTAGTTTTGAAAACTTGGGAATTAAAAGTTTATTCGACCACAAAAATTTAGTTTGTATTCCAGTGGCGAGCGCTCCGCAAAAAGCCGCAATCAGCATAATCCCCAGAATTTCAGGAGCCAGAATTTGAAAAATATTAAGCAAGCCAGATTTTAAATCAACTATGGTCCAAGGCGAGTAGTTTAACTTAGTTGTAAGACAGTTTTTTGTTATATAAATTAAATTTTGCCAAATTGTTGGCATAAGCAGTCTAATTGCTATAAAGGCAGCAATAATATGGACAAGTTGAGAAAAATCAACAGATTTAGCAACTTGTCCTTCTTTGCGGGTTTCTTCTAAGTGTCGGCTACTCGGTTCTTCGCTGCGCTCTTCGCCGTTTTCATTTTCTGCTGGCATAATGTTGAGATCTATTGCACATTCTGTGCCCACTTTTTTAAAATAAAGAAACACCGCAGGGAGTGTGCGTATTTGCGCATATTCTCGAAAGATAGTTTTTTGTTAGTCTTATTTCGATTTAGGTCAGAATTCGTCCCAGCAATACTTCGCTCAATTTGCCCTTTATAATGTGGCGAACTTTTCTCATAATTCCACCACCTATAATTGGCAAAGTTATTATCTTTCCGATAAAATTTACAATTTTTCTTTTGCGGTTGAATTTATTAAATCTGCGACGTTGTTTATCCTTTGCAGGAACAACCAGCATATTATCAAGATATCTCTGGTAAAGTTTCTGCCATTCAATATGAGTTATGCAAGTGTGTGGCGATGTTTTTAGATAGAACTCTAAGGTTCTAAACTTTTCGGGCGCAAGCAAATTAAACTGCTCGAACGACAAGAAAATAAAATTGGAAACAAAGAACTTTTCCGTTTCTGTGATAATCGCCTTAGTCACCTTTTGACGCGCGTCAAAATCTATCTGTTTGCCATTTTTACGCAGGCAATTTACCCAAATATATTGTTCTGGCACATAGCGACAATGCAGATTTTCACCATTCTTCCAATACCCAAACTCTTCGCGTGGCATATACGGCAAATCAAACAAGTTGATAAGGTCATCCGTTTTGCCGAACAACGCTATATCGCTTGGGTGGAACGGAAGTATGCGCGGATTGCGACAAAACAAAGTTGGGCAAAGGATTTTATGGCAAAACACTCGATAATTTTCGTCATATTTTGAAAACTTGTCAAAATACTGCAAAAATGTGCTTCCTGTCATAATAAAATCGGAACGCAACTTGAACGCATATTTGCGGGTTACGACCTGAAGTCCTGCCTTCGTTGTTGCGATTTGACGATTTACATTATGGATTTTTCCGTCCTTACCATTGTGATATGGCAAGGCAACAACATCGTCCTCTATCTGAACAAGTTTATCATAATCCAATCCATCGCAGTTGATATTTTTATAGGTAGATAAAATAATCTCAGCCTGCGGGAAATATTGGCGAATACTGTAAATGCACTCATTGGTTTGCTGCGTTAACTTTCCTTGCATAACAAAACTCATATTTGCACTATGAAGTAAATTATTGGCTTCTGCTAAAAACTCGGTTGTCCGCACAGAATCAAACCATTCTTTGACATTCCGCATGGGTTCGTCGAATATAAAATCGCTATTCCACGGCTTATATCGCGATTCGTAATGTCGAATTACAGGATTATCAACGCTGTGTTTTTGCGCTAATGTCAATTTATCATAAAAATGTATGTATCCGTTTGTTGACTCGTATTTTATATCTAATTCTTTGTAGTTATTTCCGTTAAAGCATATATTCAATAAATCTTGGTCGCCTTGTTGAATGCGCCCTTGGAATTGCTTCATAAGTTCAAGTAGTTTATCGGTTATATTTTCTTCGCGCCATTTATTGCAGTCAATAAGAAGCATTCCTGCATACATATAATTGTGTTTAGAATCCAGTTTCAATCGGTCGTATATGTTATTTAACTTTTTATCATATACATAATATGCGTCTTTACATGCCCCAATAATATATCCGTCTAAATCTTCATTATACAATTCCGCAACATCACCCATAAACAAAACATCAACATCGGAATAAATAACTTTCTTCAAGTCAGGCTTTATATTTGGTATGAGTAATCGGGAGTATGTTACCAAAGAAACATAGGAATCTGTTTGGGAAATCTTAAAAATACTATTATCAACAGTGATAAACTCTATTTTGCATTTGTCTGATTCTAATGCACGAATTTTATACTGATTTTCATCACTGATGCTATCAGATAAAACATAAAAATCTACTACTGAACTGGTATGATCTATGCATGATTTTATGGTTGTGGCGGTTGCCATTGCATAGTTGTTATCGCTTGATAAAAATACGGGGATTCTTTCCATTTTATTTTCTCTCTATTTTCAACAATGGAATCCCAAAGAGAGATAATTTGCGAATTCTTATAGGATTCTGTTCAGCATACAATAACAAGCTTTGGATTTGCTCATCGTCTGTTATAAAACCAAGCATCCGTTGTTGCACAATTTTTGTTTTTTCAGCCATCAACTTTGATTTTACAGTTGAAATATTGTCCCCGTGCCAACGATAGTCGAGCAGTTCTTCTTGTATATTATGGATTTTCCCAAAGTGTATCATTCGCGAATACAAATCAAAATCTTCCGAAACTGGAAACGATGGATCATACCGAATATCAGAATTGCGAAACATAATTGTTGGATGATTCAGGCACCAGCCGTGAATTAAATCCAAGAATGAAATTTCAGATTTATGACGCCCTTTGCCTTTACGCTCAGCATCAGGAAAAAAGTGAATCCAAGAACCACAAATAACGCAATCCGGATTCTCGTCCATATATTTGACTTGTTTTTCCAACCTATCGGGATGAGATACATCGTCAGCATCCATAACCGCAATATACTTTCCCTGCGCTAAATCCAAGCCAGTATTGCGCGCCGCGACAATCCCAAGATTTTCTGTATTTTTAATAAATTTAATTTTTTCGTCGTGAAATGATTCTATGATTTTCGCGCTATTATCAGTTGAGCCATCATCAATAATAATGAACTCAAAATCCTTGAAAGTCTGCGCTAAAATAGAGTTTAGCGCCTCGCCGACATATTTTTCAGTGTTAAAACACGGCATGATTACGGAAACTTTTGGCATTTTTAATCCTTGGCTAAAGCCGCTTACAGTTAAAAATTTTTTTCATTTAATATTTATCACTTTGTTCTGATAAACGGAATAAAATTGAACAAATAAATCTTATACCCGTTTCCTTTGCGTTTTATTTTTAATAATGGAATAAAGTTGAATAGTTTTATATATATTTTACTAATAACCTTGTCCTGTTGTTTTTCTTTGTTGTGATTGCGCAAAATTACAGGCAACTGCGGCAACATTTCTTTATACAGAACTAGCCAATCGCGGCGGAATTTGTAATCTGCAATAATTGGATGCAATCCGGATTGCTTCCAAAACTCCATCCACCAAATTTCCATAGTCCAAAAATTATTCACATCAAGATTATCATTAAAATTATTAAACAACGCCGTGGCGCGATTCAGCGTGCCGGGTGTCCCAAAATAAATCAAATCTGTGCCGGGGGTCATGCGCGGATCGGCTAACTTGATTGCTCCACAATTAAATATATTGTGCGCAAAATACAGCGCGTCCCTATCCAGTTCTATACTCAATTCCCTGTGCTTCTTAAAAAAATCATCAATATGAAACGGCGATATAAATAAAATATCTGGACGCGTTTGGATTACCCAGTCATATGTTGCGCCTGTTTCTTTTTCGTATTTACAGCGCAACTGGTTCGCCATAAATGTAGTGTATGCATTATTATAAATCCCCTTTATTGAGCGTTTGCTGCCTGAGATTTTCTCGATGATTATTTTTTCCTCTATTAGAAGCTGAGGCTCTATCAAAATCGCGACGGGATTGTAAATACGGCGCAATTCCTGCTCGTCAGTTTTTGGAATTTCCAATTTTTCAGTACCACTGATTCTGTAATTGGTTGTATTATGCTCCACTTCATCCCAAGTATGGATAAATATATCTACCTCGTATCCGTCCGCGCAGTTTGCCTCAATCACATTTTTAGCAAAATGCGGTGCCGCGTCCTTGAAAGTCCGAACATGCCCGAATAACTGAATTGCTATTTTTTTTGCCATAATTTTTTCCACCAATTGCGTTTGTGTTGCCCTACTAAACTTCTATTTATACTCCAATCTAAACCAAAGATATAATTCAATACTATAACATTTATCCCTATATCGTCCCACCAATGCTTTATAAAATACTCGTGATTCTCAAACCCATATTTATCAAGCATTTCATCTAAATGAAGATAGACATCTTGCGATTCATCAAACAATTTGCCTGCCCCGCACATTATGCAATCCGATGCCCCTAGCCTTATGACGCCCGTCGTGTTTCTGCTGATGAACGGAAATCCAGGCATTGTCCCAAAATAAATTGCTGTAAATAATTCGCTGCTTTTCTCTTCGGGGCGAGGAGATATTTGTTCTATCCTCTTTTCACGAAGATTATCTATCAAAATCGGATGGCAAAAATCTATATCCATACGCGTCGCAATAACAAAATCGTATTTAACATTTTTATTCTCATATTCACGGCGCAATTTATTTGTTTTATGCATTGTGTAATAAGTGTTGTGAATTCTGGATTTTGGGATTTCTATATTTTCCACAATATGATGCAGATGTCCGTTAATTTTTATCTGCGGCTCTACCAGTAATTTTTTCGGGCTGTATAGTTTTTTTATCAAGTCAATATCCGCCGTAGAGAGTTTTTCTTTTTCGGAATAATCCCGTTGGTTATTTGACTGCTTTTCGTCCCAAGTATGGATAAAAATATCTATCTCCCAACCTGTGGCTTTATTGGGTTCAAGAATATTCTTGCGTAAACTCTCAAAGGTCTTCACAAATGACCGCGAATGCCCGAAAAATTGTATTGCCAATCGTTTTATCATTTTGCTTTCCTAGTAAATTTAGATAATAACTTTGCCAGAGAAAATCTGTTCGGGCGCATAAAATTGTATTTATATTGCTTTATCCGTGCACGCAAACTGCGTCGGTATTCCAACATCTCGGAGTAGTAGGGCTCTTTTAGATTTATGATTCCAAAATCATCGTGAAAGCCAATCAGGTTGAATTTTTCCAGCAATAATTTTTTGTATTCTAGTAGCTGCGCCTGCGTCGCCTGACGAAACTTACAATAAGCTATGTTTGCAAATTTAGAAAAATAATTCCACGCCAACCAATTATGCGGCGTTTGATATTTTATATGCGAATAGTCCCGGTCTTTACGCGGAGAAAACAACGGAATGTCATACAGATTTCGCAAATCATCCGTCAAACCGAAAAAATTCCAATCACACAAATGATACAACCATTTTGCACGGATTGGTCCGGCGGAGTGTGCGACAATCCGTCCGTCAAAATCCCGCACAAAGTTTAGATTTATAATTTCGTTGTCAGACCTCAGAATCAACGCGTATTTTCTACTAACTCTCTTTAATCCATTGCGCCTACCAAGAATCTGACGATTTGTATTACCCAACAGGTTTATATCTATCTTTCCTGGGTCTCTTGAGATAACCAGTTTATCACAATCAATATCTGTTTTTGTCCAAGTGGACAAAATAATTTCCGCGTCTGGCAGAAACTTACGCACAGATGCAATCACGCGCGGGGTTAATTCCGCATCGCTTGCCCCCTGAACCACCACAGAAATATCTTTACTGGAAATCATCATAATTGTCCCGTGTCCAATTTACCCCACTTTTGACAACTTTGGCGGGAACACCGGCGATTATATTTCCCACCTGTGCCGACAAGCTAGATAAAACCACTGCCCCAAAAGAAACAATGCAGTTATCCGGTATTGTTACACCTTTTAATACAGCACAGCGCATACCAAACCAACAATGGTTTCCGATTCTTACAGGTTTTCCTGGATTTATTTTTTTGCTGTTTTCCGTAATTGTATGCCCGTCTGTGCTGCGAATTACAATTTCTTTAGAAAACATACAATCATCGCCAATTTCAATATCCGCGCCACGATTATCAGCTACAATGTCGCACCCACCACAGGTAAAATTTTTTCCAATTTTTACATTTGCACCTTTGTTCATAAACACAACCAAATTGTTTATAGCAAAGCCTGGGTCAACTTTTTGCGTCTGATTATCTATTGAAAAAGTGGAATCATCACCATTAAATATAATGAGGCTATTTGTAAAAATAGTTTTGCTTCCATAAACATAACAAGTGTTATTTTTGCCAGAAAAACGAACTTCTAATCCCTGAATTTCAGGGTTATATGTTTTAGTTCCGTCGTCAAGCTCCCAAACCAAAACATTGCCGGAGCCATAATCTCGCGAGATTTGTTTATTAATGCGTTTTTTCTTAAATATCATTTTTCATCACGACCATTTGAAAATTGTTTATTGGTTTTAATCTTGCGAAAATCGGGTAGTTATAAAAACAATACGGCACAACTTTCGCATGAAGCCGCTTTATCACGGGCTCATCAGGCAAATAAAATTTCTCGTTCAAGCGAAAATCCACCATATCTTCTTGAAGCCGCGCCGTAGATTTTTTCTCTTTAAAAAATATTTTTCCACTGCACATAAATTTAAGGAAAACGCGAAGTCTATCCCAAAATCCGGTATATCCGTGACCCATTAAGACAGCCCAGTGCAAGTCGAATTTTTCAAGTCTTGTTGTAACTCTTGTATTATCAACTTCGTGAACTCCTATATAAATTCCGCCTGGTTTCAACATGCTTTTTATTTGCTCCAGTCCTTCGTCCAAATCATATAAATGATGTAAAAAGGACGAGGATATTATAATATCGTATTTGCCCTTATGCCCATCCTCCCAATCCTCAAGCGACGATTTATAAAACTTTATCTTATCGCTTCCATGAGATTTGGTTGCGACTTTAATCATATTCCCACTAATATCTATTCCCTCATAGCTCGCCATTTTCCATTTTTTAGCAAGCTCGACAAATGTTCCGCTGCCACACGCAACCTCTAACAAATCCCCTCCCCCTGGATTTTTATGTATTTTTTCGATTATATCCCATAAATAATCGCGCGTCCCTTTACGGCTTTGATAACAAACGACCTTAGAGTGCCGTTCAGCAAGACCATCATAAACACTTTCATTGGTTTCCAACACCTTGCTCTTTTTATCGTTTCCCATGATTTAACCCTTCCTTTTGTCAAATACTTGTCATTGTTCCACACCCAGGATTTTACAACTACATTCGTTGTGCCGTCAGTTTCACTCAAACGATAATAATCGCCGTGTATTCGGTTGGCTACCTTGTAATAGCAGGACCTTTTATTATTACCTTTCTTATACGATTTGACAAGGAAGGTTTTATCCTTTGCGACCAACCTCGCTCGCTGACTACAAAAAAATAGATGCTAAACTTGCCGTTATCTGCCTAAATACAATAGAATAAATGAGTTAAAAAAATCTTAAATAAAATCACAAGATATGCCGATACAAATAATCTAAAAATGCGAGAAGTATTTTTATTAATTTTATACGATTACTTAATCATATGCTTCCTACTTCAGAAAATACAAAAATCCAAAATTTCGGTGAGTGTACAATTGAATCTCCTATTGCAGCGGCTCTGCGCGCCGGACAAACTGAAGGAAGTTTAGTCAGTGAGAGCGAAAAAATTCGCTATCGGGTAGAAATTAATCAAAGCAATCCGGACCAAGAGGATATTTTCTTTGAGAAAGCCGGTCCGCGGGAGAAAATTTTTTTTAATCCGGCAAAAACTACTGCAGCTATAGTTACCTGCGGCGGGGTTAGCCCTGGTTTAAATAATGTAATTCGTTCAATTGTTTTGGAATTATATTATAACTACGGAGTAAAAAGCATTCTCGGTTTTCAATACGGCTATCTAGGTTTTACCACTAATGCGCCAGCCAAACCTATCGGACTGACCCCGGAAATAGTTAAGGACATTAACAAACTCGGCGGCAGTTTTATAGGAAGCTCACGCGGTCCAGTTGATGCGGAAACTATTATCGATACTCTAGTGCGTTACGGCATCGATATTCTTTTTACTGTTGGAGGAGACGGAACACAACGCGGGGCACAGGAAATTGTTGCTGAAGCGCAAAAACGCAATGCAAAGGTCAGTATCATAGGTATTCCTAAAACTATCGACAATGACATACTATATGTTTATCAAACCTTCGGATTTGCAACCGCTGTTGAGCAAGCCAAAAATGTAATCACTTGTGCGGCGGTTGAGGCTACTTCATATCAGAATACAATTTCTATCGTAAAGCTCATGGGGCGTGACGCCGGATTTATTGCGGCTATGTCAACCATTGCAGCAATTGATGTTGATTTTTGCCTAATTCCCGAAGTTCCGTTTAACTTAGAAGGGGAGGCTGGATTTTATGCCCTGGTTGAAAATAAACTTCGCGACAAAGGATCTGCCGTTATTGTTGTATCGGAAGGCGCCGGGCAAGAATTTTTTGAAAATTTAGAAACTACATTTGACATCTCAGGCAACAGACAGCAGCACGATATAGGAGCTTTTCTAAAATCTAAACTTAGCACCTACTTCAAAGAAAAAAAACTTCCCATTACGCTTAGATATTTTGACCCTTCTTACAGTATACGTTCAGTACCGGCAAATGTAAGCGATTCACTGTTTTGCGACAGATTTGCCAGAGCAGCCGTTCATGCTGGTATGTGCGGGAAAACTAATATGATGATAGGCTTTTGGTATAATAATGTTACTCATATTCCTTTGTCACTGCTCGGCAACGACAGAAAGAGAATAAACCCAAGCGGAGGGTTATGGGGCGATGTTTTATCCATAACCGGTCAACCACCGCGAATCGGCGTATAATATAACTATAACCTTTCGACCTCAATAAAGTTCTTAATCTATTTGTTTTAAATAACAAAATAATATAAATGCCCATTTCTGCCTTTTTAATTTTAACTGGAAAAGACTAAGCTTAGGGAGAATAAAAAAATGAATCAAACTAATATCAGCCGAGAACAGGCTTGGGAATTGCTAAAAAAATACAATCAAGATCCGTTTCATTTACAACATGCTTTAACTGTTGAAGGCGTCATGCAATGGTTTGCATCTGAGTTAGGTTATGCAGACGAGGCTCAATATTGGGCAATTGTGGGCTTATTACATGATATAGATTTTGAGCAATTTCCAAGCGAGCATTGTTTAAAAGCGCCAGAATTACTTAGAGCTGGTGGGGTTGGAGAGAATATAATTCATGCGGTTTGTAGTCATGGGTTTGAATTAACTGTGGATATTAAACCAGAACACACAATGGAAAAAATTTTGTATGCTGTAGATGAGTTGACTGGACTTATCTGGGCAGTAGCAATTATGCGTCCTTCAAAAAGCGTTCAAGATTTAGAACTAAAATCAGTTAAAAAGAAATTTAAAACTCTTAATTTTGCGGCTGGTTGTTCACGCCCTATAATCGAGAAAGGCGCTGCCATGTTAGGTTGGGATTTAGATTTTTTGATTGAAAAAACAATTCTAGCTATGCGCTCTTGCGAACAAAATATAAGAGGATTTTGAAGAAAGCTTGTAAAAAACAAAAGATAACGGGCGACTTACCAAACAGCACAAGAGGAGAAAAAAACTGCTTGGCAAATTCACCCGTTATCCAAAATATTTAGTTAGTCTCTAAAATTTTTTTTATCAAAATTTCCTTTATTTTTTCTATGAATTTATTTTGCGAATCCATACAAAAAAAATTTAACGCTTCATAGCTGCTTCGAAAAACTCTTCCAAACAACGAATTGCGCTTTTCAAAAACTATTGAGAATGCCTCATTTGGACTTAATGGAGGATATAGATCCTCTGTTAATCCTAATTCTTGATAGGCAAACTTTGATAAAGTATCTCTATTTTGCCAAGCCGCCTTAGCACCAATGAAATTGCTCGCTTCTTTAAAGGCGCAAACAAATAAATATTCATATTCTCGAAAGAGATTACGAATTTTGGCCTCTAGGAAAATTTTTTTAAAATTTTCTCCATTGAATAATGAAGTACCTTGACTAACAACTCTCATCTCGTTCATAACAGTATACTCCTTATCTGTTTTTTTTACGGATGTGTTAAAAAACCTTATTGCTTTCTTCAAAGCTCCAAGGCGTGGGAAACTAACATAATCTATTATTTATGTAAAGTTAGCCCAGCTGGCAAAAAAGCCTGTATTATCTTAGGGTTATTTAAAAATTTACTGCAAATAAGGATTATTTTTAATTTCTTCTTGAATACTTGAATCGCTACCATGACCTGGCAAAACCAACGTGTGCAAAGGTAGAGAGAGAAGTTTTTCCTTAATCGATTTGATTAAAACTTGATGATTAGCGCCAGGTAAGTCAGTCCTGCCGATACTATTTTTAAATAATGCATCTCCTGTAATAACACAGGGCGCTGTTGAATCATCAATAAAAAAAGAAAGGTGACCCGGCGAATGACCCGGCGTAAAAAGAGTTTTAATTTTTAAATTGCCTATTTCTATAATTTCGCCATCTGACAAGTATTGTTGTGGCTCTGGGCAATTTTCCAAGCCCCAACTCTCCATGCCAAAATTTTCTAATTGCTGTTTTAGACCAGCTCGCAGTTGAGCTTCATTTTTATGGGCTAAAAATAAGGGGTAATATTCAAGCGCTTCTAAGTAGTCTAAAAGCTCTTGCACACCGCCAGCATGATCAAAATGCGCATGGGTTAAAAGAATATGAGTAACTTGCAGTTGCTGCTCCAGAATAAAATCAAAAATCTTTGCAACCTCTCCACCTGGATCAACTACCGCACTTGCTTTAGTTTTTTCATCCACGACAATCCGGCAATTCTGCCGAATTGTCGTTACCGGAATTTTGAAGATTTTCATTATCGTGCATTACCTCTAGTTTTTTTGAAGCGTCCTGGATGTCTTAACTTACGCAAAGCTTTGGCTTCTATCTGTCTAATTCTTTCACGCGTAACGTCAAAGTTTTGCCCCACTTCTTCTAAGGTGTGGTCACTCTTTTCGCCAATACCAAAGCGCATACGCAAAACCTTTTCTTCGCGTGGCGTCAAAGTTGACAAAACTGTGCTGGTTTGCTCGCGCAAATTTATATTTTCAATTTCCGCTGATGGCGGAATAACTCGTTTATCTTCGATAAAATCACCTAATTGGCTATCCGCATCCTCACCAATTGGTGTTTCAAGAGAAATTGGCTCTTTAGAAATTTTTAAAACTTTGCGAACTTTCTCTACTGGAACTCCAATTCGTTCCGCAATTTCTTCTGGCGTTGGTTCACGTCCTAACTCTTGCACTAAACCCCGGCTAACTCGCACTAATTTATTGATAGTCTCAATCATATGCACTGGAATACGAATTGTACGAGCTTGATCTGCAATGGCGCGAGTAATTGCCTGCCTAATCCACCAGGTGGCATATGTTGAAAACTTATAGCCGCGTTGATATTCAAACTTATCTACCGCTTTCATTAGTCCAATATTTCCTTCTTGGATTAAATCTAAGAATTGCAAACCACGGTTAGTATATTTTTTGGCTAAAGAAACAACTAAACGCAAGTTAGCTTCAACTAAATCACGCTTAGCGTTATAAACATTAGCTTCAGCTTTAGAAACCGTATTAACCGAACACTTCAGCTCAAAAATAGTCATCAGCGTTTCATTTTCGGTTAGAGTTATGTCTTTCACTGCCGCGCCAACTCTTTCGGCAAATTCCCTAGCTTCGGCAACTTTAAATTTTAACTTACGACTGATTCTTTTAAAACTATTGGTATCCTTCTGCAGCTCTTGAGCTAGCTCGGTTACTTCTTGAATTGTGCAACCTGTTTTCTTGCCTAAAACCTTTAATTCTAGCTCAGCATTAATGCCATGCTGTAATTTTTGTTTTAGCAATTCAATCATGGCTAAGTTATGTTTACGCGATAAGCCAATATCGACTATTTTTTCTGCGTTCTTATCTCTTAATTTTTCATACTTTTTTAAACATTCAGCTAGGTTATTTTTATTCGCCTTTTTCAGATTGTAAAAAGCTTCAGTCGTAGTTTTAATGGCTTTTTTAATGGGACTAAGTTTCTTAAAGAATTTCTTTTTTTGCTCTTCTTCAACTGTATCAATCACTGGAACTTTTTCTTCTTCCTCTTCGATTAAATCACCATCTTCATTATAGCGGCGCTTTTTTGGAGTTTCTTCAAGCTCCTCCTCTTCTTCTTCATTAGCGAGCAAAGGCTCTTCCTCCATAAAGAGGTCTTTTGTGCGCACTACCCCTTCTTTTAGTTGCTCGGCTAAACTCAACACGTAAAATAAAGCAATTGGGGCGCGAGTTATTTCTTTTTTTATAATTTTCTGCCCTTCTTCGATTTTTTTAGCAATTACAACTTCTCCTTCACGAGTTAGCAAACTCACTCCACCCATTTCTCTTAAATACATGCGCACAGGGTCTGTGCTTTTCACAACTCCGCCAGCCAATTCTTTTTCAACGTCTTGTAGGTGTTCTGAAGCTTGCTGAGTTTCATTAGGCTCTTCTTCCTCTGTGACGACCGTGGTTACGTCGCTAGATTCAAGTAATAGTCGATCATCGTCATCACCTAAAATAGAAAATAAGTCCTCGACTGCCTCATCAGAATTATCTGGAAGTTCAACAATAGTTTCTTTTGGCTCAAGCGTTTTGGTTTCTGTAGCGTGTTGTGATTTAGCTTTATCTTTAGCCTGATTTTCTAAGGCTTTAGTTTTAGTAGTTTTAGTAGTTTTAGTAGTTTTGGTAGTTTTAGCTGTAGTTTTTAACTTAGCTGCAATTTGAAGTTTAGTTTTTGCTGGCGCTTTAGTTGGTACAACTTTGGCTTTTCTTGCTGGGTGGTTAACTTTTGTTTTAAGAACAGCTTTAGTTTTTATTTTTTTAGGAACGACATTTTTATTTTTTGGAGTCAGATTTTTATTTTTTGAAGTCAGTGCTTTTTTGGTCGCTTTAGTTTTTATTTTAGTAACAACCTTTTTTTTAGCGCTAAGCGTAGTGGACTTAGCGGATTTTTTAATATTGAGTTTAGCCTTAGCTATTTTTTTGGTAGCCTTAGTTATTTTTTTGGTTGGCAAACTCTTTTTAGATTTGTTTGTTTTTATTTTGCTAACTACTTTAGTTTTCTTAACCACTGTTTTATTTTTAGATTTTTTTATAATCGGCATTTTAAAATCCTTAATATTTAGAATTGTGAACTGAAAAAGTGCGCGGGCTTTTATCAAATTTGTCAAGACTTGACAACTATTATTACTATTTAAGTGATTATATTGAAAAATATCTAATTGTAACTTTTTGCTGGCATGAAAAATACTCCTCGCCCCCCCTACTAGAAAGGTGGCAATTCTGACGATAGGAAGGAGTTATTAGTATTTTTCAATAATTTCTAAGATTCTCTGTAGTTCGTCTTTGGAAAAGAAACTAATGCGAATTTCACCTTCACCACTGGCCTGAAGTTGTAAATTAACCTTGGTGCCTAAAGCCCGACGCAGTCTGTCTTCAAGTTCCATCACAGCAAAAGACGGTGCGCTAAGGCTGACGGAATTAGCCTTTTTCCCGCGAACTTTCTTTGGTTCTACCTCTTTACCACTAGCTAGTTGTTCGACTTGGCGCACAGATAATTCGTCTGTAATAATTCTTTCCGCAATACTTTTTTGCAAAGCTAAGTCTTCAATCATTAACAAAGCCTTACCATGTCCCGCGCTAATTTTTTTCTGGATTAGCAAATCTTGGGCTACTTCACACAATTTTAAAAGTCTTAAGCTATTTGAAATTACTGCCCGATCTTTACCTAGTGCAGACGCAATTTCGTTTTGGGTCTGCCCAAACTCAGAAATTAAGCGTTGGTAAGCGTTGGCTTCCTCAATTGGATTTAAATCCGAACGCTGCACATTTTCTATAATTGAAAGCTCTAAAGTTTCACGGTCATCCAAATTACGCACAATTGCCGGCACAGTTTCTAAACCAGCTAATTTTGCAGCGCGAAAACGCCTCTCACCAGCAATTATTTCAAAATGATCAAACTCCACCTCGCCACGTCCCACAATACGCACTAAAATCGGCTGTAATAATCCGCTTTCTTTGATTGACTCAGCTAAACTATGCAGCTCGTCTTGAGCAAAATACTGACGTGGTTGTTTCGGATTAGGTTCAATTGAACTAAGCTCCAAATATTGTAAAGTTCCATCTAAAATGGCTGGATTCTCTAAGGCATCAAGTTCATGATCTAACTCCTCATCGTCTTGAGTAGGTAAGGGCAACTCTTGTGGTTGTTCTCTTTGTAAGTCCGCCACTTGTGGGTAATCTTCTTGTGCTGCAACAGGATTTTGAAAGGTATTAAGATTTATAACTTTTTCCTCTGGATTAGCTTCATTAGCTTGAGCATTTTCGTTAGTAACGACAAAATCTTCCCTAACCTGTTGATTCAAAATAACATTGCCATCTATTGGCTGTTCAATTTGAGCTTGAGCTGCCTGGCTTAAGCTTTGTGAGTTTGTCTGAGTTTTAAGTTGTTCTGCCAAATTAGTTGTAAGAGGTGGTAAGTTTTCAGTATTAAGTTGATTTTTATTAGACATTAAAGCTAAAAAAGCTTGGTTCTGGACAGTAGAATTTTTTAAAACAGAGACTGGTCGATTTAGTAACGCCCCTAAACCGCGTCCTAAAACAGATTTTTGATTATTATGCTCCTCCAACTTAGACTTAGATATTGGAGCTTTTAAGGCACTATTAGCAGCTCCTTTTTTAGGGCTGGCTTTGGATTTTATTAAAAGAGTTTTAGTTTTATTAACTGGAGATTTAGTTTTATTTGCTGGCTTAGATACTTGTTTTTTAGCTTGAAGTTTGGATTTTGAATTTTTTGGTGATTTTATTTTTTTATTTTTATTTAATGTTTTCATATAGTTATCTTATAAAAGTTAAAAATTCCCGATTTTTTTATTTAATTTCATCTCTAATTTTCTAGCCTTTAAAGTTCTTTCTTCTAACTCATCACAAGCAGATAAATAGGCTAATGCACCAGCGGAATTAGGATCATAAATTATAATTGGTTTTCCAAAACTTGGACTTTCGCTAATTCTGATATTGCGCGGTATAACTGTCTTAAAAACTTTATCTTTAAAAAAATCTCTAACATTTTCACAGACTTGTCTAGATAAATTAGTTCTTCCATCATACATAGTAGGGAGAATTCCACCTAACTCTAATTTGGGGTTTAAATTAGTTTTTACAAAATCTATGGTCTCAACCAAGGATGAAATTCCTTCAAGAGCATAATACTCACACTGTAAAGTAACTATAATTTGGTTAGCTGCGACTAAAGCATTGAAAGTTAAAAAACCTAAAGATGGTGGACAATCCAAAAAAACATAATCAAAATAATCAACCAAATTTGCTAAAGCTGATTTTAAAATAAACTGCCCGCCGGGTTCTGCTTCTGTTTCACATGAAACTCTTTTTTGAGTTTCAGCTGCAATTAAATTAATATTTGAGGGTGCAATAAATAAATTTTCTATTTCTGTCGAAACTAAAACCTCCTGGATAGTTGCTGCGCCAGAAAAAACATCATTAATTGTAAGTTCAAACTCATTTTTATTTAACCCCAAACCAGAAGTTGCATTTCCTTGCGAATCTATATCTAACAAAGCCACTCTATAGCCTTTAAGAGCCATAGCTGCAGCTAAATTAACCGTTGTAGTTGTTTTACCAACTCCACCTTTTTGATTTCCAATAGCTATAATTTCCATTTTTTTAATTTTAAAATAATTTCACGTGGAACAATTTATGCCGCAAAGGGCAACGCTTTATAAAAAGATTATTTATAAAAAGCAAGAGGAGAAAAAGGAAATATTCTTTATAGGCTTTTGTGTGATAATAAAATTTTAAACTAAATAACAAAATAGGATAAGCTTAATAATATATTAATTTTATCAAAAAAAAACATGCAAATTTTTATTTTGGATTTGATTTACAAAAATAAAAGCAAATTTCAAAAGTTTTAAAAACCACAAAAAATAGATAACATACTGTAATAATTATATAATTATTACATATAATACTTAATAAATAACCTTAACGAAAACTTATACGATTTTTTGCATATTTGATATTTAAAGATCATCTAAGCATCTTAGGAAAGTAGTTTGTTGTGACATAATAGCTAAGCATAAAAAAACAAAAACAATACCGATAATAAAATGATTTCTAACAAAATTAATAATAAGCTAGAATCTCCACTAATTTCAGTCATAATTCCTGTTTATAATGTTGAAGAATATTTAGATAACTGCCTTCATTCAGTCGTAAATCAAACGCTAAAAGATATTGAAATAATTTGTATCGATGACGGTTCAACAGGCGCTGAATCGGAGATTTTAGATTATTATGCCAAACTTGATAACCGCATAAAAATCATCAAACAAGACAACAAAGGCCTCTCTGCTTCACGTAATGCAGGAATGAAATTAGCAACTGCTCCTTATATTATGTTTTGCGATTCCGATGATGCATATGATTTACATATGTGCGAAAAAATGCTGGCTGGTATACAAAGCAGCGGGGCTGATTTGGCAATTTGCGACATTCAAGAGTGTTTCAGTAGCGATTTTGAAGGAATAAAAGTTCATAATGCATATTTTGATATTAAGATCTCAGGTTTATTTGAAATTAACGTAGAGCAAATTCCAAATATATCCTCAGTGGTGTGGAATAAAATATTTCGGAAGGATTTAATACAAAAATATAATCTACAATTTCCTGAAGGGTTGTATTGGGAAGATAATCCATTTTGGTTTGCATATGGTTCGCTTTGCTCTAAAATATTTTTTATTTCTGAAAAATTGTATACTTATAATCGTCATGGCAACACAATTACCAGCGATTGGTTCGCAGGTAAAATACCTTTACGGTTAGTAGACTATATTCGGAACGCAATTTGGCTTTATAATTGGTTTAATACCAACAACTTGTACAAACAACATTTTCAATCCTACTGGAACTGTTTTTTGCGTTTCTTTAATTTGTCGGCGTTTATACCAGAAGTTTCTGTAGAAGGAAGAGAGTTAAGTTGTTCTCTGGCAATAGATTTTCTGAACAAAGTCGCAGATCAATCAGACGCAGAATATAAAGTTGCACAAGTTATTTTGGGTTCTATTAAACAGCTGAAGAAAGAAAATGACAAAAAAATAGCCCAAAAAGCTCGGCTAACTCTCGCTCGACAAAAATGGCTTAAAACTAGGAAAAATTCAATTCCAAAAATAATTCATTATTGCTGGTTTGGAGGAAAACCATTCTCACCACTTATTAAAAAATGCATTGCAAGTTGGAAAAAGTTTTGTCCGGATTGGGAGATTCGTGAGTGGAACGAAAGCAATTTTGACGTGAACATCTGCCAATACACAAAAGAAGCATATGAGGCGAAAAAATTTGCATTTGTTTCGGACTATGCGCGTCTGTATGCGCTCGTAAACTACGGCGGAATTTATCTTGATACCGACTGCGAGCTTACTAAACCAATAGATAAGTTTTTAGATCATGAAGCAGTCTCCGGATTTGAAAACGAAATTTCTATCCAGACAGCCGTGATGGGTTGTCAGGAGGGATTCCCTCTTTTTAAAGAGCTGCTCGAACGCTATACTAGCAGGCGTTTTGTTATGGCAAACGGGTTATATGACCAGACAACAAATGTGCAAGATATAACCAGCTTCTGTCTTGATTTAGGATTTATTCCAAACGGTCAAAAACAAGAAGTCTGCGGCTTAACGCTTTATCCACGTGATTATTTTTGTCCGCTGGACTACATCACACATAGTATAGTCGCCTACACAAAGAACACGCACGTTATTCACTATTTCAATGTGTCGTGGTTAGATTCCAATAACAGCGTTACTAAGACAACGCTAAGACAATCTCTTGAACATGCCGGTGGGGGGGGGGGGGGGGGGGGGGGGGGCCGCGCCCGCCGCCCCGCCAGCGCGCCCCCCACCCGCC
>JAITKM010000054.1 GCA_031278395.1 Deltaproteobacteria bacterium | reverse complement strand
AAAAAAAACAGGCAAGTAGTAAAAAAATAACAGGTTCTTTTTCCAAGAGTTTTCTAAGTGGTTTCTCTTGGTGCGGGTTACTTTCGTTTATTACTTTATTTCTTCTGGTATTTCTTCTGACGCAGGGTTATTTTTAGATTTTTTTATTTTGGCTTTAGCTTTTTTAGCTTGTTTAGCTTTATCTTTTTCGGCTCTAGCTTGTTTTTGTTCTTCCACAACTTTTTTTAATTCTTTTATAACTACTTCACGATCTTCACCAGCCACTATCTTCTTGGCTGCTTTTAAAATAGTATATCTATATCCATTTGCTTCACGAGTGCTTGTAAAAGCACCTAAACCAACACCTATATTTGCAAGGCAAGTAGCAAATTTTATGCTTTTCACCCAATCTGATAATTTAATTTCTATTTCGCCACAGTGATAAGTTGTAAGCTCACTAATATCACTCAATCCTAGGAACTTCGCAGCTTGCTCTAAAATATTTTTTATAACTTCAGTATCTCCATATGATATTGGGTTTTTAGCTCTTTCGGCTCTAGCTTGTTTTTCTTTTTCCACATCTTCTCTTAATTTTTTTATAACTCCTTCACTATCTTTCCCAGTTGTCATAGTCTCGATTGCTTTTGAAATATAATATAGATATCCGTATGCTTCACGAGTGTTTTCAAAAACATCCCAACCAACACCTATATTTGCAAGGCAAGTAGCAAAAGTTCTTTTTTCCCCATTTAAGAGTTTAACTTTTTTATTTCTGCTATTACTACCAACTGTAATATTACTAAAATTACGATCAACTTGCCATAAAAGAAAAGCACAATTCTGTGGCGTCCAATAATTAGGATTAGATATATCGGTTGTTACTGTATATTCTACAAATTTTCCTTCTTCGATTAACTTTGTCTTACTTTCTGTTAATGCTGATAATATATCGTTCAACCATTGGGCTTCATCATTCTTGATAATCCGTACTCCATCTTTTACTACAAATTCCCTCTTTGTCCTGCCAATTCCCTTAGCTATCATGTCAGGCAAATAATATCCATCAATTACAAATGTTGCCTCGCCTATTTGATTACAAACTAAAATTCCTTTATTTAACTCTGGAATATTAATCAGCACGTACGGAGCTTTTCTCATTTGATTATCCTGCAAAGTCTCTTCATAAAGCATGATTTTATTTCGATCCAGTTTTAGTTCTTTGTCTGTGATAAGAGCCTTAACAAGTCTCGATAAACGAGGTTCAAATTCTGGCTGTTTGAATTTAGTAGCACCTTGACCAACTGTTACTACCATTGAATCTGGAACAACTAATTGGTTAGTTACCTTAACACAACATTCTAAATCATATAACACCGCTGTCTCTTTTACAGTTATTGCTTCGTTAACACGTGTTTTTCGCTCCGTATCTGCACAATTAAGAAAATAATCTACTTTGGCTTTAACTTCCCGTTCATCTATCTTTAATTCCTGTCCTTTTTGTTCTAATGACTTTAATTTGTTAAGAAGCTCCTCATTTGATTCTCCCGTAATTGGACGATTATTATATTCATCAACCGCTTTTTGGGCATCTTGTAATGCTTCTTCTGGGAATGCATTGGTATTTAACTCCTGCGCCTTAATGCTATGCACACGCGCATCTAGATCACGCGCTTGTTTAAGCGCAAGTTCATCGGCTTGAGAATATTCGGCAGTTGCACCTGCTTTTAGACGAGCTTGAATTTTTGAACGTAATTCTGATTGTTCGTACACGACCACGTCTTCTTCTCTCTTCAACTCAATTATCTGCGGCGCAACTTCTACATTTTCCTCCACTGACCTTTTGGTATCAAGCACTTTAAGAAGTTTGCCGTAATCAAGCTTATGGGTATTAAGCACTACACGAAGTTTGCCGTAATCAAGATTAATTTTGTTTTGCTGAGAAACATTAAGCAGATCTCCGGCTTCATCAAATTTCTTTTCTGCTACAAGCGTGTTAAACTGGTTTTGTGTAACCTTTGCCTGGCGCACTGCCGAAACAGTTTTTATTCCTGTCTGATGTAAGTGAAGTAACGTAATCAGACCAGCGGTCTGTATTGCCGCATCCGCTTTCTCTCCCACAGGCGCATGCACTGCACTATCTACAACTAATACCGCGCTACCTAACGGACCCAAAAATCCTACTGTTCCTCCCAAACCAGCTTCCTTTAACAAATCTTTAAAACTTATATCCTGTCCGTGCCTCAACGCTTCTCCTACCTGTCCAACTCCACCGAACGCTGTAAAACCAGCGGCTGTCGAGGCTCCCTGCTTTAACTTACCTGCCGTATATGTTCTTAACGCCTGCATTCCGCTTAACTTCACAGCAGGTGATACTCCCTTATTCAATAAACGACCTACTGTTCCACCTACTCCGTGAAACGCAACGTGCTGCGCCGAAAGCTGCGCATTGTCCGCCACTGATTGCGATAAATCAAAATTCTCTGACACACCTCCGATCTTTAAACTTGCATCGGTTACATCCAGCGCACTGCCTGTACCAAAACTCGCTGCCGTCGCCAGGGGTAGCGCATACCACTGCCCACTCGCCACTACCGCCGTAAACACCGCTGCCGTCCCCACAAACTTGGTTGTTCCGACCCACGACTCCTGAGACGCAACATATTTATCCAAATACTCGTTACTCACTGCATAACTTCCGCTTAATCGCGCTGTCTTGTAAGTATCCGCTTTCAGCACTCTATACATTTCAAGATAACGGTCGAACACTGGATCTTCGCCGCGTATCGCTCTATATCTCGCATTAAATTCTTGCGACGACAATTTATCCGCATCGCGCCTCAGGGATTCAATCGCTTCCGCGGTCTTTTTCTGCTCGGATATTATCACCTTTTCTGCATCTGTTAAGGTGCGCATATAATGATTCGCTCGATACCACGTCTCGTTTGCCTTCCCCCGCGACCCTAAACGCGTTCCCGCGTTAGCTAAATTATTCATCCCACCTTTTACATACTCTATAAAAGAGCCTAACCCCTGCTTCTCCCAACTGTCTGTAAGTATCTCCTTTCTTGCCTGATTAATATATACCAACCTTTTCAAATCCCTGCCTCGAGTCTCTCTTTGGGCTGTTAACAACGCTGCGCTCAGCTCCTCTTGCGTTACATCATCTCTACGCTCCAACGCCTGCAAAGCTTTTACCGCCTTAATGTCTGCATTTTCTAGCACAAAAAATTGACGCCGAATTTCTTGTAATGCGGCCTTGCGTTCCGTCTCATTACTGAAACTTAAACAATTACTACCGGACTGCTCTAAAACTTTATCCAACAACTCTTGCTCTGCTGGCTTAAATTTTGTCCCGGATTTGTCCAACGCTTCACTCCCGCTAATCAAATCATTGCCACCTATGCCCAAACTAAAAAGCGATTTACTAGTTTCTATCTTTGAATATTTGAGCAAATTCTCTACTGCTAACGCTCCAGCAGCTGAAGATTTTGCCACACGTTCCAGGCGTCTGATAAATTCTACACCATAATCAAGACGACCTGTATCTTCATTTCCTTCGGCTTTCTCTGCCGCTCTTCTGACTGAAATAATACTACCACGCGACAAATCCAGTAGAGAATCAAATTTTTTTAACTCGCTAACTGCTTTATCAAACTCCGCTTTACTACCATTGTATTCAAGCGAGTAATTATAACCACCGCCGTCGCTCTTGCTGTAACGCTGATTTTTAAGTCGCTCTTTGATGATACCTAGTGCGTTTAACACCTTATTCTGATTATCCGTCCGCACTGGTTCTGAAGAAGTAAGAACTTCCCTATACTCCGGATTATCCAACAACACTACTGCACTCACTAACTCATTTAACGCAGATTGCTCTTTAGGCGTTAGTTTATTTAGGAAATTCTCCAATTGCGCTAATTGTTCTTCCGACAAATTATGCAAGACTCTTTGTAGCGTTTCATCCGTAGGCGAAACTGGCGGTTGTATAGTTTCATCCGTAGGTAAAACTGGTGGTAATAATAACTGTGCTGGATGATATTTCGAAAGCTCATTAGGAGGCTCGACCGAAGAAGATGTATTGGCTAAGGCTGCCGTCTTTGGCAACACCACCTGCTTCAACAATTCTGATGTTCGATTTGTAGTTTGGGACTCTATATCTTCAACTTCTGTTACTACCTGCTTACCTTTTAGTTGATTAAAATCTGTCATTATACTTATATTCGATGGGAACAAATACCTTAAAAAAATTTCTTTTTCGCGCCATTGCCTATCGTCTCTTTTCGCATATTACTTGATTTTGTTTTTTCTGGGGCAGAGGGGCTGGGGCAGGGTTACTTTTTTCTCTGGACAAACAAAACATTTCTAATAGCAGATACAAATGTTACGTTTTTCGCTGTAGGACATTTATTTTTTCTAGTACAGAGTTACTTTGTTTATTAGTTTTTTCATGCCTTAAATAAGTATAACTCCATAAATTACTTTGTAATTTTTTAAAAAGTCTAAAAACGAGAGTAACCCTATATGGATTCTCAAAGAGTATTAACATTAAAAAATCTTTTGTTTATAAGAGACAAGAGAAAAACCGAGAAATAGTGAGACCGCCAACCCTAAGTATCCTAACCAAATCCGCTAGTGGAAAGATTATGAAATACGAGGTGCAGCAAGGTCCCTATATCTTTTTAAGAACTCGAATAGTCGTTAGAACCTAAGGTTCGAATATAAGGTAGAGTGCAAAGGTTTTTCTCTCTTTATTTAATTACACGAATGGAGTGCAAGTAGTATGGAAAATAAAACTCTAAGAGCCACAATGTCAAAAAGTAAGGAACTAATACAATTATACATTTTGATCGAGATTATAATCGTTAAAAAAGTATTTTTTCTTAGTTATTGACAAGAAATTAGTTTTTTTTAGTAAGTTTTAAGAATGAAACCAGGCGATTATCGTTCGTTAGTTGTTTGT
>JAITKM010000028.1 GCA_031278395.1 Deltaproteobacteria bacterium | reverse complement strand
AAAGATACAAAATATAAGCAATTGCCAAAAAACTCGAATTTATCGTTTAAAAAATGGAAAAATTTAGGCATTGAAAAATACGGATTATCGGATAGCTTTTTATATAAGCAAAAAAGTTGTCTATCAGATTGAATCTAGATCTAGGACATCTTCCAACTCTACTTTTAGTATTATATTTATAATATAATGTTTTCAGACTTTGTGTGTTGACTCTCTAAAAATATTCTTCATTTTATATTAGGATGGCATTAAAATAAATCAATCTCGCCATTCAAAAACACGTTTGTTTAAACTAATTTCATCTTTTAATTTAGAAATCTCTTCAGAATATTTGTAAGACAAATTAGCAAAATATACCGTGCTCCCAATCAAAACAATATTTAAAGCAACAGCAATAATCAACACTGTCTGGCGCTTAGCTCCAGCTTCAGATTTTGCGTTCTCAGTAGTGGCAGTCTGTTTTGAGACAGTATTTTCACTATCTACTGCAGCTACATTGTCTAACTCTTTTTTCGGACGTTTAAAAAGATTTAAAAGTTTAGCAAACTTACTAGGCTTCTTAGTTTCTGCGGATAAATTATTTTCTTCTTCCATTTAACCTCTTAAATTTTTCTCAGCAAATTATCTACGAACTCCATTTTCAACTTCCGCAAAAGGTCTAATACCTAACTCATGTAGTTGTTCTTCAGCTACCTCACTTGGACACTCTACCATTAAACAACTCGCTGAAGTTGTCTTAGGGAACGCTATAACATCACGAATATTATCTGTTCCAGCAAATAACATTATTAGGCGTTCTAATCCAAAGGCTAGTCCACCATGCGGCGGCGTCCCATATTTAAATGCTAAAAGTAAAAATCCAAACTTGTTTTCAATCTCTTGAGCAACAAGCCCCAAAGCCTTAAACATTTTTTGTTGCACCTCTCGCTTATGTATCCTAATACTTCCACCAGCAATTTCATTACCATTCCATACCAAGTCATATGCCTTGGCTAAGCATTCAGCCGGCTGAGTTTCTAGTTTATCGATGAATTCGTCTTTAGGCGAGGTGAACGGATGGTGGCAAGCATAGTAACGATTTACTGTCTCATCAAACTCAAACAATGGAAAATCAACTATCCACAATAAAGCGTGCCGCTGAGGATCAATTAACTTTAACTCATTCGCAAGTTTTAGACGTAAGGCGCCGAGTGTAGCTTTCACCACCTTTGCTTTATCTGCTACAATTAAAACTAAATCATTATCTTCTAACTCCAGCGTTTGCTTGAGCGCCTGGACTGTATCTTCTGCAAAAAATTTCGCAATACTTCCTGATAATTCTCCGTTTTCTAATTTAACCCAAGCTAACCCACTAGCTTTATAAGTCTTAGCAAAATCAGTTAGCCTATCAATATCTTTGCGAGAGTATTTATCAGCGGCATTCTTAACTACAATGGCATTAATAATACCTTGGTTCTTTAAGACATTGTCAAACAAATAAAAATTTGTATTGGCTAAGACAGTGCTCAAATTTTGCAGTTTCATTTCAAACCGAGTATCTGGCTTATCTGAACCATAAAATTCCATCGCGTCTTTAAATGACATTTCATAAAAAGGAGTTTGCAGTTCTAGACCTTTAATTTCTTTAAAAAGCTTAACAAACAAGCCAGTTATAATTGCTCGTACGTCTTGTTCTGTAATAAAACTCATTTCAAGATCTATTTGCGTAAATTCTGGCTGCCTGTCAGCACGTAAATCCTCATCACGAAAGCACTTGGCTATTTGATAATAACGTTCAAAACCACCAACCATTAATAATTGTTTGTAGATCTGTGGTGACTGTGGCAAAGCATAAAAGTTTCCTTTACTTACTCTAGATGGCACAAGATAATCTCTAGCGCCTTCAGGAGTTGATTTACCTAGGATTGGGGTTTCAATTTCCAAAAAATTTTGAGAATTTAGATATTCGCGTGTGACCTGTAGAATTTTATGCCGTAAAATAAGGTTATTCTTGAGGTCTTCACGTCTTAAATCAAGATAGCGATATTTTAGTCTTAAATCCTGTGCAGCCAAAGTAAGGTCGCTATTAATTTCAAATGGCAGGTCATCAGATTCATTTAGAACAACAAGTGTCTGTACCTCAACTTCAATATCCCCTGTAGTAAGGTTTTTATTTTTACTTTCCCTTTCTACAACTTTCCCAACTACCTTAATGACAAATTCATTTTTTAAGGCTTCAGCTAAAGCAGAAACCTCTTTATTTTCAGGACGCACAACTAATTGAACTATGCCAGACCTATCCCGCAAATCAATAAATATTAGACCGCCTAGATTTCGTTTGCGATTTACCCATCCGTAGATAGTGATAGTTTGATTTAGGTTATTTAGGTTTAGCTCAGCATTATTTATTGTTTTCATAGAACTAGTATTCATTAGGCAACAACTTAAATTTATGAATTACAGATCCATTTTTATCAGTAAAAACAAAGCTTAGCCTAACCTGATTATCTCGTAAGGCTTGCATCTTAGAATTAGCCTTGAGGGAATCTTTAAGCGCTGGAATTATCTTATTTTGAAATTTAGTTACGTTATATGCCTTTGAATCAAAATTCTTTAAAGTGTAACTATATTCAACGGTTTGTTGAGGTAATAACCTAGCTCCATTTAAGATAACACCTTTTTCAACCTCACGTGGGCAAATACTATTTAAAGCATTTAGATCTTGTTGAATAACTTGTTCTAGATTTTTATTAACTTGAGCAGATACTGACTCGCAGAACATAATTACAAAGCAACTTAACAAAGCTGTCCACTTAAATATATTTTTCATCTTATTTCTCCATTTTTCTTTAAATTTTTAAAAACTAGGGCTACAACTAGCGTGTTTCAATATCCTATATATATAAGCAATAGCAATAATAAAAGTATGTAGATTTTCCAGTTAGATTTTATATTTTGTTTTTCTGGTATGGGGTTACTTTATCTGACTTTTTCTGGTATGGGGTCAGTTTTGGGGTTATGGGGTTACTTTATTTCTTATTTTTATATTTGGAGATTTAATAAAATACATAATGGATTAAGTATGTTAATAATATTTAAATTACTAAAAAAATAAGAAATAAAGTAACCCCATACCAAAAAAACAATCCAAACAATAAATTCTACATTTTCGGATAATCAAAAACCTCAGATACATAGGCAGGATTAAAATAAAACTCTCTGTGTTATTTGCACTACAACTCCAAATCTTTGCGATTAAATAAAATTGTGTTTTTACGAGAAAGAGAATTTAGAACAGTATTGCGCCGATTAGGATTTTTAAAAAGTTTGTAACAATAAAAAACAAAAGCACCAGCCAACATACCAACCAAAAACATCAACACTATCATAAAAATTATTTGCTGGCGCGCCTTAGAATATTCACTAGTTAAAAGGTAAAAACTAAAAGGCATAAACCTAAACATCTCTTGAGTTGTCGTCTCACTATTTTCTGAGTTCTCAACAACCTTATTATTAACCGTCGTAACTAAAATAACATTATTGATATCTAAACTAGGCACAACTTGAGCAGCTATTTTTTTCAATTCATCTGCTGAAACAGCTTTTAAATCTTGCAAAGTGCGATACCTAACAATAATCGTCGCTTTAGGCTCATCCTGCTGCGACAAACCAAACGCCCTGAGACCACCAGCTCGGACAGTAGCATGCACACTAGCTACCCCCGCAACAGCAGATAACGTCTCTTCTAATTGCCCCGCATATGCATAATCACGCCTTAAGTTAGCTTCCTCTGGGGCAAAAGGTAAAACTCTGGCTGACCTTGATAACTCATTTCGACGACTATTATTTTTTTTAAATAATCCAGCCGCTTTGATAATTTGCAAAGCTTGAGCATAGTCCTTTTTATTAATCTGGATTCGATAATTGAAAATAGGTCTAATTCTAACTATTTCGGCTTGGAGATTAGCCTGATGCAACGCTTTAAGGGCTGGAATTAATTCCTGAGACTCAAGCTCTTGGATAGTAACTTTTTCAGTGCACGCAATAAATATAGTAGAAAACAAAAAAATTAAAAAAATATATAAAACCTTATTTTTCATTCTACATATATCGCCCTTCAGACGGAACAATACAAACCATGACTTCATATTCGCCAAATTTCAGCCAATCACCGTGCTCAGCTACTGTCGGAACAAGAACTTTCTCAAAGTTGCCGCTGCCACTCTTTTTTATATAAGTGCCATTCTCGCTCATTAAATCCTGAACTTGGATACCTGATTCCTTATCAGCTTTCATCAAACAATGTGGTATTGATAAGCTTCCGTCTGCAATAATTAAATCAGACTCCCGCACTTTTGAACCACCTATAAAGAACCTCCCTTCGCGTATCTCTACAGCACTACCCGTTCTTTCTTTCTTAAAACTAATTAACCAACCAATTAATTGCTGACTACTAGATTTAATTAGATTACTACCTTGGCTTTTATTATTGTTTTGCATTATTACCTCTGTTTTAATGTTATCTGTTGTTTCTTTAATAGTTGTCGACTCAACTCTGTCTTTGTTAAGCTGATCTGAATTATGCTTACTGTGCTTATTTTTCTTGTTACGTAATCTATCAATTGAACTAGAATATGCTTCAGTTTTTTTAGGTTCAACTACGACCTTTGGTTCACTCAACTCATTAGGCTTAGCTTCTGTAGTAAAATAATCTGTTACCTCAGATACCTCTGGCGCAGCAGGCTGTTCATCAAAATTAAATTCATCACTATCAGTCTCTGGCGGATTAGTTATCGGATAGTCATCTTCTTCCTCTTGAGGATTGTTATTCTTCAAAAAGTTATAAATCGCCCCAGAATTAGCGCTTTTCAGATCAATCGTAGTACTCTTATCATCTGTATAACTACCATATGAATTTAAGAAGTCTCTCTCCTCGTCTTTCAAAGGTCTTCTCGAATTTTGACTTTGCAGGTTCTCAACATCTTCATCATCATGATAACTATCTTCTTCACGAACTGGCGTTAGCTCTTGTCCACACATTTTACAACGAGTAGCAATAGAAGGTACCAACGATCTACATCCAGAACACCGAATAAATTTTATTTCTTTTTCACTCATAAACAAAACTCACTTTTAATATTACATTAACAACAAAAAATAATAGAACTTAAATAGTCAAAATCTCCTAGCATCAGAGATTAACTAAACATATACTGCGCTAACAACACAAACAACAAAACCAAAATCGCTAAAACTATACCAAAGACAAATCGAGAATAATTTTTGTCTGGACTAGGTTGATTAATACTAATTTCTTCAAACACTGAAATATCTGAAGTTTTCCTTTTACCATAATCAATATTAGAAACAACCTTTGTCTCATTATCTTCGACATTTTGAGGCAGATGGTTTAATTCCAACACCTCTTCCTCAAAAACACTAGTATTATCGGGAGGTTCTACATCTTTAACAAAGAAAATTTCTGTAGAACTATTCGGCTCATCAGCTTGTTCCAGATGAGCCGTATCATCAATAGACTCATTAAGAATATTATTTTTTTTATTTTCCTTGAATAAAATCTCTACAACTAAATCGTTATTAAAATCTAATTTTATATTGTTTCCCGGAACTAATTCAATAACTTCATCCTGTGGCAGTCTTTGTTTATTATAATATACGCCGTTTTTACTTAAATCTTTTATTTCTAAATTACCTTGAGCATTGATTTTTATTTCAGCATGCTGCCTAGAAATGTGCGCAGCATGAATACAAATATCATTAGTCAGATCCCGCCCAATAATTACTGATTTACCATTGCTAGGTAAAATAAAGTAATTAGGCTGAATAAATTGCGAATTAGAAACTAAACAAGGATATGTTAGCTTTTCTAAAGCGGGTCGAATAGATCGTTTTTCCAATTCAAGTAAAGCATCAAAATCTTTTTTATTTAATAATGGTAAAATCTTAATACTCTTATTTAAGATTATTTGTTCCTCTGGAGGACAGAGTATTTCTTTTGTAACCTCATCTCCTTTGACTTCAATCTTAGCTTCTGGAGATAATTGCTTAATATAAATACTGCCATTTCTATAATCAACCTGCAGATGTTTCTCTGCTAATCCCTGTAACTTCAGCCCGCAAGTCTCAGCCTGACCAACAGTTAAAGGACGATTAGCATCAAAAGAAACTATCATCCTTTTGTTGCCTAGTATGGCTAAGGCTGGAAAGTTAGACGCTTTTTGATTTAAAGCGGCGTCTAAAATTTTAAATCCTAAATTTTTTTCAGGTTCATGCTGAAAACATTCTAAATTTAAATCAGCTGGTAGAGAGGCGATATAAACCGAGAAATCATTTTCATGAATTAAGGTTTCAGATTCATAACTACCATCTAAAAAATTTGGTACAACTCGTGAATTACTTTCATCCTTAGCTTCAACATAATAACAAGAAAATTTACTACCTAACTCTTGACATAACAAGATATCACCGGGCAAAGAAAAACCTTCCATTTCTATATCTGCCAAACGGCTTTTGCCTAGACGCAAAACTGGAAAGTTCGAACTAAAAATAGTCAAAGTGCCAGCAGGTTGACCTTGCTTATTGTATTCTAGGACAAACATAAAACCTTCTTTCTAATTCGTTAACCTTTCCAACATTCCCTAATCTACCTCCACCCCTTACTTAAAGTCGTCAAGCTCGCGATAAACCTTTAAAACCTCTTCATCTTTTTCCCTCATCAAAGCCTTAGACAAAGCTCTTTTCACAACAAAATCGCCAGAATCTGCTAAACCTTTAACTGCTAAAACTCTCATTTCTGGATTCTCATGTTTTAAAAACTCAATTAGCTTCTCATTGCTAGTAGCTAGATAATATCTTTGTAACAGCACTAAAACTAAATCTGGATTATTAGAATCTAAAAGACCGACTAACATTCTTTTAGCGTCATCTAAAACTTCCAGATTATCAATTATTTCGTTTAGTTCAAGGGGAGTCCAGACCTTAGATAAACTTAACTTACAAGCCGAGGCAAGTGAGGTTTTGTTCAAATCAAACCTTTTTTTCTTAATCCAAGACATAATATGCGCTATATCTTTTGTCAGATAAGTATATTTCAATAATAAAAATCCAAGAGCAGTGCTAATAACTTCAGGCTCTTCACTACCAGCACAGATAGCTAACAGGGTTAACTCTGTTTTATTACTAACCCAATGCGCTATAACTTTCACATCTTGTGGAGTCCACTCAGCAGCTAAAGGTTTTAATAATAATTTTACTAGATCAGGAGAATTTATACTATCAACTGTCACATAATCTAAAACTTCATTTAAAACTGTGCGGTAAACTTTATTCTGTAGCTTAGGTATGAACTTCATTCTAACTTCATTAAATTTTCGAATATCTCGCTGCATAATACTTTTGGCTAAAGCATAAACATTTTCACCATCTAAGATCGCAACAAAATTATCTAAATTCTCTACTACAAAATCAAAAATATATTTTTCATTTAAAACCTGCTGTATCACTTGGACTACAATAACATCTTCCGTGTTAGTCTTATGAAATAACTCCTTTTTAAGCTGGTGATAAAAGAACTCCTTTTGCTCCCCTTCAAAGGCTAAAGTTAATAAGACTAACCTGCCAAACTTGACATTTAATTTTAATAATTCAGCAATTTCTATTTTCTTCTTTTCAAGTGGATTAACAGCATCAACTATATGTAAAAGTAAGGCATATTGTGGAGAAAAAGAAATATCGCCGCCTTTTTCTTCGAGTAATAAATTGTTGGTAACCAAATTTTTCAATAATCTACTAAAAATAAAAAGATTTCGAGCCTCTAATTGTTCAAAATAGATTTGATTAGCATAATATTTCAGCATCTCGCCAAATTTACCTTGCATAGCTAAAAGAAAGATCAGAGTTACATCCACGCTTTCGATTTGTTGTAATTGTTTTAGTAACTCTTTCTTTTCTTCAAAATCTGTATCTGGGTCTGCTAACTTATTATAGACAGCTTTTTTGTCCTGAGAAATTAATTGAGTTAATAACTCTTTATTGTTGATTGCTTCTTTGTCCAATACTTTATCACTGCCACAGGCAACCACAAATAAAAGACAGACGGTAATTAAAATCACTATTTTTTTCATAATTATGTATTTAGTAAATGATTGTTCCCAACTTCAGCTATTGCCTCAAAAGTATAACCTTGACAAAATTCATCAAAAGCTAAAACCTGAATATATTTTTGGTAGCCTTGATTAAATAAAAACTCCTGCACTGCAAACCTAATCTCCGCTGAACAAACTAAGACTACCGGAAAACCATAATTTTTCAGAGCTAAATCATATACTAACTTTAACTCCTGACGTAATTCCAAAACTAACTCTGGGGAGAAGGCGGGAATAACTCCACGTACCATATGCAAGGTTGAACTGGTCGAACGAAATTCTAACTCCAAGGCTGGAGATAAAACCACCCCTTTAATGAGTTGTTTCTCTTGATCCTTAACAACTTGAGCTAAAAGCCCTTTAACTAACTCCAGCCTTAAGTTTTTATGTAGTAAGTTGAGCCATTCCCGACGATCTTCAACGACAACTTCAGTTAAAGTAAAATCAATTATTAACTGTAAAATCACTTTGAGATTACTAATATCCAACTCTTCGCGGATCAAACGTTTCAGCAATTCGGCAAATTCAGGATAACTAATTTTATTTTTATTAAACAGTTCCTCAATTAATGATGGATATAAATTTTTATTAGCCAGAACTAATTTTTTTATTTCTTCCGTTCCCAAGATATAATTTAGCTTATCTAAATAACTGCCCACGATAATATGACATAAAAAATAGCTGGGAGCTAAAACCTTGACCTCAGCTTTTTCTAAAACTATTTTTTGTTCAACTTCCAACGCAGAAAAAATACAACTCGCCTTAGTTAAAGGCTCAATTAAGGTTTCTTGCACATTTAAATCTTCAGCTAACGTTTGATTATTAGCTAAAACAATATAATAACCACTTAAAAATAAGCTTTCAGTTAGATCTAAAATTTTATTCTGTTTTAACTCAATCCTAAAAGTTGCCTCAGCTAAACTAGTATCTAACTGGATATTCCATTTAGGAAATGGTATGCCACGCTCTAATATTTTTTGCTGAATTAATTTATTCCAATAGTTCTCCAATTTATTTTTATCCTTCTCGAACATTGCATATAATTTAGTATCTAGTTTAATATTTAAAACTTCGTCAGCAAAAACAAATTCTAAATTTTGAAACTTCTGTCGAGCTTCCAACGTAGCACCAGCCCTAACTTTTAATCTTTTTACTAAGTAAAATCTTCCATAAACCAAAGTCAAAGCTCCACTACCAATTAACAAAAAGGCTAAAGTTGGAGTGTTGGGTAATAAACCTAAAAAAACAAATAACAAACCTAATAAAATAACCGTTGTCTCGTCAAAGACTAGACATTTTGTGGCAGTTACTTGAGTCGCCGATTCATCTTTTTGAATCACAAATTCTAAAGCAATAATACCGACTATTAAAATTATTAAAGCGTTAAAATTGCCTAAAGCTGAAAATAACAAAGTATAATTGGTAAAAGAATCAAAAAGTTTTAAACCACGATTATAACCTAAGAAGGTTCCAACTAAACAACTAAGAGGAATTACTACCATTAAAAATAAAACTGTCCCTTGTGCAAACTTCATGATTCCGTCCATAGAGCCGTATAATTTAGAATTAGCGTCTAAGTCTTGACGTCGTAAGACTGCTATTTCTGGCGAAATCAAATTATTCCGTAAATCCGAATCAATAGTTAGTTGTTTACCTGGCAAAGAATCTAACGAAAAACGGGCTGAAACTTCTGCAATTCTTGCCGCGCCTTTGGCAATAATAATATGCACAATAAAAATTAGTAAGCCAAAAATCAATCCAGCTACATAAACATTGCCAGCTAGAGCTAAAAAAGAAATTTTTTCTAAAATTAAACTACCTGTTCCAACAGCGCCAGTTAAAAGCAAATTTTTACAAACAATGAAAAAAACCAAAATTTGTAATAAACCAATAGTAACAATCGCCACTGGAGCTTTAGTTGAAAAATATTCACGATGAAAAATTGTTTCTAGTAAAAACAACAAAGCCAAAAACAATTGGCTGGAAAGTAAAAGATCTATGACAGCGGCTGGCAACTGAGAAAAAAACATCCAAACCATAGCCACCAAAAAGCAACAAAACAGCAACTCTTTTCGTTTCAGAGCCAAAAAATTATACGCGACATTAGTCACGTTCCAGACGCCATTCCAAAACCTATCAAAAAACATAATACCATATACAAGTTTATTGTTTTAACCTTTGACCCCGATACCAAACTCTGTGCGGGGCGGACAAAATTCGCATAATGTTAAACGACAGTGCAAAATTAACCGCAGCAATTCCACCCCCCCCCTACAATCAAATACTTCTCAAACGTCAATGAGCACTTAAATGGTGGGGTTAATTATTGTTTTATATTCTGAGCTAGTGTAATAAATACGCTACCAATCAACATAATAAAAAATCCTGCAAACACCATAGTTAATGGTCCAGTTGCTTTAACTGGCAACTTAACAATTCGAGCTTCAACCTGAATCTGTCTATGTAATGAAACAGATTCTCCTAAATCCTGTAGTTGCCTAGAAACTTCACCACCCTGTTGGGCACATTGAGCTAAAAACATAAAAACATGCGAAAGCTCTTTTTGTCCGAAAGCGTCTGCAACTTCTCGCAAGGCTTCAGACAAACTATAACCAGCCTGCACTAACTTTTCGATGTGGACAAATAATTCAGTAACAACATTATGTGTTCTTCTATCTGTTGCCATATTCACAACATATGAAATGCAGGGTCCCATATCTAAGCCAGAGCTAATACCGATAGTCAGTTGCTCTACCACCATTGGTAAGTGATAAATGGCTTCTTCATAACGCTTTTTAATTATGTCATCCAAAACCGACTCTGGCAGCTTAAGCCCCATTAAGAAACCTAAAATACCACCAACAATTGTAAAACTGAGCGACGATATTGCAGTTAGCTCCATCATCCCCGCAATCATTTCGGCTAAAAATGCTACAACTACAATAGGGGCTGTCCGATAAAGTAAAAATTTAACTCTTAAAGAACTAAAATCCTCATCCGTATAAAATCCAGCTCTAAATTTTTTAGTTGCAAGACTAACTTTTTTCTTTTCTCCGGCAACGCTTCTCCCAGTCTCTTCTTTAACTTTTTCGAGTATGTCTTGCGACAATCCATCGCCAAGACCAGCATTTCTCTGCTGGCTTAACATATTGCGTAAATTGCCATTACTATTAGCTGTAACATTCTTTCCAGACGAGCTTAGAAAGAACACCATGATGCCAATAATAACAACTAATAATACAACTAAAATACCAATTATTAAAAATATATTCATAATATTTTTTAATCTTCAAAATAAAAATTACAGCTTGAATGTTAATAAAAATTTATACCTTTATGTTAGCTACAGATTTAGACCAATAAAATCCAAGCGTAACAATACAAACCGCAACCTGCATAACAAGCCAACCTTTTGGATCTTTAATTGCTGGTAAAATTAAATCTGGAGCAGTCCAACACATGTAAATCAACAAGCCTGACATAATAACAGCAATCGCTTTTAACGAGCCTTTTTCCATACCCACAGCTGCCATAGCTTGACTTTTAAATTGGCTACGCTTTCTAACTTGCTTTGCCAACCTTTCAACTGTGCTAGATAAATTACCGCCTAACTTTTTACTTAAAATAATAGCTTCTAAAAACATCTCTATTTCTGGATGATAAATGTCTTCACCAAACTGTCCTAAAGCTTGTTCTTCAGAAAGTCCCATTTTTATACGTTGAATAACCAATTCTATTTCAGCTCGAATTAAACTATCTTCATCCAAACTTTTACCAGCAGTTTCTAAGGCTCCAATCGTAGTTAAACCAGATTTAAGGAGACTGACAAAAGACATTAAAAACGAGGCATAATCTTTTTCAAAAGCTGCACTTCTTTTGTTCATTCGATAATTGACATAATCAGTAACCCAGAACGGACCTAAGATTAAAGTTAAACCGGCAATAACATAACTAGGACCAATTAGTTCACCAATTAACAAAACTGTTAAAAAAGAAACAAAGGAGACAATCCCTTGCATCATTCTAATTTGCGTAGTTGGGACGATTAATTGTCCATATTTTAACTTATCGGCTAAAGTCAATTCATATGACTTTTGTAACTCAGTCCTATTTAACCCTGTTTCAGCCGCAGCAGCAGTGGCAATATTTGTCCTTTCACCTTTAGTTACGCCGCCTCTATCACCTTCACGTAATAAAGCCCTCTGTTGCGAAACCATAGTCCTTAGGTTATCGCTCACAGCCATATTTTTTTGATAACCTGTTCTTGTATATGAATCAGAGCCGTTGATATAAACGAAAGTGATAATTATCCCAATCATTACCAAGATAATTATTAAAATAAGAAAAAACATAAAATCTCACTAAAAAAATTATTAAAAACTACATGTATCTCTAATAATTCAGGGAACCTCTAAAATTCTCTACATATAAAATCCTAAATATCGCGGAGCATCGCCTAAGATAATGCCATTTTTTTCAAGAGCATTACCATAGTTACTACTCCAAGATAAAACCTCCCATTTAGGATTTTTTCCTTCTTCTATTAGTTTAAACATCGGACGAACCTGAATTAACCCTTCAGCAAAAGATCCAACTTCGAGAACTTCTGCCATTCTAATTCTACCAGATAGTCTCTCACGTTTCATCCAGACAATCACATCAACTGCTAAAGCTAACTGTTGTCTAATAATATCCATTGACACGCCACGTTGCGCCCGACCTAATAAAGCCTCAATTCTGGTTAAAGTCTCTCTAGCACTTCTCGCGTGAATAGTTGAAATACCAACATGACCTGTTTGCGCGGACTCGAGGAAAGATTCTGCCGCTTCGGGCGTTCTCATTTCTCCTAAGATTACACGAGTTGGACACATACGCAGTGTGGTTTTGATATGTTCTTGCAAAGTTACTTCACCAGCTCCTTCAGTATTGGCATAACGCGAAACCAAACTTCTATAATATGGATGTTGAAAATTTAACTCTGGCGTATCTTCAACCCCAACAATTGACTCGTCATTTCTAAACTGCGTGCCCAAACAGCGAATGGTAGTTGTTTTACCTGTTCCTGTCTCACCGGCAATCATCATAGTATATTCGCATTCTCGAATTAAGGCGGCTAAATAATTCACAATAAAAGCTGGCGCAACTTCATAATTAACTAAACTTTCCAAAGATACTTCTGAAATTCGCGGAACACGCATAGTTAAAAAAGGTCCTCTGGAACCACAAACTGATTCATGAACTACACACAAACGTTTACCGTCTGGGAAAGAAGCATCAATTGTGTGTTGCTGCGTAGAAATACTTTTGCCTAAACGAAAAAGAATTCGATCGATAAAACTGATATAAGCTTCTTTGTTTGCCCATTGCAGTCCAGTTATTTCACTGCTCTTACCACGTTGTAGAACTACTGTTTTATAATCGTAGCAGTGAATATCTGTTACTTCTGGATTATCAATTAAAGGTTGCAACACACCCCACCCCATTAAGTCTTTCTTGAGGTTCACAACTAAATCAGCGCGCACTATATTGTCGATATTATAGCCTTTAGTTGCACAAACCTTATCTAAAGCCTTAGCGATATCCATTTCGCTAATATTTTCTAAACGAGCTGAATCATAACGCAAACTAAGTTCTCGACGTGTTTCTCTTAACAAAGCACTGGCTAACGGACTCATCTGCACACCGCTATTAGTTCCGCCTTGTGTGGCTGACGTATTTCTGCCAACACTTGTGTCATGTCGTTGCTGAGCTTCGGCAGCTTCAATAAATTTATGTCGACTGTTACTATCTTGGCTTACCGCCCGAGTAGAAAACATCCCCACAACTCCATCATTTTTTCTATTTTGGTCATCCATAATTAAAAACTTTAAAGAATAAACAGTTAATCTGAATCAGTCTGCAACTCTACTCCACTTCCCTTTTCTCAACTCATACAACACAATCTCACCCGTGCGAGGATCTTTGACAGTCATACGCCCATCTGGTGGAGAAAGTTCTTCTGTTGAAGCTTTTTGCCCTCCAAAGAGTTCTTCAGGAGTAACTGGAGATTCTGGCTCGGTTGGGGCGCCTACTGGATCATTCCCCACTAAAGACAAACTAATTTCGCCGTAACTTCTAGCTAATTCTATTTTCTTTGCATCTCGTTCTTCAACTAACAAAGTAATATTTGTGTCTTTACCAATTTGCATTCTTTGCCCGCCGCCGTCACCAAGTTGCCCAGCTACAGAAAGAATCCTAACAAACCTCACAATAGTAGCAACTTTTGTTTTACCACTTTCGTCTTTGTAAGTTAGTAAAATATCAACTCTGGAATTTGGTCTTGCCCACCCTTCAACACCTTTTCGAGCATCAACCGTAATTGTAATCGCTCGATATCCAGCTGGAATTTGCATCCTACTAACTGGCATTTCTGTAGTTATATAATCTTCAAGTAATGGAGTATCAGCATTAATCATCATCTTAGCATAATACTTATTTATCAACGTAGGGCGTTGAGACTCTTGAAACATATTGCTTTTAACTTCAGCTATATCACGAAGTTCTAGCCTCAGCATTGAATCTGGATCGATTAACATGTTCTCTTCTATTCTTTGTTTAGTAACAAAAATTTTTGTTTTACCTGTAAATTCAGGTTCAACAACTTGAGGTTTGCCACCGGCTGCCCAGCCTCCAAGACTACTACCACCTTCACTACCTTTCAAAACTAAAATGATAGCAACCAGAATAATTATCACCACAACAATCAAAAGACCAACAATACCAAAAACTAACTTACTGTTATTCGACATCCTGTTGCTTGTATTTATATTTGCACCAAAACGAGCTCCCATAATCTTCAACCTTAATAAAGATGTTAGTAAAATTTTAATTTCCAGTTGTTAATAATTTATTCCACCAATTCCCTTGACTACCTGAGGTATCAAAAAATTCACCATTTGCAGGAATAAGACTTAACTCCATCGCGACTTGCTCAAAAGTTGCACGAATTGCTTTTTGTCCGGCGCTATAAAGCGTCTTGCCACTACCTGGCCAGTTAGAAGCTGTTGTATCTACTGGGACTGGCGGTAATCTCCAAGGTCTTGGACCTAAATGATGCATCGGCTCTAATTCGGCTTCAATTTGAGGCACTCCTAGTAAAAGACCACTATAACCGTTGACTAGAAAACTTAAACGATCTGGACTTAAAACTAAGAATTTTAAATAATTTATAAATAAGTCTAAAGCTGTTAAACCTAATACTGTGTCATCAATTACTACCAAGACTTCGTCAGCAGCACGCATTAAAGTTCCTGTCGCAGGTCCTATTTTGCCACCTGTATCAATTAAGACAACATCATGTTGAATTTTGGCAATATCAACAATATGCTGGCAAATTGCAACGCCATCGGTATGACAAACTAAATCCATAGCTTCCGCCAAACCATCTGGCGGCATTAAAACTGAGACTTTATTACTGACTGGAACCAGCGCATCATTTAAAGAATCTCGTGTGATTTCACGGCTACCATTAACCCATTCATTAACGATTTTAGCTTCCGCACCACCAACCGAAAGTGAACGACATAAATCTTTGGTCTCAACATCTAAGTCCCAAAGTAAGGTTCTACGTTGATAAATACTACAAACCTCAGATAATCCGGCTGCGATGCTTGTTGCTCCAACACCACCTTTGGCGTGAGTTAAACAAATTACTTTACCTTCTTTAGCTCGACCATCTTTCTTAAAATCTGCATTAACAGCTACTAATTCATGTAAAAGTTCGACATATGAAGATGTTGTAGACAAAACTTTTTTTACGCCAGCATCATATGCAACACGTACGGCGCTGCTAGAATATACCTCTGGAGCTACATACATAACGACATATAACCAAGGCGCTTCCGCTCGAATTGTTCTAACTATATTTAGTGCGGCTTCTTTTAAACCTGCACCTAGGATAACTACTTCAGAATCACGAATTTTACTTTGATAATCTCTTTCTAAAGCCAATTTGGGTCTTAAATCTAAGACCTCAATATCACTACGATTAAAAGCTTCAATTTTTTTTATATACTCAGCTTGCCCCTCTATCGTCCTATCTATAATTAAAACTTTCATGTTGTTATAAAACCTTTAAATTGTTTCAAAATATTTATCTAAAATACTTTTTATTAACTATTTAGATTTACATTAATTTTTTGGCACTTCGCTGTTATTTAATTTTTTACACTTACTAAAAGATGCCACAACCTAGTAAAAAATTTCAAAAAAACTATATTTATTTACATATTTTTTCAATAATAAAATTAAAACATAATAAAATTAACTAGTTATAGGAAAAAATACAAATATAAATATACTTCCTCCGTTATTCCACGACGCTTCCCTCAAATTAGGAAAGCTTGCCTGCGCTACTGTGGAAACATGATTTACCGAAATATTTTGAATTACTCGTTTGGGATAGCTACGCCCGCTTACAAATTAGCAGACATCTTTGATGGCGCTATATCTTTGAATAATTTGTTTTTGAATAATTCGAGCCTTGCGTATGCAGACCAGACAAGCCTTCCTAATTTGAGGAAAGCGTCAGCTGACGGAGTAAATATTCCTGCGCTACATTTAATCAATACCAATTTTTGAAAAGGGTAACACCCATAAAATATCCGATGGTAATGATTATGATATAAATCAAAACATATAGGAATTTTTTTACTTTTGATTCATCTTTATGTTCAGAAATTAATCTTGATAATTCATTAACATTTAATTTAGGAGTATTAAATTGTCGAGTATTCTTAACGATCTCTTTATAACGTGGATCGTTCACAATCTCTTGATAATAATCTACTTCTCTCTGCTCATCCGGTATTGCATTATTTCCCTGTGAGTAATTTGTTTCTGGTGTAGACGACTGTGTGGCGTTATTAGAATTGGCGTTATTAGAATAGCCTACATTATTATTATAAACTGGATTATTATTGTTAACATAAAGATCATTGCTGGTAATTTCATAGTTATAGTTTCCATAATCAATTCCTTGCAAGTTTGACCATTCTAAGTCTTCCAAATCCCTTAAAATTTCACGCGCTGTCTGATACCTTTGATTTGGATCGCGTCTTAAAGCCTGCATAATTATATTACTTAATACTTCAGGACAATCCAACCTAATATTAATCGGAGCTTCTGGAATTGTTTTCAGTCTTAAGGTCATGGTTTCAATCACACTCTGCCCCTGAAAGGGTATGACATTCGTTACCATTTCATATGCTAAAACGCCCAAGGCATAAATATCCGAGCGATTATCAACTTGTCCACGCTCTAAATATTCTGGGCTGACATAATCGATAGTTCCAACTACACCACCATACTCAGTTAGTTTTGGTCCTGTCCCAGTCCTCGCAATACCAAAATCTGTAATTTTAATTTCTTCTTTTTTAGTTAAAAGAATATTTTCCGGCTTTAAATCACGATGTATGATACCTGCATCATGTATGGCTTGCACGCCACTACACATTTGTTTAAGCCAAGTAATAGCTTGATTAATTGGAACTGGAATTGGTTTTGATAATCTATCTGCTAAATCACCACCATCTACATACTCCATAGTAAAAGCAACAATTTCGCCATCATGAAAATATTCATATGCCCGAACAACGTTAGAGTGGCTGACGCCATATGAAGCGATTATTTCATTAATAAATCTGGTTCTAGCAACTTCATCTCTGGCAACTTCTGCAAATAAAACCTTCATTGCCACGATGTGATCTGCAAGTTCTCTATGGCGGCAGGAATAAACTAACCCCATACTACCTGTTCCAAGGCACTTGATAATCTCATAACGCCCGTTGACAATTGTCCCAGGCTGTAGCTTTAAAAGATTAGTATCTTTTGCCATTATAACCTAATTTATAAAAAACCTAACTCTGCCCCCTCTTTTTAAAACCTACTACTAATTGCTGTTTAAGCTATTGGAGGAACGATAGCTAAAACAAATCGTCTATTTCCAAACCTAACTCTACTACCATGCTCTAAAGCAGCCATTGCTCCAGCAATCTCTTCTTCCTCTTCTGAATTAGGAGCTGTAACAAAAGTTCCGTATTCTGAAAGTTGATCTAAAACTTGAATTCTGCCATTTTCAGTAGCGCGAATAAAAGCATGTAATGGAGAAACTGTATCTTCCTCTAACAAGATATAGTCTGTATGCTCGGTTGGCTTAGAAGTAACTAACCATCGACCAGCAGAGATCTCATATACCTCGCCATTAGGATCAACATCAAAGCTAATCAAAAATGCGATAATTCTGCCTTTACGTTGTCTAGGTACAGGACGAATCCCACTATTGCTATTAAGAACTGCTTTTTCTGAAGCAGTATTTTTTGGATTAAATGAAAATCCTTGTCTAGTATTATCCATTGGCATTTTTTCCTCCTTAGATTTAATATTAAAATTTTGACTATTGTTAAATCGTTGACTAGCTGGTTGGCTAGTTTTCATTTCTGCGTTACGTGTATAATAATTATTAGTTACATTATTTTGATTACGCACATTACTCATATTCACTTCTGCTCCACTACTTTCTCGATTAAAAGTATCATTATAAGCATCATTATTTCGAACAGTTCGGCTAAAACCAGCCTGAACAATTGGCTCAGCTGGTTCTTCCCATTGCTTATTTATCTGACGATTATAGCTGCCAGATCCATAATCTCTTTCCGGAGCTTGAGATGCACGTTGATCTTGTCGCTCTTCTTGTTCGTTATTTATAGAAGTAGATACTTCATTATTGTTATACATATCTCGCCCAGCTTGCGGTGAACTTTGACGTTTTTCTGCAGCATCAAATTCTGCATCTATTTTATCCCAATCAAAATCAGACTGCTTAATAGTTCTGATTGTTTCAGTTCCCCAATCTTCATTATTTGAAAATTGTTCAACAGGACTAAAATTCTGAGACAGATTATTATCTGCGCCCTGACGAATATCATTCTCAACAAGCTTATCTAAAGATCTGCTTACCTGACTACTTCCAGAAATTGATCTATTCCAACTATTAACACTATTGATTGCATTATCAGCAGGGGTAACTTCACCCTTAACTACTGGTTGCTCTGGGACAGTTGAAAAACTGTTTGCTGAGCTGGCAACATTCATTCTCTCCCAACCTGATGCTGAACTAGCATTACCAGTATTAACTGGTGTCTCAACCTGATTCCCCCAGCTTGTATCGCTTGTAGCACCCAGATTTGGTTGAATAACACCTGAAGTAACATTATCCGGAGTATTATTACCAGCCATACCTCTTAACTGACTAGTCATATTACTATTTAACAAAATAGTTTTATTTCTCGCTCGCAACGTAACATTCTTTTGGGACTCACCAGACAGTCCTAACTTCTCTCTATATTTATCTTCATTTGCCATATATTATTTTTCTTTAAAAATTACCCAACTACACCAACTGCCATCGCTATAAGTATCGCCAACACTATACCAACTAAAAATGACATTACTGAAATTACAACTTTTGCCATCAGACTAAGCCTTCTTCTAACTTTTGGCTTAGCTTCAATTTCCTCTATTTTTGTGAATGAACGATGCTTAATTGACGGATTTTCTTTTAAAACGCCACTTAGTGGTAGAATCATCACCGTTATATTATCATATCCTCCACGTTCTTTAGCCATTTCTATCAATTGCACAGCTGCTTCTTGTGCAGATTTTGTTCTAACTTCGTTTAAAATTTCTTTTTCACTGACCAAACTATATAGTCCATCACTACACAGTAATAAAACATCTTTAGCTTGCCCTTTATTAGTATCCCATAAGTAAAAGCTTTTACTATCCATGGCCAGCCTTGGGTCAGCGCCTAAACAACTAGTTAAGACATGGGCTTGTGGATGAGTTAAAGCTTCTTCTGGAGTAATTGTTCCGCGGTCAACTAAATCCTGAACATATGTATGGTCTTTAGTAAGTTGTGTTATGGTATTGTCACGGATTAAATAAGCTCGCGAATCTCCAACACTACCGATTACTACATCGTCACTACTTTTAGAAATAAAGACAGCGACAATAGTCGTTCCCATTGAGCTAAATGCTGGGTTATGTCGCCTTAAGACGATAATTCTATTAGCTTCTTCAACTGAGGCTTTAATTAATGTTTCTGGGCTATCATCGTCTAAGGTTTCAAGCTTACGACGCATTGTATCGATTGCAAGTTTGGCTGCTAGTTCGCCGCCAACTGTTCCACCCATACCGTCGCAGACTATCCAAACTCTTCCTGTTCTAGCCTCAAGAACAGCATACCTATCCTCATTGATATCTCGTTCACATCCAATATCAGTAATAGCGACAGGTAAATTCTTGTTATCAGAAGTAGTAGAAGACTTATTATTTAACATGCAATTTTCATTTTCTGGCATGAGTGTAATCTAACAACCTTCTTTCTCTTGCACACTTGCTCAAAAATCCTTTAATAAAAACAACAATAATACTTTTAACACATTACCAAAAACGGCATCTTAGCTGAAAAACTTAACTTTTTTAGATAACTCAAGTGTTAGATTAACTATTTCTAAAAAAGTTGCGGGAATATACAAAAAATTATCCCATTAATCAAGTGTATAAAAATATCACGCAAATAATATACCAACTACCTCCCTCAGCTACCTTTAATAACTGACACCTCCCCCAAAAAATGAGGCTTACCTGCGTTTTTTGAACTTCTAACCGATTAATTAAGTAAGTTACAGACATTAAAAGCACTAAATAAATTAAGAAACCAATTAATCCAGTATTTTTATTTGCCCTACAAAAAATTTGGAATATGCGCCTAGCTGTAAAAACTGGAGACCATAAAATTTTTCAGCAGCTGTTTGACGCCAGCGTCAGAAATGATTTGCTACTCCATGATGCTGCAGCAAATCATCAGAGTGGAGACTTTCACACTGAGCGATTTAACACCGAAATAATTGTTTCCAACGAGCAATTACTTAACAAAATTGATTTACTTCTGCTTTTGAAACCCTGAATTATTGTTACCGAACTGAGGGGAACACTAAAAAACTTCGCCACGGTTTTACTAAGCTCCGCATTAGCCTGATTGTCCACAGGCGCAGAATGAACGCCCCAATTTAACTCACGGTCTACAGGCTTAAACTTACCAATACCAGCTTGGGAAGATTTGAGTTTAACTTTGACCGACACTACAACTCCAGCTGGCGTTTGTTTTAGAAATAAGTACATTTTATTTTAAAACATCTGGCAAGACTATCATCTGCCCCAGATATTTATTTTTACTCATGGTTGTATATTCAACCATAGACTGAATTAAAGCGGTTTGAATAAAATACAAAAGCAAAATCACAATAATTACCGAGAAATCTAACATGCCAATGGTTGGCACTTTGCTCCTAATTTTTACTAAAATAGGGTCAGTGCAAGAGTTGATAAACCTAACTAACGGATTATAAGGATCTGGGCTAAACCAAGAAATAACTGCCCGCACAATAAATAAAATAATAAATATCGAGATCAACCCGCTTAAAATTTGGGCTAACCCTAGTAGTGCATTATAAACAAAAATCATTCGCTCTCCTTTTTAATACCACATATATAGTTACGTTTCCGTATATTCTTGTAATTTATTTCTTAAAGTCCGAATACTAATGCCTAACATCTCAGCGGCTTTAGTTTTATTATTATCAGTGAACTTTAGCGTTTCATTAATTAACATCTTTTCAGCCTCCGCTACGCTCAACCCTGCATACAAAGATAAATTATTGCCGTCAAGGTCAGAAATAATAGTTAATTTCTCAACCGCTTGACTTAAACTATACGGTTCTTCACCAGCGCCACTATTAGTCAGGATAAAATGTTCAAACTTTAATTCATCACCCATAGATAAAAGAACAGCCCGCTCACACGCGTTCTGTAACTCTCTTACATTACCGCGCCAAGGATAACTTTCCAATTGCCCAATTAATTCTTTAGACACAACCTTAGTCGCGCCTTTAGTATAAAGACGCACAAAATACTCAGTTAAAAGTCGGATATCTCCTGGTCGTTCTCTTAAGGCTGGAATATATAAAGGAATAACATTTAATCTATAAAATAAATCTTCTCTAAATTTTCCTTGCGCCACATACTGCCTTAAATCTCGATTAGTTGTCGCTAACACACGCACATCCACAGCAACTGGTTTTGTCCCGCCAACTCTATCAACTTCCCTTTCCTGTAAAACTCTTAATAATTTAGCCTGCAACACCAAATCCATTTCTGAAATTTCATCTAATAATATTGTGCCGCCATCAGCCTGTTCAAATTTACCAATCTTAGTATTAATCGCGCCTGTGAAGGCTCCTTTTTCATGTCCAAATAATTCGCTCTCTAACAAATTCTCTGGCAACGCCGCACAATTTACCGCCACAAACGCATTATTTCGCCTTGAGCTAGCAGTGTGTATAAACCGCGCCATTAATTCTTTACCTGTTCCAGACTCACCTTGAATTAAAACGCTGGCATTACTTTCAGCTACAATACTCGCAATTTCTAGCACTTTTTTAAACATCCGGTCATTAGTAATAATCGACCTGTCATGCTTGCTAGCTTTATTATCTTTGGGTTTAGACTGCACTGCCGAGGCGATTTGATTCTGAGCTATTACCGCTCTGTTCAATAAACTCTCTAAATCTTCGCCAGAAAACGGTTTGGTAATAAAATCAAAAGCTCCTCTCCGCATAATCTCGACTGCCTGCCCAATTGAACCATATGCAGTAATCATCGCGACAGGTATTTGCGGATACAAAGCTTTAATTTTGCCCAATAATGTTAGCCCATCCATAATCGGCATTTTCATATCGGAGATCACAAAATCTATCTGTGTATTACTTCTCCCTGCGACCTGTGGAGTAGACATACTTTGCGCTAAAATTGTTAAAGCTTGCTCGCCATTTTCAGCTTTCAGTATTTTATGTCCTAGTCTAGTTAAAACTGCTTCTAAAGCTAAGCGCATTTGTTCTTCATCATCAACAATCAAGATATTTCCCATAATTATTAGTTCCTTAATAATTTAATAGTAGCTCGACAGCCTAACTCGTTACTATTATTTTCGATATTAATATGTCCACCATGAGCTAAGATAATTGAGCCGACAATTGCTAATCCCAATCCAGTGCCTTCATTTTTTGTGGTGTAGAATGGGTCAAACATATTTTCCTTAACCTCGTCATTAATTCCGACGCCGTTATCAATTATTGATAAAATCCAAAACTGCGAATCTTGTAAGTCGCTAACTAAGCTTATTTTTTTCACCACTTTAAAATCATCATGACTATACCTTTCATTGACCGCATCAATTGCGTTTGACAACAAATTAACCAAAACTTGTTTAATCTGATAATGATCGATACTTAGTAAAGACTGCCTGCGTTCCTCGCAGGTTGTGTCTAAGATCTTAACCGTAACCTCAATTTCTGAATCCTCTATTTTCTTTTTTAAGATATCCAATACTCCTTGCAAATATTCCCTAACATCTGTAACTGGCTCTTTTCTGACAATCATCCCTTTAGCAAACTGTAAACAGTTAGTAATAATATGGTTGACAGTTTTTATTCCTTTATGAATTTGTTGGGCATTACTTAACAGTTCTGGCTTATCAACTAAGTCCTGCTCCAGTAGCGAACAAAACAATTCCATGCTACCTAGTGGGTTTCTAATTTCATGCGCTAATGTAGCTGCCATTTTTCCCATAGCTACTAAACGTTGTTCTTGTTCCATAACTTTAATATTTATAATTCATTGAATTTAATTCCTGTCGCGCTCTTTCTTCTTCAATTGCTGCGACACTTAATACATACCAAGTATTAGTTTTTTGCATTTCCGATTCGGCTTTCTTAAATTCCTCAAGAGCCGTATTAAAATTATGTGTTTTAATCAGCGCCTCAATGGTAACATATCTCAACCATTGTAATTCAGGCTTAACAAAATGATTATCATGAATTTCCTTATTCCAGATTAAAACAGCTTCATAATCTTCTTGTTCAAAATCTATTTTTATTAACTGTAGCAAAGCTGGCAGCGCGTATTCAGAGGCTGAATCGACCCCTATATAATCTTGGCGCGCCTCTAAAACTCTTTTGAGTTTTAATTTATTTTCAGCCATTAAAAACTTGGCTTCACTTTGCACTACTTCATCGCCAGTCTGGTAAGCTAGTTGATAGTCTGCAAGAGCTTTTTCAAAATTTCCTTCCGCAGTCCAGGATTGTCCAATTAATAATAAGAACTGGGCTTTAAAATTTGAATCATATAATTCTGCCAGTATATCTTGAGCTAAGGCTCTAGCTTTTTCAAAATTAGCGGTTTGCATTTCCAGCATTGCCCATGACAACTGCGACCGATAACGTTCAACACCGATTAAGTTCGGATCATTTAAAACTGTGTTCCAAATTTGGCTGGCTTGCCCAACTAAACCTAAAGCCCAAAAATTTTTGGCACACTCTAGCTTCTCCTCGATGGTGGTCGTGATATATTGCCATTTTTCACTACATTGCACCGCCTGAGCAAACTGTGCATTATATTTTTTAGTCAATCTGGCTTGGTTTGCTGGAGCGGTGTTTCTTGAAGTTGTGGTTTTAGCTGGCGCAACTCCATTAGCCTCAAAACTATCTCCATTGACAAAGAAAAACAGTAATAGAGCAAGGCTTAAACAAACCCACGCTGTTGACTGACATTTTAATAGTCCATAATTCATTAGTTTAATAATTCATCCTCTGGATCTTTTTTAACCTCCAAGCCTTTCTTTTTAATTTTTTCAACTAGAGTTGTTCGATTCAGGTTTAATAATTTAGCTGCGGCTTTTTTGTTCCAGCTTGTTCTTTCTAAAGCTTGTATGATGAGATTATTTTCAAAACTATCTACCAAGTCATTAAAATCTACACCGTTATCTGGCAATTTCGTCATAACGCATTCAATCTGGCTGCTTAAACTACGAGGTGTAGTGCTGTTAATATGTTCTGGTAAATCGTTAGCGTAAACTGCATCACTATCTGTCAAAATGCTTAAATTTTCAATTAAACTTCCGAGTTCTCGAATATTACCAGGCCAACTATAGTAACGCATTACCCACAGCGCGTCAGGACTAAAAACTAATGGACGACGAGAATATTCTTTAGCAAACTTTTCACTGAAGTATTGAACTAAAACCTCTATATCATCTTGGCGCTCTTTTAAATTTGGTAGATCAATTGGCACAACGTTTAACCGATAATATAAATCCTCACGGAATTTTCCAATTTTGACGAGTTCTTTTAAATCCTTATTAGTAGCGGCAATAATTCGCACACTGACAGTTTTAGATTTTACACCTCCGACTGGCTCAACTGTTTTTTCTTGTAAAAAACGCAGTAATTTAACTTGAAGTTGTAAGGGCATGTCACCGATTTCGTCTAAGAAGATAGTGCCGTTATCAGCCAGGACAAAGCGTCCTAATTTTGAATTAGCGGCGCCGGTAAAAGCTCCTTTTTCGTAGCCGAATAATTCGCTTTCTAAAAGATTTTCTGGAATAGCACCGCAATTGACTGGCACAAACGCTCCTGGAACGCCGCTAATTTCGTGAATAGCTTGAGCTATTAATTCCTTACCAGTACCACTTTCTCCGGTGACTAGGACAGTGCCATTTGAAACAGCGACTTTTCCGATGATTTTAAAAATCTGACCCATTCTTGGGTTGCGGGTAATAATTTTTTTAAATGCTGGATGTCTATCATCTGCATGAAGATTGAAGTTAGAACCATAATTCAAAATTTCATTTGCTTGTAACATAAATAACCTCGTCTCTAAAAAACTAAGTAAAACAATAATAACCGAACAACCTAACCTCCTGGCTAACCATTGAGATGACAAAACCTTAACCTCAACTTCTATGCAGGATAAACATGTCAAACTTCTTGCAACCTGTGTGCCAAATTTAAAATTTAAGAAAAATTTTTGACACTTTTTGATTTTTTAAAGATGAATTTTTTTCTTTTTATTTTCAGGTTTAATTTATTAAAACTTATAAAAACCTGTTAGCACGAGATAATAATCAAGATTTATTCAAGATTTTTAAGATAAAGACAAAGTCAATTTTTTAAGGGTTAGCCAAAAATCTGACTTTAAAAAAATTTAAAAACTGCTTGTGTTATTTTATTAATACTATAGCAAGCCCTTAAAATTTTGATGTCAAAATCCCAATTATGCAAAAATTGCATAGATTTTTTTCAGTAGGTTTGCAATTTTTGCATAGTTAAATGTTACAATTTGGTAAATTGGTCTATAACTAACTTAGGCGTGTTAGTTATTCACCTCTATATATTAAGTAGTAAACAGAATGACCATTTCTATAGATGATCTAATCAACAATAATCAGGATCTGGAATTACAAGTTGAGCATGTAAAAATTCAAGTTGGTGGTGTGTATCCGATTTATGGCATGATTACTGATATTGTAATTCCCTCAGCTGGCAATGTTTTAATTGAATTAAATAAGCATATTCATCTTCAGCTTAAAACCACAAGTCAGGAAAAAATAGATATTCTGAAAGAAAGAATATTAGAAAATGCGATTTTTATTTCCAAAGTTCAAAGTCTTGATCCGCTTATGGTTGAGTGTCAAACCATTATTTTTGGCAGAAAACCACAAATTAAATCATAATTTTTTAAGAGATAGATTTTTAAAAACAAAAAAATAATCAGGCTGCATTTTTAATTTTTAAATGCAGCCTATGAAACGCTAATCAAAAGACTAAAGTTCATGGTCTTTTAATTCTCCTAATTTCAAGACAATTACTAGATGTCTTAGGTTGTAGAAGCTTTTTTAATTATTATTAGCATCCCATCACCATAACGAAAGCCTGGCACGACAAAATCTCCAAGACATCCACCTCCGCCACCACTAGAAATCCCAAAAAGAGGATTTCCACCGCCCCCGCCGCCACCATAACCAGCACCGCCACCTCCAGCAGAACCGCCGCCGCCACCTCCACCACCATATCCGCCATTACCTCCTATCATCGTAAATGTTTTAGGACTAAATGCTCCTCCTCCTTTCCATCTAGATTGTGAACCACCTCCACCACCATATTCAGAAGTACTTGCCTTACCTGCTATAGCACTATCACACTCGTTACTAACGTTAGACTGACAAGGATTAAATCCATTTCCTCCCTTTCCACCTCCAGCTCCTCCCCAACCTGAGCCACCACCACCATAAGCACCACCACCTCCTCCGCCTCCGTCATGTCCACCGCCACCGCCACCGCCACCATAAGCATCCACGCCATTTCCTCCTCTGGTAACATTACTTGAACCAGACCAGCCACGTCCACCAAAACCACCTCCAGATCCAACAACTTTATTGCCTGCTCCTTCTACTTCCCAGTAGTAACCTCCGCCACCACCGCCTCCAAGACCTCCAGCTCCACCAGCGCCTCCAGAATATGCATTATCCCAATCCCCTTCTGACCAAGTTTTAGCTATTCCATTACCTCCACAACCAATACCACCATCTACACCAATACCACCACCACCGCCTCCACCAACAACAATTCTATCACCAATTTTAAAACTACCTAATCTAACATCTGTGCTACCACCTCCGCCGCCCCCACAATAACTTCCATCTTTACCAGCACCAGCAACATTAAGCTTAAGCTTAGTAGAAGAATTTAACTTTAAAGTTTTTATCCCTACTCCACCTAAGCCTCCTTTTCCTGTTAATGATCCACTAGAATAATTTCGAACTCCTTTTCCACCCTGAGCACCAATAGCCACCAAACTATATTGCCCTGCAGATAATGTTATTTCTTCTGGTTGATTTTTATTACAATAGATTCCGTAGCCTCGTTCTTCTGTATAAGCCTTTCCTACACAAGGCGTATTTTTAAGAAATTCACAACTTTCAGCTGCAAAATTATTATTAAGGCACAACCCAACACAAGCTGCTAAATTTCCTTCTTGGCAACCAGTTAAACAACTTTTATCGCTGTTCTCATCATGTTCTGTGCCACTAAAACATGAATTTTGCAGGCAAGAGTTATCATTATTCGTAAATTCACTAGGTGTAGGTGTTTGGGCTTGAAGCAGACTTAGACTGTCAACCGCTACAACTAAACTTCCAAGTAACAACACTGAACTTAACAACTTTAGATTTATTTGTTTCATAAAATAATCTCCCTACTTATACTTTTTTACAATTATTGAATTTTTGCGAAAATATTACCCCATTATATTCACTCAATTCCCGACTAGCGATATCAAAAAAAAAAAAAACCGGCAAGAAATTAAATTATTTACAAATAAAGTTATTTTTATTCTGGGGTTTATTCTGGTGCAGCCCTATTATTACGACTATCTCTAGATGAGTGGATATTGGTTTTATAATGAAAAATTAAAATTTAATTGACTTTGCTAATTCTTCTAATTCGTCAATGTAATCTGAAATAAGTTTTAAACCATTTCCCCAGAAATCTTTTCGACTGGCATCTAAACCAAATGGTTTTAGTAGTTCTTTATAGTTTTTAATTCCTGTCTCAGATAATAACGTTAAATATTTCTCTTCAAAATCTGGCACTGATTTGTCTTGATAGACTTTATACAGTGAGTTAACCAAACAATCTGCAAAGGAATAAGAATAAACATAAAATGGCATATTAAAAAAACGACTATCAGACGACCAGCCATATTGTTTGTCGTCATTTAATTGAACATACGGTCCAAAATATGCCCTTTCTTCCTCAAGCCAAATTTCTCCAAGCCTACTTTCTGATAATTCGCCCTTCTTGCGTTCATTATGAACTCGCTTTTCAAAACAATGAGAAGCAATTGTGCTACAAGATGTGTAAAGCATATAAGAAACTTTATCAGCAATTAAACAAAGTTTTGCTTTATCAGCAGTAGTATTTTTTAATATTGATTGAAAAGTTAGCATTTCACTGAAAATCGAAGCAGTTTCCATTAAAGTTAAGGGGGTATTGTTGTTCAGGTTACCATATTTTTTAGATAAAATATGATGACAACCATGACCAAGCTCATGTGCTAAAACTAAAATATCACGTCCCTGTCCAGACCAATTTAAAGATATATATGGATGATGGTTACCGGATACGTAATATCCAAAATTACCACTATATTTTCCAGCGGCTGACGGCACATCAATCCATGGATTATCAAAAAATTGTTTGGCTATCTCATAAAGTTTCGGAGAAAACTCTCGATATACAGCGCTTACAATTTGAACTGCTTCATTCCAAGAATATTGTTTTTTTTGTTCCCAAATAATTGGTCGACCCAATTCCCAAAATTGTATTTTTTCAACACCTAAACATTTGGCCTTCAATTTATAAAATCGATGAGAAATATTTTTGTAATTTTCTCGCACAATATCAACTAAAGTTTCTACAACCTCATTCTCAATTCCATTCGTTATATTTTGTTTCTCAACTGGTGATTCAAAACCGCATAACTTGTCTTCAATAGCTTTGTCTTTAACAATCATATTATAAGCCAACGTAAGTAACGGTGAATTTTCTTTGTTGATACGATTAATTTCTGCATTGGTATTTTTACGAATTGTTTCATCCTGTTCTAAATACGATCTCCACACCGTGGCCTGTGAATACGTTTCGCCGTTTACAATATATTTTTGCCTAGCTGAATGTTCTTGTTGCAGTCGAACCCAACCTAAAGTTGAAGTTACAAATTTTTCTTGCAATACTTCAGCTACTTCCTCTGTTAGCTGATAATCCTTAAATTTACGAATATATTTAATTGCCGGCGCATAGTATTTAACCTGCTCATCGGCTAGCCATTCATCTACTTTATTTTGTGAAATTTTATTTAATTCTATTTTAAAGAAAATCGTCGGTTTACCATATTCCGCTATTTTTTCGTTAATATTTTGATAAAAAGAAACTGCTACTTCATTAGTCATCTGCGTTACCATATTTAAACACGCAAAATCATTTAGCACCTTACCAATAATATCTTGCTGCTCATACATTTGAAACATTTCAAATATTTCTTGAGTTTGCAGCAAAGCAATTTTGTCTTTATACCGTTTAGCAAATTCAAGATTTAATTCTTTATATTCAGCCAAATCTTTTTCAATCTGCGGATCGTCGATAGACTTATATAAATCCGATAAATCCCAGCCTGGAAGTTTTTCGTTAGGTTGTTGATTTGTTGTCATAACTTAGTTCTATAATAAATATATTGGTTAGATAATAAAAAAAAGGAGGATGAAATAATTCATCCCACCAACAAAAGTTACTAAAAACCTTCATTAAAAATTACCTTACTGCTTACAATGTCTAATTTGTAGTACATTGACCATGAGCACAAGCACACAAGCATAAGTTAGCAGCCATTACTTCCTGCCCATCATCAGATTCTTCCTCCCAAAGAGAAAGAAAATGAGGATTTTCATCAGGCTGCATTTCTGGTGAAAGATTGTCTTCGTTCATAGTAATCACCCCCTTAAAGCGTTAAACGCTGGTTATAAAGGTTAATTAATCGTCGCCAATCCACTAGTTATTAAATCTCTAAAAAAAGATTCATAACCGGGAAACATTATTTCATCAACATTATATGTTGCTTTAGGAGTAAGAGTTTGAAAAATTTTTACTCCTTTAGCATCAATAAGCTGTAATTGAAACCCATCCCAAACAACTGCACCAAACTTTTCTAGTCGCAAAACAAAGTCACTGAAAGTAATTTGCCCACTCATCTGCATTTGACGAAATGTCTTCTGGTTATGCATTTTTAACAATTCATATGCCAATTCTGCGCTGTCGGCATTCATTAATAAATTTGCACAATCCATCTGGCTAGTAACTTGATGACCACCTAAACGACATCTAGCACCGCAACGATATAATAATTTGCAATCTCTACAACTATCCGGAATGAATTCATCTGTCCGCCACTCTGTAAATTTTTCCCAAAGTGTCAACAAATCATACTTGACAATTGAGCCGACATTATTGGCAGTAAGTGGACATGCTCTTAATTGTCCATCGCTACCTATTGTGCAGGAAAATGTACCAGCAGTACAATTTGAATCTAGACACTTAGAAAAATCATCCAATTCAGGAAACACACAATAAGGTATTGGTGTTGCCTTACGAGCTTTAATCCCCATAGTATTATCAATAATGGCAATATCATTAAGGAGTTTTATTTGCTCATCACGACCTAAAGCATAATCGGAAAAGTCACTACAATTAAAAGGACAACTTGCAATATCTATACTCATAGATTCGCACCCAATACGCTTTAACATTTCTGCCGTTGCGAAAATATCATTAATATTTCGCTTAGTAACAACTGTATTCGTGCTGATAGGCATTCCTTTGCGATGACACAATTCAATACCCAAAATTGTCCTCTCAAATGATCCTACAACTCCAGTGATAGTATCGTGAATAAATGGTGAAGAACCAAGAACAGTAGTATAGATAGCGCTTAGTCCTAATGACATCAGTTCATCTAATCTTTGTTCTGTCAAAAGAGTAACGTTTGAATTCATTGTTACCTTATTCTTCGTTCCATGGCATCGTTTAAGTATTAATTTGACTACATTATAGTTAGTCAATGGTTCACCACCACTTAAACAAACACTAAACACTTCATTGTCAATGATTTGTCCTATAACACGTTCAGCTAATTTTTCTGTCATATGCTTAGCTGTAGAACAATCAAGTTGATTTCCCAAATCACGCCAGTAATTATAACAGTGTTTACAACCTAAATTGCAATTACCTGTTACTTCAATGAAAGCGCGTAACGGCGCTTTCAATTCTCGAAACAATCTTCTACTCATATTTAGTTTTTCCTTTCTTGGTTAGAGAAACGAAAGTGTTTATGTAAAAACCTTTAAGAAAAACATTTCTAATAGCAGATACAAACGTTATGTTTCCGCTGTAGGACGTTTTTCTTGAAAACATTTCCGACCGCCAATATCAAAAAAAAAAAATAGGCAAGCAGTTAAAAAAAAATTTTTAAAATAAACTATGCTACTTCATGTATAATACAGATAGATTTATTTTTTCTGTTTTTTTTGGCCTTCCCATGGGGTGGGGAGCCCTGCAATTTAGGATTTTTAGGGTATCGAGATTTTGTAATCATTACCTATTTTTCTCTGGTGTTTCTGGTGAAAAAATAAAGAACCTAGAACTAGATAACAACAAACTGTAAAAAAATACATAATAACCACAAATTATTTTAACTTATATATAATAACCGTTGCCTCCGTAAAATTTTTCTATTGTTTAAATAACAATTTGCCTATACAAAAGCCCAGCAATATGAATAAGGACAACTCAGAAATAACTACTAATAATACGAATATCATTATTCACCGACCCTCTAAATCGAAGTCTTTGTCAACTTCCCCTCTACGCAACCACCCAGATTATATTATTACCCCCAGCAAAAACTCTGGACAGTCTGCTTATACTAATTATCAAACTCAAAATCTCGCACAAGAAAGCCTTAGAAGAATTATAGAAGACTACATTAGATACTTCGCTGCTGGTGATAATCACACTGCCAGAGCCAAAAGAAATGATTTAAGCTACTTTTTATTATTTTTAGCGGGCAATAATCCCGAAAACATTGATAACGTTGCTGTCTACGACTGGACTTTCCAAACTACCAATAGCTTTATCGAAAAAAGAATCGAATTAGGTGAATCACCCACCACAGTTGCCAGACGCTTAGCCACTATCAAGCACTTCGGCAGAACACTCGCAGAAAGGGTCTCAGGCTATATTAATCCCGCCAGAGGTGTACGCCCTCCACTCTCCGAGCAAACTAAACCTAATAGTCTCACAACTCAAGAACTGGAAAGCTTAAAGGAAACTTTAAAAATTCTCTACGAACACGTCGGCAATAATTTTAATTTATACCGCAATAATTTTCTTCTAGAATTACTTTTAGCCACTGGTTTAAGGGCTGATGAAGTTCGGCTCTTAACTTTAGGACAACTTTCTGAAGATTTACAGTTTTTTCAAAAGGTAAAAACCAAGGGTAAAAAATTTAGAAGTGTCTATTTAGACAGTCAAATCAGGATTAATCTAGAAAAATATTTAGCCAAACGAGAAAAATATTTAATAAAAAATTTAGAAAACTACCGTGCAACAACCAAAGAAGAAAAAAGTAAATTCCCCATCTTTGTTAGCACCAGAAACGCCAGTATTTTAAACCCTAAATCTTTGGGGCTGGCGCCTAAGACCATCTGGCGGGTAATCGCCGACTTTGGTCGAAAAACAAATCTGTTAGCCGAGACCAACAAAAGAATTAGTAAGATTCACCCACACAAACTACGTCATACTTTTGCCCATGAAGTTCTGGATAGCTCAAAAGACATTAGACTACTAGCGCAAATCCTCGGACATAGCAGCGTAACCACGACCATGGTTTATACCGAAAGAACTAAAGACGATATCGTCAATGCAATTGAAACCAAAATTCAAAAAAAAGGAAAAACAATATGCAAATAAAAAACATCCAAACCACAGCCTTTAATGATCAACGTCCTGGAACAGCTGGCTTGCGTAAGAAAACTAAACACTTCATGCAAGCGCACTACTTAGAAAATTTTACCCAGTCCGTATTAAACGCAGTGCAAGAAAAAGCAGCTGCCGTTGACCAAAATTCGGAACTATATAATAAACCATTAATTATCGGTGGAGATGGACGATTTTTTAATCGTCAAGCTATCAATACAATCATCAAGCTCGCTCTGGCTAATGGTTATAAACAGATCTGCGTTGCCCAAAACGGGATTCTTTCTTCACCAGCAGCTTCTACAGTCATTAGGGCTAGGCAAGCTAGCGGTGGATTTATCTTATCTGCCAGTCATAACCCTGGCGGCGAAAATGAAGATTTCGGGATTAAATATGATGTGGAAAACGGTGGTCCAGCTCAAGAAAAACTAACTGAACGAATCTTTGAAATTAGTAAAAATCTAACTCAATATCAGATTGCTGATATTCCGGATTTTAATCTAACTACAGTCTCGACCCAAACTTTTGCTAATGGCGCTAAGCTCGAAGTTTTTGACGGCTTAAATGATTATGTGAACCTCATGCAGAAACTTTTTGATTTTGATCAGCTCAAAGCCTTATTTAATAGCGGTTTTACTCTACGTTTTGATGCAATGCACGCAGTTACTGGACCTTACGCCAAAAAAATATTTGAAGAAATCTTGGGCGCTAAAAGCGGCTCAGTGATAAATTATATTCCGCTGGAAGATTTTGGCGGCGGGCATCCTGATCCTAACCAAGTTCATGCCCGCAAATTAATTGAATTTATGTATTCTGACTTAGCGACTGATTTAGGAGCAGCAAGCGATGGTGATGGCGATAGAAATCTAATTGTGGGTCAGAACTGTTTTGTTAGTCCTGGAGATTCCTTAGCAATTATTGCGCGCCATATGCAAGCCTGTATTCCGGTATATAAAAATGGTTTACTGGGAGTTGCTCGTTCAATGCCAACTAGTCAGGCTGTTGATTTAGTCGCTCAAAAACTTGGTATTGCGCATTATGAAACTCCGACTGGCTGGAAATTTTTTAGTAATTTAATGGACGCTAATAAATGCACAATTTGCGGCGAAGAAAGTTTTGGGACAGGTTCGAATCATATTCGTGAAAAAGATGGACTTTGGGCGGTACTGTGTTGGTTATCGATTCTAGCCTATCAGAAAAAAAGTGTGCAAAACATTGTGCAAGACTTTTGGGTTGAATTTGGCAGGAACTATTATCAAAGGCATGACTACGAAGATTTAGAACTTAGCAAAGCTAATGAGTTGTTGGCAAATTGTCGCACGCAGTTACCAAGTCTGATCGGAAAAGAGTTAGGCGGTTTAAGTATCGCTCAGGCGGATGACTTTAGTTATCATGATCCTGTCGAGGGTAGTATAACTTCTAAGCAAGGGATACGTTTATTTTTAAAAAATACAACTTCAACTATTGGGCGGATTGTCTTTCGTTTATCTGGCACCGGAACAACTGGCGGAACCTTACGTATATATTATGAGCTGTATGACCGTGAGCATCTCGATTGCACGGCTGACGAGATTCTACAAAATCTCGTCTTGGACACCCGCAAATTTTTAAAACTCAAAGAGTTGTTTGGCAAAGAAAAAGCGGATATTATAACATAACGACTTTTTTTTAGATATAGCTTATCTTCTTTTATAAGACACAGAGAGCGCAGAGTTTTTCTTACCTATCTTCTTCTGCACTCTCTGTGTTTTGTTTTCTATTTATATTATTACTCAATTTCCTAATTAACCTAAAAAACTAGAATTGCGATTCAACCTGATATCTACAACCTTGGTTAAATCTTCAAAACTGTGATAATAATAGACAGTTTGCCTATTATTTATGCTTCTATCAAAGGTATCATAAATGAAACATATTGATTTTTATTTATTTCGTCATGGACAAACAGGCGGAAATTTTGAAAAACGCATACTAGGACAAAAATATGACGTTTCACTAAATGCCAAAGGAATTTTTCAAGCTAATGAACTCTCCGACAATATGCGCGACATTCCCTTACAAATCATTTTTACCAGTCCATTAAAAAGAGCCTTGGAGACTGCTCAGATTATTAGTCAAAAAAATAACATTCCATTTATTATCAAAGACGAATTAAAGGAGTGTAATTTTGGGTATGCCGAAGAAAAATTGAAATCTGAAATATCACCCGACGAATTAAAATGTTATCTTAGCGCTTGCAAAAATTTTTGTTTTTCAGGTGGCGAAACTCAACTTGCCGCCGCAACCCGCTTAATGAACGCTTTAAACCAAATTAGCGAGACCTCGGATAAACAATATATTGGAATTTCAACACACGGCGATATAGTAAGATACTTATTGTCAAATTTCTTTGATACGCTAACAGGTTATAGTATTCCAACCCTCATTCCACTGCATCTTATGTATGAAGATGGAAAATTTGAAATAGATAAAACATTTATCAGCTATAGATTACTGATACCTCCAGAAAAATTAATTTATTAACCACCGAGAACAATCTACCGCCCTACACACGAATAATATTTTCTTCTTCAACTAAACTTTCGCTGCACAGTTTTTGGAACAAACGCACAACTGCCACTACATCTTTTTCGCAATACTCTGCAATACGCTCGAGGTTTTTTTCGTTATAATACACGCTTGCGACCTGACTACCATCAATGTCGTCCTTTGAAGAAGGAATATTAAATAAATGCGTAAGCAAATTTAGCGAAGTATAATTTTTGCGATCGCCAAATTTCCATAACTCTAAAGTGTCTAAAAATTGTGTTTCCCACGGCTTTTTGCCGCTAATATCCAAAACAGCTGGCAGCGAAATCCCGTTAATTAACATTCTTCTGGCAAGATACGGTACATCAAATTCTTTGATATTATGCCCGCACAAGGTTTTTAAATTTTGCCAATTCTTTTCAGGACTTTTAAGATCTGCACCAAAAAACTTTTCTAGCGTCTGTTTAAATTCCTGCAAAATTAACTTTTCATCATCGCCATAAAAAGATTTAAGAAATAAATTTAATTCACTGTCTTGTTGTTTAAAACAGCCGGCAGAAATACACACTACTTTTCCAAACTCAGCGTAAATTCCCGCACGTTCATAAATTTTTTCAGCATTGTCTTCAGCGTCCGTTGCCAACCACTCAGCTTTTAATTCCCAAAACTTTTGCATCTCAGGTGATAATTCACTAAAGTTACTACAGCACGGCACAGTTTCAATATCAAAAAAAAGAATATTTTTGATAGCATATTGAGTTAACATTTTTTTAAATTTAAATGGAATTAATAAAAATATAGCTTACCTAGCATATCCTTCTGCCAGGTTTGTATTGTTTTTACAAATTTTTAAATTTTATTCAGATACCTTGTGCAAGGGCGGACAAAATTCACACTATATTTGGTAACAACGCGGAATTAACTGTAGTAAATTTTGGGATCTCGATAAACTTCATGTTTTTGAATAATTCTCTAATAATTGTAGGGGAGGATTAATAGCCCTCTCCTACAATTATTAGATTATTCGTAATTATTTGCCCCGACTAGTGTCTAACATCTAAAACGTTACAACTGTCGTAATTCTTAATTCATAGTAACTAAGTAACTACGAAAAACTACAAGAGAAGTTTTATTCCACTAAAAACTGAACCACGCGGCATAGTATAACCACCTTCAGTATATTTTTCGTTTAAAACATTATTGGCTTTTACGTAAAATTCAAAATCTTTAGTCAAATTATAACCTAAAACTAAATCCAACACAGTTGCTGAACTCTCTTTTTCAATAAACGTCCGATTAGCTCCGCCTTCAAAACCAAAACTATTATTCAAGCCTTGGGTTGGCTGTTTGGTAATTAAATTAACTACACCAGCCTGTGCATCAAAACCATACAACACGCCACTACTGCCTTTTAAAATTTCTATTTTGTCTATCCCTGACAGATTTGTATACGCAATGCCCGTATAAAAAGTTCCACTAGTCGCCGACGGATCATCCAACGTTAAACCATTTAATAAAACCTTAGTTCCAGCGCTACCAAAACCTCGAATCCGAATTGTGGCTAACCCAGGCGCGCCTAGTCCTCCAGTATCTGTCGCGAGTATTCCAGACACGTCTTCTATACCTGAATTTAGTGTTGTAGCTTTTTTGTTTTCCAAATCTTGCTTGCTCTTTACAGCGACCGAACGTCCTAGATCTTCAATACTTATGCCAACTTTATCCGCTGTAACAAAAAGCGTTGGTAAAGAAATATCAGACTCTTTCTTGTTATTAGTAGAGATTTCATCATCTGCAATCTTTTTGTCTATCTCTGTGCACAGAGTTTGATCATCAGCCAATACATCGTTATTATCATGATCTGCCAATACAACATTTGTTTTCTGCGTAAATATTAAAGAAAAAACAAAAATTATTATATTTACACTTCTTTTTAAGGTTTGATTTTTTATTTTTTATAATCTCAAAATAAAAATTAAAACATTAATATTATACTATATATAGCATCTAATTATTATTAAATATGCTATATATAGTTGCTATCTACGTATTTCTATACTATCCGTAAACAAAAAAAATTTATTGGTTTGTCAGATGTTAGCATAACTGTTAAAAGTCAGCGCCAATTTTTTTAATCAAAATGAATTTTTGAATGGAACAAAAGTTTTCAAATAATAAGTTAGTTGCTAACTCTTTGATTGTTGTTGCTGTCTTACTAGGCATATTTTTTGCAATCATGTTTGCTACTAAAAGCATATTTGAGAAACCTTTTGAACGCAAAGCCGATATTTTAGATTTAGGAGAAATTCGGTATCTCTTAAATCCAATTACTTTTATCAGAGACAAGAACTTAATGGTGTTTTTTGATGAAAAGCTGGGGTGGTCAGTGATAAGCACTCATTCATCAGTTAGCGGTTGTGATTTAAGTATGCAAGATTCTGATTTATATGATCCGTGTAGTCGCTCATATTTCTTGTTTAATGGCAAACCTGCTAAAGGTCTGGCTAAGTTTCCATTGCCATTTTTTAAATTATATTATGAGAACTATAAAAGCCCAAATAGTGAAGTTAATATCAGTTTGAAGCATCATTTATTAGTTAATACTGGCGAGATTGTGAAACCTGAAAATAGATTTTTCGCTCCAAGTGGTTCTGGCGGAAGTATCTTAGAAGCCGTGCCTAAACTTAGAGAACTCAATAAATTACAAGGCATTGATACTGCCGTAAAAATACCTAAAATCTTAGGTGGCAGAAGTGATGAAGAAAAAGGTAAACAATTCGTTGATTTGCCTTATATTATTGATTATGGATATGAAAAGTAATTGATTAATAATTGAATTAAATAAGGATTAATTATGAAAACATTTAATAAATCAAATTTAGTTATCCTACTGGCAATCTCATTAGCTGCTTGTACAGCTAATCAAACTGCTAATACAACTATGAAGGGCGCGGCTGTAGGCACGGCACTTGGAGCTGGAACCGGTGCAATTATTGGTTCAGCTACTAAAAAAGCTGGCTATGGCACGGCAATCGGCGCTGGGCTGGGCGCGTTAGGCGGAGCTTTGGTCGGTTATGGGATTGGCGGCGAAGATAGCAAGCGTCAAGCTTTAGAAGAACAACAATTACAACAACAAGAAGAAATTAAACGTCAACGTCGAGAAATTGAAGAGTTAAAACGCAGACAAGGTGGCGATTCTTACTACGATAAGACTAACCAAGACGATGACTATGATAGTTTTTATTATAACAACAATAGAAGATATTAGGAGAATTTGACATATGAAGAACAAACTAAGTTTATCAACTAGTGCTTGGCTTATCTCTTTGTTTTTAACTTGCTTTGCCATACATCCTGCAATTGCAGAGGATAATAGCAAAGCAGCAAAAAATATTGAAGTTCGTCAAAACTATACAAGTAGTCAAAAAGCAGAGACTTTTAGTAACTCCGTTTCTAGTAACTCTGAATCAGACTTAGAAGCTAAAAAACAAACTCTCAGAAAAAAGACTTTGACAAATTATGCAGATTTTGCTGATAAGCCCCTTGCTAAACCTCAAGCTAAAGTTGTTATTCCTACAAAAGAAATTAATCTGAAAAAAGTAGAGAAAGTCAAAAAGTCTGCGGCAAGCTCCAGCGAGACAACTAAAACTAAACCTGTGAGTAGTAAATCCCCTGTTTTGTCTTCTCTCGCTAAGATTGTTAGCCAGCCTCAAAAAAGTCAGGTATCAACTACAGCAAGCTCAGCCGCAAGAGAAGTTTCTCAAGAAGGTATTAAGGTTATTAAAACTGAAAAAAGAGTGGTAGTTGAAGAAACTGAGAAAGTTAAAGATGTAGCAGAGAAAGAAGTTACTGTTGTTAAACCTCGCCCTGTTCCTAAAGATCCGTCTTGTGTGAATGCTGAACTTGAAGCAGAAAGGGCAAGAAACGCAACTACACAAGCAGATAAATTATTTTATTTAAGACGAGCTTCAAGGTTATGCACCAGTTTCGCAGGCTATCATATTGAGATTGGTCAAGTGTATGCAGCATTAGGCAGAAAAGAGGATGCTCGTTTTTCCTATAATAAAGCGCTTGAGCTTGAGCCAAACAACGTTGAGATAAAAGAGTTAATTAGCGGACTAAATAAACAATAATAAACCAAAACTATGATAACAACAAAACATTTAATTCCTTTATTCTTGCTAGTAGTTGCGTGTAGTGAACAACCTATTCCGGTTTTATTAGATCCAGAACCAGAATATGAGTTGCCACCATATGTAACTATAATTGACAACCGTAAAAAACAGGTTGAGTTTGAATATTCTCCAGATGAGCTAAGATGGCGTAAGGAGACTATTAAAGAAAATCGTTTAATTTTAGATACGCTAAGAGGTAAGGGAGCAGCTGTTTATTATAGTAAGCGGGGGGTGGTAGTAAATTTATCTGATATTTTGTTTAATTTTGATAAGGCTAATTTAAAGCCAGCGGCTCAGAGCATAATTCGCGATATTGCAGAGATTAGTAATCCAACTGGGCGTAATTTATCAATTGAGGGACATACGGATTCAATTGGTTCTGTAATGTATAATGAAGATCTTGCCTTGAGACGCGCTGAAAATGTAGCCCAAGCTTTAAAAGATAACGGCATAGCTAGCGACCGTATTCGTGTGCGAAGTTATGGCAAAGGCAATCCGATTATGGACAACGAAACCAGTGCTCACCAAGCCATTAACCGTCGTGTCGAGATTGTAATAGAAAATAAAGAATACTCACGTATCGACTAAGAAGGAAGGTAGACACTACTGTACTTAAAAATCTGCGGAGTAGTAGATTTTAATTACTAAATCAGTTTTAACTTCATAAAACGCTTTTCGTTGATTCGACGATGTTTGAAATTGAGTTATAAGTTTCGGCTATACAAGCTTGAATCTTTTGTGCGACATCTTCCACAGAATCAGTAGCTTGTGAAGCTTGTTGAGTTAAATTCTCAGTCTCTCCCACAATATTCTTAGTTTTTTCCGCTAAAGCTCGCACCTCTTGAGCCACAACCGAAAATGTCTTACCATGCGTCCCGGCTCTAGCTGCCTCAATTGAAGCATTTAAAGAAATAAGATTAATATTCATAGCGATTTTAGAAATAGCATCCGCCATATTATTAAATTCTAAAATCGAAGAATTAACTCCACCCAATAAGCCATTAATACTATCGGACATCTCCTTAATACCTGTAATATCATTTAGAATTTTATTCAAAATCTCAACATTACCCTTCTGAATATCAACCATCTTTTCACTAACTTCAACCCGAGCCTTCTCAATACAATTATGCGGAACATTAAAACCCAAAGCAATTTTTCGCGCCATCTCATAACACGAAGAAGAACCGCAAGCTCCACAATCAAAATTACACTCCGCTTCGGTCAGCTTATTAAGACTTTTAAAGGCTTTCTCGATTTGTAACTTAGTTACATCTTTGACTGGAACAGTTAGCGGTTCATATCTTCTAATAAAATCATCTAAGTTGAACTTTTTATCATATTCAGCAAATAATTCATCAAAATATACTTTATCCCTATTTTGCAGGGCTTTCTTACGAGCTACGTCCATAGTCGTGTGAACATCAAAAATATCTTTAGTATGTACGCAAGCCGTCCCTAAATTACAACCCTCTGCACAATTCAAAACATCAAAAACATCTGGCAGAAATTTTTTATCTTTCTTAGTAAAAGTATCTAAAGCATGATACACAACGTGCTGCCCTTCTGACTTATCAACCCTTAATACTCGCCCTGTATAAAATTCTACATTTTCTTTTAACCCCCCTGGCATAGAATAGACGCTACCCAAAGCACAAACTGCATGATCAAAACCTTTTTTCTCACTTGGTAAACTAACTCTTTGATCTTTTAAATATTTATCTAATTTTTTGAAAGTCACATTATACTGTACCAAACCTGTCATTCTAAACTCATCGGACTTCGCAATACATGGTGAAATAGCAGCTATTTTTTCCTTTACTCCTTCGTATTTATTCATCCAAATTGCTGTGCAAAGCATTGGGCTATGCACTGGCGATAAATAAGGAATTAACTCATGTCGATACATTAAAATGTAATTAACAATCGCCGGACAAGGCTGGGTAATCACAGACTTAGGTTTGTATTTCTGGATATAACGAATATGCGCCCAAGTGCAAATATCAGCTCCAACGGAAACATCATAAATCTTCTGCACGCCTAATCTTTTAAGCCAAGCCAAAACTCTTTCATACTCGTCAAATTGCACACGTATTGCTGGTGCAGCAAAAACAGAAATTGGAACACCATTTTTTAAGTCTTTAATAAATCTTTCTGTATCGTCTTTATAATCGCGGCTGTTATGGCGGCAAACAGAAACACACATCCCACAAGCAATACATCTTTCGTTATTAACATCCACTGTAAATTTGCCATCTTTCCTCATTGTAACTTGGTTAGCCCCTTCAATCGGACAAACTCGTATACATTTGTTACAAGCCGCACATTTAGTTGAATCATTTAAAATTAGTTCTGACATATAAATATTCCTTATTATCAATTTAATTAATTACTTGTTTATCATTCTCTCCACGAGTCGAGTTTAAAACAAACAGTGGTTTTTCTTGATTTGAAATTACACCTTCCGACACGATCACCTCTTCTATGTCTTTACGGCTTGGGACATCAAACATCGTATCTAACATAATCTTTTCAATAATTGAGCGTAGTCCCCTAGCCCCCGTTTGTTTCTTAATTGCCTGTTTAGCTATTTCATTTAGAGAATCTGCGGTAAATTTAAGAGCAACGTTACTAAAGTTAAACAACTGCTGATACTGTTTAACAATTGCATTTTTGGGTTCAGTGAGAACACGAACTAAGTCCTGCTCATTCAAGTCTTCCAAAGTTGTGATAATTGGCAAGCGCCCAATAAATTCTGGAATCAAACCGTATACTAATAAATCTTTCGGCTCAATCTGCTGCATAATCTCTTGATTATCTTCTTTGAAGTGTTCTGGAGCAGAGACATTTATATTAAAACCAATTTTTCTTTCGCCCAAACGATTAGCAATTTGCTTTTCAATACCTGCAAATGCACCACCGCAAATAAATAAAATATTAGTCGTATCGATTTGTATCATATCTTGTTGTGGATGTTTGCGCCCACCTTTAGGCGGAACATGGGCAATCGTCCCTTCTATCAGTTTTAAGAGCGCTTGTTGGACACCTTCACCAGAAACATCTCGAGTTACAGATGGACTATCGGATTTTCTTGATATTTTATCTATTTCGTCGATATAAATAATCCCACGCTGAGCTTTTTCAACATCAAAATCAGCGGCTTGTAAGAGGTTAACAAGAACGTTTTCGACATCTTCGCCAACATAACCGGCTTCAGTTAAAGTTGTTGCATCAGTAATTGTGAATGGCACATTCAGAATTTTAGCTAAAGTCTGAGCTAAGAGTGTTTTGCCACTGCCAGTCGGACCAAGTAATAAAATATTAGACTTCTGAAGTTCAATGTCATTGTCACGACTTTTTTTCTTCAGAAGATTATTTTCAATCCGTTGATAGTGGTTGAATACAGCGACGGCTAAAGTTTTTTTAGCTTGCTCTTGCCCAATGATATATAGGTCTAAGTGCTGTTTTATTTCTTGTGGAGTTAAAAGTTTTATTTCGCTATTAGTAAATCTATGCTTACGAAATTCTTCGCTTAAAATATCATTACATAAATCAATACATTCATCACAAATATAAGCATTTGGACCAGCGATTAATTTACGAACTAAATCTTGATGTTTGCCGCAGAATGAACAAGATAAATTTCCACTTTTAGACGATTTATCTATATTTTTATTGTTACCAATCACTATTAGACTCCGTATAAAAACAGGGTTAAAACCTATACTATAATAGAATTTTACTATTTAAATTTTTGACAAGATATTAGATGACTTAGAAGATAAAATAATTCAAAATATTATATACGACATAATATTTATGCCTAAATACAATTTTAACTATTGGTATTTAGATAATTTTATTGTAAGAGACCGCCTCGTTACTCTCCGTATAAAAGAAAAACGAAGGACGACAGCAGATGAGGAGGCGAGAACATGTGATGATTCGAAGTTTAACACACGAGTCAGTATTGCCTGTGCCACTGTTTGCTTATATTCTAAAGTAAGTTGTATTATGGTTACTTCTACAAAGGCTGTTGCGGGGTTATTAGAGAAACAAATTTATTTTTTCTTGAAGGAAAATAATTATGAACAAAGTAGAATTAGATTTTAAGATTGGCGATATAGTTATACGTCCTGGTATTGCTGGTCCGGCTGGTGTGGTTCAAAACATTAGAATTGAAACGGTGAAAGATTCAATCAAAAAAAATGGTCAAGAACAACCTGGTGTTGCAATTTCTGTTCTGTGGGATAATGGCACGTTATCGCACTTTGTCCCTTCCGCTCTTAAAAAGATAGAGAATTCGTAACCCAATAGTTTTTCTGGTTTATTTTATGTGGATGGGCAAAGAAGTAACGTACCGTGAGTTGTTAGCAGATAACAGAATTATCTTTCCACCTCCGCGATGCTCAACTTCGAGCAGGCGTTTGCCACCTACAACCAGAACTCGATAAGGAGGAGTATTGTAATGGACAAAAAATTTTCTTTACCTATGGTGCCCCCTTACGAGCGTGCCAACAGTAGACTCATGGCGTTAGCAGTTTCCAATTAGCGCCTTGTTTATGAACCAACAAAGCTTTGCCAATTATATCAGAATCCTGAATTGCCCCAAAAAAACGACTATCTGTGCTGTCTGAAAAATTCTCACCCAACACAAAATATTCATTACTTTGTAAAGTTACTGTTTGAAAAGTATCTCTATCACCTTCCAACAAGAACCGCTTAGCTTTAAGAATAACTTCATATTCTGCCGTATTCAACTCACTATTAATATCGTTCTCTGCTTTTAATTCTTGATGAGCAATAGCCTGAACTTTTTTAGCTCCCTGAACAACTAAAACCCCATTAACAAAAACATGAGTTAAATTATACTTTACTTCATCACCAGGCAAACCAACTATTTTTTTTATCAGATTCTGGTTAGCTTCCTGAAAAACTATTATGTCATTCCTTTGTAAAACCAACTCACCAAATCTCACCTTTCTAACAAGAACTTTGTCACCGACCTCTAAAAGAGGCTCCATAGACGACGATGGCACATTATAAATATTAAAAAACAAAGCAAACAACAACCATCCTCCGACTAACAACCCTGCCACCCAACTAATTATGTCTACAATAGTCAGCCCTTTGTTTTTTAATTCGTAATTCATAATTATTACGCCACCCCACATTATTTCTTATCAATCCTTAACGCAGTTAAAAACGCCTCTTGCGGTATATTCACTGCCCCCACCTGCTTCATGCGCTTCTTGCCTGCTTTCTGCTTTTCTAATAATTTTCTCTTACGCGTAATATCTCCACCATAACATTTGGCTGTAACATTTTTTCTATAGGCTTTGACAGTTGAACGCGAAATAACCTTACTGCCAATCGTGGCTTGAATCGCAATCTCAAATAGATGCGGCTCAATCAAATCTTTCATCTTCGCCGTTAATTTTTGCCCTTGAGTGAACGCATTCACTTTGTGAATTATCACACTTAACGCATCAACCGGCTCGCCATTAATTTTAATATCCAATTTAACTAAATCCCCTTCCTGATACCCACTCATTTCGTAATCAAACGACGCATAACCTTTAGTCGCACTTTTTAACTTATCATAAAAATCAATCACAATCTCATTGAGCGGAAACTCATAAACTAACTGCACCCGATTACCCGTATAAAAATTAAACGCCTTTTGCACACCTCGCTTTTCTTCACATAACGCTAATACTGCCCCGACATACTCTTGTTGAGTATGAATCGTGCCACGAATCGTTGGCTCTAAAATTTTCCTAATCTGCCCCGGCTCCGGCATCTTGGCAGGATTATCAACTTCTATCTCTAAGCCGCTATCCAAGACCACACGATAAACCACAGTTGGAGCTGTGGTAACAAGATCAACATTAAACTCCTGCTCCAGCCGCTCCTGCACAATTTCCATATGTAGCAACCCCAAATAGCCACAACGAAAACCAAAACCTAGCGCTACCGAATCCTCTGGTTCAAATGACAACGCCGCATCATTAAGTCGCAACTTTTCCAATGCATCACGCAGAATATTATAATCCGCCGCATCCGACGGATAAAGTCCGCTAAACACAAAAGGCTTGACTTCCTCAAAACCAGTTAATCTTTCTGTTGTGGGACGAGCTACTTCCGTAATCGTATCCCCAACTTTTGCCAATCGCACATCCTTAATTCCAGCCGCCAAATAGCCTACATCTCCAGCTTCTAAACATTTTAATTTCTGCGGAAAAGGCGAAAAATATCCTAACTCTGTAACTTCGTGTTCCGAACCATTTTGCATAAACTTGATTTTCATGCCAGGCGTAATACGTCCATCAATAACCCGCACCTGCACAATTACCCCTTGATACGCATCAAACCAACTATCAAACAACAAAGCTTTCAGTGGTTTGTCCACATCGCCTTGAGGAGCTGGAATAATTTCGATAATTTTTTCCAGTAATTCTGGCACGCCAACTCCAGTCTTGCCACTCACACACACCGCATTTTCTGTGCCAAGACCAATAATTTCCTCAATTTCATTCTTCACGCTTTCAGTATCTGCAGTTGGTAAATCCACTTTATTTAAAACCGGCAAGACCTCCAAATTATTTTCAAGCGCCAGATAAACATTAGCTACAGTTTGAGCCTGAACACCTTGAGTGGCGTCCACCACTAACAAAGCCCCTTCGCAAGCCGCTAAACTGCGCGAAACTTCATAGTGAAAGTCAACATGACCTGGCGTATCAATTAGATGAATGCGATAAGTCTTGCCATCGCAAGCTTTGTAATTCAGCCGCACTGAACGTGACTTAACCGTAATGCCACGTTCACGTTCAACTTCCATATTATCTAAAATTTGGTCAACCTTTTCTCTAGCGCTGACAGCCCCTGTCAGATCTAAAATTCTATCTGCCAGCGTGGACTTGCCGTGATCAATATGAGCAATAATCGAAAAATTTCTAACTAAATTATTGATAGACACAACGCACCTGCTTTAAGATTTGCGCTTTTTTAATGCTGCCTGAATAAAACTTGCAAACAATGGATGTGGAGCTAGCGGTTTTGAACCAAATTCTGGATGAAATTGAACACCGATAAACCAAGGATGATCTCTTAGTTCTAGCATTTCAACTAATTTATTATCTGGTGACAACCCTGAAAAAATTAATCCCTTACTAGCTAATAACTCACGATACTTATTATTCACTTCATAACGATGACGATGTCGCTCATCAATCCTCTCTTTCCCGTAGATTTCATGCGCTAAGGTGCCTTCGACCAAGACACACGGATATTCACCAAGTCGCATGGTGGCGCCTTTAGTAACTACCTCGCGCTGATGCTCCATTAAATCAATCACTGGATACGGAGTTTCTTTGTCAAACTCTGTGCTAGACGCTCCGTCAAGTTTGGCGACATATCTTGCAAACTCAATAACTGCCATCTGCAATCCTAAACAAATGCCAAAAAATGGAATTTTATGTTCTCGCGCGTAATGAACCATAGAAATTTTACCTTCTGTCCCACGCACTCCAAAACCTCCCGGCACTAAAATTCCGGTTGCGCCAGCTAATTTTTCTGCTTGATTGTCTTCCGTAATTGTTTCAGAGTCCACATACTCAACCTCAACTTTGCAATTATTGGCAATCCCACCATGAGTTAATGCCTCCGAAACACTTTTGTAGGACTCTTTCAAGTCAACATACTTGCCTACCATCGCAATTTTAACCGTACCGTTTTTAGGGTTATTCAGCACCTCCGTAACATTTTCCCAAGGTTTTAAGTTAGGTCTACCCGTCCAAATATTTAGTTTTTCACAAACTATTAAATCTAAACTTTGATCATGCAACACAAGCGGCAAATAATAAATATTTTTTACATCCGGCGCATTCACCACACAGGCTGGCTCAATATTACAAAACAAAGCAATCTTTTCTTTTCCTTCTGCGTCAACCTCGTAAGAGCTACGTAAAACTATAATATCTGGTTGAATACCCAAGCTCGTTAGTTCCTTCACACTATGTTGTGTTGGTTTAGTTTTTAACTCACCAGCAGCAGCAATATATGGTACCAAAGCCACATGAATATATAACACATTTTCTCGCCCAACATCTGTGCGCATTTGGCGAATCGCTTCCAAAAATGGCAAACTTTCAATATCCCCCACTGTTCCGCCAATTTCACCAATAAACACATCAGTACCTTCACCAGCTAAGCAAACACGACGTTTAATTTCGTTAGTAACATGTGGCACAACTTGAATAGTCTTACCCAAATATTCGCCTTTACGTTCATTGGCAATAATCGTCTCATAAACCAAACCAGAGGTAAAACAATTCTTTTTAGTCATCTTACAATTTAAAAACCTCTCATAATGCCCTAAGTCCAAGTCGGTTTCAGCGCCATCAATTGTAACAAAAACTTCACCATGCTGAAAAGGACTCATCGTGCCGGGATCAACATTTAAATACGGATCCATTTTACACATTGTAACTTGCAGTCCTCGACTCTCTAACAAAGCGGCAAGTGAAGCGCTGGTTAACCCTTTCCCTAAAGATGAAACTACGCCACCAGTAACAAAAATATACTTAGTTGTTCTTTTTTTCATAATTTTTTCCTTTATAAGACAGTTAATGGTTAGTTCGGTAATTATAAATTCTCTTTCTCCTGCTCGAAGTTAGTAATTGTTTAAATAAAATACCTCTAAAAATCATAAAACAGTGCATTAAAAACAAATCTAAAACTATCCAACCACTACTGCCAATAAACAATTTGCCTGAAAACAACGGATTAATTTGTGCCAATTCGATTAAATTCATAGCTGAAAAAAACGATTTTCCATAAACCAAAAAGAAGATAAAAATTTGCGGCGCAAACCACTCAACAAAATTTTCTTTGATAAATTGAAAAGATTTATCAAAGGAATAAAAGCCAATTCCACGTTGCTGATATACGATTTCCGGCAGAGCATTAAAAAGCATTACTAATATTAAGGAAACAGCTAGAGCTAAAAAATTATTAAAAGAATTTTCAGCGCCAACTAAAAACAAGGACTGCACCAAACTAATGACATACAAGATAAACAGCACACTAAGAACTGGACTAAACAAGGCTAAAGTTTCTGGGATAATTTCTGAAAATAAAATTTTTTCTTTTTCAACGCTTGCTGCCAGAAAAACAAAATAATTGGCAATTAATAAAGCCCACAATAAACCTAAAATTAAGCCGCCAATAATTCCCGGCAAAATCAGCACGACTAAACTTCCAACTCCCCACACCACTAACACATAAAAAATCGGCAACACTCCGCACCACCAATTCTTGAGAAAACCCTTTCCTGTATCTTGCAACACTTCCCAATACAAAACTAAAGTCGATTTTATCAGTATTATAATATTATCCATTTATTTTTCATTTACCTTACCTAGCCAATATTTTAAGCAATCTTTGGCATACTTATCTCGTGCCGTAAGTTGCAACAAGCTGAGCGCTGGCTTAAAAAATTTTCTTTGTTCCAAACCATAATTTTGATTAACTCCATAATAAATTTCAAACATTAAAAAACGAATAATCAAAATTTTTTCCAAGATCTCACATTCTCGTTTAGAAACGCCTAAAACACGAAACATGCTTTGCACTGTTGAACGCAAATACCCGCTCTTGATTTGATCTAGATATTCACGAACATCAATATCTGGCAGTTTGGCTGGAACTTTAAAATCATGTTCATAGTATGCTTTAAGAGGACTTTCCGCCCAGACTTGATGTAAACCAATTTTGCCCTCAAAAGTTTCATCAGCTTTGGGGTCACCTAATAAAATACCAATCACTAAACTCGCAAACAACACTGACTGCGATAAATCTTGTCCTGCCTTAGCTAACAGCGACATTTGTTTTAAAGTGAACTCAAGTTTTTTAACTAATTCTTTATTATCAAGCAAAGCTGTGTGTAAGGCTGGAAAAAGATAAGCTAATAAACCTGTCTCAAACAGATGTTTAAAAGATTCAACCGAAGCACCATGTTTCATCTCTCTTAGAAACTCTTCAAAAATTCTAGCTTGCGGACAAAGAGCAATACGTACCGCATTTCTGCAAACCGCTTTATAAGTTTCTTTCTCGATTTTAAACTTAGTTTTAGCTGCATGTCGCACCACTCGTAGCATCCGTACTGGATCTTCAATAAAACGCTCATCTGGATTACCAATAATTTTTATTACTTTCTTTTCTAAATCTTCAAAGCCATGAACATAGTCGATAATTTCTTTCGTATTCGGATCGTAAAACAAACCGTTAATCGTCAGGTCTCGGCGCCAAGCATCTGTTTCAGGATTGCCATAATCATTATCTTCTTTTAATTTTTTAGACGACTTGCTAAACTCTTCTGTGGTTTGAGAAGGTAGAGCCATGGTCTGAGCTGAATTTTTGCGAAAGGTGGAAGTTTCAAAAATTCTGTTATCTTTAAAAAATATATGCACTAAACGAAAACGTCTGCCAATAATTCGGCTATTCCGAAACATCCGTCGAACTTCTTCGGGCTTAGCCTCGGTAACTAAATCATAATCCTTAGGCGTAACTCCAAGTAATAAATCGCGCACCGCACCACCAACTAAAAAAGTTCGATAACCATATTTGATAAGGCGATACATAATACGCAAGGCATCTTGATCAATATTTCTTCTGGAAACACTGTGTTGTGAACGTTCTATAATTCTTGGAGCACCGGGCAAATCAGCTAAAGGGCTTGGAGTGCGCATCAAAGTTGGACTTTGATTTAGGTTGGAACTTAAACTAGGACTGGCTGAAACTTCGGCAGCCTCACTTTTTTCACGAAACATAGAGACTCTTCTTTTCTGATTCTTTGTCGTTTGTAGCGCTTGCGGTTGTAAAGGAGTCTCTTCTCTGGGCAAACGCTGCTCCCTGGCGACCTGTTTTCTTTTCCGATTATATCGCTTTTTTCTTATTTTTTGAGGTGAGTTGTGGGGGGAGGCTTTTTTCAAGCTAAGCTTTTCCTGCTGATCTTCAGTTTTAGTTTTTTCTACTCTTTCTTCCACAATCTCTGTTCGTAATTCGTTTGTATAGGTATTGTTGCATAAAAGATAACTATTTTAGCACCTCGCATTAAGAGTTTTACTTCACCACAACTGGTCTTTGCGTTACTACAGTATCGATCAACCCATATTTTTTAGCTTCCTCGGCAGACATAAAATTATCTCTTTCAGTGTCTTTGGTAATCTGTTCAACGCTTTTACCAGTATTTTGAGCTAAAACTTGGTTTAATTCCTTTTTAATTCGCTTCATCTCTTCAGTATGAATTTCAATATCGGTAACTTGTCCTTGAAAACCGCCTAATGGCTGATGAATCATAATCCGCGAATGTGGCAAAGAATATCTCTTGCCTTTTGTTCCAGCAGACAATAAAAAAGCTCCCATGCTAGCAGCTTGTCCAATACAATAAGTGCATACATCCGGGGCGACAAATTGCATTGTGTCATAAATTGCAAGACCAGCTGTAACAGAGCCGCCTGGCGAATTAATATAAAAATGAATATCTTTCTCTGGGTCGTCGCTTTGTAGAAACAAAAATTGCGCGGTGATGACATTCGCTACAGCATCATTGACTTCCGTACCTAAAAATATAATCCTATCTTTTAAAAGTCTGGAATAAATATCGTAAGATCTCTCTCCGCGACCAGTTTGTTCTATTACATATGGTATATAATTCATTAGTTCTCCATTAGTTTATTTCCGCACTACCAATTAACAATTCAATAGTTTTATTATTTTCGATAATTCTTTTGGCAAAGTTTGCATCGTTATCCCGCTCGTAATATTCTTTGAGGCGCTCCTTTTCTAGCTTAAATTTATCAGTTTGTTTATCAAACCATGCCTCTACGTCATCATCTGTAGCTGTAAGACCTTCAACCTCTTTAACTCGGTTTAAAATGACATAATTTCTAACTTTCTTCTCTGCCTGTTCGCCTAACTTTTCCCTAAACATTGAGACATCTCTTGTCCAAACCTTTTCGTCATCACGTTTAAATACTCCCCACTCGATTAAAATCTGTCGAATTTCCTCGTCGACTAATTTTTGCGGAATTAAAAACGGATTGGCTTTAGCAATCTCTTCTAAAATTTTATTAAGTTTTAACTCTCGGTTTCGCTCTTCAACTCCTAACTCAAGCTCTTCTCGCAAAACCTTTTTTAATTCAACGAGCGTTTGGGCTTTCTGGCTCTTTTGAGCTAATTCATCGTTAAGCTCAGCGAGAACTTTTTCTTGAATTGCCTTGACGGTAACTTGGTAGACTATGGTCTTACCTACAAGTGAGTCGTCTTTTATGCCTTCAGGAACTTGGAGAGAGATTTCTTTGACTGAACCAACTTGCATACCAATCAAGCCATTAATTAAATGTTCTGGCGCGCTATTTTCTTTTAGTTCAATATCAATATCAGCGCCGCAAAGGTCGGCTAACTCTTTGCCGTTGAGCGAACCCTTATAATCAATTTTGACGACGTCTCCAAGTTCTACAAAGTTACGATCTGATAATTCTTTAAAAGTTGAAAATGTGCTTTGTAAGGATTTTAATTGACTTTCGAGGTCTTCGTCTTTGACTTGTTCTAGTTCGACATTAATTTTAATTCCCTTATAGTTGGTAATCTCAGGATTTGGGAATAAGCTAACCTTAGCCGTAACCTGAATATTATCGGTGGAGTTTTTAAAGGCTTCTTGATCAAAATCTAGATCCGGGAAACCGACAATTTTTAATTTTTCATTATCTATAACAGTGCGATAATGCTCTTGGACAAAATCATTTAAGACGTCGTATTTAAGTTCGTCGCCGTATAATTTGCCGACATAATTTTTAGGAACTTTGCCTTTTCTAAACCCCTTTAATTGTATGCGTCCCGCGACTGTCCCCAGTTTCTTGGCTACTTGTTCGTCAAAAGTAGAGCGTGGAATTTCAATCTTTATATTTTTGGTAACCTCATTTTCTGTCTCTACAGAAGTCTTAACTGTCATAAAAATTGGTATGATAAAACTACATTAATAAACAACTAATGCGGAAAGGGGGAGTTGAACCCCCATGCCAAAAGGCACTAGATCCTAAGTCTAGCGTGTCTGCCAATTCCACCATTCCCGCAAAAATATTATATTTTATTTAGTAATTACAGTATGTTATAAAAAACTTTTTTACTAAAAAATTGTTTGCACCTTATATACACTAACTGTGCACATATTTATCATTTTTCTACCTTAGTTTTGCGTTAAAATAATTACGGTGCTAAAAGTCGGCGTGCTTAGCATGCTTTAAAAAAAAATGAAAGAGAAAATAACGCAAAAAATTTGTCAATAGTATTAAGCCGCCTAAAATAGCCTATAAAATGAAATACAACATGTCCTTGTTTATCCTTTTATATAGCTCAAGTGTTTGTGCTTTTTATAAAAGCTTATTATTTTAATCTTAAATTAAAAATGTCAAACTAGCTTGTAGTAGTCTGTTACATCTAAATCTTTAAAAGATATTTTTGCGGGAGCTTCACCACCATTATTCACAAAAACATCGCACGCCCATAAGTGAGAGATAGGTGCTAAGGAAGTTATAAATATCTACCAATTAATGTTTTGCCACGCGCCTTAATCTTCTCTGGCGTTCCGACATCCAAGATATAACCACCTCGCGCGCCACCCTCTGGACCAAGATCAATAATCCAATCTGCACTTTTAATTACTGAAACATTGTGTTCTATCACGATCACCGTATTTCCATAACTAACTAACTTGTGCAAAATCTCAAGCAGCTTTTGGACATCCGCCGCGTGCAAGCCAGTAGTCGGTTCGTCAAGAATATATAAGGTCGAACCAGTTTGCCGCTTGGACAACTCCGCAGACAGCTTCAATCTCTGAACTTCTCCACCTGACAAAGTGTCTGTCGATTGCCCAAGCTTTAAATATCCTAAACCTACAGCACAAAGAGTTTCTAACTTACTACACAAAGCTGAATAATTTTTAAAAATCTCAACTGCCGCTTCAATAGTTAAATCCAAAACATCGGCTATCGACAGCCCCTTATATAAAATTTCAAGTGTAGCCTGATTGTAACGCCGACCTTGGCAGTCCACACATTCAACATAAACATCCGGCAAAAAGTGCATTTCTGTTTTGATTGCACCATCGCCTTTACAAGTTTCACAACGTCCGCCTTTAATATTAAAACTAAAACGTCCTGCCGTATAACCACGCAAACGCGACTCTGGCAGCTCACTAAAAATTTCTCTCAACAACGCGAATATTCCAGTATAAGTTGCAGGATTGGAACGCGGCGACTTACTTAAAGCATTTTGATTTATATTAATGACTTTATCTATATTTTCGACGCCTAAGATTTCAGCAAACGCGCCTTGAGGCAAAGAAGTATTAGCATTTAAAGCTTTGGCTAAGGCTGGATACAAGGTTTGCGAAACTAAACTAGATTTACCAGAGCCAGACACCCCTGTTAAACAAATAAACTTTCCTAAGGGAAACGAGACCGTAATAGATTTTAAGTTATTTTGCGTTACGTTAGTAATTGTTAGTGTCTTGTCTGCTAATTTTTTGCTAGAAAAATTCCGCGCTACTGGCAGAAATTCAGCTAAATTCCCTGAAATAAATTGCCCAGTCAACGAGTTCTCATTCTTTGCCACATCCATTGGCGTGCCGACTGCTACTACATGTCCGCCGTGCACACCCGCGTGGGGTCCCAGATCAATTAAATAATCAGCCCGCTTAATAATTTGCTCGTCATGCTCGACAACAATAACTGAATTTCCTAAATCTCTTAAACGCTGCAAATTATCAATTAACTTACCTAGATCACTGGGATGCAAGCCTCGACTTGGCTCGTCTAAAACATAAATTATACCATTTAATCCAGACCCCAACTGACTAGCGAGTTTTATTCTTTGAGCTTCACCACCGGATAAAGTTCTAGCTTCACGTTTTAAAGTTAAATACCCAACCCCATTGTTAATCAAAAATTCCAAACGCCCTAACATCTGCTTGAGCAACGGCGCAGCTATTAGATTAATTTGACCATCAACTTTGGTAGAAGTAAAAAAATTGTATAGTTCTGTCAGCGGCAAACTGGTCAGATCATCAATATTTTTACCAGCAAAACGAATACTTAAAGCATATTTATTTAACCTCGCGCCATGACAATCAGGACAAACATGTTCTCGCATAAAATCTGCCAAAGACTGCCGCATCTTCCGCGATTCAGTTTGGTGAAATCGTCTCTTAAGATATTCCAATAATCCTTCAAATTTCTTCTTACGTCTCTTTTTCTCGTTTTTTTGCCCTTTGATTTGGATGTTTTCACCTAAAAGAATTATCTGCTGAAACCATTCTGGAAATTCGTTCCAGTGTGCAGAATAATTCTGATTATAATCCTCACACAATCGCTTAATGGCTCCACGAAATTTACTAAACATTTTCTTATGTAAAAGTAAGGGGGCAAGCGCTCCTTGCGTAATTGTTTTAGCCTTATCTGGAATAACTAAATCTAAGTCTAAATCCATAACCGCGCCAAGTCCATGGCAACGCGGGCAGGCTCCTTGCGGAGTGTTGAAAGAAAATAAACTTGGCTCAAGTTCTGGTAAGTTCACTTGGCAGACGCTACAAGTAAATTTTTCGCTGACTACTCTTTCTTCTTGTGTGCCATCTAAATATTCAATGAGCAGCCGAGCTGAACCAGCGCCTAGAGTTATAGCTTTTTCTAAAGATTCATTTAAACGCCCCGCCACATTGTCTTTGATAATTAGACGATCAAAAACTATTGCTATACTTTGAATTTCATCCAGCTCAAAATTTACGGTTTCTTCTAAAAGAAATACTCTCTGGTTGACGCGTATTCTAACAAAACCCTCTTTTCTAAATTTGCTAAAAAGTTTCTCGTAATAATTCTTGGAACATTGTTTTTTTGAAATTTGCACAGGAATTAAGATTTGTAATTTGGTTTGAGAGGGCAATTTTAAAATATTGCTAGTTAAATTTTGAATTGTATGTTTTTGTGCGTATTGCTGGTGAACTTCACACCACGGTTTACCAGCACGGGCAAACAAAACACGTAAATAATCGTAAATTTCAGTGATTGTCCCAACTGTTGAACGCGGATTACTTTGTGAATTTTTTTGGTCGATCGCAATGGCTGGGCTAAGACCCTCGATGGAATCCAATTCTGGCTTTTGTAATTTTTCTAAGAACTGTTTGGCGTGAGTTGACATGCTTTCGAGATATTGCCTTTGGGCAGTCGCATAAATTGTGTTAAAAGCGAGCGATGATTTTCCACTTCCGCTTACACCAGAGATAACTACAAGTTTCTGCTTCGGAATCTCTAAATCAATATTAGCTAGATTATGTTCTCTTGCTCCTCGTATAGAAATGATATTTTTCATGATGCTGGCAAATAGCCTTTTAATTTAGCATTGACAAGACATTATTCTAACGAGTAGTTGTGCAAAATATTGGTAATCAACTTATAAAAACAATGACTCACAATCAACTCAATGCACTTAACGATCTCTTAGCTCAAAAACCAGAATTGCAATCACAGCTTAATATTTTAGAGTGCTTACAACAACTAGCTACCAACAACGATATTTCAATTACTAAACTCTCTAAAATTATTGCTGAAGAACCCCAGCTCGGAGCTAAGCTGATTAAATTAGCCAATGCTTCAAGACCCAAGCAAACTATCTACACCATCTCCCAGGCTATCATGCACCTAGGAGCAGACTCTCTTTGCCAAAACTACAAGAATCTAATCCTAGATAGTCTGTCAGAAAATCATAAAGCCCTGATATCGTGTTTTTATCTTGAATAACAATAAATTATAAGTTTTTTCTGGCTATAACCCCAATCTCTTAGCAACCCAAGTATAATGAGATGTCTCTCTCTTACCAGTTTTTAAATCTGTCACATCTGCCCTAGAAACTCCACTTAGTGTTTTGCCGTCCGCACTTAGCTCAATCACTGATTCTGTCACTGTATCGCCTGTCTCAATAAAATACTTTGCCTGACAAACTCCAGCGAGACATTGTTTCTTACCTGTCAATACAAACACCGTCATGGCGGATTTCAAATTTTTGGCGTTTTTCTCCAACTGCAACTCAACTACAGAACGTCCAACTATATTTTTACCCATGTCGTTAATCGCTAAGATACCAGAAGTATTTGCCAGCGCTCCACCTTTTTCCAGCGCTGCCTTATCCAACGTCCAAACCCACATCCCAGAAAAACTGTTGCGCATGTTAGCCGCCGCTGCCTCTGCTTCAGACTGCTTCTTAGCTGCTTCCTGCGCTTGGGCTTGTGACGCATAACTCTCACTGAACCAGTCCAGCGCCGCACCTGTAATTACATTACCATGACTATCTTTTCTGCTATAGCCTTTAACAGCTAATATATCTCCGTTATAGACGTTATCTTTATCCTTGCCATAATACAGTTCTGTCACTCCAGCAGCTCTAATATCCACAACCTCACCCTTATCCGAAACTCCATCATGGTTTTTATCGAACCAAAGCGACAAATTTTTTAACTCTGCTCCAGACACTTTTGCATCTTGATTCTTGTCTAAGCTCGACAGCGCCTCAAAACCATCTTTCCATACCTTGCCAAAAGTGTGTTGCCCAAACAGCTGCTCCGCTGACGTAATCTTGCCGCTCTTCTTTGGATCAAACACCACTAACGGCAACTTTTCACTGCCTCTCCAAACTACCCACTTTTTGGCTTCCTCTTCGGGATTGAGTGCAAAGTTACTCACCGACACTTCTGAATTTTCCGAATTCTCCCAAACCAAACTTAGCGGCGTATTGGTCAGTGCTCGAACCATGGAAAAATCCGGACAAAGTGGCAACTGATCAGTATCATTCACCTGGTTACAGTTATCATCTAAATAATAAGTTGCTCCTGTGTCGGAAGCCACGAGTTTACATAGGATTGCTGTTACATCATCTGTAATCGGAAGTGGAATGCTTCCACTAGCCCCACTCTGCCAATTAGGATTAAAGCCAGCAATATTACAAGCATTGTTAGTAACAACTTGCGGATAATCTCCTGCACTAGCTCTATAGTTTTTATTATCTGCCTCACCACATATCCATCTCCCTACTCCACTAACCAACTTAACATTAGCGTCTTTACCAATTCGTTCCAGATCCATTGGATCTTTAGCAGCATAACAATAAGCACCTAAATGATAGGCACTCATGTAATTAGCAGTAACTTTATCTCCATAAGCCGCCTTATAAGAATCAAACTGAGCTTTATCGATTGTATTTATAATTTTATCGATACAAGAATTACTAGCTTGTCCACCTATAATATCTAACCACCCATTACTAAGAACCCCACCTCTACCAACTGTCAGACTTGCCCTAATACAAGCTGGCTCCGTAGGTTTGGAGCTAGGATTTTTGCTAGGCTGGCTCGACAAAACATTTTCACCGCAACCACCATAGTAAGCCACATTTATTCCTAACTTATTTGCCTCACAGCCATTGGCGCGGGTTACATTGTTACAATCGCAGATCTTGCCATGATTTTTATCTGTATCAGCGCTAAAACTTTCTGTCGGGCAGGCTTCTGGTTTTAACTCACACTTACCATATTCAATACAGTTGTTTTTACCATTTTCCCAATCGCCTTTTTTACAAAACTCACTTGGTGAACAATCATAATTTGAAGTGCAACAATCTGGCGGCGTGCAATTAGCGCAAGTGCCGTAACCTGTAGTGCCATTCATTTTACAATATTTATCAAACGGAATGCAGTCTTTGTTTGAAGTACAACAATTTGGCGCAGCACAATTTTTGCAAGTATCTGTGCAATAGCTTTTATATTTTTCATCACATTCCTCTTTAGTCCAACACAGTGCAGTTGGACAACAGGTACATTCGCTGCCCAGAATTGGCTGCTGAGCCTGAGTTGACTGAATATTTCCGCCTGCTGTTAAACTTCCAAGTAAAATTGCTAATCCTAAAAATTTTAGATTTGTTTGTTGCATTTTTTATCTCCTATTGATTTTTTTCAATATTTTTACTGCGCTGAATCTGTGAGCAAAAATTTGAGCCTATTACCCCAGAATAATTTATGACCGCCGTTATCAAAAAAAAAAAAATAGACAAGATAAAAAATAAATACTGTTAAATTAATACATTTACTATTTCATGGATTGGCAAGTTGTAGATGTAACAAACTACGTCACTTGGCTATGGACATCATTAACTTTATACGATTGACCTGATTAACCTCGCTGGCTCCGGGGTCGTAGTCCAAAGCTATAATATTCGCTTCTGGAAAATGCTCCTTGATTTTCTTAATCATGCCCTTACCGACAATATGACTGGGTAGACAACCAAAGGGTTGCATACAAAGAATATTATTCACACCTGATTCCAACATCTCCACAATCTCTGCAACCAATAACCAGCCTTCACCTGTTTGATGTCCCAACGAGACTATACCATCAACTTTTTTGCGCAGTTTACGAAAACTCAGCGGCGCCGAAAATCTTTGGCTTAACCTAAAACCTAACTTCAAAGACCAACGACAATATTCTAAAAAAGCAATACCAAACCAACTCCCTATATAAGCCTTCCACGAACCAGATAAATGCTTATAGTTAAAAATATGATCGTAAAAAGAATAAAAGGCAAAATCCATTATATCCGGCACCACAGCTTCACCACCTTCCTGCTCCACAATCTTTGCCGCCTGATTATTAGCGTCCGGATGATATTTAAGCAAAATTTCACCGACTAACCCTACCCGCGGCTTACGCGGAATATCCCTTAAAGGCAAACTATCAAACTCACGAATCATCTTAAACATACTCACATCAAAGGCTATTGGATTAGCTGAAATTATATGCCGCTTAACTTTCTCCGACCACTTCCGAGCTAAAGCCATAGCACTCCCTTTCTGCGCCTCGTAAGGCTGCGTGCGATGCACCATCCGCAGTAGCGCATCACCATAATACCCCGCAATAATTGCCCGCCTCAACATTTTCCCGGTCAGCCTAAAACCAGTCCCTTGCGCTGAGCCACTCATATTCATCGAAATAATCGGAATATGCTCTAATCCACACTCCTGCAACGCCTTCTTTAAAAAAGCAATATAATTAGTAGAACGACACGCGCCACCAGTTTGGTGAATCATCACCGCAATTTTATTTGAATCATATTTACCGCTTTTAATAGCTTGCAACAATTGCCCAACCACTACAATTGCCGGGAAACAAGCATCATTATTTACATACCGCAAACCTAACTCTACCGCTTGCTTGTCCACACGAGGTAGCTGCTCAACTTTGTAGCCACTAGCTGAAAAAATTGTCCCCATAAACTGAAAGTGCATCGGGGATAATTGCGGTATTAAAATCGTATGCGTATCCTTCATCGCCATAGTAAATGGCGGATTTTCAACATACTCTCTACAATCTACAGTAGCCGGCTTTTCCTTTTGTCTATCCTTCATCGCCGCCAATAAAGAGCGGATTCTAATTTTGGCTGGTCCAAGATTTATGCCTTCATCTATTTTAATTTGCGCATAGAGCCTGCCCTTGAGCGTTACAATTTCTTCCAACTGATCAGACGACACAGCATCTAATCCACAACCAAAAGATATAAGTTGTAAAATTGCCAAATTCTCCGCTTCAGCTACATATGCCCCGGCACGATATAAACGCGAATGATACGTCCACTGGTCAACCACTTTCAACGGTCCGGGATCAGGCATTAAATGCGACACTGCATCATCCAATAAAACTGCCATCCCACACGAATTAATTAACTCTGGGATACCATGATTAATTGCCGGGTCAACATGATATGGATGCCCTGCCAACACCACGCCAAAAATTCCGCTTTTTTTAATTTCCACTAAGGCGCGCTCGCCTTCTTTTTGAATATCCTGCCTCACCCTATCCATTTCAACAAAAGCCTTATTAACTGCAACTTCTAATTCCTTAATTGAAAAATCTGCAAATAACGCAACATAACGCAAACGCTTAGCAAGTAACTTACGATTCATCGGTAAAAACGGAGCTATAATCTCAATCTTATTTTCCGTTAACTCTGAAATATTTTTTTGTAATAAATCTGGATAACCAATGACAACTGGACAATTATAATTATCATCCTGCGTTACAAACTCTGTTTCTTCCCGCGGCAAGCAAGGAAAGAAAATATAATCCACCTTGCGACTGATTAAGTCCATAATATGCCCATGCGACATTTTGGCAGGATAACAAACTGTTTGCGATGGAATAGAATTATAACCAGAAAAAAACAAATTCTTAGACGACGGCGACGACAACTCAACCCTAAAACCCAATTCTGTCAGTAAGGTAAACCAGAGTGGATAATTTTCATAAATATTCAAGGCGCGTGGAATACCAATTATTCCTTTTGGAGCCTGCTCTTTTGCTAGCGGAAGATATGACTCAAACATCCGCTTATATTTATAGGAAAACATGTTAATTCGATTACCGCTTTGCACCCCAGCGCCACGCTCACAACGATTACCAGAAACAAAACGTCGGTTATCGCCAAAACTTGTAACTGTCAGCATGCAGTTATTGGTGCATTGTTTACAGCGCGCATGGCTAGTCTTAATTTGTAGAGCATTCAGCCCGGCTAAATCCAGCAGTTTTGTTTTGCCGCCTTCAGCGCCGTTTTTCTTGACCAGCAAAGCCATACCAAAAGCTCCCATTAATCCCGAAACACTTGGACGAATCACTGGCTTACCAATTTGTTTTTCCAAAGCCCGCAGTAAGGCTGAATTTAAAAACGCTCCACCTTGAGCCACAATACAATTACCCAGCTCCTCGATATTATTAATTTTAATAACTTTATAACACGCATTGCGTACCACAGAATATGAAAGTCCTGCAGCAATGTCTCCGACTGCAATACCATCTTTTTGCGCCTGTTTAACTTTAGAATTCATAAAGACTGTGCAACGTGTTCCTAAATCGACTGGTTGCTGCGCATGAATTGCAGCTTGCACAAATTCTTCAATTGACATGGACATCGCATTAGCAAAATTTTCAATAAACGAACCACAACCAGCCGAGCAAGCTTCGTTAAGTTGAATTCTTTCAATTACGCCACGCTGCACGCGCATACATTTTATATCTTGCCCCCCAATATCCAAAATACAACTAACCTCCGGAGCAAAAAACTTAGCAGCTATGCAATGCGCAACTGTTTCCACCTCGTCAAGATCTAGACACAGTCCAGCCTTGAGTAAAGCGCTACCATACCCCGTAACTCCAGCCGCTACAATCTGGCATTTTTCTTTTTTGCGGGCGTAAAGATCTCGCAACACATCAATTGTGATTTTCAAAGGATCGCCTTTATTGGTCGTATAGTGAGAATATAAAAGTCGACTCTGGTCATCAATTAAAACTACTTTTAATGTGGTTGAACCGCTGTCAATACCCAAAAAGGCAGAACCTTCATATTGTTCAAGTGAAAATCGAATAACATCCGTTTGGCGATGGCGCAGGTTGAATTCCTCAATTTCTTTTTCATTTGCAAAAAGTGGCGGAAGCTTTTCTGTTTCACTTTCCTCGTTCAAGGCTTGTAGATTATTGATAATAGTTTGTAGAGACACTCCGACAGCTTGGGATTGATTTTGCCCCGCATACAACGCTGCCCCAAGCGCGACAAACAACTCGGCATTTTGTGGAAAAATAGCATGCTGCTCATCAAGTTTTAGGGTTCGAACAAAACATTTTTGTAGTGACTTTATAAATGCCAGCGGTCCACCTAAAAATACCACCTTACCTTTAATCGAACGACCACGAGCTAAGCCACCAATAAATTGATTAACCACAGCTTGCAAGATTGAAACGGCAATATCATTTTTAGAACAACCTTCGTTAATTAGTGGCACAATATCGGTTTTCGCAAAGACACCACAACGCGAGGCAATAGGATAAACATTTTTATGTTGCAGCGCCAAAGCATCTAACTCTGCCACTTCCAAATTTAAAAAGACTGCCATTTGATCGATAAAAGCCCCAGTGCCTCCAGCACAAGTCTCATTCATGCGCAAGTCAACGCCGCCAGTCAGAAAGGTTAGTTTTGCATCTTCACCACCAAGTTCAATCATGACATCTGCGTCATGAATATTTTTTTGAATACTTAGACTTGAAGCCACAACTTCCTGGACAAAGTCGAGGTTTAGTTTACGGGCTAAAGACAATGACCCGGAGCCAGTCAAGGCAATTTTAAATTTATGCTTAGAAAATCTGCCATTTTCAGGATATTTTTTTAAGACTTCCTGGAGGACTTCTAAGACTGTTTTTCTAACTTCTGATTTATGCCGTCTATAAATAGAAAATAGCAATTTACTTTTTTGATTAAGCACAACAACCTTAACTGTCGTCGAGCCTACGTCAAGTCCAATTAATAACGTGCTATTTAGATTCATTGTAACTCAACTAAAAACTGGCGGAGAGAGGGAGATTCGAACTCCCGGTGCCTTACGGCACACTTGATTTCGAGTCAAGCACCATCGACCACTCGGACATCTCTCCGTAAAAAAAATCTATGTAAATATTCGGTAACCATAAATACCTACTCCCTCGCAGCCCTCAAGCAAATTTCGCTAACAAACGAGCGAGCCTTAATACTCTTTGCATATCCAGACTGTCAATTCTTGGGTCAAAATTTTTAAACAATTCATCCGGCGCATATGATCTGAGATACATCTTTCCGCCTGTTTTCACGAAAAAAAACAGCATTTGCTGACTGATACCAGTTCGCGTATCCGTAGCCTTGACCCACATTTCTGCCATCTTATTATTTTTGACTATCTTCAAAACTTCAAATTTCAAATAATTGCTAGGTTTGTCCAAATCAGCAATTATTTTATCTATGCCAAATGCCGCTAACTTTGTCCCCTGATTCAACTCTGCCGCATATTGCGCGTTTGCTTTTTCAAGCTCTTGAAAATTTTCACTGCCAGTAGCTTGCAGACCTTTTAAAAACAAATCATACAAAAATGGTTTTTGCAAAAGCTTTGCTAGCCCTTTACTACCATCAATAATTTGGGCTAAAGCTTTTTGAGTATAAATTTTTAATTCCTCAGCGGATTTAATTTTTTGCTTAACTAGAAATTGATTATTTTCTTCTTTTATCTCTTCAAACATCAAGTTCCACTCCACATAATTACAAACTTCATGAAAAGCTTGTTTAGCAGGCAATTGGATTATTGATTTTAACATATTATTCCACGTTTTTTCGGGATGTTTTGCTACTTGGGAATATGCAGCTGCAACATTAAAGAAAAGCCAAAATACTAAAAATGAGATTTTAAGATTCATAATTAAAAAACATAATCGTTTAGCCTCAACGCTTACCTTTAAGCTCAGCGTCTTGATTTAAAAAACTCTTGTAATAAGCTTGCGCATTCGTCAGCTAAAATTTCAGGATAAACTTTTAACCCATATACTTCACCTAGAATTTCAGCAATATTATAAAGCGATCCAACCGCTCCAGCTCTTTCATCATATGCTCCAAAATATAACTTTGAAATTCTGGCTAAAATCAGCGCTCCAATACACATTGTGCAAGGCTCAAGCGTAACAAATAATTCGCAATCATTTAATCTCCAACGTCCTAACTTTTTACTAGCTCGTCTTAAGGCCAAGAGTTCAGCATGTGCCGTCGCATCATTTAGGGCTTCAACTTCGTTATGGGCAGTCGCAATAACTTCATCCTGACAAACTACTACAGCTCCAACTGGAACCTCGTTTAATTCAGCTGCCAGTCGAGCCTGTTCTAGGGCAAGTTGCATATAAGGTTTAGTAACTATCATAATTCACAATAAGGCTGCCTCGATAGCTGAACTCTTATACTTTGTCTATATACTTTTTTAAAATATCTTGATCCGGATAACAAAGCTTATCCAACCAAATGAGGAATTCGCCAATTAAAACTAAGCATAATCAATTTGTATATCATGACAAAATTTGCTATACCCTCCGCCAGTTTTTAGGTAACTGAATTTAAAATTCAAAACACGTAAGATTTTAATTTATTTTGTAAGAATTTTCTTACAATACTATCTTTAACAAATAAGGAGAATGAGCATGACCACAATTGTAGAAGAAAGCTTAAATTTACACCGCAAAATCAAAGGCAAAATAACAATTAATACTACCGTCCCGCTAGAAAATCCCCACGATATGTCGTTGGTTTATACGCCTGGTGTTGCCGAACCGTGTTTAGCGATTCAAAAAGATATTAATCAAAGTTACGAATTAACTCGCCGTTGGAATTTATGTGCAGTGATTACTGATGGCACAGCGGTTTTGGGATTAGGTGATATTGGTCCAGAAGCTGGTATGCCGGTTATGGAGGGGAAATGTGCTTTATTTAAAAAATTTGGTAATGTTGATGCTTTTCCGCTTTGTATTAAAAGCAAAGATGTAGATGAAATTGTGCGCACTATCTATCTCCTCTCTGGCAGTTTTGGTGGAATAAATTTAGAAGATATTTCTGCACCGCGTTGTTTTGAAATTGAGGCTAAATTAAAACGTTGTTGCGATATTCCGATTTTCCATGATGATCAACATGGAACTGCAATTATTACTTTGGCGGGGCTAACTAATGCCTTAAAAGTAGTTGGTAAATCTAAAGAGAATGTTAAGGTTATAATTAATGGCGCAGGTGCGGCAGCAATTTCAATTACTAAACTTCTACTTTCGGATGGTTTTAAAGACCTTACACTTTGTGATAGAACTGGCGCTATTTATGCTAAGCGTCCGTCAGGCATGAATGAGATTAAAGAAGAAATAGCCCAGCTGACTAATAAAAATATGTGTCAAGGTTTATTAGCTGATGTTTTGCGTGGAGCTGATGTATTTATTGGTGTTTCAGCTCCAAAAACGGTTACTAAAGAAATGGTGGCGACTATGGCTTCTGGGGCGATTGTCTTTGCCTGTGCTAATCCTGTCCCAGAAATTATACCAGATGAGGCAAAAGCTGGCGGAGCAAAAGTTGTTGCAACTGGACGAAGCGATTTTCCAAATCAAATTAATAACGTCCTAGCTTTTCCTGGTATTTTTCGTGGCACGTTTGATGTGCGGGCAAGAGACATTAACGAACCAATGAAACTTGCCGCTGCAAAAGCTTTAGCTGATTTAATTACGAGTGATGAGCTAAATGCTGATTATATTATTCCGTCCGCTTTAGATTTACGTGTTGGAGAAGTTGTCGCTGCTGCTGTAGCCCAAGCAGCTTTAGATAGTGGCGTTGCCGCTCTACCATTGCCATCCGCAAAAGGATGAGACGGGCTTCCTCTGTGGAGTTATTATAATTCAATTTCTTCGTCCAGTTTGGCAACACTGGTTTGCCAACCGAGCTGGGCTTTGAGATGTTCACAAAAACTATCGGCGCTCTTACCTTCGCCATGAACAACTTTTACCTCCCTAGGACTTGTTCCTGAACTAGCTAGCCACTTAATCAACTCGTTTCTATCTGCATGCGCAGAAAACCCCGTAAACTGCTCAATGTTGGCACAAACAGAAATAGTTTGCCCAAAAATTTTAACCGAATCTTCACCAGTAATAATTTGCCGCCCACGAGTTTCTTCCGCCTGATAACCAGCAAAAATAAAAGTAGCTGATTTGTTAGGTAACCAATTCATCGCATGATGCAAAACACGTCCTCCAGTTAACATCCCACTAGCAGAAATAATAATCCGCGCACCAGTTAAATAATTAAGTCGTTTAGACTGTTCCCGCGTTACACAAAACATTGTCTTTGCCGTTACAAGCGGCACTTCACACTCTTTAAGCCTACGTAAAGTTTCCGCGTTATATTCGTCAGTATGCTTTCGATAAATATCTGAACAATTGCAAGCCATAGGACTATCCACATACACCGGAATAATCGGCAACATTCCATGTTTCTCTAACTTCGACAAATAATACAAAATCAACTGTGTCCTACCAATCGCAAAAGACGGAATAATAATCGGTCCACCACTAAGCAAGGCTTTTTTAATCAGGTTAGCTATATCCTCTAGTAGATTTTCGCGCTGATGAGTTCTATCGCCATATGTTGATTCACAAAGCACTAAATCCCCAAATTGAACTGGGAATGGATCTCGTAAAATCGGCACATTATAACTACCAACATCACCAGAAAATGTAATTCTACGACCTTGCGTTTCAAGATTAATTGCAGCGGCTCCTAAAATATGTCCTACTGGAATAGCAGAAATTACGATGTCTTTGGTGATAGCAGTCGGCTTATTAAATGGAACACAACGCACTTGCTTGATAACTTGCCTAGCATCTCGAACATCAAATAACGGTTTAGCTGGGGCATGCTTGGAGGTTTGCCATTTATTTGCATATCTTGCTTCTTCCTCCTGTAAGTGGGCAGCATCAAGTAAAACCAACTCCATTAACTCTTTAGTCGAATAGGTCGCATAAATAATTCCCTTATACCCTTGTTTAACTAACACTGGTAAGTATCCTGTATGATCAAGATGCGCATGCGTAACCACGACCGCGTCTAAGGTTGTTGGATCAAATTCAGGAGCTGACCAGTTACGCAACCTCAAGTCTTTACGCCCTTGAAACATTCCGCAATCAACTAAGACTTTTTGCTTTTCAACCTGAATCAGAAATTTAGAACCAGTAACCGTTCCTGCTCCACCTAAAAATTTTAATCGAACTGGTAATTTCGCCATCTTTTTTTATTCTATTGAATCTCAGAAAGATAAAGTAACTATAAATATTGTCATCGTCCAAACAAGCTAAAAGAATTAACTAAAAATGAACTATTTAACAAATTTATTAAACCGCTCGTAAAACCTTAACGTTTCTCATATCCTGGCATTATTCTTATACGGCTTCAACTTCTCAAGGAAACATCGCCAATTTCAATACAAGTTGTAACTCCTGCGTCATCTGCTACTAACAAACGTCCTGCCTGATCAATGCCAGACATAATTCCAAACCTTTCGCCAGCCTGCGATACAATTTTAATTTTCATTCCCAAATAAACACTATGGGCTAGCCATTCGTCTTGAAAAGCTACAAATCCAACTTCAAAATAGGTTTGGCAAACATTCCAGAAGTGTGCAGTCAGCGCCTCAAAAAGAACTCGACTTGAAATTTCTCCGCCACCTTCTAATTCCTCAAGCGAACAAACTTTATACATTGTATTTTGGTAATTAACTTTTTTAATATTCAGCCCAATACCGACGCTAATATAAAGTAGCTCAGCTTGCTTTTCTAATTCTATCAGAATACCGCCCAATTTACATAAGTTCCCAGCTTGGTCAAAGACTACCAAATCATTAGGCCACTTTAATTTAACTTGCTTGCCAAGATCTGCAATTGCTCTTTTAACAGCTATACCTACTGCTAAAGAAAAACCATTTAAATTAGGATTATCAGCTGAAACGCTAAACAAATAAGTTACGTATAACCCCTTATCACTGTCAGACTGCCACTTGCGGTCTAACCTACCCCGCCCTGCAGTTTGTTCATCAGCAATAATTATATTGCGCTTAGATATTTTTGACAGAACCTCATTCTCCCCTTCCTTGACTTCTTCTACTGTTTCTGGAAGCACTACTTCGCCCCGCAGAATAGACTTAGCTATATTCATTGTAGAATCAACAGATTTGAAACGATATATTTTCATTAACACTCAGAAACTATCCTACTTTTTCAGTTTCTGTCGTAGTCGTAACCTCGCTACCTTCAGAACTTTTGACTGGCGGTTTCGGATAACGGCGCACAATACGCCCTCTTTTTAAATCGTAAGGTGAAATTTCAACTCGGACATAATCACCGGGCAAAACACGAATATAAAATTTTCGCATTTTACCAGCTAAGTACGCCAAAACCTCATGCCCATTCTCACACTCAACCCGAAAAGTTGTATTTGGGAAACATTCCTTTACAACTCCATCTAATTCAATTGAATCATCTTTTCCCATAAAAATCCTTTTATTATTTTAAACGAAATGCTTTATTTTCTTTTTCTTCAGTAGCTTTAAACGTTTTTGAGATAACGCCTTTGGTAGGTGGTATTAATTTTTCGACCTTTTTAGACTTAGCCGAATTACGATTTTTATTTAACTTTTGATAACCAGCCGTCCTACTTGTAATCTTCTCGTCACAACTTATAGCCCTATTCCCATTAGCTTCATTATTTAATTGAGCAAGACGACTTTTGCGATTAGTCTTATTGGTTTGTCGTCCTCCAGAAATAACATAACTACCATTATTACGCCTCCGATTATTTTTATTATAATTGCTATTCCTAGATTCATTAATACTCAACTCATGTGTTGTAAGCGAAATATATCCACCCTCATTTTTATTATTCATTCCTTCTCCACGTTTATTTTATAGTAATATCTTCACTGGAAGAAAATTTATTGTTATTCCCTGCCCTAAATTAAGGCTAGCTAAATAAGTGTTATATAATTTACTAATATCTTCAGCGATTTTTTTAAAATCTAAAGAATCATAATTATAAATCAAACTTTCAGACTCTAATATATTTTGCCAACCTAATTTACTGGGTTGATTTCTCCACCAAGTAAACTGCCTTTTAGCATAACGTCTGGTTTCTTGCTTAATTTTTTCGACAGCTGTTGAATAATCAAATAGCTTATCCTTAAATTGCAGCAATTGCTTGTAACCAATACTAGAAAAAGGTTTGATTTGTGAAATTCTAGCACTATATTTTTGCTTTAGAGTTTCAACTTCTTCCAAAAAACCGAATTGTAACATCTCGTCGACACGCGCATTAATCAAATGATAGACTAAATCCCTCTGTGGGATTAAGATAATAATAAAAGCATTATAGTTTTTACTTTTATGTCCGTGTGACTGCTGATATGATAATATAGACTTATCGTTTGACAATTTCACTAAAATCGCACGTCGAACCCTTGAGATATCGCCAGCCTTTATTACATCTGCCACTGTTTTGTCAAGAGTAGAAAGAAAATTATGCAACTCTAGCTTAAATTTTTCATTTATTTTATCTTGACCATTCAAAGCCTTAAGTATTTCGTTCTCCTGCTCTTGCAATTTCTGCTTTGCGACTTCCGAAATATCTGCAATTTCTGCCAAGCCATGAATTAAACTTTGAATATACAAGCCTGTGCCGCCAGTAATGATTGGAACTTTACCAGCTGCACTAAGTTCCTTAATTTTTTTCACTGCCAGAGAATAAAAAATACCTACATTAAAATCTTCTTCTGGTTCTAAAATAGAAATTAAATGATGCGGAACTGCTTTTAATTGCGCCTCGGCTGGCTTAGCTGAGCCGATATTAAAGTATTTATAAACTTGCACTGAATCTGCATTGATAATTTCGCCAGCAACTTTTTGAGCAAGCTCAATAGCTAACGCTGTCTTGCCACAACCCGTTGGACCAGTAACTACAATAATTGATGATTTTGAATCTACCACATCCCCTATAATAATTGTAACCTTTAAAAATCTCCTGCTATCAAGACGGACGCGAACGAAAAAAGCGGAGAGTATAAATATACGTGAGCATCAACTTCTAGAGGTTACAAGCTATAATATTCGTCCAAACAATGCTTCCAATTCGCGCCTTTTAAAAACTTTGGCAATTGGGCGACCATGTGGGCAAAAAGCTGATTTTTCAACCTGATCTACCAATTCTAAAAGCCCAGTAACTTCTTCTTGGCGCAAGATTTGTCCACTGCGCACCGCAGCATGGCAAGCAATGCGAGCAATTACTTCATCAATATAACGCTCAAGATAATCATTCCAATCCTGCCAAACTGGCAGAGATAGTAAATCTTTAAATAATTCAGAAATTAAAAATTTTTCCAAAATAGTTGGCACGGCTTGAACTGTCAAAGTTGTATTTTGTAAGTGAGTTACTAAGCCTAACTTGTGTAAGATTTCTTTTGAGTGTTTATAATTTTCGCACTCCTCCTCAGTTAGCTCTAAGGTTTCTGGAATTAAAAGTTGCTGCACTTGAACAGCTTGTTTTTCCAACTGCTCGCGTAATTTAAAATAAGTTACCCGCTCATGCGCGGCATGCATATCCAATACGACTAGACTATCTGGGCTTTCCAGCAATAAAAAACAACCTAAGACTTGTCCGACATAGCGCAGGCTACGATAAGACCTAAAAGATGTTGATAAGGTAGTTTCTGAAGCTTGAAACTGATTAGCGAAGTGTGAAAAAAAGGTAGTATCATCTGTAGTAATTTCTCTTTCGATTAGACTTTTTTCCAACAAATCTGCGACGTCTTCTTCTTGGTCTTGTAGTTTAACCGCGATATTTCCAATTACGCTAGCCATTGCAATTTCCGCATTTGCCGGCTGCTGAGCAGGTTGGGGCGGCGACACGGCTGGCATAAAAATAATTTTTTCTGAGTTATCTTGCTTTCCGTAATATGAGTTATATGAGCTTGGGGCGCTGTTAGTAAAACCATTTTCAACCTGATTGTTATTATAATATTCAGGTTGTTTAGAGCTTAAGGTTTTATTAATTACTTGTGATACTGTGCAATAAATTAGTTCCGGAGTTCTAAAGCGCACTTCGGTTTTTTGAGGATGCACATTCACATCTACGTCTTGTGGGAGAACAGTTAGTTTTATAATGCCATCTGGATAGCGATTATTACTAATTAAATTAGCATAGCCGTCTTTAACTGCTTTAAAAATAACTTTATCTCTAACACTTCTGCCGTTAACTATCAGTCTTAGTTTTGCACTATTGGCTACAGCCTTAACTGGTTCACAGAGTACGCCTTCAATTTTTACAAAATTCTGTTTGGGCAAACTAGACGAATCAATTAAAAAATATTCCTTTTCTTTAAATCCGAGTTGGCGAACGCGCGCGGCAAAAAGATTATTTTGCGCCTCAAGACTGTTAAGATTTAAAAGTTCTTTACCGTCGGCTATAAATTTAAGTTTAAGTTTAGGATAGGCAACGGCTAAGTCTTCAAGCAAGAGTTTGATGCTGGCTTGTTCTGTTTTTTCTGAGCGTAAGAATTTTCTGCGGGCTGGAACATTAAAAAAAAGTTGTTGAACTTCGATACGTGTTCCGCGTTCTAAAGGTTTTTGAGTAATGTCAGTAACTTTCCCACCGATAATTTCAAGTTCGGTTCCTAAGCCGCTAGGGTCATCTTGTTCGCATGTGCTAAGTTTAAATTTAGAAACAGAAGCAATTGCGGGCAGAGCTTCGCCGCGAAACCCGTGGGTTGTGATGTTATCTAAATCATTCACTTCTCGTATTTTAGATGTACCGAAGCGCTCGATAGCTACTAGAGCGTCAGCTTGACTCATCCCGCTACCGTTATCGATAATTTCAATTTTGCTTTGTCCGCCTTGTGAGATGATAACAGTGATTTCTGTTGCACCTGCGTCAATCGAGTTTTCGACTAATTCCTTAACTACTGAGGCAGGTCGTTCGACTACTTCCCCAGCTGCAATTTGGTTTACTAAAATTTTGTCTAAAATTTGTATTTTCATATCCTCACCATAAAATTTGGCAGCCCCCCATACCACTATCAGCTCAAAAAATAAACTATCTCTTATTTTTTCTATTTTTCCTCTATAATTGCTAAGAAAAGATACACTATAATATTCTTCTAACCGTTCAGCGTGAAAAAGATATGCTTTTTGAAAGAAGCTGCCAATGTTATTAAAAACCTAAAAAATAAAGGGCTGGTACATAAATTGGCAAATAGTAATCATATTTACTTAGCTATTGTTAAAAACAATCTAATATTTTCTGTTAAATGATCTTTCTTACTTAAATAATAAAGTGGGGTGTGAAATTCTAACCATTTATTTCGGTCAGTATTAATAACATGTGGAATTTGTGCGATGATAGTTTCAACCTGATTATTATCAAGCAATCTTGTCTGTAAAAAATTTTTTTCATTAAGTTCGCCTAAACTTGATTTTACGATTTGTCTTTCTTCTTCTAAAGTTGGGCTGCTTATAAAATGTTGCCATTTTTCCTTATTAAAAGAAAATGGCGCATTAGAAGCGATAAGCATCGCTTGTCCACCAAAAAGCCAAACCTCAATGTAATGGAAACTTTCTTTTAGCGTAGCGATAACAGTTACAATTTCTTTTTCAGAAAGATGATGAAATTGAATCCATTGTTGAAGTATCCCCTCTTCAGATAAATGTTCCTTTACTTGTTGATAAAATTCTCTTGAATAAAGATTTGATGCGCCAGAAAACCAGATAGACGAAATTTCAATAGAAATAATATCGTATAAGTTTTGTGTTCTGGTTAAAAAATTTCTACCATCCTCAAGATACAAATGGACGTTGGTTTGTTCTAAAACGTCTTTATTAATATGGTTAAAATAGTTGCGTGCCGCCTCAACATGACCAGGAGACATCTCGCAAACGTCTATATTTTTAAATCCCATCTGAGAAACAATATATGTTGTTTGACCGCTCCCCAGCCCAATTACAAGGGCTCTTTCATCGCGTGGAGAAAATAACGAAGGGATAAATGCAACCCCTATTTGAGCTAACATTTCACCCCCATCGTTTGCATCAAATTTTCCATTCTGAAGGAGTGTTCGCATTGTTGCTCGACCTAAATATGGATTTTGAAGTTTATTTTCAATAACCGTAACAAATCCAGAATATTGATCCTCATGGAAATAAATCAAATCGCCAGACGAATACCCACCACGCATATAAACACCATAACCTGCCGTAAGTTCATTACGATTCCAACCACGCAAATAATAAACACCAATTAGTATAAAAAATATAAATAATATTGCTATCGGTCTAATTATGTCTCTGCCTAGATGCAAAAAGTTTCTTAATTTGAAATTTCCATTAACTTGCAATAAATCATCCTTAAACTTAACATATAGGAATACATAAATAAAAAGCAAAATCCACCAAATTAACTTAAAAGAATACTCTGCGCCAAACATTGGAATAAGCACATAGTTTGCAATCAATGCTCCGCTAACGCAACCACAGCTATTTAGCATGTTAAGGTAACCCATCTTCTTACCATCGGGGGCACTTCCATTTTGCATCGCATAAAAAGTCGCCGGGAAAAAGACACCAACTGAAATCGCGACTGGCGCGATAAGCAAAAAAGTTATACATAATTTTAGAAACTCCCCAGCCCAAAAAGAAGAAATATCCCACGTCGTAGCAACATTTGCCAAAAACTTCCCCGCAATAGGCCAGAAACATACTATTATTGGAAGCAATATAATGAGTCTACCAATCGTATTCACAATAAAAATACGAACCTTCTTTGTCCCGTTCGGAGCTTGTTTTTCAACTTCCCGTCCCGCTATAGCAAGAGAAAAAAGAATAACAGCAAGTAATATTGAAAAGCTATAAGTGCTAGCCCCTATCACAGACGCAATAAGATGATTCCAAAGAACTTCTAGTGAAAAAAGAATAAAGCCGCTTAATACGGCAAAAACAAACGGCCAATATGGGAATGTTGTAGATTTTTCGTAATTATTCAATGTTCCAGACACTTCTGGCGTACCAAAATTCGCTGCAGTTAATTTCGCACTCTCAGCAAATGTTGCACGAATTTTGTCCGCTGTCATGCACGATGTATCAGTATTTTGCGACCAATCTCGAAGTCCATAAAATAACATTATTGTAACTACAAAACCAATAACAGCAGAAAGTAAAAGTGTTCCTTCCAAGCCAAGATTTTGGAAAAACAAAAATGGAGTTACTAATGTAAAAAAGCAAGCGCCTGTGATGTTAAGTGTATAAAGTTTAGTTAAGTTTTTAGAAGTCGCAATCTTTTCATTTTCCAGAAAAACCTCTAGCGTTGGCAAATGCGCTCCCATTGCAATACTCGGCGGTAAGATCCAAAACATCGCAATCAGCCAACGCACAAACCCTAAAGTCAAAGCATTATTACCCCATTTAGAAAGAAACTCAGAGAAAAAATTGTATGATTCATAAAAAGAGACAACTAGCACAACTGACCAAATCGCAATACAAAATTCCAGAAACGCTAAACGTAATCTGGGGTTTCCCCCGCGCTTAGGACAAATTATAGAACCAACAGAAAGTCCTAAAAAATATGTAACCAGAACTATAGTAACAGCAGGAGTTGTAGAACCAATCAAGGTAGCAAGATATTTTTGATACACTACTTCTAAGATAAGCGCGACCCCACCAGATAAAAAGCAACATGCCTGTAAGATTTGAAACTTCTTCATTTATTAATCTCCAAAATCAGAATTATAAGGAATTGAAATACGCGAAAGATGCCAATATTTTGCTAATGATTTGCCAATCTCTCCATTGTTAAAAGAAATATCAGATGCTTTGCCATAAAACTTGATTGTATTGGGTATTAACGGCTTGACAAACTGCATGACAATATCATTTTTAACAATCTCAAACGAACAGCCGCCAATTTTATATTGCTGTATAATGCTAGCAATTCTTTGCCATTCTTGTTTGGTTTTCTTATTGTTTAACTCTGCATTATCTAAAGCTAAGCTTGTTTCCCACCCACCATCTGAAAAGCTTTTTAAAATCTCTGGAAATTTCGACTCAATTAAAACGCGTTTTTTTAAATTATATTTTTCGTTAAATGCAGATAACTCAGCCAAAAGTTCTTGTGCATTCTGTGCCTCAATATCTTTTAGGTTTATCCAAAGAAAATTAAAATCGCCTGTAAAAACCTCTAAATATTCCTGCAAACTCAGACTAATAGCTGATAAATCATGACCCAAGGTTAAATTCCCATCTTGAAACTTTAAATCAATTTCCCAATTTTTCAAGCCAGCATAAAGCATTTCGCGCGCCTTTCCATAAGTATTAACTCTTTGTGCGACTACAATTTTACTAGTTTTTCCAATCTTGCGCGCCTGTGCCAATGGATCGCTTTTCACTTCTTTTTGAACAAAACTATGATTACCAATCCTCGCATTATCCAAAGTAATCGCATATTTGCTGTTTGCCAAATCAAATTGTGGCTGATAGAGAGGCGAATTTATCCCAGCAACACCAAGTAGCGTATCAAAAATTAAATCGTTCGTGAAAACACGTTCTTGATGAGCCAATAATGTTTGCGTCTTTTGTGGATATTTCTTTTCAAATGCACTGTTCCAATTTATCGCAAGTGGAATTCTTGCCATCCGCCAAGCAAACATTTGCCAAGCATGTGTTGCACCATTAAACAATTCTTCGCCGTGATCTGAAAAATAAATTAACGCTGCCGGCAGTTTTAATTTTTGAATATCGCTCATAAACTCTCCAAGCAGTTTATCAGTGCAAAAAACCGCAGTTAGATAATCTCGCGCCAATTCTCTATCTTGTTTCTTTGCGGGGTTAGTAGCAAAATCACCATAAATTTTACTGTCGGTTAACTCTGGCACGAGTTCTGTTCCTGCAAAAATTCTATCTTTGTAAAAAACGTGCTCACCCATTATATGAACAACGATAAGCGTATTTTTATTTGGATCAATTTTTGCGAGCGCTTCGCGCCAATATGGCAACAACGCTTCGTCGCTTTTTTCGCTTGTAAAACCAAGCATTGACGTATTGTGACGAATGTCCGCTTGTCGTTCAATTACGTCAACGGCATGTCCCCACATAGATATTGAATATTGGTTAGATAACCAAATCGTTTGAAAACCAGCCTTCTTAGCAACTTGAATAATTGAAACTAAATTATCCGACCTTAAATTGTCGTAACCATTTTGATTAGTGAGCGCACCAGTTAATGCTATGGAAGTATGTGTATGAAAGGCGTATCCATTACTAAAAATAACGCCATTTCCAAAAGGCGAAGGATTAGATTTTGATGTCTTAGCAAGCCAAGACAAGGTTGGTGTGTTATCGGCAATCTTGGAATATACGCCCATATAATCGCGCGTTTCTGACTCGCCAATCACCAAAACATAAACTTCTCCTTTGGCTTGTTTGTTTGCCTGACCATCACCAAGAAACTTCTTTGAAGTTTCTTCCAAGACAGCGATATTGTTACGGTATTCTTTTTGAGTAACCAAAAAAGATACTGTCAGGATATTGTTATATAAAAATATCGCCGAGAATTCGATTACCAAAAAGCTAATGACCAAAGTTCTAACGTATCGTGGAACGTCTTTCCAGATACGTTTAAAATAGGAATAAATTGGAAATATGATTTTATCCCATAGTATATATATATCGCTACGAGTTAGCGTTCCAATTTTTTTAACAGCC
>JAITKM010000002.1 GCA_031278395.1 Deltaproteobacteria bacterium | reverse complement strand
TCGGATAGTTCGGATAGCTCTGAATCAAGCAGTTCATCATCAAGCTCGGACAGTCTGTCGTCGGATAGTCAATCTTCTGAATCAAGATCAAGCAATTCAAGCACAAACAGCAGCGGCGGCAACAGCAGCAACACTACAGTCGAAGTGTGTGCCGATGGGTATCCGGGACTTTGTGGATTTGTAAGTTATTCATACGTATGTAACAGTAGCTCAGGCACAGTAGAATTATCCAATCCAAGCCAGACCCTCACCTATGTTCCAACTGGCAATCTGTCAGATTGGCGTGTTTCAAACGGCACTGGCTTTAGTCCGAATACAGTAGGATCAAGCAGTTTATTAGTCACTGTTTGCGGTCCTGCAGATTCCGATTTCTCACCATGCAAGGAAGTTAGTTTCCGTCCTATACCTCCGGCTACTCAATATGGAAGTGAAAATGACGCAGGATATCTTGCGGCTCTTGCCGCCGGTTGCTCGGAATCAAGTAGTAGTTCATTAAGCGTAGCTTGTAATGAGCTAATATCTAATAATTTATATTATTATCTTGAGAGAGGTAATGATTTATATTTAACGAAAATTGATAATCGTATTGTTTATTATAGTAATAAAATATCACTTTCTACTGATGGTAGTAAAATTGGTGTTGCTCCTATTGGTGATGATAGCGACTATTATGGACCTGACGAAATAGTTGATTATACTTTTTATTCTCAAGCAGGAGCTACTATAGAACTTTTAGGTTGGGATCAAGGAACAGCTTACAATTTGAAAGAAGAAAAATGCATTTGTGATCCTCGGATTATATATGATTATGCAGTTATACATTTAACAAATATGCCTAGTTGTAATACAGGAACAAGAATTATTGGCGACTTGTTTATGAATCTTAGACTGCGAGAATATGAGTGTTGTCATGATGGATGGTGTGATTATGCATGTCCTCTTGTGTGGACAGAAAGCCAGCATTTTATCTTTTACCAGTGTTGTGAAACTGGAAATATTTACTTTCAAGAAACTCACACTGAAAGAATTCGACATTATTATTAATACCCACATAGAACCTAATGACACTAGGATAATGTTTCTCTTATGCACCCGAAGCTAGAAACTAAACAGTAGCTAGATCAAAAATAAAATAATTATTCAAACTTGAAACCTCGAGATCAAGCCTTGTAATTGCTTGGCAAGCTGCAGTAAAGCCGAGGCATTCTGCTTAACATCGTTGCTACCGTCCTCAACATTATCTGTGCTTTGTGTAGCCAAACTAACATTTTGCGAAACCTGCTGACAGTGATCTGCGGCAGCGCCGGCTTTGTCATTTGCGTTTTTAATATTGCTTGATACCTGATACATACTTTTTGAAATATCATGAGTTACGGCATGTTGCTCCTCAATAGCCGCCGCAATAGTCATTACAACAGAACTTACCTCGTCAACATTTTTCACAACTTCTTCTGTATTAGTTATAGTCATACTTGTTGCATTCTGAATACCTTCAATTTTCTTACGAATATCCTCAGTCGCGTTCCCTGTTTGTTGCGCCAATTCCTTAATCTCGTTAGCTACAACCGCAAACCCCTTTCCAGCTTCGCCTGCCCTAGCCGCTTCAATCGTAGCATTCAGAGCCAATAAATTTGTTTGTGAAGAAATTGCATTAATCGTCGCCGTAACTTTGCTAATCTCGTTTGCGGCTTTATCTAACTCTTGCATCCTTGACGTAACATCAGCAATACTCTTGGAAACATCTTCCGTGTAGCTTTTAGCCTTGCCAGAATTTTGTGCAATTTCTCCAATAGTTACCGTCATTTCATCAATTGCAGCCTGAACTGAAGTAACCGCTAGCGTTGCATTATTCATTTCATCAAGAACCTTCTTGGCAGTGCCGTTTAATTCAGTTACCGAATCCTCAGCTTTTTCCAAACTATTATTTGCCTCATGCACTTCATTAGACATTTGGTTAGATACTTGAGACAAATCTGCAGAGGACTTGTTTAACGCATTTGAATTTTCTCTCAAGGTCTCAATAATTTCCTGAATATTCTGTGCAAACAGATTAAACTTATTCGACAATTCGCCTAATTCGTCTTGGCTTTTAATATTAAGCCTTTGAGTTAAATCCCCTTCACCGATAGCAATAATCTTTTTAGCAATTTCTTTAATTGGTTTAGTAATAGAGATACTAATAAACAAAACCAAAGCCATGATAACTAAGAATGAAAGAATATTAATAATTAAAAGGTAATTCACAGCATTTTTAGCATTGGCATATAAAGACGCCTCAGAGACAACAGATAAAATACTCCATTGCGTTACATTCTCACCAACACCGAGTGTAATTGTTTTTTTAAAATAATAACTGTTTTCCTGCAGTAACTGTGAAAATCTTTCTTCACTATAATCCTTACCATTCATGATAGCGGAATACATAGCCGACGGCATAACAATACCTTTTAAAAGATTATCCGGGACATCTTTATAATCTGGGTTGGCTTTCATTTGTGCAAAGTCAGAACCGATTTTCTTGCCTATCAGCTCTTTATATTTATGAGCAATAATTGTTCCGTCAGCGCTAATTAAAGCCGAATAACCTTTTATTTCGGAATTAAGCTTTTCGATAATTAGTTGAAATACGTTCATCTTAAAATCAATACCAACAACTCCTATAAACTCACCATTTTTTAAAACCGGCAAAGTTATAGTGTTCATGAAAACACCTGCTGCGGAAATCTCGCTATCAATATACGGATCGGTGATATACATTGTCTTGGTTCGTTTAGGGACTTGATAATACGGCTCTGGTTCCGTTTCTGTAAACGCGGTAAATTGTCTCTCTTTCTCACCGTCTTGACCCGTATAACCGATATAGTAATCAATATCTCCATTAGGGTTTGGCTTTAGGTTTAACTTTTGTGCCTGCGGTGAGTTCACATCAATGGTATACCAAACACCAAACAGACTAGGATTCTGGTCTAAAACGCTATCGATTGCGTTATTTAACATATCCCTTGTAATCTTAGCAGACGGGTTGTTAAAGGCTAACTCAAATAAATCACGCATTAAAGTTAAAGAATTGATTCCTTCTGTAAGACGTAGCGTCACTTCAACACCGTGACCTTCCGCTTGTTTGACAACAGAATCTTTAGAATTTTCTTTTTCTATCTCTCGTACTTCTCGACGAATAAGAAAGACTGTGACAACAAAAAATAAAACAACACAAACACCGATTTGTAACAAAATTTTACCAGTTAGTCCTAGTTTCATACTATCCATCCTTTTATATTAAAATTTCAATATGCTACTGTTATTTTTATATTGGCTTTTGATGCGAAATTTCATGAAAAAAGTTCGGAAAAATTCGGAATCAGCTGCGCCGCACCTCCCTCGAAGAGAGAGGCTTACTGTGTTATACACTTCGCTGCTCTTTTACTGAAGTTTTACAGGGATGTTACAAAAGTATTACCTCAAAATCTTTCTAAAAACACATAATCCCTATATACACTTTAAACATCGTGAGAGTATTACTTAATGCTCAATCACGGTTGAGCGGTTTTTATTAATGTTAATTTTATTAGGTGATATATGGAGAAGGTTATTAACAAAACTATCAGCGCCAGTTTACAGTCAGCGTTTTTACAAGAAGAAGGTTTGTTAGAAAGATTAATTGCCCAGAATCAAGAGATGATTCATAATGTGGCTTTATATTTAAGCGGCGACAAAGAAAATATTCCGCAAGTTATGGAAGAAGTCTTTGTCCGTTTATATCAAGAGTTGACTCTAGACACTGGCGAAGATCTTAATTCTATGATTCATAGATTAGCATATGAGGTTTCGCTTGAAATATTTATGGCTAAAATTCAAGAACCAAAATCTGAAAAAGACGGCTGTTATGATGAACTAAGAGAAACAGAAGTAATTAGCGAAGCTGAAATCGATAATTGTTTAATGTATGAATCTGAACAAGAAATTGCAGAAATTAGTGCTAAACTAGAAGCCTCAGCATATATGATTAATGATCTGACCAAACAAGCTAACAAAAAGAAAAATTAAATTATGACTCATGAAGAACTACAAATTTTATTAGAGGCAGCAACAAGCGGAAATCGTAAAGCTGCGGAGAAGTTCTATCACTATTTGTGGAAGAGTGAGGTTTATATTCCGGTTAAGCTCAACACCGCACAAGAACATAATCCTAGTAAAAATTTTGTAATTGTTGACTATGAGCAGCGACAGGTTTTACCAATATTTTTTTCAGAGGAAAATTTCAAAAATTGGTCTGCCCAGAATTTTAGTTATATTAAAAAGAAATTTAAAACACTTTTATGGCTAGTGCCCGACCAGACTTGGCTACATTTTGAGTGCGGACAAGAATATGGTAAAGAAATCAGTCCTTGGGAGTTAGAACAATTAAAAAACGACGGGATTAATGCTTTTAGCGATATTCTTGATGAAATATTGGGAGCAAATAATAGTCAAGTAGAGGTGTTGCCACTGTTAGCAGAAGACGAGAATTTAAAACAAGAATTGAGATTGATCTTAGAAGCATATCCAGATATTAAAGAAGGCTTTTTAACTAGGATAAAATTAGTAGAAGAAAAAACACAACGTTTTGTCTTAGGTATTAAGTCAGAGACTTTGACTGGCGAAAAACTGAAGCAATTTACTAAGGAAATAGAAGATTTTTCTTATACAAAATTTGAAAACCAAACCTGTTTGATGTTAGTAAGTAACCTCCGTTGGTTCTTGGACGCTGTTCCGTTCTATATTTATGTTCCCTGACTTTTTACCCTGATAGTAAAAAGTCATGGAACATAAATATAAGCGTAGCGTTAACAAAGCCACATTCAAATAGTCAGGCTATCTAATAAACACAGCTTATTTGAAAGCGCAAAGCACTCTCAAATAAGGCAAGTCAAGAATAATTGTGAAAAAATAATTATTCGCAACAGATAAAACTCATGTAACCTGACTATATAAGGCAAGAAAATATTTAGTTAAGCTACAATATGAATAAGTTTGAAGAGATATTTGAGTTAATTGACCCCGAAGCATTGTTGGTGAAAATTAATACTCAAGGAACGATTTCTGTAACTGAACTGGAAAATGTAGTAGCAGTTTTAGAAGGAATTAAAATTGAAACGGCTAATCATGAGCTTTCTCTGGATAACTTATATTCTTTAATCTTAATTCTCGGCAAACTCAAAGTTGAAAAATATCAATATCTTTTCAATAAATATTTAGAACTTAAAGACCCGTTTATTGTAGCGCTGATTTTGGAAACTATTTGTTTAGAGTGGGGAAAAACTGAGGATTATTTGGAATATTTAATTAATTTTGTAGTCGGTGTGCATTGGGATAGTGAAAACGATGTTAAATTAACGGCGATAAAAATTCTTGGTGAGTATCTACATAGTCAGGTTGCTAAAACGAAATTACACTTAAAGATAATTGAACTTTTGCTAAATATCTTCCTCGATGAAAAAAAAGATTACTTTGTAAGACAAAAGGCATACTCAGCGCTCTGCCGTGCCTCAGGTAAAGACTGGAAAGTTTTACCAAACGACTGTGCAATACTTAATTTAACTCAGGGGGCGACGGACATTGATTGGAAGATGATTGAGAAGCTAAAACAGATTACGGACTACAGCTAGATATTCGCGAAGCAAGCTAAGGGCTAAATAAGGTGTAGGCGCTGGTAGGTAAGTAGCTTGGTAGCCAAGTTTAGTAGCTAGGGACTTAACTCGGTATAAATGCGTGTTATTTGAGACTATGACGATGTTTAGTTTTTTTAAATCAATATTTTCTCCGAAATAATCTTTTAAGATTTTCTTAGAAAATAACAAATTTTCTTTAGTTCTCTGCGATTCGTCCTCGATTAAGATATTAATTCCAGCTAGATCTTGTCCTTTATTTAATAAATACTCCCGCATGATTTCGGCTTCTGAAAATTCTTCGCTGACTAAAGCTAGCCTTGCCAAGTTAAATTTGGCTGTGCGTCCGCCAGTAACAATAATTAAAGTATTGGGATTGAGTTTTATATATTCAAGAGCTGTGTCGAGCCTAGCTTGTAGTGGTAAGGAGGGAGTCATACCTTGAGTGCTAGCTCCTAAGATTATCAGGACATCGGCATTATCTTGTGGCAGATTTGACATATTAGAAATTATCTTAAATTCGATCCAGACGAACGAAATTAAAAAAATTGCCAGAATAAATTTCAATACCCGACTTATATTTATTGAGTAATTAATTTTTACCATAAACTACTATCCTGAGTTTGCGTTCTTCTCTCTTGCCATAAACTCATAAGATATTCAAATTTTTGGCAATTTTTGGTATGGAGTTACTTTGGGGTTTTGGTATGGGGTTACTTTAACCTCTTGATTTTTGGCTAGTCCATTTTCGATTAAATACAATAGTAGTCAGTTATCGTTGATTTTTTAGGGAAGTTTCCACTGAATTTCATGATTAAAAGTAACCCCATACCAGAGAAACCGAATAATAACATATCGATAATATTAATAAAAAAAATTTTACAAATTTTATACATTATTTGAATCAATTGTTACAAATTAGTAGATTAGTGTTTGAAAGGTTTTTTGAAATAAATTTTTAATAACATTTTATGAAGAGGTTATAAATTTATGGGTGAATACGAAATTTTATATAAAATGTTCGGAGCACTTCAGTCACTCGAACGATCGTTGCAGATCAGCAAAAAAACAGTATCAATCAATAGCTCGTTACCTGGGCGAATTATAAAAAATGTTGCAGAACAAGAAAGAATCCTTCGACATATGCAACAAATCTCAAATACAATCCAAACTGAATTTTCAAATAAAGACAGTGTAGAATTAAATAGATTAGTTAGAATATTTTATTCGTTACACTATATGTTAAGTCCAGAAATTACTGCAACCTTAGAAGAACTAAATGGCAATACATTATTTGAAACAAAATCTTCAAATAGCGAACAAACAAAAACACTGACCTTACAATAATCTGTAGGGGCAGAACATTAAAAACAATTTTTGAAGCCTGATATACAAACTCTCTCAGTATATCAGGCTTCTTTTTTTTGCACGCTGCAAACACATCCCAACCCAAAAATATAAAATATCACATAGCTTGCCCGCGCCCAATAAAACTATTTCTCTTCATATCCATAATTCTTTCATAAATAGTTTTAACTTCTTGGAACTTACGAATTTTCTCTGGATCGGCATTAGTCATATCTGGATGGTTTTCTCTCACATATCTCCGATAGGCTTCTTTTATATCCTCCTCAGTTGCCGAATCAGTCAATTTAAAAAAAGAAAGCAAACGACTATATTCATCAACTACATGCGGCTGCACTCTAGTATAACCCGAAACCCAAGTTTTACCTGACACCTTATCCTGCATATAAATTTGATAAAGTGTATAGATAAGAAAACTAATAATCGCGATAACTATAAGACTTAATAAAACAAAAATAAATGTAAGATTCATAATTTCTTCCTAGTTAATTAACTCGTTCGACGTAAGCCTTAGTTCTGGTATCAATTTTAATAGTTTCACCTTCATTGACAAATAAAGGCACCATAATCTTTGCCCCTGTTTCTAAAACAGCTGGTTTGGTCGCACCAGAAACAGTATCCCCCTTGATACCAGGCTCACAATGAGTAATTTTTAAGGTAACAAAAGCTGGCAAATCAATATTTAAAACTTCCCCACCCATCATTAAAATTTTAACCAACATATTCTCTTTGAGAAAAAATTTATTATCACCTACGATGTTAGCAGGAAGCAAAATTTGCTCAAAAGTTTCAGTATCCATAAAATGAAAATTATCGTCGGAATATAAAAACTGCATCTCAACATCCGAAAACTCAGCCTTACCTACTTTTTCACTTGAGCGAAAAGTTTTTTCAACAATACTCCCATCTCTTAAATTTTTAAGTTTAGTTCTAACAAAAGCGCCACCTTTACCTGGCTTAACATGCTGAAAATATATTATCTCGTAAGGTTTGTTATCTATTAGGACCTTTAAACCATTTCTAAAATCTGAAGTTGAATACATAAAAAATAAATTAAACAAGAAATTACATTAATTAATAAATCGTCATTATGAACTTGTATGAACTGTGCCCTCCCCAATAGCAAACTGCGCTTGGACAGACAAGACATGCCTTCTGTAAACATAATTTAAAACATGTTTAAAACTAATCAGTAGAAGAAAAATAATTAAGTTATAATATGCTATAATAATTAAATATTTTTATTATAATAGAAAAATAATAGAAATTTATATTGACATAATTCTATTGTTTTTCTATAGGCATCTAGCTTTTTTCTATATAGAGATTTTATGAAGTGCAAAACAACTTTATAGCAAATATGCCCAGTTCCTAACACCATAGTATTCTGGGCATACATGCTATTTTTATAGGATAATAGATATTATGTTAGAACAAACTTTATTAAACAACCCGATCGCTTTAATTGAATTTATTGCAATGATTTTATCTTTAATTATTATGGCTAAATTAGGAATTGATATTTTTGCTACAAACTGTAAAGAAAGCACAGCAGATTGTCATAATTATTATAGATACAATAAAAAATTTCGCTGAACAACATAACTATAAATAAAATATAGAAAGAGGCTAAGTTGTTTTCCTGCCAATTTCTATAGTAATGATTTACTGATGTTAAATCCAAATTAATGGAAGAGAACCAACAACCACAACATTTACAAAACCTAAACAAAGACCAGTATGAGGCAGTAACGTATTTAGATGGTCCACTTATAATCTTTGCTGGTGCAGGAAGTGGAAAAACTCGTGTTTTAACCAGGCGGATTGCTCATTTGATTTACACTAAAAAGGCTTATCCGAGCCAAATTTTAGCTGTAACTTTTACGAATAAAGCAGCAAAAGAGATGAAAGAAAGAGTAGCCTGTTTATTCAGTAATAACTTAGGGTCATTTTGGGTTTCAACCTTTCATGCAACTTGTCTTAGAATTTTAAGAGTCAATGCTGAACATCTTGGTTTTAACAAAAATTTTGTTGTTTATGACGCCAATGACTCGCTTGCGATTATCAAAAAAATTTTAAAAGAATTAAATTTAGAAAAAAATTTCCTTACACCTAAAGAAGTCCAAAATCAAATAGATCGTGTCAAAAACGATTTTCTATCAGATGAAGAGTTTGTTCGATTTAATTCATTTTCATTTTATAGAAAACAAGCTGAACAGGTTTTAGAAATCTACCAGCTCTATCAAGCAAAACTTAAAAAATCCAATGCTCTGGATTTTGGAGATTTAATCTGTAAAACAATTGAACTATTTCGCGATCATCTAGATATACTAGAACATTATCAGAATCAGTTTAAATATATTATGGTCGACGAATATCAAGATACAAATCACGCCCAATATCTACTAATCAAAATGCTTGCTGCAAAAAATAAAAACCTTTGTGTAGTTGGTGATGATGACCAATCGATTTATGCTTTTCGTGGGGCAAATATTGGTAATATTTTAAATTTTAAGAATAACTATCCAGATTGTAAAGAAATTACTTTAAATATTAACTATCGATCAACTAAAAAAATTCTTTCTGTTGCAGCCAATGTTATTGAAGAAAACAAAAACCGAAAGAAAAAAAATATTACTACTATTAATGATGAGGGGGAGTTAATTAGTTATTATTGTGGCGACACTGACAAAAATGAAGCCAACTTCGTGGCACGTGAGATTTTACGTCTGCAACAACAAGGTGTTAAGCCAGTCAATATTGCTATCTTTTACCGCACTAACTTCCAATCCAGAGTAATTGAAGAGGCTTTGCTGAGCAATAATATTAATTATACTATTTATGGCGGGTTAAAGTTTTACGAAAGAAAGGAAATTAAGGATATCTTGTCCTATTGTCGTTTATTAATAAATCCTAACGATGATTCGGCTTTGTTAAGAATTATTAACACGCCAATTCGTGGAATTGGAAACAGCACAATTGTTGCACTGCAACTTTTTGCCAGTTCTAATAATATTCCACTTTGGACAGCTATTGAAAAAATAGTTTTAGAAAAAAAACTTCCTAATTTTTCGGCTAGGGTGCTTAAGAAGTTAGAAGTTTTTTATAAAATCATTTTAAATTTAAAAAAACTAGCTCACAAGATAGAAATGGAGTTACAAGACAAAACAGTTTCGGCTAAGCAACGAGGATTTTTATTATCTAGCCTGATTAAAAGTATAGTTACAGACACTGGATATTTGCAAGAACTAGGAGAGAATAAAAGTGAAGAATCAGTTAGTAGAAAAGAAAATATCTTTGAATTAATGCGAGTTTGTGAAGATTTTATTGCTAATAATGCCGAAGATTTTAGTATTACTATCAGTAACTTTTTAGACCAAACCAGTTTGGCATCAGATTTAGACAATGCAAATCTGGAGGCTGATTTTAACAACCTGCAAAAAAACAATAAAAAATCCCCTGTTTCTTTGATGACTCTCCATTTAGCTAAGGGGCTTGAATTTGATGTTGTGTTTTTAATTGGGATGGAGGAAGGGTTATTACCACATTTAAAAAGTCTCGATACTGAGGAGGATTTGGAAGAAGAGCGACGGCTTTGTTATGTTGGAATTACTAGGACCAAGAAAAAACTTTATTTATCCCAAGCTCTTATTCGCCGTTCATTTAATTCTTCCTCACCATATGCCAGCTCGGAAACTTCTCGTTTCCTTATGAATATCCCACAAGAATTAATACAATACGAAAAACGCCAATTTATATCGTAATAATTAATCCAATCTAAACATTTCATATTAATGTCTCATGTATTGTTCTGGATTTAAAAATCAGTTTTGATTCATCTTTGGCATGCAATAATTCGATTACAACTTCTTTATTCTTTCAAAAACCACCAGTATTTATGCGTAATTTGCAGTAATAGGTTCTGGAATAGGTTCTGGTATGGGGTTACTTTTAGGCATAAATTTCAGTGGAAACTTTCTGAAATATTGCCCGATATATGATTTTTGGATGATTTTTTAACCTAAAAAATTATATTTAAAAGTAACCCCATACCAGAAAAAAGAAAAATATTTACTAAATACTTTTAATACCTTATGTAGCATCCACAATTTAGATATAACTTATAACCCTTAAACTAACGTGGCTGAAATAAAAAACGTAATTGGAATAGACCTCGGAACAGTAAATTCTGCTGTCGCAATTGTGCGAGATGGTAAACCTATCATTTTAAGAGATACCCACAGCGACAAAGATACTGTGCCATCCATCTTTGCTATCAATTCAAAATTTGAACATATCGTTGGATATCAAGCCGAAGCTGAAGCAGAAGTAAATCGACTTAACACAATCTTTGCTGTCAAACGTCTTATCGGCAGAAAATATAACGCCCCAGATGTTCAAGAAGCTATCAAACGACTACCCTACAAAATTATCCCTGCTAAAAACGGTGATGCTTGGGTCGAAATTGACGGACAGCCAATGAGTCCCGAACAAGTCTCTGGCTTTATTCTCAAATACATGCGAGACATTGCCGAAGCTCGCCTTGGCGAAAAAGTTCAACACGCTGTCATTTCTGTTCCAGCACATTTTAACGATGCTCAACGCCAAGCCACCCGCGACGCAGGACGTATTGCAGGCATGACAGTTTTAAATATTATCAATGAGCCAACAGCCGCTGCCCTAGCTTATGGCATTGATTTAAAAGACTCTGACAAAAAAGAAAAAATTATTGCTGTGTTCGACTTAGGCGGTGGAACATTTGATATTACAATTCTCAAACTACACAACGGGCTTTTTGATGTCATGTCTACTGGTGGCGATACTTTTTTAGGTGGTGAAGATTATGATTTAGCTATGGTCGCCTGGTTACTTGAAGAGTTTAAAAATCAAGCTGGGGTTGACCTTGCAAAAGACAGAATGGCATTACAACGTATAAAAACAGCTGCCAGAAACGCCAGACACGAACTTTCTTTCAAAAATGAAGTTTTGCTAAACGTTGCCAATCTGTCATCTACAGGTTTTGGATCAGGCACTGAAAATCTAACTGTTACCTTGACCCGTAAAGCTATGGAAGCTTTATTTGGTCAGCTTACTGCTCGTCTTGATCCACCGTGCATGAAAGCTATGGTTGATGCCGGCATTCGCGCTGATGATATCGATGATATTGTCTTAGTTGGTGGTATGACCAAAATGCCTACCATTCGCCGTCAAAGTAGAAAAATATTTGGCAGACAATCAATTGATACTACAGTTGATCCAGATCAAGCGGTTGCCTTAGGTGCGGCAGTCCAAGGCGCGCTAATGCAAGGTATTTTGTCTGGCGTTAGTTTAGCTGACGTTACACCGCTGACCCTTTCTATTGAAACCGAAGGCGGCATGTGCACGCCAATAATTCCACGTAATACAAAAGTGCCAGCTAACATTACCAAAATGTTCACTACCTCTGGACCAAACCAGAAAGAAATGAATATTCACCTGTTACAAGGCGAAAGCCCATATGTCTTTGAAAATAAATCGTTAGGCTTTTTTAAGTTAGTTGATATTCCACCAGCCCCACGTGGAATCCCTAAAATTGCAATCAATCTTTCGGTTGACGTAGACAGTATTGTGCGTCTTTCCGCAGAAGATCAAGATACAGGAGATAAAAAGAATTTAGAGATTTTTGTTAATTCTGGTTTATCTGAGGAAGATTTGAATAAACTGGTGCGTGAAAATAGGACACTAGAACAAGAGCAGGAACGTCGCAACACTCAAGGACGCAGTAATCAGGGAGCTATTCGGTTGAGTGATGAGGAAAAGAAAAAGCGTCGTGATTTAGATACATATTTAGAAAATGCAGAATCAATAGAATTTAAACAAGCTAAAGAGGAATTACGACGTTTAATTTACTCTACACAATTTGACTTAGACATTAACGGAAAAAAATTCAAAGGTCCAGTTCGAGAGGAACTTGACAAGACTCTGCAATACGGCAGAGTTGTTTTGGAAAACGCCAAAGAGCTAGAGGAAATTCAGGTCTACATAGAAAATATCAAGGAGCTTGAAAAACAATTCCGTAACTTTTTAGATTTTGGATAATTGGTGTAAAACAGTTTGCAAACTAAAAAACATTTCTGGCAGAAACAAAACGAGAAAATTCCTTGATTAGGTAGCTAAGCTAATGATGCTAACTAACCTAATCAAGGCTAAATGCAAATAAAACAAAACTATTTGTTTTTCGTTTCATTCGCGTTGTCTTTTTCTCCTGCCTTCTTTTTTTTGATGGCATCATAAATTTCTTTACGATGAATTGTGGTGTCTTTTGGAGCCTCAATCCCTAATCGGACTCTGTCTTTCTGAATATCCACAATTACAAGTTTAATGTCATCGTTTATAATGACCCACTCGCCTATATCACGGCTCAAAACTAACATTTAAAAACTCCTTTTTTTGAAAATTAGTGAAATACACTTTTAAAGGAGAGTTGAAACAAAACCTTTGTTTGCAAACTGTCCTGTTAAGGATTTTAGTTTTTGTAGCTAGTAGAAAAAACATTATTACTAGCCAGACAAATTTTAAATCCTTAACAGGACAGTTCGAGCGGGAGGGGGTATATAATGTAAATGCTTCATATGTCAACAAACCACCTAACCAATTGTAATATAACACTTTTTATTCAAAATTATATATTATATAACTATTCAGGCGGATATAAACTTTATCCTTTTCTGATACCGGTTAAATTAATTGGCTCATTAGTTTCAGAAACACCTAGATATTTTTTCATACCGTTAGCTTTGCTATACAAATTTTTTAACTCACTAGCGGTTGACTCTTTGAGTTTATTGGTTACTCTGACGAGTTTTTGATAAACATCTTGAAAATTTTCCAAAGCTTCAGAGTATAAACTTGAAACAGAATCAGAAACCTCTCTGCTTGATTTTGGCGGAAGATTTTCAAGGATTTGATTTAACTTATCCAACTGAGAGTCATAGTCACTTAGCCCATCTATAAAAGCAGTAGTTTCACCAGCTTCAGCTAAAGAAACTAAGACCTGAGACTGATTTACCAAAGCCTTGATAAATTCAATATTTGATAAATCAGTATTTTGACACATGATCTTTTGATTTGGCATAAGTGTCTTTATAATTCGTCGTCAATTGAATCAGCAGAATACAAAGTAACATCAACTGCAACATCTCCCAATTCTTTCTGAATAAAAGCCACCTCTGAGTTTGAAAATCCAGCAATCTTAGACATCAATTCTTGATTATCTAAATCCTCTTTGGTCAACTTACACATATATTTTTGAGCTACCACAAAGGTTTCAGTCTGCGTATTAACTAAACGGACTTGTGCTTTACCGGTTGCAGGATTTACGAAATTTTCAAAAGGAATTGGCACAATTTTTCGTCCTTGTTTAGAAATCATGGCGTTCGTTCCACCAGCTAACAAGAAATTAACGGCTCCATAACCAAGCAGCAAAGTATACTCGCGATCAAAAGAAATCGGTCTAGCGCAACGCAATTCATAACCAACATTTTTCTCTGTAATAGTTACTTTGACTCCAAACTGCTGTAATCTTTTCAGCACCGCATCTTTGAGAATTTTACCTAAATCAATATCAGCATAAATCAAATGCCCATGCGGATCGCGTCCAACTTTGTCAATATCTGGAATAGTGCTATGATCTATTTTCTCAATTAAACCTTCAGCAATAACAACTGTGCCAAAGCCTTTACCTAAAGCTTTCCTTTTTAAAATTGTAGCGCTTATTAAATCCACAATTTTAGATAACGGCACATCGCCTTCTTTAAATTCCTCTGGGATAATTGTTAGAGTTGCACTGACTGAAGTTCCAATCCCTAAAGCCAAATGCCCTGCAGTTCTGCCCATAGCTATAACTAAACACCAACGCTTAGTAGTTGCCGCTTCAGTTTGTAAAGTTTCGACAATCTCACTACCGACTTCTTTAGCGGTCTGAAAACCAAAAGTAAATTCACTCGGCGGAAGCGGTAAATCGTTATCAATCGTCTTAGGCACGTGAGCCACCTTAATTTCGCCATTAGCCATCGAAGCCACAGCGCCAGAACTACTAGCTGTGTCATCACCGCCAATAGTTACTAAATATCCAACCCTCAACTCTTTTAAAACTTTAACCACATTCTCTAAAGCTTCTTTACTTTTTTTAGGATTCGCACGCGAAGTGCAAAGAATTGAACCACCTTCACGAGAGATTTGGGTTACATCATCAAGCGTTAATTCGCGAACATTGGACTTATCGCCCTTCATGATATCTTCAAAACCATTCATCACGCCATAGACTTTATACCCACGATTAATTGCTTCAATCGTGGCTGCACTAATTACACCATTAATTCCAGGCGCTGGACCACCTCCAACTACTATTGCTACTGCTAATTTAGAAGTCATGTTTTACTCTCCTTTATATTAATTATTATTCATTTTATTATAGGCACGATAAAAATTCCCGTTATCGAAGCAAGCTTAAAAAAAAAGCGAAATGTATTCAACATACATGAGTATTTTTTCGCGAATGACCAACAAAGAGAACTGGAATTTTTAGAAGTCCCCTTAAGCTGCTGTAATATTAAATCCCCCATCAACATAATGGATTTCTCCAGTTACAGACCTTGACATATCACTAAGCAAATAAACTGCCGCGTTGCCAATGTCCTCCTGAGTAACCAATCTTCTTAATGGCGCGCGTCCTTCAAAACCAGTCATTAAAGATTTAAAATCCGACACACCAGACGCAGCCAGGGTTCTAATCGGTCCTGCAGAAATTGCATTAACTCTAATTCCGTCAGGACCTAAATCAGCCGCTAACTCTCTCACCGAAGCCTCTAACGCCGCTTTAGCCACACCCATAATACGATAATTAGGCACAACCTTTTCAGCTCCATAGTAAGTCATTGCCATAATACTACCACCTGGATTAATTATTTTTTTAGCAGAGGCAGTGATTTTAATTAACGAATACGCGCTAACATCTAAGGCATGTTTAAATCCTTCACGCGTTGTTAAATGGAAACGATTTTTTAAATCTTCAGCGCTGGCATGTGCAATAGAATGTACCACAAAGTCTAACTTACCAAATTTCTTTTCAACTTCATCAAAAAGCCTAACTATATCTTCATCTTTTTCTGCATCACACTTAACAATAAAATCAGCTCCTAAAGATTCAGCTAATGGGCGAACCCGCTTTTCTAAAGCCTCGTTTAAAAACGTAAATCCCAACTCTGCGCCATACTCATGACACTTCTGAGAAATTCCCCACGCAATGCTTTTATCATTTGCTAAGCCTATGATTAATCCTTTTTTCCCTGCTAGTAATTTCATAGTTCAAATAGTTTTTGTGTTATATTTATATTATGGAACAAACTTATATCCTATGCCGTGAACAGTTATAATATACCTAGGCTTGTCCGGCGTATCTTCAATTTTTTGTCGTAGTCTTGCAATAAAATTGTCAACTGTTCGCGTTGTAGGATAGCTATTATACCCCCAAACTTCATCTAATAGATCGTTTCTAGCAACTGGAATATCTGGTCTATTTACCAAATAACGCAATAATTCAAATTCTTTTACGGACATTTCCAGCTCTTTATCGCTCTTAAAAGCTCGATACGTTTTAAAATCAACTCGCACATCACCGAGCTGTATCTGTTCCAGCACTGCGACTACATCATTATTTGCCGCATTAGGATTAGCTGTTTGCCCGACTTCGATTAGGGTTTGTGTTCGACGCAGTAGCGCTTTAACGCGTGCAAAAAGTTCGCGCATACCAAAAGGTTTAGTTAAATAATCGTCAGCGCCTATTTCTAAGCCCACAACTTTATCAACTTCATCCGAGCGGGCAGTTAAGATAATTACCGGCACTGTCATATCTAGCGCCTTAATTTGTTTTAAAACCTCAAGTCCATCTAATTTAGGCAACATTAAATCTAAAACTACCAAATCTGCGCCATTATCTTTAAAAGCTGTAATAGCTTTCTCGCCATCTTCAACCGACGTTACTTTATAACCTTCTAAAGCTAAATTTTCGGATAAGGACATGCGAATAACATCTTCATCTTCAACGATTAAAACTCTTTGCACCATTTATCTATTTCCTAATAGAGTATATATTTTAATTTTACTCTGCTTTGTTCACCCCATAACCACCACCCCAATCTTGATTCGGCTAATTTTTCAAAAAGAGTAGCAAACTTATCTTTCTTTGGATAAATTAAATCTGCTGAACCTTCGATATTTAAAAGCTCAAGTACAACTTGACCGGCAGTAGTTACGTCACCGATATAATCGGCTAAACCAAGTTTGACTGCATCTTCACCTAAAATCATTCTACCATCCGCAAATTTTAAAACTTCATCTTTGGGGATTTTTCTAGATTCAGAAATAGCAGTAACAAATTGGTTAAATGCACTATCTACAAAAGTATTTAGGACTAATTTATCATCTTCGGTCATTTGTCTAAATGGTGAACCAACATCTTTGAACTGTCCACTTTTTACGACATTGACCTCTAAATCGTATTTTTGCATGAGATTAGAAAAATTTGGAGTCAACATGATTACGCCGATTGACCCCGTGATAGTTCCCTTTAAAGTTACAATTTTGTCGCAAGCGACGGCGACATATAATGCTCCTGAAGCAGCCGCATTTCCCAGCGAGCAAATAATTGGTTTGGCTGAAAAACGTTTTTTAGCATTTTTAATTGCTAAATACATTTCTTCTGAATCGCCAACCGTGCCGCCTGGGGAATCTAAACGAACAACTACACCTTTAATATTTTTATCTTGTAACTGTTGATTAAGTTGTTTTTGAAAATCTTCTGCTTTAGCTTTTACCCCTATTTCATCTATGACAGGAACAATAGCCACCATTTTGTCAGATTTAATCATTTCATTTGGCATTTCTATACCGTTCTTGCCAGCTATAAGCGCGATCAGCACGACAATTACAAATACAAAAAGAAACATTGCAATCGAGCAAAAAGTTATGACTAAAACTTTTAGAACATTAAAAATACCTTTTAAAAAATCCATAATATTTACTTTAATAAATTGATAAACATCTAAGAAATTGACGCCGAGATGTAAAATAGTGGCTTGTTTTTGTCAATAGAATAAAATCTAGAGATTTCAACATAATATTATGTCAGGCGCAGATTTAAATCTTAAATTTATTGATTCTTTATAATCTTAACTAGATAAGCTCGCACAAGCTTGAGGGCGGACTATTTAAAAATATGTTGGTGATAGAAACCAGAAAGCAACAATATAATAAGGGTTGTCTTACAAACAACCTGCTCGGACGCATTTGTCATATACACTGGTGATTTTTCCGAACAAGGTAAATATTATCAGCTCATCAAGATGAGTAAAATTCTCCCTCCCTTCGCTGGCGAAAAGGAATTACTGTAGCAGCTAGGATTGGCTGTTTTGGCTGTGCTACAGTATAACTTTTTATATGTTGCAAAAATAAGTTATTCTCAAGAATAGTTGTTACAAAGAACCTTACACCAGTTGTGTGCTTGTTTTATCACTGGACTAACAGGACACCCTTTGTGTGTGAGTTGTGTGCTTTTATTCAAAGTATTGTTTTACTTTTATCTTTATCGTTTAGCGTATATAAAACCGGTGCGCTATAATTGAAGTCAATTGTATAGTTGTTAAACGTGGTAGATTTGTTAAATTGGCGTTGACCGTTTTTATACGTATTACATCTATTATCTGCATTTGGAAAAAACAAAACCAAAAATGCTCCTACAATATATGAACCACAGGCAATAACTACGCAAGACATTGCCATTTTATAGGCTCCCATAGCGGCAGTTACTACCGCTGCAAGACCAGCAACCACCATTACCAACGCCCCAAAAGGACCTTCAAGTAATATAAGGATCTTACACATTTGGTCTTTGATAATCGCTCCGGCTGCCGCCCCAGTACCCTGGTTATTGTTTGCAGGTTGCGCAATCGCTATATTAGCAATGGCATATGTTAGTATTACAATACCAAAACAAAACAATATCACGTTTGCATATTTATATTGATATGATTTTAGATAACAATAAATTTTTGTAGAATAGAGAGAGTATTTATTCATTTAATCTCCTTTGGTTAAAATTTTGGGTTAAAATTGAAATTTTTGTTTTTATCTTTAATTTTCGTGATTTTTTGATAATACACATTATTTGTATCATCTGAATTAAATTGACCAGCTACTATTGCTCTACAACCTTGTTTATATTCATCAACGCTAGCTTCACCATATTTTAAGTTGTTATATTCGTGTTTCGCAATTGTAATAATATCTTTGAAATCCTCATCAAAGGTAAAATCCTTATTACTTAACTTAAACTTACCAAATAAATAATCATGTACCAGTATAAATGACCCCATTTTAATTTCTTCAGAAGAATCACTGAATATAATACCTATATTTTGTTTACTACATTCTAATGCCTTAACTGATAAGGCATTATATCGACTCGGTTTAACATTGGTTACAAAATTCTTTCCATTTGCTTCTAGCGCGTTTTTCCACCTATTTGATTTTTCTTTTTCTATATTTTCGAAAAGGAATTCATGGAGATTGATAGTTAAAACTCTTCCATTATTATTATATTTATAGCTGAATTGATATTGTTCTGTTGCCTTATCATAGTTAGCAATAATGCCTCCGGCTGTTAAATTCTCAAAAGCCTCATCCTGGTTATCTGAATTCTTACTTGTTAAGGCATCGATATTATCTGTAATTAATGTCTGAAAACCATTCCTAATAGCCTCTCGCTGCTTATTGAGAGGAGTTTCAATTTCATTTTTATATGCTTGAGTTAACTCAAGACCATAACTACTTTTATCTTTCATACATAAGTCTTTTATCAATTCATCCAATTCATAGTCTGTGCGTTTTCCAAATGCAGCTTTATTATATAGAGATGTATGGGCATTTTCTTTTATATCACGAATTATCTCTGTTAATATAGTTGATAAGCTTTTTATGGATGGCGTATTAAGTAACGAATTTTGGTTATGTTCGTAATATGTACTCAACAAATTTTTTGCTTCAATATGAGTTATCTCTATCTTATTAATCTTCTCAAGAATAACTTTTTCTTGTGGTGGTGCTGATGGTAATTGTGGTTCTGGTGAAGAAATGCTACTATCTAGTGTTTTGTTTTGTCCGTTAGGCGCTGTCTTCTCTTTTGCAATATCCATTATCTGTGTTTCTGCTGTTGCAAATACATCTGCAATTCTATCCACAACTTTTCTATTCTCACTAACAAGATCATCTTGATAAGACATTGGGATGTTTGAGTAAAACATCCCAATATCATTTATAGATTCTATCAAAGATAACATATCAAAGAATTTAACTTTTTGGTCATTATTATATGAATTAAATTTGGTTTCTAATCCTTGAATTAATGTGTTATTAATTTTCTTTTTGGCATTAAAAAGATCTTGATCAAGATTAAGGTCTTTAAATGGATTATTATTATTAGTAGTAGTAATAGCATCACTCTTGATCTTAAGATATCCTCCTTTTTTATTTGTCAGTGCCGTTTTTAGTATGTTCAGAATATCTTTTACTGCTTTTATTTTTATTTCATCTTTCCTATTATTCTTAACAGTAGTTGATTGTGTTGTTGGTTGTGCTGTTTGCCCAACGACAAAAAACAACGCTAACAAATTCAAACTATTAATTAAATCTAATAACTCTATCATAAATAACCTCAATCTTTCGTTAATATTACAAAGCAATAAAGACTTTTTATTACTTCACTAGTTTGTCAATTGGCTCAAAATTTCATCGACTGACTTCCCTTCCCGAATTTGTTTTGTTTCATTTGGAGATTCTTTTTCTGTCTCTCTCTGAAAGTCTATATCTTCTTGAGATTTTTCTCCAATTGGTATGTTCTCAAATATATATTGATATCGTTCTAATTTTTTTCTCATAGTATCTTTCTTAGTATCTAAAGAAGATGACTGTTGAGCTGAAGTACCTTCTGTCGACGCATTATCTTTATTATCTATGCCGTTTGTTTGGTTATCTGTCGTACCGTTTTTTGTTGGTTTCGTACTTGGGGCTTGTTTATTAGGATGATTAGGCGAATTATCTATTATTTCTTGATCAGGAACTATCAATCCACGCAATCCAGAAATAGTATTACTCCCTATACCGATTGTATATTCCTCTACTGCTCCTGCTACTGCTACTACTGTTAGTATACCAATACCATTTATACCATCTTTTATTTTTAAATTCGCGTTTTTTAGAGATTCGTTCTTTAATATTTCATCTAATATTTTATCAACATTTTTCAAATTATTTATATAAGGGTTATTAGTAACATTAGAAATAGTATTTGTTA
>JAITKM010000012.1 GCA_031278395.1 Deltaproteobacteria bacterium | reverse complement strand
CCCCTCACCCAAAAACAAACCAAACACACCTCTAAAAAAACTATATCTTACGACTAAAAAAACTCTCTGGATGCCCGATAACTACTCTTATCGGGCATCGGGGAATAAATAGAAGACAGGAGAGAAGGAGGAGGACTCTCTTACACTGGCAAGTCGCCCCCGCCACTACCTCTCTTCGAAAATTTAAACATCAAAACAAACGCATCACACTACTATTTATTATCTATCAACAATTGGCTCATTGCGCCCAATCGCCATACCTGAAAAACTAAAATTTTGATTATAATTCAGACCGTTGCCCATGTTAATACTGTTGTTTCTCATAACAAGACTTAAAGCACCAGCATTAACAGTAATTGTTACTCTAACAAAATCTCCACCATTTCCAGCATCTGTAAAATTTCCATTATCACCACTCCATGAATTATTTTGACTGTCGTAACTTTCGATGCGAATATCTCTTCTAGCCAAGCTCATTAAATAATTTTGCCCACATAATGGATTAGCACTACTACAGGTCAAAGAATTTATAATATTCAGAGCCCTATTACCATCAGCATTCGTATTTGTCAGCACCACCAATCTCCTAACTGCCTCGGTCGCCAAGTATTGCGCCACTACAAATTGATAAGCCGTCCACAAAATGCTGAATAAACAAAAGATAAGAAAAAGAAAGAAACCTAAACCTAGCGCTGTCTCGAGCATGGTTGCGCCACGCTCAGAATGAGCACGAAAATTAGAAATAAAACCAGATTTAGAATGCACACAAAACCATTTATCTTTTTTTACTGTTTTGTTAGCCATATTTATTTTTTTTATTATCAATACTAGATATTTATATCGACTTAAGATGCTAGATTCGGCACAAATGACTCATAAACTTGAATCAACTCGCATTACCTCTCTATAAAAAACGGCGACACCTTATCTGAAAAATCTAAAAATAGGAATAAATAAAAATATTTTGTAATAATTATCGATAGTTAATTTTTAGTTTTTCTACTAACGTAGTGGTTTAGTCTTGATTTGTTAAAACTATCGCAAAAACTCGATAAGTTAAAACAAATAATACCGCGTTCCTTTGTTTTAAAAAAAATTAGAAAACTCTGATAAGTTGACGATAGAGATCCTGATAGCAAACAGAAACAGCCCAGGTGTCGTCTGCAAGCGGAAGAAGATCATCACCGGTATAGAGACGACAATTTTCTTTTTAAGTCTTTTGCCGGCTATAGCGTTTAATTCATTTATGCCTTTTAAGTCTGCTGATAAATGCCTGTTAATATAATCAATTGTTTTCAATTATTAAGTTTTAAGATTATCAAAAATGTTGCTAAAATAATTTAGATCAATATCCTAGAAATTCTAAGATTCACGCCGCTAACACTTTATGCGCATTTTGCGATTTTTTGCGATTTTGGGACAACCCTACAAGAAACCTCACAATTTGCTAATTGGCATGTAGCTTGCAAGATTCTGGACTAACTAAATAATACAGTAGGGAAAATTAGAATTTAAAAATAAGCTGCCAACAGGTTTTTGAGGGTCATAAAAGGTTGTAACGTCTCGTAAGAATTTGTAATTAGAAGGTTTTCTATTTTATGCAAGAACAAAAAAAGAAAAATATGACCATGAATGTCATGATACCGATACTACTAGTCGGTGTCATAATTATTATGGTTATCCCCATTCCAGCTAGCCTGCTTGACATTCTTTTGTCACTAAATATCACATTTTCACTCGTAATTCTCTTTGTAGCTATATATATAGCTAGACCTTTAGAATTTTCTTCATACCCTGCCCTACTGCTAATTACAACCCTGTTTCGCTTATCTATGAACATCTCCTCAACCAGATTAGTCCTCCTTAACGGACATACTGGCATGGACGCAGCAGGTCACGTAATTCAAGCTTTCGGAAACTTCGTTGTCGGCGGCAGCTATGTTGTCGGTATTATAATTTTTACAATTATAACTTTAGTTAATTTTATCGTCATTAACAAAGGCTCAGTGCGTATTGCAGAAGTCGCAGCACGCTTCACCCTCGACGCTATGCCCGGCAAACAAATGGCGATCGACTCCGATCTAAATGCCGGCATCATCACCGAAAAAGAAGCCAAAAAAATTCGTAAAGAATTAAGTGCCGAAGCTGAATTTCACGGTGCAATGGATGGTGCTTCAAAATTCGTGCGCGGCGATGCTATCGCTGGTATTGTCATCACTTTAATCAACATCATCGGCGGCTTAATTATCGGCGTTGTGCTACAAGGTATGGAATGGAAATCCGCCATGCAAACCTACACCATGCTGACTGTCGGCGACGGCTTAGTTTCACAAATCCCGGCTTTGATAGTTTCAGTTTCCGCTGGCTTAATCGTGGCTCGTGCCTCAACAGGTTCTGATTTAGGCTCAGAAGTTACCGCACAAATTACCAGATTTAACAAACCGCTCTGGCTCTCCGCTGGAACAGCCTTAGTCTTTGCTATTATTCCTGGCTTACCCTTCTTCCCATTTATGACTTTAGCAATTATCTCCGCCTGCTTAGCTTATTCCGCTGGCAAAAATAATCTCTTTGAACAAGCTAAAGCAGAACAACAAACAGAAAGCGCCAATACTCCAACAGCTCCAATACCAGGCAGCACAGAAGAAGTTAAAACTTTACTTGGTGTCAATCTACTAGAACTTGAAGTCGGATACGAATTAATCCCGCTCATCGACATCTCAAGCGGCGGCGAGCTAATCAATCGAATCCGCGGACTGCGCAGGCAATTTGCTCTTGATTTAGGTTTTATTGTTCCCTCAATTAACATTAAAGATAACCTCCGCCTAGAGCCAACCCAATATCGCTTCCTTTTAAAAGGCGTGCCAATTGCCAAAGCTAATATTATGCCTAACCACTACTTAGCAATTGATTACGGCAATACGCATACCGAAATTAACGGCATTGCAACTAAAGAGCCAGCCTTTGGCTTAGACGCCTTGTGGATACCCATGACAGACAAAGAACGCGCTATGCGGGCAGGTTATGAAATAATTGATCCAACCACAGTCATCACCACACATCTCACAGAGATTATCAAAGCTCACGCTGGTGAAATTTTAGGTCGCCAAGAAACTCAAATTTTACTCGATAATTTGAGTAAAACCTATCCTAAACTAGTTGAAGAAGTCATCCCTGCAATTCTGCCTTTAGGCACGGTCCAACAAGTCTTGTCTGGTTTACTCAGCGAAGGCGTTAGTATTAAAGATCTACGAACTATCATGGAAACCTTAGCCGATTATGGCTTAACGATAAAATCTTCAGATCACTTAATTGAATATGTGCGCCTAGCCTTGGCTCGCGCAATTACAGCTAGGTATTTATTAGATGACCGCATTCTGCCCCTAGCTAACCTCAACCCAATGCTCGAAAAAACTTTAAATGATGGCTTACATGTAACAGAACAAGGCGTGTATTTAGCTTTAGAGCCAAGCTTAGCCCAAAAATTAATTCAGAATTTAAAAAATTTAAAAGAAAAATTTAAACAGAATGGACTAACCCCAATTCTCTTGTGTTCAGGAAGATTACGTTCGCCATTATATGCCTTTGTGCAAGCTCATGTGCCAGATTTTAGAATTATCTCGCACCAAGAATTAATGGCAAATTCCGCTATACAAGTGCAATCAATAGGTATGGTCGAATTAGAATAAGGGGATCTCTAAGAATTCTAGTTCTCTGCGTTGAGCAAAAACGGGAGATTTTTAGAGGTTCCTTGAATTATTAGAGATACCTATAAGACAAGATAAGATGAATTATATGCAAATTATACGAGAAACCAATAATACTAAAGACATCATTAAAGACTGCGATTTATTTAGCGCAACTGCAAGTTCGGTTACTAGACCTACGACTTCGCCTCAAACACAGCAAGTCTTAAGCAATTTTAAAACTCTTTTACAAGCCTGTGGGCTAGAAGGACGCTTTTGCAATACACTACTTGAACGCAACACTGCTGAACTCACTTTTAACGGTAATATTAACCTGGATATATTTGCGAAAATTTTAGGCGAGTATATTCAATACGGCTATGACTTTAAAAATTACCCTGAAAAAATAGCCTTCTTAGGTAGAACCGGCGTTGGCAAAACTACAACCATTGCTAAGTTTGCTCAGCTAGCTCAAAGCCAATTCGGTAAAAAAGTTGCTTTAATAACTTTAGATAATCAGAAAATATTTAGCGCCAGATATTTAGGACAAATTGGTGAAACCTTAGACTTACCAGTTTATTTAGTGCGCAGTACCAAGGATTTAATTTTAACCCTGAATGATTTACAAAAATATAACTTAATACTTATTGATACTGTTGGCTGTTCTAATCAAAACACAGACGACTTTCGCCAAAATAATGATTGGTTGGAATCTTATAATGCGCTCCAGACAATGCGAAGTGCTAAGATAAAAAAACTTTTACTACTCCCAGCCAGCAATAATGTATTCGATTTAAAAAAAACAATTCAGACCTTTTCAGAATTTAAACTGAACGGTTTAGGAATTACAAAAACTGATGAAACTTGTTATTTCGGGCCTTGTGTGAATGCCGTATTACAACATAATTTACCACTTAACTTTATCACCAGTGGAGCAGATATTTTTAAAAATTTAGAAATAGCTAAAGAAATAATAGCTAAACTAGTAGTTAGGCTTTTATTTCAAAACAAATAAAATTTAACTTGTAGAGGGTAAGGAACTTACTCTCTACCAATATCTAAACAAGAAAAGAGGAAACATGATTAAGCCAGCAAAAGTAATAACTATCACCAGTGGAAAAGGCGGAGTTGGAAAAACTCATACGGCAGTTAATCTTGGATTAGCACTAACTCAACATATGCATAAGGTGTTAATTTTAGATGCTGATTTAGGATTAGCTAATGTCAATATTCTTTTAGGCTTCAAACCTAAAGCTAATATCTCTGATATGCTTAAAGGTAAGGCGAGTATTCAAGACATAATCATTAGCTTACCTTCGGGAATTGATATAATTCCGGCTGCCAGCGGCGTGGCTGATATAGTTAATTTGAGTTCGCAAGACCGCCTACTGATTTTAACTGCTGTGCAGGAATTGTGTTATCAATATAATTACATGATTGTCGATACGGCGGCAGGTATCGGAGATAGCGTAATTTATTTTAACTTAGCAGCCGAAGAGAATATTATTATTGTTACGCCAGAAGCAACTTCAATTGCCGACGCATATGCTCTAATTAAAGTCTTACATCAAACTAGCGGCATTAATGAAGTTTCGATTTTAGTTAATAAAAACCCAGAAAATTCGGACGGCAGAAAAACATATGCTAAATTAGCGCAAATTGCAGATAGATTTTTAAACGTTCGACTTAAATATTTGGGAGCCATTACTGAAGATTCAGCTGTGAGCGAATCTTTAAAAAGACAAATGCCATACACAGAACTTTTTCCTAGTTCAAAAGCCAGTCTTGATATTCAAAAAATCGCTAAAAAAATTAATGAAAACACCCAAATTAAACCGCCGCATGGTGGCATGCAGTTCTTCTTTAATGAATTGATAATGGCGAAAGACTAAGATTTTTACAGATAACTAAGGAACTTAAAAAATATTTAATAATCTACTACACAACATTTTTCGTGTAGCAGAAAATGTTGTGTAGTTGTGTAGTAGATTATTAATCCGTCAGTTTGATAATGCCGGACTGACACTCACTTTTGCAAACTCATATAAGCCGACTGTCTTTCTAATTTCAGATTCTTGCTTATTATAATAATTAGAAAAAGACGCCATAATTAATAAAGCAAAAATTGTAAGTAAAATACTTTTACCAGATAAAAAATTTCTTTTTACTTTTTTCATAATTATAAGTTGTTTGTATTCAAAAGTTTGTAATAATTTAGACGCGGTTCCAAGTTAGATATCTTGAAATTTACTGATAATCCAGACAGTTAAAGCGGTCACGCTATTAACAAGACCTAGTTTAATCCACAAGTAGTTATTTTTTACTCGCCCATATGGTTGATCATAATTATCAGAACAAAAAATATTATATCTAGTAATTTCATGCTTTTATTTACTGTTGTAAAATAAGAAAATTATGCTATTGTCCTCAGATTTTTAATATGAGTAGACGTGTTGTTTGTATCCACACGTAAAGTTCGGAACTTCACGTGTGGATATTGATATTTAAAAGGTTTTAAAAAACATTTTTGTCAATCTCCATAATGTCCGTTATTTGAATTTCAAAATCATTTTTAGGAGTAAGAATTATGACTAAAAGTTATGAAGAGTATCGGAAAAGCGCAAGGGAGCGCATTATTGTAGCTCTCGATTATTCCGATCTTAACAAGGCGCTCGACCTTGTTAAAAAACTAAGAGGAGAAGTTTGGGGCTTTAAGGTCGGAATTGAGTTAATCTATTCCGCCGGACTTCCCCAAGTAATGGAAGCTCTCAATAAATTGGGAGTTAATGTATTCGTGGACATAAAAGCTCACGACATCCCAAACACCGTTGCCGGGGCTGTCGCCGCCGCCGCTCGTAGTGGCGCGGATATCATTAATGTGCACGCCTTAGGCGGAGCAAAAATGATGCAAGAAGCTGTAAAAAGCGCTAGACGAATCAACCCGGTAGCCAAAATTGTAGCAGTTACGGTGTTGACCAGCCATAGCGACGCGGACTTGTCAACTATCGGGTTGCGAGCTTCCGCTTACTCGAATGTTCGACGACTAACTCAACTTGCTAAAGACTCACAACTTAACGGCGTTGTTTGTTCGCCAGAGGAATTGAGTTTAGTACGCAATATTTTTTTAAAAGATGGCGTACAAAATTCGTTAATTATAACCCCCGGCATAAGACCAGACTGGTCTGCAACAAATGACCAGAAACGCTTTACTACACCGGCAACAGCCATAAAGTTTGGCGCTGATAAAATGGTTATCGGGCGACCGATAACTCAACATGCGAATCCGGGCGAGGCAGTTGAGCTGATAGTTGACGAAATTGCAGATGCTTTAATGGATGTCGAGAAAACTGGCGTCTTGCAACAAGACAATGATGTTGACCGCCTAATCGATAAACTGTTTCAGTATGAAATTGTTAAATTTGGCAGTTTTATACTAAAAAACGGTAGTAAATCGCCAATCTATTTTGATGTTAGAAACGTCATTAATTGTCCAGCAGATCTACTGGAACTCGTAATTGATCTATATGACAATTTGTTGATAAACAAAAATGACATTAGATTTAATCACCTTGCAGGTGTTCCCTTTGGCGCGTTGTATCTCGCTGGTAATATCCAAAGAGATTTGAATAGTAAAAATAGTAAAATTATTACTGTTCGTCCGACAACTAAGGACCATGGCACTGGCGGCAATTTAATTGGTGATTTTAGTATGGTAGATACTGTGGTAATTATTGAAGATGTTGCCACTAGCGGTGGAAGCATACTTGAAATCGCCCAAAAGTTACGCAAAGAAGGGCTGCAAGTTACAGATGCAATAGTCTTAATTGACCGTCAGCAAGGCGCTAAACAGCGTCTAGCAGAAAAAGGCATTAGGCTTTCGGCGATTGTAACTTTCGAAGAGATTATGCAAAGGCTGACAGAAAGCGGTGCAATTAACGATAGGCAAAAAAAACAAGTCGAAGCTTTTTTGAAAGGCGTGGACTGGCAGGAAATCCAATAGAAAAATTTGGGGAGAGTAGTACAGGCAAGATTGCCTGTGCTACTTGAACTTAATATTACCAATATTGCTTTTCCTAATAATTACCGCCCGTCTTGGTTTTGGTATAATGCTTAGGTTTTTTAAATATCAATATTTATATAATCTTATATAATTTAACCCCTAGACAAAAACTTTAAGATAATTTATTAGCGCGCAGGTTAGGTTGTTTTTAGTTAAATTTTTATCATTTTGTTTTGGAGGTAATTTTTATGCAAAAACTAATTGCTGAATTTTTAGGAACTTTATGGTTAGTGTTAGGTGGTTGTGGCGCCGCAGTTATAGCTGGCGCAGATATTGGCTATGCTGGTATTTCGTTAGCTTTTGGTCTTTCAGTTATGACTATGATATATGCTGTTGGCGGAATTTCTGGCGGACATTTTAATCCAGCAGTTACGCTCGGCTTAACAGCAGCTGGAAAATTCAAAAAAAATGAAGCTCTTCCATACATTGCTGCCCAACTGCTTGGCGCAATTGTTGCTGCTGGTATTATTTATATTGTGAAGCAACCATATCCCGATGACTTAGCCACAGTTGGCGCGTTTGCTACTAATTTTTATGAGCAAGGTAATATCTTACCTGCTCTTACAATTGAAATAGTTTTAACATTTTTCTTTTTAATTGTTATTTTAGGCAGCACGAGTTCTCGTGTTCCAGCAGGCTTTGCTCCAATTGCTATTGGCTTAACATTGACCTTAATCCACTTAATTAGTATCCCCGTTACTAATACTTCAGTAAATCCAGCTCGAAGTTCATCACAAGCTATCTGGGTTTACCTTTTTAATACTGACAGTATTGCCTTATGCCAACTTTGGTTATTCTGGGTTGCGCCAATTATTGGCGCCGTAACTGCTGGGAGGTTATATAAGAAGTTTTTAGATAGGTAGTGGGATTAATTATTAAGTTATTGGTTCGGGGGTTATATTGCCCCTTTTAAATTCTATCTACCACTTCACATTTTTATTACGCAAAAATGTGAAGTGGTAGGTAGAATTTTTTACTCGCCACCACCATTAACAAGTTTTAGCTCGGGTGCGCTTTTACTAATGCCGACACTATCCAAAATTAAGGTTTTAATTTCATTAGTCATATCAGGATTTTCAAGTAAGAATCTCTTAACGTTCTCCCGTCCTTGACCAATACGTTCACCTTTAAATGCAAACCAAGCGCCAGCCTTATCAATAATTCCATACTCTGTAGCTAAATCAATCGTTTCACCTATCTGACTGATACCCTCATTATAGATTATATCAAACTCAACTTCTTTAAATGGTGCAGCAACCTTATTTTTCACAACTTTTACTCTAGTCCTATTACCAATCACGTTTTCACCGTCTTTAATCGCAGAAATACGCCTAATATCCAAACGAACAGAAGCATAAAATTTTAGAGCGTTACCACCAGTTGTAGTTTCTGGTGAGCCAAACATAACCCCTATTTTCATTCTGATTTGATTAATAAAGACTACTGTCGTGTTAGTTTTAGCAACTGCGGCAGTTAATTTTCTAAGAGCTTGGCTCATTAATCGCGCTTGTAAACCTGGAAGCTGTGCTCCCATATCTCCGTCAAGTTCTGCTTGTGGTACAAGCGCCGCAACAGAATCAATCACCACTAAATCCACTGAACCAGAACGCACTAAAGTTTCAGCTACTTCTAAAGCTTGCTCACCTGAATCAGGCTGGCTAACCAATAATTCTTCTGTCTTAACGCCAAGATTTGCCGCATAATTTAAATCTAAAGCATGTTCGGCATCAATAAATATAACCCGCCCGCCCATTTTTTGTGTTTCTGCGGCAAGATGTAAAGTTAAAGTTGTTTTTCCTGAAGATTCTGGACCATAAATCTCAATAATACGCCCGCGTGGGATACCACCAATACCTAAAGCAATATCAAGCCCCAAACTGCCGGTTGAGATTCCCTGAATTGGCTCAATTGGTTGATTTTTATCTAAACGCATGATGGTTCCTTTGCCGTAACTTTTCTCTAAAGCAGCAATCGCTGCATTTAAAGCTAACTCTTTTTCTGGATTTCGATCACGACTTGTGTCCTTAGTTTCTTCTTTTGTATTTTTCTTCATACTTATCTCCATTATTAGGTTTATTATTAAATTTTCTCTTAAATCTCCCGTATTAACCCAACCACCCGCCCTTGGATGTCCACATTATCCAAAGTTATTGGCTTATGATTTGGATTATGCGGGACAAGCATCACTTTTCCACCTTTTAACCTGCGAAAGGTTTTGACTGTTGCCGAATTGTCTTCCAACACTGCAACTACAATCTGTCCGTCATCAGCGATATTCTGGCGGCGCACTATAATTATATCGCCGTCCATAATATGCGCGTCAATCATTGAATCCCCAGTAACTTGTAAGCAATAAATCTCACCCTTATTATTAATAAACTGGGATGGGATATCAATTGTAACAGTCGTATCTTCAATTGCCTCAATTGGGTGTCCAGCAGCTATCAAACCACAAAGCGGAACAGCCATTGGTCCAAGCGCTGGCAAGACATCTTTATTCTCTACAAGAATAAAGCCACCATCATCAGTGCGTTTTAAAAAACCTTTATCTTCTAAGCGTGCCAAATGAAAGTGAGCTGTTGAGGGTGATTTAACTCCAATAAAATTCGCGATATCTTTTAGTGTAGGAGCATAACCATTATCAGCAATATAATTTCGCAGATACTCTAAAGTCTGTCTCTGGACTGGCGCCAGCGCATGACTTGTCATTTCAAGGCTGTTAGTTGCCTTTTCAAAACTACTTGTCTGCATATGTGCGCCAGACCTATCGTTTATGAGTTTATTTTGTTTCATATTACTTTATTGTATTATTTTTTTTTAATAATTCGACGTCTCAACTTAGTTCAATGTTTGTGCTATATAGAAAAATAATAGAAACAGGTCAAGAGAAATTTTTTCACTGTTTCGCTGGTGGCTGGTTTTTCGCTAGTTTCGCTGGCTGGTTCGCTGGTATTTAGTGGTTAGTGATTAGTGGTTGATTCTGGTTCGCTGGTATAGGGTTACTTTGTTTAGTGGTTAGTTTGCATGCGGAGATTATCACCGATTGTAAGTTCAAATTACTAACCACTATGCACTAACCACTAAATAAGGGGTTACTTTATTTATTAGTTTTTTCATGCTTTAAATAAGCATAACCCTCTAAATTATTTTGTAATTTCTAAAAAAGTATAAAAATAAAAGTAACCCTGTACCAGAAAAACCAGTACCAGAAAAAAACCAGAAAAAAGCTCCTGAAAAAATATCTAGACAAGAAAATATAATTAATTTAATAGCCCCCCGACAATTATAATGGGGTAATTTATGCAAAAATCAGAAAAATCACATCTTAATCAACAAATTAGTAACAACTTCCTTGAATTCCCTACTAAAAGTTGCGGGAGGGGGGGGGGGAAATGTAATAATTACTGGTAGTTACATTTTAGGGTTAGAAAAAAATTATCACCGCTCAAGATTAAACAAAAATCATCACCGCCCAACAATAGGATTAGAAAAAAATCATCATAACCAAAGATTAGAAAAAAATTATCACAGCCCAATAGGATTAGACAAAAATCACAACCGCTCAATTGTGATAAATCGTAATTTATGGGCAATGCTTTTTGGCATTCACCATCTCCAAAATCCAAAAACATGGAGTTCATCAAAATTCCAAAATCACGACGAGCAATTTCAAAAACTTCGTAAAAATTCAGGGATAAAAACTGTTTTGCTTTT
>JAITKM010000006.1 GCA_031278395.1 Deltaproteobacteria bacterium | reverse complement strand
CCATTGAAAATAGTATAATTTTTAGATAGTAATATTTAATAGTTATCTTTAAAAAAATACCCTACACTAAAAACAAGCAAGTAAAAATTCGTTTCATATTGGAATTATCATAAAAAGATTATAAAAGAACCCTACACCAGAACACAGCCTACTCCAGCAGCCTACTCCAGAACACAGCCTACTATTCAGCCTACTATTTGCCCCAGCCAACTGTAATAGTGGTAATGACAAAATCATCGCCAGTGAGTTTCATGGCTTGGTTGACCTCGGCATCGTCATATAAATTGCGGACAACTGCAGCAAGCCCTTTAGAAGCAGCATATAACCCCACATTCTGATAACTCGAACCAGCATGCAACGCAGAGTATTTTTTGTCACTGCCCACATAAACCAAAGTCAATGGCGCAGTTTTTACAAAATCCTGCTTGGCAAAGACAGGACGCAAATCCTCATTTTGAACTTGCTCCAACTGATGCTTTTCACTGTCATAAAACCAAACTCCACTTGCCAGCAAAGCGTAAACTTTCAAATTCTTTTTATTATTCGCCGTCGGAATAGTGCGCGTCCCCTTGATATTCACACCATATGCCGCCCATAAAATATCACTCAACGTCTTATCATCCAAAGCTTTAGCGGAATAATCACGCGTGCTAACCCGCTTATCAAGCACTTGCATCAACGGTTTGCCTCCTGTCTTGTCCGGAGTAGGAAGTTTAATAGTCTCTGCAGCATTTGAGTTTAAAGTAAAAATTGACATAGTAAATATAACTCCCAAAATTTTAAATATTTCTTTCATTTGCTTGTGTAATTCAAAAATTATTAATAGACAACGACGGGACGTGTAGCATAATTGTGAATCTTATAAAAGTCATTAATTTTATTTTTGTAGTGAAAATTGTATGCGACTCCTCTAATGTTAAATGTATGTCCAATAAGATTATTCACGAACTAAAATCTATCTTGCATCCTACAGAAATAGATACAGATTTATTATATCTTGACCCTATAACTTTATACTATCCCAACCTAAAAAATTTAGAAAAAATTAATGAACTAAGATACGCAAGATTTAGCTTCCTTAAAAGAAAATGCTGGACCGAACTAATTGAAAGATTTGCTAAACTACCAACCGCAGAAAATGTTACTTTTCAGGTCGTCTCTGCAAATGGCACAATCTCAGTTACAACCAAAAAGCCTTTAACCACTACAGAACAAGAAAACTTAGCTGCCATAATTCAACTGCTAAAACCTTGGCGCAAAGGTCCCTACTCAATTTTTGATTACAACATCGAGGCTGAATGGCAGAGCAACCTCAAATGGCAACGCTTACTCACATATTGCAACTTAGAGCTGACAGATAAAACTATTGCCGACATCGGCTGCAGCAACGGTTACTACATGTTTCGAGCAACAGAACTTAAACCAAAATGCATTATCGGCTTTGAACCAGTCGAACAAAATTTTTTTAGTTTTCATCTTTTTCAACATTATCTGCGCAGCCCACAAATTGCTTTTGAATTTTTAGGAGTTGAACATATTACTTTCTTCAAAAATTTTTTCGATCTAGTCTTGTGCATGGGAGTAATTTATCATCGCCGCAATCCCTTAAAAATGCTTAGAAATATTTATGACGCTTTGGTAACTAACGGACAAATCATACTGGAAAGTTTAGTTATTCCCGGCGCCGAGCCACTGGCACTCTTTCCCGAAAATCGCTATTGCCAAATGCCAAATGTTCATTTTATGCCAACTGCTGAGCTCTTAAAAAATATGCTTCTGCGAACCGGATTTAAAGATGTGCAAATTAAACATCTCCAAAAATTATCAACAACTGAACAAAGAAAAACTAGACTCGGAACAGAACAAAGCCTCGAAGATTGGCTCACAACTGATCAAGACCAAACAATTGAAGGCTATCCAGCTCCCTGGCAAGCAATAATCGTGGGCAGAAAGTAAGATTAGCCATTGAGGTTGTTTAAGATTATAACTTTCAACTATCTACCCACTCTGTATTTTTGCCTTTTAGTTTCCCATTTTCAGTGCTATACCTTTCCGCCATTATGGAACAAATTAAAAAGAAAAGTTTTTATTACAGAATTGATTTTTGGCTTGGATTACTAATTTCAGCATTGTGTATCGCTTGGGTTGTTACGCGAATTGACTTCGATGAACTAGCTCGACAGTTACGTTCTGCCAACTTAAAATATATCCTGCTGGCTATGCTGACCATGTTTAGCGGCTATTGCCTACGAGCCTATCGGTGGAACTTCTTTTTTGAAAAAAAATCTCTTTCCTTTTTTAAAGCCTTTAAATGTTTAATTGTCGGCTTCTTTATGAACAATACCTTGCCGGCACGCATGGGTGAATTAGTGCGCGCCAGAGCAGGCAGCTTGGCAACAGGTCAAAGCACCACCACAGTTTTGGCAAGCATTGCCTCCGAACGTTTAACCGACGGCATCACAATCAGTCTTTATTTTATTGTGTTGTTCGGGATATGGGCTAAACCTCAAGATTTAGCTGAACACAATGGACTTTACTATGTAACGTATTTTTTTGTTGCAGTAGCAGCTTTCACAATCACTACGCTAATTTTTAGATATAAAATTTTTCAATTATTAGAACAAATTAATCAAAGGCTGAAACATCAGTTTTTTACTTTTGCTTTGCAGAGAATTAAAGTTTTTATTGAAGGTTTAGAACCTTTATTTATGTTAAGAAATATATTTGTTAGTGTCCCATTAAGTATAATTATCTGGGGACTAGAACTATCGGTATATGGCTTGGTGACTTTGGGATTTGGACAAGAACTCGGAATTATGGGGTTAGTATTATTTATGACAGTAGTTAATTTTAGCTCATTAATTCCAGCTGCACCCGCTGGAGTGGGCGTAATCGAAGCGGCAACTACCTTGGCCCTAACCGGGATTGGCGTTAACCCAACCTTAGCGCTCTCAATGGTCTTAACTCAACATGTTTTGCAAATGATTGTAGTTGGAATACCTGGTGGAATGTTTTTCTTTTCCGTAATGCAAAAGGATTGCTTTTTATGCAAGAACACTAGGCAAAAGAATAAGTTGGAAGAACGCTGAAAGTTTTTAAAACCTGAAAAAACTTATAACAAAAATAAAAAGTATAAACCTTTTAACTTTCAGCGTTCAGAAAGGTAATCTCGGCAGGTTTTTGGTAAAACTTTAATAAAGTTATAATATGCTGGAAAATAAGCATTATGAATTATACACTGATGGTGGAGCAAGCGAGAAAGGCGCAGCCAGTGCAGTAATTATTTCACTGCCACCACAAAAGCGGAAAGTCGTTTGTCGCTTAGGAAAAATTTCGGCAATGGAGGCTGAAATTTTGGCTGGTATCTTGGGGGTGGAGCTGATAACTAAAAATTCCGAGCAGCCACAAGTAGTGTGGTATTGCGATAATAAAGTTGTAGTGGATATTGCCAATGTGTTTTTAGCGGATTGGGCGGCAAATGCTTGGAAAAATAAACAAAATAAATCAATCGCTAATCTTGCGCTCTGGCAAGAGTTTTGGGAGCTGACACAACAAGTTAAATTAGAAGTTCGACATGTTACGGCACACAGTGGACAAAGACAAAATACAGCCTGTGACAGAGCCTGTTCTTGGATTCAGGAAAAAGGCAGTAAATTGTTGGAAATCCATGGCGAAGGCTTAATCGGCAGACAGAAAAATTTAGATCCTAAAAACGCCTGGTTGTTATTAGATCTGCGTGAAGGAATGGAACTAGAAAGGATTAGGCAGAAAATTGCAGGGTTAGATAATTTGGGATTTAACGGCTACATATAAAAACAAAATGAAAAATAAATATCGATTAATAATAGTTGCAGCTGCAACAATCTCATTTTTATTGTCGGTATCGGCATTTGTTTTTGACCAAAGTTGGCTGACAAAGGGGTGGCTAAAATTACAAATAGTTCCAAACCTCACTAAGATTTTTGCGAGCTTTGAAAGTCTGAGCATTGCTAGTTTTTCAACTCTGGAGGCTGCTGTTAATAATTTAACTTTGATTTTAGCTCAGGATGTAGGCGTGGCAGTCAATATTTTGTTGGTGATGTTACTGCTGGCTTTTTGCTGCGGGCGTTTTTATTGCTCGGTTCTTTGTCCCTTAGGAATTCTGCAAGATATAATTGATTTTTTTAGCTCTCACATTCGAGCTAAAGAAAATCGTCAAGCGAGAGGTAGTTCAAAAGTAGTATTTAAAACGCCGCTTAATCTAAAAAAAACTCGCTATTGCATCTTAGCCGTTGCGTTCATTACGCTCTTAGGCGGCTGGGTAGTAGTTTGGAAAGCTCTTGATCCATATTCTAACTTTGGCAAAATTGTTTTAAATGGGGCTAATTGGGCGCGCTTGTTAGATACTGGGATAAGTTGGACTGGGCTATTTTTTTTATTGGCGCTAATTGTTTTGGTTGTCTGGAAACGACGCATTTTTTGCACCGCAATCTGTCCTGCTGGAACACTGCTCGGTTTGTGTAGCAAAAACGGAATGTTGAAATTGGGGATTAGTGAAAAATGTAGCGCTTGTGGAAGGTGCGCTAAAGTTTGTCCAGCTAAATGTATTAACCTAAGTAGTAAAGCTATAGATAACGAACGTTGCCTGCGCTGTTTAAAATGTCTTGGGATGTGTCCAAACTTAAAATTTTTAGGAATTTTCAAAAAACAGTTTAATCCGAAAATAGAAGCCCGGTTTATTGCATCACGTCGCAGTTTTATTTGGGGCGGTATGCTAACGCTAACAGGAATTGTGCTAGGCAGGTTGTTTAATCCAGAAAAGCAAATGCAGGCTTGTTATAAAGCTGCTAAGAGCGTTCCTTGTTTAACTCCAACTAAGATAGAGAAAGCGGCTTATTTTATTGCTCCGCCAGGAGCAGGCTCGCCAGAAAGATTTCTTGCCAAATGCACGGCTTGTCAGCTATGTGTGGCGCATTGTGTGGGTCAGGTTTTAAAGCCAGCGGGTTGCGGAACAAAAAATAAATTTAGCGGAGACAATAGTTCAATTCACTTAGATTTTAAAAATGGTCACTGCAATTATAATTGTAATCGCTGCGGTGCGGTTTGTTCGACTGGTGCAATTCGCCAGCTGGATTTAGCCCAAAAGAAACGTTGGCGCATTGGAATGGCAAACATAACATATGATCTGTGCGTTACTATAACTGACGGCACAGAGTGTGGGGCATGCGCTGAACAGTGTCCAACTGGTGCTTTACAAATGATAGCTGGAACAAATGGGGCAAGAATGCCACAACTTAATGCGGAGCTTTGTATTGGGTGTGGTAGTTGTGAAGAGGCGTGTCCGGTGCTGCCAGAGAGAGCAATTATAGTTAAACCAATATCAATTCAGGTTTTGGCTGACGACCCACAAGAATTTTTTAAAAAACAACGTAGTGGAAGTGAAGAGAGAAATAAAAGTAAAGAATGGTTATTGTAATAGGAGATATTTATGTCAATCGGATTTACTGAAATATTGTTAATTTTAGTAGTAGTGTTGATTCTATTTGGCTCGAAAAGAATACCAGAAGTGGCGAGAGCTTTGGGGCGTGCTTCAGAGGAATTCAAAAAAGCTAAGGCAGAAATCAAAAAAGAGTCAGCAGAGTTTTTGGATATGGCTGAAAAAAACGCGGAAGTTGAAGTAAAAGAGAAAAAATGACACAAACCTTTTTTGAACACTTGGAGGCTTTGCGGACGGTTTTGCTGAGGTGTTTAGTTACAGTTGGAATTTTTTATGTCCCGTCGTATTTTCTGGCGCAGTTTTGCATACAGTGGCTGATTAGTTGGTGTTGTCCAGCAGAAATAGGACAGTTGAATTTCTTTTCGCCAATGGAAGTTTTTATTGTTCAATTAAAATTGGCTTTGGTTTTGGCTGTGCTTATCTCATTTCCGTATTGTATTTGGCAAATTTGGAATTTTTTACTGCCTGCCTTGCAGGCTCATGAAAAAGAAGCCCTCAAGTATTGGATAGTTTTAGCTTCGTTTTTATTTGTTTGCGGCGTGGCATTTTGTGTTTTGCTAATTTTGCCACTGGTGATGCAGTTTGCAGTAAGTTTTGCGTCTGACAAACTTAACCCAGTAATTGGGTTAGCAGATTTTCTAAATTTAAGTTGTGGGCTAATGCTGGTTTTTGGGGTGGGTTTTCAACTTCCACTGACTGTGTTGTTGTGCGTGCGATTTGGGTTAATTCAAGTGCAGTTCTTAAGAGATAAGAGGACATATGTCGTAGTGGGAATTCTTATAGTTTCAGCTGTAGTAACTCCACCGGATATAATCAGCCAAATTATGCTCGCGCTGCCGATGTGGCTATTGTTTGAGTTAGGCTTGCTCTTGGCTAGGAGGATCGAAATAAAATTGTAGAGACAGAGATCATAAAGAGTTTTTTTTATCCACGAATTTTCACGAATTAACATTAATTTTATTCATGTTAATTCGTGAATAAAAAACGTCCTGAGCGATTACTAATTTAAATAGTTAAGGAATACAAAATATATGAACAGGCGACAATTTTTAAAATCAATGGCAGTAGCAGTAGCAGGGACTGCAATAACTAGTAAACTTAAAGTAACAGCAGCAGAAAGTTTGGTACAGGACGGAATAAGTGCCGAGCTTCCAGATTTGGTAGCTGTAAGAAATGGTGAACCAATAGCCATGTTTCGTAAGGGAATTGAGGCGCTAGGTGGAATGCAGAGTTTTGTTAAGCCGGAGCAAAAAGTCATAATTAAGCCGAATATTTCTTTTGATTCTGCTCCGGAGCGGGCGGCGAATACAAACCCTGAGCTGGTGGGTGAGGTTGTGCGTCAAGCGTTAGCGGCGGGTGCAAAGGAAGTTTTAGTTTTTGATCATACGCTTAGTGATTGGAAGACAACTTATAAAGTGAGTGGTACGCAGGAGGCGGTTGAGCAAGCTGGCGGGAAAATGATTTTAGCTGATGAAAAGAAGTTTTATATTAACCAGAAGAATGTTAAAGCTCTGAAATTGCAAGAGACAGATGTGTTTAAACCGCTATTAGAGGCGGATGTGTTTATTAATTTACCGATTTTAAAGCATCATGGTGGGGCGAAGATGTCTTGTGCTATTAAAAATCTAATGGGTAATGTTTGGGATAGGCGAATTATGCATCGTAGTGATTTAAATCAGTGCATTGCTGAAATGTTGTTTTATACTAAGCCGACTTTAAATATTATTGATGCTTATCGAATCATGATTGCTAATGGTCCGCGTGGTGTAAGTACGGATGATGTGCGGCTAACAAAGTATATGATAATCTCGACAGATATTGTCGCGGCTGACGTTGCCGCAACGAAAATTATCGGTTATGAGTTGGATGAAGTGCCGTATATAAAAATTGCCGAGAATTTAGGCTTTGGTAAGAGCGACATAACCAAGTTAAATATTGCGAGATTGGAAGCCTAATATCTTAAAAACTTGATTTAATCTAGAACAGTCCTCTTATTACGATTATCCCTGTATGAAATTAATTGATAAATTAGACGATATATTCAACTTCTGGATTATTTTCTGGTTGGGTATTTTTCTGGTGCATGGTTACTTTTGTTTTTAAAATAATTTAGAGTGTTATGCTTATTTAAGGCATAAAAAAAACTAATAAACAAAGTAACCCTGCACCATGATATAAGCAAATTTATTAACTACTGCATATCTTGTACCAGGTGTATAAAAGTTATCATTAGGAGGTATAGAAACTTTGTTATCTACGCCGTCTTAAAGGAGATACAGGAGGCAGGTTAGCATCATTTTTGTTTGCTGCTCTCTCTTTTCTTTTAAAATAAAACACAACAGATGGTTGCTGTGTTTCCTCTTTGTAGTTAATTTTAAACTCAAAGATACCATCAGACTTTTCAGTAATCTCAACTCCTTTCTCAGTGCCATTAAAATCATATTTGAATTCAGAACCCGAAATATCTTTTCCATCATGCATTGTTACTAATATGTCCTTAGAAAATTCTGTTTCTTGTCCTATACGATCTTTGCCTTCTATATATTCACTCAAAATACCAACCTTAGCTACTAATTGGTCTTTTTCTAGAGAAAAGTTGAATCCAATATCTTTTAATTTTTCTTGTGAGTTAGCATTTACTGAATAACTATATTTTTTCACAAGCTTAGGAGCACCCCCAATCACTCTTGTAATTCTTGTGCGCGGATACAGGTAGTTTTCTTTAAAACTCTTCTTCTTATCATTCTTATAAGATACCCTTGAATCTACGATATTCTCTACAAATCTTCCATTACCACTTATTACTAATAACTCCATCAAATGATTTACAAGTTCTTTTTCAATTTCTGTTGTTTGTTTGTTTGTATTAACAGCATCGTTCAACTTTTTTATCAACTTGTAAGCTTTTTCCTCTGACTTTTTACCTACCTCAGTTTCCACTTTATTTCCAGGAGTAACGGGACTAACTTTTATATCGATTTTGTCAGGTATATCGGTTATTTTACTTATATCGATTTTGTCAGGTATATCGGTTGTTTTACTTATATTGACTTGGGTAAACATATATTTATTCTCCTTAAAATTATTATATAAACAAAAATCTCATAGACTATGAGTAATTTCTTAGATGCAACATTTTTTATATCTTAATCTTTTTTTTTCTAGTTAATCTAGTTTCTAGTTAATCTAGTTCTTTAATCTAGTCTTAATCTAGAACAGTCCTCTTATTACGATTATCCCTGTATGAAATTAATTGATAAATTAGACGATATATTCAACTTATCATTAAATTTTTTTTGGAGAATGTTTGGAGAATGTAGCATC
>JAITKM010000043.1 GCA_031278395.1 Deltaproteobacteria bacterium | reverse complement strand
ACCAGAAAAAAACCAGCCAGAAAAAAAGTAACCCCATACCAAAAAAAAAGCCAGAAAAAACCAGGAAAAAACTAAGAAAAAGCTACAAATTCCAATGAAAGTAGTGAGTTTCGATTACTCTTAGTCTAGCGAAGGATTTTTTGGAAAAATGAAGCTTTCTTAAGTTGTCTCGCGTCAGATTCATAATCATAACTTGTATATTCAGATTGTTCTTGAAAATCAAAATCTTCTTTTCCAATTGCCCAACGAATTCCAAAAGCCAGCGGATAACCAACTATTAATAAAAACAGAACAATTAAAATTTTCTGAACTATTAGAGATGATAGTATAAACGACATATAAGCCTTAAAAAATGATATATGATCCGTATCTGTTCCTGAAAAACCGGTGCTACCTCCTCCTCCTTTACTAATATCCATATTAACCCCTGTAGACGCTTTGCCCCCAAAGATGTTCTTTTGATTGTGATCTATTGATTTTTCTATGGCACACGAGTTATCAGCATGAGACTCAGCGTAAGGTTCATTTCCTCTTAACTCACCACGTGCTAATTTATTATAATATGTCATTATTTTCTACCTTTTTTAATTGTTTCTCTTTCCAAAGTAAGTCAGTCTTGAACAAAAAAGCAAAAATTTCCGCCACAACTTTGAAAGTTTCATGCGGGATATTTTGATTAATTTTCAACTTACACAAGACATCAATTAAACTATTATTCCTCTGTACTGGAATATTATTTTCTGCTGCTAATTCTAATATTCGTCGTGCCAGGTCGCCAGCTCCAATCGCCACTACTTTAGGCGCTACTCCCTGCATATCGTATCGTAGGGCTACCGCTTTTTTGATTGATTCGTAATTCATAAATATATCAAAAAATAATGCGTACAACATTGGAGACAATGCAAAATTCAACGCAGCGAATTTTGCACTCACCCCCTACTTATAATAACTTAGCACAAACACCCATGGAATAATTGCCGCTATAAAATATACACAAGATAAAGCCGCAATTATATTTTTAATCCACTTCTGACGTTTAGCTAAAACAGTTATAAATGCCACAAACAGAATAGCCACCAATTTAGTCATAACTAAGGCTAAATTTTTCCCAAAGATTTTCATTAAATAAGCTACAAATGGATTAGCTTCTAAATGGATACTACTGTCGCTGATGCCTAAAGCAGTTAAAATTCCGTCCATGGTTAATAACGAAATCAAGAAGAAACCCAAAAATAAGAAATCCATGGAGGGTTTCTCAATTTCTATCGTGAAAGTCTGTTCTCTGGGCATTGGTAATTTAATTACCACACTAGAGCGTCTAGCCTGAGCATCTAAACCTAACTCTTCTACGTCAATATTTCTAGTAGCTCTAAAACAGAGGGTATGATTTTTTGAATTGGATTCTGTTTTTGTATTTTGTTCCTGAAGTTTCCCATTGCCCTTAGTAATGTCTTTTGATGTTACATCATCTTCGGCGTGATCGAGCATAAAATAGATAACATCGTCAGCAGACTGCATTCGTTTATTAGGGTCTTTTTCGAGCAATTTTATAATTAACTGTTTTAACCAATCCGCAACTTCTACTTCAGCAGGAAAGTTAACCTTTTCCTCAAGATGTTGCTCCATAATTTCTTTTACGGTTACTCCCTTAAAAGGCAATTCTCTAACTACTAATTGGTAAAGAATAACGCCTAAGGCATATAAATCAACAGTTTTACCTATTTTGTCCCCAACCCACATTTCGGGCGCCATATAATTCATGGAACCAACCTTTTGTAATTTTGTGGTCAAGCGCCTTGAAACTGTAACATCTAAAGTTACGCCAAAATCGCTAATTTTAATAACACCAGTAGTATCAATTAGTATATTTTCAGGCTTAATATCGCGATGAATAAACTGTCCACGATGAATAACGCTTAATCCGTCGCAGATTCCTAAAATAATTTTTGTAATTTCTCGACTAGAAAAAGTTTTTCTTTGCAAGATATCAAACAATGATTCACCGTCTACATATTCCATTACATAATAAACAAACCATGTTTTGTCATCGCGACCAGCGTCATAGAATTTAATAACATTTGGATGATTGAGTTTGCTTAAGATAATAACTTCGCTGCAGAAGCGTTCGACATAAACTTTGTCTTTAGTAAACTCCCTTTTTAAAACTTTAAGAGCAACTAACATCGAATCTTGAAACTTATCTTCTGCTAAATAAACAGTTGCCATGCCGCCGAGACCTAACCTTCTTTTGATCAGGTAGCGCTCGTGGAGTAAGGTTCCGGGTTGTAAATCTTCGCAAGACAACAAGTTCTGGATTTCAGCAATTTCTAAATCTTTCGAGTTATTCATAAAAATAAAGGTGGAAGTTTTATATCCATCTGAGAATATTTACATACAAACTATAATTATCATAATCGGCAAGTTCTCATTTTCCCTTTAATTACACAGGATTCTAGTAAATTAATAATAAAAATAATAAATAGATGATTTGGAATTGGTGACCCCAAGGGGATTCGAACCCCTGTTATCGCCGTGAAAGGGCGGTGTCCTGGACCGGGCTAGACGATGAGGCCATTTGGGACGCAGGCTTGTATCTGATTTTATTTAATAATGCAATACTTCTACTTTTTTTGGTTACTTTTTTGGTATGGGGTTACTTTTTTGGGTCTACTTTTTTGGTATGGGGTTCTTTTTTTCTTTTTTGGTATAGGGTTACTTTATTTATATATTGTGGTGTCCACGGAATTATTACGAAAAAAAAAAAAATTCGTAGGTAAAAAAAGTATGAGTTAATTCATTATCCTAGTGATATTATCGAAGACTGAAATTACCAAAACTTATAGATATTCTTAATAAATCCAAAAGTGCTTTTCTCCCCTCTACTATAACCAATATCAACAACAAGCGTATTCTTAGCTACTAAAATACGATTAGATTGCTTAGCTACCACTTTTGAATTAGATTTTTCTTTCATTGCTAACAAAGTCTCATAATTAATAATGTCATTTTTATCAGCAATTTGATAAACATCTTGACCTACTTTGCCAGTAGGCGTACAACTTGTAAGTATTTGAACAACAAAAATACAGCAAAATACTATTGAAATTTTCCTAAACATATCAAAACCTCCATAAGTTTAGTTTGTAAAACATAAGTATTTTCAAGATATTAAATAATTTGAAATTCTTACAGTAAATATATCGTCAATATATAACCATATCTTTAATGCTTAAATAAATATTACAAATTTAATAAATTCACATAACATTTGTGATAAAATTATGACAAAATTTTAATAACTTATCGAAGATGTTGTCTTTTATAGCGATTTATATTAAAAAGTGCGAACGTTTAGCTGGTTACTATTGTGCTGTTTTTTGGGGCAATAGTAACCAGCTAAAAAATTTAGAAGTTTAAACTTATATTTATTAACTTATTAGTATTTATATATGGAGATGGTGAAGTAATGGAGGATAAAAGTTCTTTTCCAAAGTGTCAAAATTGTAGTAACGGGGTTTTAATTCCACTTTCTGATTACGGTCAGGACGGTGCGACGGTTAAATATAAAGCTTGGGTTTGTACTAATCCTAATTGTGGTTTTTCATTAAGAATCGACAAGGGTGAAGTTACTTACGGTCGTAAGGTTCAACAAAAGGTCTAACCAGCCAAATAAAAAAATAATTTTAATTAATAAAAACTGATGCGTAATAAGGCTTGAGATGCTAAGCCAGTTACGCTTTTTTTATTGATTAAATTATTTTTTTGACATGTTATATCATCTTCTCTCCTCTCTCCAAGAGTATATTAATGCTTTCAATGTGTTAAGGTATATCACCTTTCGAACCTTTGTAGCGTTTATCATAGCTTTCATTATAGCTATCTGGGCACAACCTAAATTTATTCGCTGGGTTAAATCTAAACATATGACCCAACCAATTAGAGATTGCGGACCCCAAACGCATTTAGCTAAACAAGGCACTCCAACTATGGGCGGTGTGATTTTTGTCGCGGTTTCGATTATTGGTTTATTACTATTTGCCGACTTACAAAACCCCTACATTTGGATCATGACAGGCCTTACCTTCTCATATGCTACGATTGGTTTTATTGACGACTATTTAAAAGTTGTTAAAAAAAACACTGACGGCATAAATGCTAAAACAAAATTGTTTTGGCAATTCTTACTAGCAACCATCTTTATTGTCGCGTTGCTGGCAATAGGTTTTCCAACGACGATTGTCATTCCATTTTTTAAAACTGCAACTTTAACTCTGCCGTGGTGGTTATTTATCCCCTTTACCGTGCTAGTTATTGTAGGCTGTTCAAATGCAGTGAATTTAACTGATGGGCTGGATGGTTTAGTTGTCGGACCAATTATCACTGTCGCGCTAACATATGGAATTTTCGCCTATGTTACAGGAAACGCAAAGACCGCAGAATATTTACAAATTCCATATATCTATGGAATTGGCGAATTAGCTATTTTCGCGGGAGCTATTATTGCAGGTGGCTTAGGTTTTTTGTGGTTTAATAGTTACCCGGCTCAAGTATTTATGGGCGACGTCGGCTCCTTAGCTTTAGGTGGCGCCTTAGGTATGCTGGCAGTCATAACCCAACAGGAAATTTTGCTAATCGTTGCAGGAGGAGTTTTTGTAGTTGAAGCCTTATCAGTGATGTTACAGTTATTTTTCTTAAAAAAAACTGGTAGACGAGTTTTTAAAATGGCGCCACTACATCATCACTTTGAATTAAGTGGCATAGCTGAAACAAAAATTATTGTGCGCACCTGGATTATTTCTTTTTTGTTAGCGCTGTTAGCTTTATCAACTTTAAAATTAAGATAAGAAACGCATTTTAAATAATCATGTCAATTTTAAATAAACCATTTCAAATTTTGAAAAATAGCGATCCTTGGCTTTGGATTTCGATGCTGTGTTTAATTGCTATTGGTTTGCTGATGGTTTATTCAACAACAGCAATTTCTTCAGAGCAAGAGTTTGGTGAATCCACACATTACATTTCAAATCACTTAGCCAGGTTAGGCGTTGGCTTATTGGCATTTTTTATTATGCTTTGCGTTCCACCAGAAATAATTAATAAATGCGCTCCAAGTCTCTTAATTATTTCCATAATTATTTTAACCTTTGTCGCTATACCTGGCATTGGACAAAAAGCTGGTGGAGCCAGACGCTGGCTCGACACAGGATTTGTTCGTGTTCAACCGGGCGAATTTGTAAAAATTTTTATGATGGTATTTTTTGCGCACTATATTTCAAAGTATAAAAATATTATGACTTATTTTGTGCCGGGTATAGTTACGCCAATTCTGATTTTAGCTTTGGTGGGATTGTTATATTTAATACAACCCGATCTTGGCTCTTTTGTAGTAGTTGCTATAGTTGTTAGTTGTTTATTATTTACAGTTATTAATTTTCGCCACATTTTATATTTACTCCTGCTTGGGTCAGCATTTTTAATTACAGCTATCAGTTTTTCGCCGTATAGAATGAAAAGATTTCTTGCTTTTCAAGATCCATTTAAAGTTGCTTCTGAAGGTGGTTATCAACTGATACAATCTTTGATTGCGATTGGCTCTGGAGGTTTTTGGGGTACTGGTATTGGCGGCGGAAGACAAAAATTATTTTTTTTACCTGCAGCGCATACTGATTTTATTTATGCCATGATCGGCGAAGAAATTGGACTGCTGGGCGCGTTAACAGTATTAATTTTATTTGGAGTAATAACTTTTCGTGGCTTGCAGGTCGCCAAAAAACATATCGAAAATATTTTTTGTTGTAGCCTAGCCATTGGCTGCACCGCCTTAATTAGTATCCCGGCATTTTTAAATATGGGAGTAGTCTTAGGCTTATTACCAACTAAAGGTATGGTTCTACCATTTATTTCATATGGCGGAACAGCGCTGATAGTCTATATGATCGTGATGGCAATCTTGCTAAAATTGTCGTCATATACAAAAATGTAGTTGTTCAACTTCTACTCCAATTTCCTTATACTATAAAGTTACCGTTCTCCGATTAATAAAAAAACAAGTAGCTAATTCTATTAAATTATTGACTTTTCTACAAAATTGCTATAGGGAAACGTCCGCTTAGCGTGAGTTAATAACCGTTCAGTTTCGATTTATTTATATGATAAAAAATCAAAATATAATGATTGCCGCCGGCGGATCTGGTGGTCATATATTTCCAGCCTTAGCAGTTGCACAAAAGTTAAAAGAAAAAAAAGTTAAGGTTGTTTTTGTTGGGGTTGGTAATGAGCTAGAACATAAAATCCTCAACGAAAATGGATTTGAGTTAGCGGTCGTGCCTTTTGTACCTTTGGTCGGCAAAGGAATACGAGGTTTTTTAAAAGGCATATATCTATTTCCATTTTCTCTTTGGAAAGCAATTCGGTTGATTAAGCAAAATAATATTCAAGCTATTATTGGCTTTGGCGGTTTCCCCTCTTTTATTCCAATGGTAGCTGGTTTTTTATATCGCATCCCTAGAATTTTACATGAACAAAATGTCCAAGTTGGTGTAGCTAATAAGGTGTTGAGTTTAATTGTGACTAAAATTTTTGCTGTGCATTATGCTACTGGTTTTTGGTCAAAGAAAAAAGTTAATTACATTTCAAATCCTGTGCGGACTGAGTTTGAAAAAATTCCAGACTTAAAATTTACAACAGAACAAAACAAATTCAATATTTTAGTGATTGGTGGCAGTCAAGGCGCTATCTCAGTTAATTCTGCGATCTTAGAGTTAGTTAATGATTTTCAATTCAATAATGTGCATTTAATTCACCAAACTGGCAAAGTTGATTACGGTAGAGTTGTTGGACATTATAAAAAGGAACTTTATGATGATTGCGAAGTGTTTGCTTTTATCGATAAAATTTTGCCGTTTTATGAAAAAGCGCACTTAATAATTTGTCGTGCTGGAGCCATGACTGTAGCAGAAGTCAGCGCCTCTGGACGTCCCGCCATTTTTATTCCCTTAAATATCTCTAAGGGGCATCAACATTTAAACGCTCAATATCTAAAAAGCGCTGGTGGCTGTATTATTTTAAAACAGAATCAACATCTTAGTTCAAAATTAAGAAAGATTGTTTTAGATTTAATAAAAAATAAATCGAAATTAGAAGTGATGGGCAGAAATGCCAGAATTGTTTCAAAGACAGGCGACGAATCAGCAGCGGAAGTCTTGGCAAATACCGTGCTAGGAGAAGACGGCTTTTGTCCGGTATCTTCCGCTTTTCGTTCTGGTTTTTGAGTTAGTTGTTAAGTAGCTGTCTAAAGCTTTTGAAAAGGCGTTGTTGCATACAAAGTGAATATTTTACCATTCTACATTTTTTGCGAGGAGCTTGAGAAATTTTTTATCTTTTTATGTAACAACACCTTTAAAAATACAAAAAATTATCGAATCTAGGAGAAAAGACATGAAAAAAATATTTGGAATCTTAAGTCTATTAATGGGACTATTTTTTATTAATAACAATGTTTATGCAGGACAGACTATGGTTAAAATTGAAACAACAAAAGGAGTGATTGAGTTGGAATTATATCCAGATAAAACTCCAGTAACATGTGCAAATTTTATTAATTTAATTCAACGTGGATATTATAATGGGATAGTGTTTCATCGTGTCATTCCTAATTTTATGATTCAAACTGGCGATCCAACAGGGACTGGAACTGGTGGACCTGGATATAAATTTGAAGACGAATTTAACGACAGTTTAAAACATACAGGACCTGGAATTTTATCAATGGCAAATGCTGGACCAGGCACAAACGGCAGTCAGTTTTTTATTACTCATGTTAAGACAGATTGGTTGGATAAGCATCACACAGTTTTTGGTAAAGTAGTAGTTGGACAAGACGTTGTGAATCAGATTCAACAAGGGGATAAGATGTTGAAGGTTACAGTCAGTGGCGATTTATCTGTTTTGGAAAAAGAAAAAGTTCGTGTTAACGAATGGAATAAAATTTTAGACAGGAAATAATTAATGTGGCTTAAATTTTCCAAGCTTTTTAAGAAACAACCTAGTAACTCGTTAGTTCTTAGCGACAAATTATCTGAGTTTGCTCAATTAGTAAGTGCTAAGGAACATTCTGGCGACTTTGATAAGGAAGATGAACGGATGTTAAAAGGAGTTATTGGGTTATCAAATACAGTAGCCCGTGAAATTATGACCCCGCGTACAGATTTAGTAACTGTTCAGTTTAAAGACGAGTTAGCGACAGTTTGTGCAATTGTAACAGAGAATAATTTTTCTAGGTATCCGGTTATCGACCAAAATGTAGATAATGTAGTTGGAATTTTATTAGCTAAAGATTTGTTACCTTATTTAAGCGTGCAGAATGTTACTCGTTCGCCAGAAGAATTTAGTGTGGCGAAGGTTATGCGCAAACCGTATTTTATTACTCAAAATAAACCGGTTGATGATCTGCTAAGTGAGTTTAAAACACAAAAGCTGCATATTGCAATTATCTTGGATGAACATGGTGGAGTGGATGGGATTGTAACTTTGGAAGATTTAATTGAGGAGATAGTTGGGGATATTTTTGACGAGAGTGATGAGTTGGAGGAAAAAATTGTCGAAAAAGATGGTAAGGTAATTGTGGGCGGTGGTGTTTTGGTTTGTGATTTAAATACAGAGTATAAGTTTGGAATTCCAGAGGATAAGAACTACGATACAATTGCTGGCTTTTTGTATAATGCTTTGGGGCGTGTGCCGGCAGATGGTGATTTTGTAGATATCAAGAATAGTGAAACTAACAAAGACTACCGCATTTCTGTTAAGTCTATTGATGATTTTAGAATCAAAGCTATCGAAATTTTTGAAATAAATTAAGAGGATGAACGGTTTTACCTGGGAAAAGATATGGCTGGGAAACCTGGACTCGAACCAAGATTGACGGAGTCAGAGTCCGCTGTTCTACCATTAAACTATTTCCCAAGAGATGGCTGGCGGATATATAGATTCGAGAAACGTCTGTCAAGAGCATTTTAAAAACGCCCCGACGAGGAAATCATGGTGTTATGCGTGGTGGTAAAAGTACTAGATTTTCCGGCTACTGAATAGCTACCTATTTTTAACTTGTGGAGATTGAACTAAGACCATATAGTCCCCTAACTTTAATTACCGTTTGATAGATTTTATAGCAATGAATAATACTTCTAATAAGCCAGCTGGTTCATCAAATGTGATGAGTTACGTGTTTATTTTTTTTATAATTGCAGCAGTGTTGTTTGCAGCATTTTCTAGCCAACTTACTCAAGTTGAAACAAATTCGGGAACTACTTTTAAAAGCCGCATGGAAATGACCTCTACTGCCAGTTTTAACGCCACCAAAGACGCAGTAAATCTAGCCTTTGGTTTAATAGGTATGATGGCTTTTTGGTTGGGTTTGTTCAAAATCTTAGAAGTTGGCGGTTTCTTAGCTATAGTTGCTAAAAAATTAAAACCTATTTTTAGCCGACTGTTCCCCGACATTCCACCAGATCACCCGGCTATTGGCGCAATGGTCATGAATATTTCGGCAAATATGTTTGGCTTTGGTAATGCAGCAACCCCCTTTGGTCTAAAAGCCATGCAAGAATTAGAAAAGCTAAATCCCTTCAAAGGAACTGCAACTAACGCGATGATTATGTTTTTAGCTATTAATACTTCAAATATTGCCTTACTTCCATTAGGCGTAATTGGTCTGCGAGTTAGTGCAGGCAGTAGCAATCCGGCTGAGATTTTTCTCCCTTCACTGTTAGCTACAACCTGTTCGACAATTGTAGCTATTACAGTAGCTCTGTTCTTAGCTAAAAAAGATAAAAGTTATCGAGAGGCTTATAATAAAAACTTACCAGCTCACATTTTAACTCAACAAGCAGGAGACACTAGCGCACTCTCGTATACTTCGGAAGCTGCTAACAAAACTAATGAAAAGTTTTTAGTTCCGGCAACTAACACCTCAAAGGTCCTAGCAATTTGCTTTTTAATTTTGCTTTTGAGCGCCTTTATTTATCGTCTATTGGACACTGGGATTATGAGTTGTTTTAAGTCAGACTCAGCCCTTCAAGCTGTCTTAACATTTCTCAGTAACGAGTTTGGAAGTTTCTGGCTGATGCCGTCTTTAATGCTTTTAATTGTTTCTTACGCCTTGTTTAATGGTGTAAAAATCTACGATACTATCGTTGAGGGCGCCAAACAAGGCTTTGAATTAGCCGTGCGGATTATTCCTTTCTTAGTTGTTATTCTAGTTGCAGTTGGCATGTTTAGAGCTAGTGGGGCAATGGATTTCTGTGTTGCTATTTTATCGCCGCTGACCGAATTAATTGGTTTGCCAGCGGAAGTTTTACCGATGGCAATTATTCGTCCTTTATCTGGTTCTGGAGCGTATTCCTTTTTAAGTTCTGTAGTTAATGCTGCGCCCAATTCTTATAATGCTTTTCTAGCTTCTGTTCTCAACGGCAGTTCAGAAACAACATTTTATGTATTAGCGGTTTATTTTGGTTCAGTAGGCATTGTTAAAATTCGCCATGCAGTTCTTGCGGCTTTAACTGCCGACATTGCTGGCGTTCTTGCCGCCTGCTTTTTCTCGCCAATGTTTTATGCGTAATCTATATTTGCTTACTAGTTTTAGCATTGACAAGATTTGATTCTACACGTAAGGAGCTATCTTTCTATCTTTTATTTTTTTAGCTTAAATATACTTTTCTATAATCTATAAACATCCGGTAACTAGTTATGAAATCTTTAATCTTTAAAAAATTAATCTTTACAATTCTACCACTAATATTGCTGCTGGCTTGTGAGCAACAAAAAACCTTAGTGGATTATAATGTTGAGATGTTGATTAAGAAACTAGATTCCGCTAAAGAGACGGAGCAGCTTATATCAGCATATCAGTTAGCTCACTATGGTCAATACGCTGATTTGGCAGTTCCAAAATTGTCCAATATCCTACAAAATGGCAGTTGGCCTACTAAAATAAATACAATTAACACTTTAAAAAAAATTGGAACACCTAATGCTGTCAATGTATTAGAAGAGAATTTGCCTGAATTAATTGCTAACCTTTCCACGTCAGATTTCCAAACTCAATTATTTTCAATTCAAGCTATTGGCTACTACGGGCAATACGGAATAAAATCTCTACCAGAATTGAGTAAAACAATTGAGATTGCAGATAAAAACTTTAATGAATTTAGAAAAAAAAATAGGTTAGATTTAGCGCGACAACAAAAAATATTAGCCGACGCAGCCAGATATACTATTGAGCAAATTTATATAGGTGATAAAATTCCAAAAAAACAATAGAGGATGTTCGAATTATTAAAAAAAAGAAATTTCTTAGCTTTATTTATTGCTCAGTTTTTAGGCGCATTTAATGATAATTTTTTTAAAACCTCGTTAGTTAGTTTTGTAGCTTTTATAGCTTACCCTGGCTTGTCCAGCATCAGCGCTGGGTTAGACAAAATTATTGCGGGCATTGCCATCGGCTTATTTATACTGCCTTTCTTTTTATTCTCAGCTAATGCAGGACAATTAGCGGATAAATATAGCAAATCCAAACTAATCAAAATCATAAAATTTGCAGAAATTATTATCATGGCACTTGGGGTTTGGGGATTTTTGCAATTAACCAATCTGGATTATTCTCTAGACCTCAATTTTCAAGTTGAAAATAAAATGCAGTTCATATTTTATATAACTTTTATGTTACTAGTTCTCTTTTTAATGGGGCTACAATCGACATTTTTTGGTCCATTAAAATACGGAATTTTGCCAGAAATCGTAGAGAAAAAAGATTTAATCGCAGCTAATGGTTTAATTGAGGCAGCTACATTTGTGGCTATTTTGCTAGGAACTATCTCAGGAGGAATAGTCGGAAGCTTAGCAAATGCTTTTGAGATTCTGGCAGTGGTATTAATTTCAGTTGCCTTGTTTGGTTTTTTAGTTAGTTTATTGTTTGAAACTCTGCCTGCCCAAACTCCTAACTTAAAGCTTGACTATAATATTATTAAAGCGCTTTTTAAAATTTCGAAATACGCCAAAGTTAATCGCACAATCCTGTTATGTATTTTAGGTACATCTTGGTTTTGGTTAGTCGGGACAGTTTTTATGTCGCAGTTACCAATTTACACTAAAGTTAATCTGCTGAGTGATGCTCAGGTCTATACTTTTCTGTTAGCTTTGTTTTCACTAGGGATTGGTCTTGGTTCAATGTTGTGTCATGTTTTACTCAAAGACGAAATTTCAAGTAAGTTTGTGCCGATTACTGCAATTTTAATGACAGTTTGTATTATTGATGTTGTGCTAGGTAGTGGCAAGACTTCAGAAATTACTGCTACTACAGATACAGAATTAGGTTCACTCTTTGAGTTCTTAAGTAGTTTTTCTGGTATTAGATTATCCTTAGACTTTTTTTTATTGTCTTTGTTTGGTGGACTTTATGTTGTGCCGCTCCAAACTATGATTCAGTCTGCTTCTAATATTACCAGTCGTTCCAGAACGATTGCCGCCAATAATATTTTAAATTCACTCTTTATGGTTCTAGGTAGTGCGGCTTCGACTTTAATCTTAGTGGCAGGTTTAGGCATTGAACATATTTTTATTGTGCTGGCGCTGGCTAATACTTTTGTAGCTATTTATATTTGTAAACTTTTGCCAGAGCATTTGTTGAGGTCTTTTTTTAAAACTGTTTTGCAATTTATTTATCATATCGAAGTTCGTGGGCTAGAAAATTATAAAAAGCTTGGCAAGCATACGATTATTATAGCTAATCATGTTTCATTTTTAGATCCAATCTTAATTGCGATTTTTCTGCCAGATAAACCGATGTTTGCGATTAACACCTTTATAGCGAGAAACCGCTTGATTAAGCCTTTTTTAAGAGTGATTAAAGCTTACCCGATTGATCCGACTAATCCGATGGCAACTAAATCTTTAGTTGAGCAAGTACGGGCTGGTCATAAACTTGTTATTTTCCCAGAGGGCAGGATTACGACAACAGGTTCATTAATGAAAGTTTATCCAGGTCCAAGTATTATTGCGGATAAAACTGGAGCTGATATTTTGCCAATTTGTATTGGAGGGGCTGAATATTCGCTTTTTTCTAGGTTTGCTAAGCGTATTAAAAAAGTTCCCAATGCTAAAATTGTGTTAAAAATTTTGCCACCAGTTAAGTTAGAAGTTGCAGATAATTTAAAAGGACGCAAGCGACGCCAAGCTTTGACAGATGAGATGTATAAAATCATGTCAACTATGAAATACAGAGCAGAAAATATTAATCAAGATTTGTTCGAAAGTTTAATTAATTCTGCCAAAAGATATGGTTTTAACCATAAAATTGTAGATGATATAGAAAGAAAGCCGTTGTCTTATCGTAAGCTGATACTAGGAGCATTTGCCTTAGGCAGAGTTTTAGAAATGTTTGCGGGAAACGAAAAATATGTTGGGGTAATGTTACCCAATACGAAAGCTACTCTTTTAACTCTGTTAGGTTTGATTGCGCACAAGAAAGTGCCAGCCATGTTAAATTTTACAACCGGCACAAACAATTTAATGCAGGCTTGTTTGGCTTGTCAGATAGAAACAGTTTTTACTTCCAGGGTTTTTATTAGGTTTGCTAAGTTGGAAGCTTTTGAAGATATTTTATTAGAAGCTGGTAAGAAAATTTTTTATCTTGAAGATCTGCGACATAAAATTAGTCCGCTGGATAAAGTAGTAGCATTGTTTAAAACCTTTTTCCCTGATTCAAGTTATAAACCAGCTAAGGCAGACGAGCCGGCTGTGGTGTTATTTACGTCTGGTTCTGAGGGAACTCCTAAGGGGGTGGCGTTAAGTCATAAAAATATCATTGCGAATGTTAATCAGATTATTTGTCGGGTTGATACGTCAACCAATGATAAAGTTCTAAATACGTTGCCAATGTTTCATTCTTTTGGGTTAACAGGTGGAACGTTTCTGCCAATTTATTTTGGAATACAGACATTTTTATATCCGTCGCCGTTGCATTATAGAATAATTCCTGAGTTGGCTTACGATATTAACGCGACAATTTTATTTGGAACGGATACGTTTTTGGCTGGTTACGCGAAAATAGCGCATCCATATGATTTTTATAGTTTGCGTTTTGCTTTTGCTGGTGCAGAGAAGTTGAGAGAAGAAACGCATAAGTTGTGGATTGAGAAGTTTGGAGTGCGACTATTTGAAGGGTATGGAACAACAGAAACGTCTCCGATTATTGCAGTCAATACGCCGTTGTATCATAAAAAGGGAACGGTTGGTCAGTTTGTTACAGGCATGCAATATCGGCTTGAAGAAGTTTCAGGAATAACAGATGGTTTTAAATTATTGGTTAAGGGACCTAATATTATGTTGGGGTATTTTAAGGTTGAAAATCCAGGGGTAATTGAGCCGATAGTTGATGGTTGGTATGATACGGGAGATATTATTAGTATTGATGATGATGGTTTTATTACGATCAAGGGGCGAGTTAAAAGGTTTGCTAAAGTTGCGGGAGAGATGGTGTCACTCACAGCGGTGGAGAATGCAATTTCTAGTCTGTGGTCTAATTTTTTGCATGCAATTATTGCGGCGCCAGATGAAAAGAAGGGCGAACAATTAGTTTTATGGACGACTAACCCAACTGCAACGCGAGAGCAAATCTTAGTTCATTTTAAAAAGCTTGGTTTAAGTGAGTTATTTATTCCTAAGCAAATCAATATTATCTCTAATCTTCCACACACGGGTTCTGGCAAGATTGACTACGTAACCTTAGCCAATAAAATCCTGCCGCCAATTTCCTAACAAGTCCTATAACTCTGGTTGCAACAGCCAATCTGCAACATTTAATTTGCGAATACCTTCAAACGTTGGGTTATCATCTATATCGGTAGTTAATAAATATTTCTGATTTGAATCTTTGATCGCTATTAATGAAGCAAGCTCGCGTTCTAATGTTTCGGCATCAAAAGTCGTCCAAGCTACCTGATAATATATCGTATAGCCATTGTTATTAGTTACAACAAAATCAACTTCCTTGCCATTAATCTGCCCAACAAACACCTCACGATTACGACGCAATAATTCAAAGTAAACTAAATTTTCTAACCAATGTGAAATACCTTTATTCATGTCGCGCCTTAATTTAACTTTTCTAAAACCAGGATCGACAAGATAATATTTGTTTAGTGTTTGTAAAAGAGCCTGCCCTCTAATGTCATAACGCGGAACTTTATAAAGCAAAAAAGCATCGCACATTGCATCAAGGTATTTTGCAACTGTCTCCTTATCAATAATTGTTCCCAATGATTTAAAAGTATCTGAAATTGAACGCGGAGAAACAAATGACCCAACTGAAATCGAACGCAAAATCAATAATTTTATTAAAATTGTGCTTGTCTTTTATTTTCAAACGCTCAAAAATATCTTTCTCGATTATTGAACTTAGAACACCTCTTAGAAATTTATCAGCTTGTTTTTGTGTTATTTGCTTTTGCTTATAATATTCTGGCATTCCTCCTTCAATCGCATAAATCGCCAAACTTTCTAGTTTTGACAAGTTTGGCGATTTCAAAGGCAAAAAATCAATATATTCAGCAAATTGCAGCGGCAAAATACTAATTTCCGTATACCTACCAGTAAGCAGCGTAGTAAGCTCCCCTGAAAGTAAATAAGCATTTGAACCTGTTATGTATAAATCAACATTGTCCTTAATAAATAGCCCATCAACTAATCTCTGAAATAAGTTTATATTTTGAACTTCATCAAGGAAAATATAATTCATCTTGTCTGCTACAAGGCGGCTTTTGGCGACATCGTAAATCGATTTCCAATCTCCAATTGAGAAGACATCGGGGTCTTCAAAATTGTAAAAATGAATTTGTTCTTCGGTGATACCGCTGTCACGTAACTCGTCTGCAAACATTTTTAGTAACGTCGATTTGCCACAACGACGAACGCCAGTTATGACCTTAATTAAATTTTGGTCACGTAAATTGCGAAGCTCTTGCATGTATTGTTTGCGTTCAATTAAATTAGTTTTGGAAATCATATAAAAACTATATTGTTATGAAAAATTTAAGCTAACTAAGGCACTTATTAGGCACGAGGCTTGGCAGGCTAAGCTAATTTCTTGGATTTAACAATTATATTTCTAATGTGTTTTGCAAAAACATTGATATTTTCTCAAACTTTCTCAAAACATCAATAAAAACCTCCCTTCCCTACTCTATATTTCCGCTGTCTTCTATTTATTCCCCGATGCCCGATAAGAGTAGTTATCGGGCATCCAGAGAGTTTTTTTAGTCGTAAGATATAGTTTTTTTAGAGGTGTGTTTGGTTTGTTTTTGGGTGAGGGG
>JAITKM010000061.1 GCA_031278395.1 Deltaproteobacteria bacterium | reverse complement strand
TGTTGGATGATAGATAATTTGAGATATGCTCAAGGTGCTTGCATGGATCCAGCGTCGTCGTCAGCAGAAGATGGAGGTACGTATTGTAACAGTAACAATGATGGTTCGTCTCCGTTTAGAGGAGGTAAGTGGCCTAACTCGACGACAGGGTGCGGATATTTGTATGCGTGGGAGACAGCGACGACAGGGGAAGGGGATGAATACGGGGGGACATCAGGAGGCAGCGTTATTTGTCCAAGCGGATGGACGCTGCCGGCAAATGGAGTGTACGGGACTTTGAGTAGTGATATGATTAGTGCGATGGGAGGAGATGGATTGAAGTATGGCGGAGGCTTAGCGTTTCAGGCGCCGTATTCTAGCATCTATAGCGGCGTTAGCTTCGACTCTCAGAGCAACTACGGCACCTATTGGAGTTCTACGGAGTATAGCGATGACAGCGCGTACTACCTGTCCTTCAATTACACAGGCAGTCTGGCTACTAGCCGCAGCCCCCTTAAGTCGATTTACTTAGCTGTTAGGTGCTACCGCTAGCTACCTAGCCTCTGGCTCTTAGGTGCTTACTGTCTTTTGCTGTTCCCCCTAGACTTATTCTAGAAAAAAGTTTTTTTTAGGCAGTAACTCCAAATCATTATTCAGCAACTGGCGATTGGATAATATTTTTATTCTTTATGCATATACGGTCTATTACGGTCTATCATAACTCGGATTTAATTTTATAGATTTTTTAAAATATTTTTCAGCTAATTCATATCGTAAAAAGAGGGCTGCACCAGAAGAACCCAGAAGAAATACCAGAAGAAGAAAGCCAGAATCTCATGGCGGAGAGACAGGGATTCGAACCCCGGGACAGTTGCCCGTCGCTAGTTTTCAAGACTAGTGCCTTAAACCACTCGGCCATCTCTCCAAATAAAATTGCGTTCGTTCCATACAGAAAAAATATGTTTTTTTCAAATTATTTTTTTACAAAAATAATTAATTTGGCATAAAGTTTAATATATAGATTTTCCTGATATTTTTTGCGTAGATATAAAAATTTCCACCGCCTCTTGACACTGACGACAGCAATGTTTAAAGTCCCGCCCGCAATTTTAAGGACCTGGCATAATAAACGTAAATTTATGCCATTTATTTTAGTAACGATAATAATTATTATGTAGAGAGGAAAAAACTATGAGTTTACGTCCATTATATGACCGTATGATTGTCGAAAGACTACAAGAAGACGAAAAAACATCTGGTGGTTTATTTATTCCAGAAACCGCAAAAGAAAAACCGCAAAGAGGTAAAGTTACCGCAGTCGGTAAAGGTAAAATCAACGAAGACGGAACAGTTCGCCCCTTAGATGTTAAGGTTGGTAATATTGTTTTATTTGGCAAATACGCCGGCACAGAAGTTAAGTTAGACAACAAAGAACAACTTATCTTGCGCGAAGATGATGTGTTAGCAATCGTTGAATAATTTCCTTAACAAAATATTTAAAAACAAAATCGATAATTCTAAACCTATAAAAGCTCACAACTGCTATTTTAACTGTAGTTAAGCAATTATAAATTAAGAATTACGAATTACTAATTAGGAGAAAACTATGGGAGTAAAAATTTTAGAATATGGCTTAGATGCTAGAGATTTAATGCTCAAAGGTGTTAATAAATTAGCTGATGCAGTATCAGTAACAATGGGTCCACGTGGTAGAAACGTCGTAATTGAAAAATCTTACGGCGCACCTCTAATTACTAAAGACGGCGTGACTGTGGCAAAAGAAATTGAACTTGAAAACAAGTTTGAAAATATGGGTGCAGCTATGGTGCGAGAAGTCGCTTCCAAAACTTCGGACATTGCCGGCGATGGCACAACTACCGCAACAGTTCTGGCACGCTCCATCTTTAAAGAAGGTGTAAAAATGGTTGCTGCTGGACATGATCCAATGAGTATTAAACGCGGCATGGATAAGGCTGTAGAAGCCGTAGTTGCAGAACTGCGCAAGCTATCCAAACAAACCAATACTAAAGAAGAAATTGCACAAGTTGGAACAATTTCTGCCAATAATGACAAATTAATCGGTCAAATCATTGCCGAAGCTATGGAAAAAGTTGGTAAAGAAGGCGTAATCACAGTTGAAGAAGCTAAAGGCTTAGAAACAACTTCTGATGTTGTTGAAGGTATGCAGTTTGACCGTGGTTATGTTTCGCCTTATTTTGTAACTGACCCAGAACGCATGATTTGTTCAATTGAAAATTGCTATATCTTGATTAATGAGAAGAAGATTAGCAACATGAAAGAGTTGTTACCTATCCTGGAACAAGTTGCTCGTTCCGGAAAACCATTATTAATCATTGCGGATGATATTGAAGGTGAAGCGCTAGCCACTTTAGTTGTAAATAAGCTGCGTGGCACATTAAATATTACGGCGGTTAAAGCTCCCGGTTTTGGTGATCGCAAGAAAGCTATGTTGCAGGATATTGCTGTCTTAACTGGTGGTAAGTTTATTAGCGAAGACCTTGGTATTAAACTTGAATCTGTCGAGCTTTCCGATTTGGGACAAGCTAAACGTGTAGTAATTGATAAAGATAATACTACTATCATTGATGGTCTTGGTAAAAAAAGCGATATCGATGCACGGGTTAAACAAATCCGCACGCAAGTTGACGAAACAACTAGCGATTACGATCGTGAGAAACTCCAAGAACGTTTAGCAAAACTAGTTGGTGGCGTGGCTGTGATTAAAGTTGGAGCTGCTACCGAAGTTGAAATGAAAGAGAAAAAAGCGCGCGTTGAAGATGCACTGCATGCAACTCGTGCCGCAGTTGAAGAAGGTGTTGTTCCCGGTGGTGGAGTAGCTTATATTCGTTCTTTAAAAGCTCTTGAGTCTTTAAAGGTTTCTGACGAAGAAAAAGTTGGGGTGGATATTATTGCTAAGGCTATTGAAGCTCCGATTAGAACGATTGCCAGCAATGCCGGACATGAGGCTAGTGTAATTGTCAACGAAGTTAAAAAAGCCAGTGGCGCTGTAGGCTTTAACGCAGCCAGTGAACAGATTGAGGACTTAGTTAAGGCTGGTGTAATTGATCCAACTAAAGTTACAAGAAGTGCCTTGCAACATGCAACATCTGTTTCTGGATTACTGCTAACAACTGAGTGCGCTATTAATGATAAGCCAGAAGAAAAGTCAGCTGCTCCAGCAATGCCAGGCGGCATGGGAGGAATGGGCGGTATGGGTGGCATGATGTAAGATGCTTACAAAGTAAAGTCAGTTTAACTTTATAAGTTAAACTGACTTTATAACTGTATTTAAGTTTTTTCATCCAGTTAATGATGTCATTTTGAGCGATCATAAATGAGAGCAATAAGTGCATAATTCTTCTTCATGTCTGCAATTGACATAATCCGATAACTCTTCATCCCAATCACAATAAGTATAAAGATATTTTCAAGTTGGCAAAAAACTTTATCGCTAAATTCACTATCATCACAATATTCAAATTGCTCAGCGCAACATGGACAAAAATATATACCACCACCTAAACATTAGTTACTGCCATTGGACGATGAATCATAGCTGCTAGATGAAGATGATAATGAGCTACCGGAATAAAAATCCGAGCTACTAAAAAAAGAAGATGATGATAATAAAGAGCTGCCGGATGATAAAACGCTGAAAATCATACACGTGCTTTTTGAACTTTGCACTTAACAAGCCTCCCTTAAAAAAAGGAGAGGCGTCGGCTAACCAATAGGCAGCTGACGGAGGGAGTAGCCTGTGCTATTGTTTTCTTTTCTTAGGGAACCACCCTTTAGCAACGCGTTTTTTTTGTTCAAAGAGTTCTTTAATTGTCCAGAATGATGTAAAGGCAAAAACGCCAAAAATAGCGGATAAAAACATATTTTGTAGGTATTTTTCACAATAGATGGACAATAAGATACCTACAACCCCAAATAACAAAAAACACCACCAACAACGCGTTCCAAAATGATATTCGACTTTAATCACAATCGGGTGAAACACTCCTATAATGAAAAAAGTTGTCAGCCCGATAAATAACCCTGTTAAATTGTAATCTGCCATAATTGCCGTTAGGAATACTTTAAAAATCTAAGCTAAATTTGTTTTATTCTTAAATTTTTATAGCAGGCTATTAATCAAAATATTTTTTAACTGCTACACGCCCAGAACGAATAAATGTATATAGTTTATAATTTAGAAATAAATCTCGAAAGCGATTTATTTCTATTTCGCCACCAGTTATTTCAACCACGATAGATTTACGATTAAATAGCAAAACCTGACCGCCATTAGTTTCAACAATTTTAACCAATTGTTCGCGCTCCTCTATATTTCTAAAACCTAGACAAAGCAAGGCAATCTCTCGATACAGCAAGCCCTCGTCTTCACTGGCAAAAGCCTCAATAATTTCGACTTGTTTTTGTATGGCACGCAAAAGCTGTGGCACAACACCCAACTCACTACTAAAAACAACCGTAAACCTAGAAATATTTTCGTGTTCAGTATCACCTGCAGTTAGACTCTCAATATTAATTTTGCGTTTAGTAAAAATTGAGGTAATTCTATGCAAGACGCTAGTTTCATTCTCGGCAAGCGCCGTAATTGTGTGTCTGGTTTTCATAACTAAAATTCATCCCGTTTTAATTTTATATCACTAACTGCTGAACCAACTGCAAGCATTGGAAATACATTTTGCTCCTTCTCAACTAAGACGTTAAGTAAAAACGCTCCTGGAGTTTCAAGCATAGTCTGAATTGCTGTTTTTAATTGTTCCCTTTCGCGCACTTCCAAAGCTGGTATGCTGTAAGCTTCGCTAATTTTTACAAAGTCTGGATTAACTAAATGCACAAATGAATAGCGCTTTTGAAAAAATAATTCTTGCCACTGACGAACCATACCTAAAAAACTATTATTCAAAATAATAATTTTAAGGTCTAAATCTTCCTGCATAATTGTTCCTAGTTCCTGAATAGTCATCTGTATTCCGCCATCACCAGCTATTACAATGACTTCCTGATTTGGCATGGCAATTTTTGCCCCAATCCCTGCAGGTAATCCAAACCCCATTGTTCCAAGTCCACCAGAGGCTATGTAATTTCTGGAATTTTTGAATTTATAATAGCGTGCCGTAATCATTTGTTGTTGTCCAACATCTGAGACCACAATTGTAGAATCTTTTGTCATCTCGGATAATAAAGCGACAACCTCGCTCATCTTTAATGGTCCACTGTCAACTGTAATGGCTGATGAAATTACCGCTTGCTGTTCTTTATCTGCCGCAGATTTGAAACTTTCTAGCCATTCAGTATGCTCAGCAGCATTGACTTTTAACATTAAAGCGTTGAGAACTTCCTTAGCACAACCTACTAACGCTACATCTGGTTTAACAATCTTACCAATTTCGACTGCATCAATATCAATATGAATGATTTTGGCTTGTTTAGCGTAAGCTTGTAACATACCTGTAACACGATCATCAAAACGCATACCAATAGCAATGATTAAATCCGCTTTATTCGTTTGAATATTTGGCGCGTAATTACCATGCATTCCTAGCATGCCAACATAAAGTGGATGTTCTACGTCAAAAGCCGACATTCCTAGCAGAGTTACAGCTACTGGCATTTGTGTCTTGGTGGCAAAGGTAAATAATTCCTGTTTGGCTTTTGAGATCAACACTCCGTGCCCGACTAGCAACAATGGTTGTTGGGCAGAATTAATTAATTCTGCCGCAGTTTCTATATCTTTATAAGAAAAATGATTAACATATTTTTCACGATTTTTTATTTTAAAGTCTATATCTGACCAGTCAAATTTACTAAGCAAAGCATCCTTAGTAATATCGATTAAAACTGGTCCAGGTCGTCCAGCTTTAGCGATATTAAAGGCTTTAGCAAAAATCATTGGAACTTCTTGAGCAGACGTAATTTGATGATTCCATTTGGTGATTGGTATAGTAACACCGACAATATCAGTTTCTTGAAAAGCATCGGTTCCAAGTAAAGAACTTGAGACATTGCCGGTGATGGCGATGAGTGGCACGGAATCCAGCATTGCATCAGCAAGACCAGTAACTAGATTAGTAGCTCCTGGTCCAGAAGTTGCAATACAAACCCCTATTTCGCCAGTTGCTCTAGAATAACCTTCGGCTGCATGTACCGCTCCTTGTTCGTGGCGAACTAGTATATGTCTCAATTTGTCTTTGTAATCATATAAGGCGTCGTAAAACGGCATAATTGCGCCGCCGGGATAACCAAACACAGTTTTGACACCGAGGGCTAACAGCATTTCGATAATAGCAATTGAGCCGGTAATTTCTCCGTTCTGTGGCAGATTAAGACTTTGTGGTGTTAACCATGTTGAATTTTTGTTCATTTTGTCTTCATTCATTAGATTATGAGCCAAAAAAAAAGCCCCGCATTACTTTTTGAGTAATGCGGGGCTTTTTTTATATGTATAAGCTAGCTTAACCTACACATACCCGCACCAATTGCCTAGAATGACGAGCATTAGAACGACATTTGACAATAGTGCTTGGATTGATTTCATAACATTTTAATAAAATTTTCTAAAAAAGTTTTTCGTCCTTAGCAAACAGTTTATTATCTGTCAATATAAATTTTATCGCCTCAAAAAAATTTAAGTTCATCTTAATTCTCAATTTTTCAGAAAACCTATGTTGCACAAGCAATCTTAAACTAAAAAATAATCCCATGCATCATCAATCAATATGATTTTCTAGCTAAAAAAGACCTAAACTGCCTTATCAAACTCTGAATCCAAAAGTTTATTATTCAGCTCAGCGGACTGTAAAGAAAGGTTAATTGTAATATCTGAATCATTATCATCTTGCCGGGCTGTAATTAAGCCACGTTTCACTAACTCAAGCATAGCAACAAAACTCCCAACTAACACACTACGAACACCAACACTATCTTGATTTTTTATATTCGATACGTATTTTTTGATTAGGCTAAATAAATTGACCACTTGCTCAGTCGCAAGATCATCAATTATTTTCATCATATAATTGACAATTGAAATATGGTCAAATTTAACTAAAAGCGTTTTAGTAGTTTCACCAATCCTTTTAAGTAAAGCTAAAAACGAATTGACTAAAAATGACGAATCAGTTTTTTCAAAAAAAATTTCATCACCTACAGGCTCTAGAACTTTCTTATCCAAACGAGCAAAAGTATCAATATTTAATTGCGGTAAAGCTCGCAACCTTTCAGCTCGTAATTTAGTTAACTCATATTGTTTTAACCTTTCACGCAATTGCTCATAAAAATCCGACCCCTGATATTGATCATCCTCTTCACTAAGAGGTTCATTTTTAGAAAGAATAGATTGGCTTTTAATAGCCATAAGAGTTGTAGCAATCACCAAATACTCAGCCGCCTTATCCAAATCAACAAACTTACTTTGATTAACTATTTCTAAATATTTATCAGCAATCACTGACATTTGGATTTCTTCTATTGAAACTTCCTCTGTGCGCACTAGATGCAATAATAAATCCAGCGGACCAGAAAAAAAATCCAAATCGAATTTAAAATTCGCCCCTAAATTTATTCCTTCATAAACTTCAGATATAATTTGATTTGTGTCATTCAAAGTTTTACTCAACAGTTACTGTCTCTTCGTTGTCTTTCAAAGCAGTAGCTTTCTTCATAATTCGACGTTTCTTAGGGGCGGCTTTCTTAGTAATTTCACTCTCCACAAACTCAATCACCGCCATCTCGGCACAATCCCCAGCCCGTCGTCCAGAATGAATTACACGAGTATAACCACCATTACGATTTTTATAGCGTGGTGCAATCTCTGTAAATAATTTATGCACTGCCGTTAATTTATGAACATTACCTTCTTGAGTTCTATTAATTGCAAACAGAAAACCCATGGCTTGTCGTCTGGCAGCCAAGGTATCTTTTTTGCCAATAGTCACTAACTTATCAGCTAGACGTTTTAATTCTTTAGCTCTTGGAAGAGTTGTTTCAATTTTATCTTTTAACACCAAAGCTGTTGCTAAATTCCTCAGCAAGGCTCTACGATGTGACGTATTTCTGTTAAGCTTACCTAATACTTTACGATGTTTCATGATTATTCCCCTACACTCATATTTGGCGTACTATTCGTGTCAAACATTTTATCTAACTCTTCGCGACTTGGATAATTATCTAAAGGCATCCCCAAAGCTAAACCCATATCTTGCAAAATTTCTTTAATTTCATTCAAAGATTTACGTCCAAAGTTTTTAGTTCTTAACATTTCAGTTTCTGACTTTGAGACTAGTTCGCCAATATATTTAATATTGGCGTTCTCCAAACAATTAGACGAACGAACACTAAGCTCAAGCTCATCTATCTTTCTAAATAAATTATCATTAAGTTTAGGCTTCTCTAACTCGGCTTTAGCCGCTTCAACAGCTGGGATTATTTCTTCTGGCTTAATTTCTTCTATTCCAGAGAAGGCTTGTAATTGATCTCGCAAAATATAAGCCGCCCCCTGCACCGCATCACTAGGAGTAATACTACCATCAGTCCAGACCTCTAATGCTAATTTGTCATAATCAGTATGTTCACCAACACGAGTATTAGTTACAAAATAATTGACTTTCCTAACTGGAGCGAACATTGAATCCAAAAGTATTTCATCGATTGCAGTCTCCGCAGTTTTATTAGATTCTGAAGTAACATAACCCCGCCCCATCTTAATCACGATTTTCATATTTAACTTACCTTCTTCATTTAAAGTGCAAATATGATGTTCCGGATTAATAATCGAAACATTAGCATCTTCGCTAAACATGCCAGCGGTTACTTCACAAGGTCCTTCTGTATCAAGAGTTAGGATAACCTGTTCTTTTTGGTATAAGCGCACTACAACTTCTTTTAAATTTAAAATTATTTCTGTAACATCTTCCACGCAACCATTAATCGTCGCAAACTCGTGAGTTACACCCTGAATTTGTACCGCAGTAATTGCCGCGCCTGGTAATGAAGAAAGCATAATACGCCTTAAACTATTACCAATAGTTATACCATACCCTCTTTCCAATGGTTCAGCGATAAACTTACCATACTTTTCAGTAACGCCTTCTTTAACTTCCTCTTTTAATTCAAACTCAACCCGACGAGGTTTAACAAAGTCCTTTACTATGTTTCTTAACATAATCTTTTACCTATATTATTTAAAATTATTTAGAATATAATTCTACAATTAACTGTTCTTTAACACTTTGAGGCAGTTGTTGTCGAACAGGCAAAGCCTTAACTGTAGCTGAAAAATTTTTATGGTCAACTTCCAACCATTCTGCAATTATCCTACCAGAGCTGCCGTTGATTGCCATATTTATTCTCTCTAGGTTCTTGCTCTTTTCTTTGACCGTTAAAACATCGCCAACTTTAAGCCTATAGGAAGGTATATTTACGACCTTTCCATTAATTAAAAAATGACAATGCACAACAAACTGTCTAGCTTCACTTTTAGACGCTGCAAAACCAGCCTTATACACAACATTATCAAGCCGAGTTTCTAAAGCTACTAAAAGATTTTCACCAGTAATACCTTTTTGTCTATCAGCACCATAGAACATTAGTCTAAACTGTTTTTCCATCACGCCATACATTCTTCGAGTTTTTTGTTTTTCCCTTAACTGAAGTTTGTATTCAGATATACGCCCACGATTACGACCATGTTGACCAGGTGCGCTATCACGCCTCTCTAAAGCACATTTGGTTGAATAACAACGATCGCCTTTTAAAAAGAGTTTTTCTCCTTCTCTTCTACAAAGACGACAAACGGCGCCACAATATCGAGCCATTATTTAAGTTCCTCCTAACAAAATAAATTTACAACAATATAAAATTTCTACAAACTTATACTCTACGACGTTTTCTTGGACGACAGCCGTTATGCGGAATTGGCGTCAAGTCCTTAATAATCGCTACATTAATTCCTGCGCTTTGAATTGCCCGTAAAGCAGACTCACGCCCAGATCCAGGACCATTTAGCCAAACATTAGCTGTGCGCATTCCATTTTCAACAGCTACTTGTGCCGCTGCTTGCGCAGTAATTTGTGCGGCAAAAGGAGTAGCTTTTCTTGAACCTTTAAATCCATGTGAACCAGCGCTTGACCAAGAAATAACATTACCATTCATATCGGTCATGGTAACAATGGTATTATTAAAAGTTGCATGGATATGAGCTATGCCCATTGGTATATTTTTCTTTTTTTGTTTTTTCTTTCCTGCTTGAGCAGTATTTGATTTTTTATTATCAGCCATAGTTATATTAATTCACAATATTCTTGATTATTTTTTCCCTGGAGTTTTCTTTCCCGCAATTGCCGCCTTTCGTGGTCCCTTACGAGTTCTGGAATTAGTTCTAGTTCTCTGCCCTCTGACAGGAAGTCCTTTCCTGTGGCGTAAGCCACGAAAAGTTCCAAGATCCATTAATCTTTTAATGCTTTGAGATACTTGCCTGCGCACATCGCCTTCGACTGGATGATTAGACTCAAGAACTTTTCTAATCTCACCAACTTGTTCCTCAGTTAAAGCCTCTGTTCTCAAATTTGAATTAACTTTTGCCTCTGTTAATACTTTTTTAGCTGTTGTTTTACCGACGCCAACTATATAAGTAAGTGCAATTTCGATTCGTTTATTTTTTGGTAGGTCTATACCAGCAATACGTGCCATATTATTTTTCGCTTACTCCGTTAAAATTAAATTACCCTTGTCTTTGTTTATGTTTTGGTGAACGACTACAAATTATATAGACCACACCTCGACGTTTAATTACACGACAATACTCACACATTTTTTTTACTGACGCTCTAACTTTCATACACACCTTATGATTAGCAAATAAATCCACCCACAACAGGAAAAAACCTGTTCTTTGTCTTTAATAATTTTTAAAATTTTTTAATAATTAAAGATAACCTCACTAACAACTAGTTTGAACAAACACACTTTAATTTATTTAAAAATAGGCTTTGTGGGGAGGTCTTATGTATTAAATTATTAATAAAGTCAACAACAAAACCAAAAATCTGTTCTTTTTTCTTTATAGTTGTTCATTTTTAATAAATATCAATAAAATAAAGAAGTTATTCGAGGTATTTTATGGTATGGGGTTACTTTTAGCTATAATTTTTAGGTCCTAAAAAAATGCTAAAATTTTTACTTAATCGTTGAAAATTTAAAAACATTTCCACTTCAATTTATGCTTAAAAATAACCCTATGCATCATCATCAATCACAAAGTGCGAAAAATTTTTCTATATAAAAACAGTCTCATAATCTCCTCCTTCCTCTATAATATAATAGAGGAAAGAAGAGATTATGAGAAAACTTATACATAAATGCTGTTGGTTTTTGAAAGAATAAAAAATCCAAAAAATGTTACTTGGATTTTAAAGTCTTGGAAAGCATAATATTGAACAGCAGCTTAACATTCGACTCGCGAATAAAAGCCTCAATAAAAATTAAAGCAAACGCAACCAAAACTAATAACACAAACCAAGATTCGCTTTGCGACACAATCTTACTGCTGACCTGCACATCAGCTAAACTAGGATTAACTTTGCCGCCAGAATTAAAAGCCAATGCCGATAAATTCTGAACATTAATCCCACGCCCCTGATTTTCAGCTAACAAATCACCACTCACCATAATTTTTAATTTTGGCAAATCAACATCTCCATATTTTATTTGCACTTCATAATCACCAGGCTTAGCCCCCTCCAACGTCGCAACAAAACGCCCTTTTTTATTAGGTATAAATAACACTTTCTTGGTTACAGTAGTCGGATCTTTTATACTCGCAACCACACTCGGTGCAGATTTATTCTCCAACTCACTATCAAAAATTGACAAATCAAAATCTATTGCTTGCCGATTTATCGAATACCTCAAGTCAAAATCAAGTTGTTTGGAAGTTGCCATTGTAGCTTTCGCCACATTCAATAAATCTGTCCAAAACACAACAAACTGCTTCCACCTCAACCAAGGTATTGCCCAACGATTAGTCGCATCCGAAGTAAAAGCTAACACCATCCCCTTGCCAAATTTCCAACTAGCTAATAACGGATAAGCCTTATTTTCCTTCTTAATTGTCAACTCCAAATTCGCACCAGCTTTAGCTACGGTTTCCACAAAACCTAATAATGACGGCTGCCCTGTTGTCTTACTAGAAAGTAATCCACTTGGTCCAGGCTGCACTAAAAATTCCCGATCCTCATTCATGGTTTTCTCACCCGTAACAATTTTTATGTCTTTTAAAAAAATTTGAGGCAAAGCATTAGGATCTGCAGATTGATAAAATGCGCCCTTGCCATTTTCTGCCATCATTTTTAAAAATGGCACATCAACATCAAGCCCCAGCGCTACTGTAGAAAGAGTAATACCAGCTTGGTTAATTCTAGCAATTTCGTCTACATACTTTGTGCCTTCTAACGGAAATTGACCGTCGCTCATTAGAATAATATGCTTTCTACCTGCAGCTACATTTTGCAATTGAGCCCGCGCATTAGAAAGCGCCGAAAACGGATTAGTGCCACCAGAAGCAGTTAAATTTCTAATCCGCCTTTCGGCTATTTCCTTAACACTCGAAACTTTGTCTAAGCTAAGCACCACAAACGGCGTCGAATCAAATCCAATAACTCCGATATAATCGTTAGGCTTGAGCGCCTCGATTGAAGCTAACGCCGCATTTTTTGCCGCTAAAATTCGATTTTGCTCAACCATACTTCGAGATTTATCTAACAATAAAATTAGCGCAGTATTTAAATTTTTTTTGGTAGTTTGCGGCGGCACAAATTTAAGCGGAGAAATTTCTTCAAGCAGTGTTCCCAGATAACCACCGAGACCAAAACTTTTATCGCCACCAATTATAATTAAGCCACCACCATCTTGAACATATCTTTTGAGGTTTAGTAAAAAGTCACCTGGCAATTGTTGGTTACTAATATTATTTAAAATAATAGTTGAAAAATTTTTAAAAACAGTTGGAATTGCTGTCTGACCCGCCACAATACCCTTGAGAGCATAGCCTTTAAGAGTTAAAATCTGTTCTAGTAATTTATGCTCGGCAACGGAACCACTAAGTAATAAAACTTGTTCCTTTTCCTTAGTTGAAATCCATTTATAAATCTCGTCATTAAAGTTTTCAGCCTTTAATTTAGCCGTTACTTTATAAATACCGCCTTTTAACTCTGGCAGTTCAGTGGTTAACAATTTTTCTTGAGCAGCTGGAAAATTAAGCTTAGCTGTCTCGACTTTTTGGTCATTTAAAAAAATTTCAAGACTTCCACTCAGCGCACGATTAAGAGAATTTCGGACTGTAGTTCTTAGAGTTACTTTGTCGCCGCTAGTTGAGACTAAAGGCAAATCCAAAGCTGCAATACTGACTTCTTGTTTTAAAAAAAACTTCTCGTCTGGAATAAGCGGAAAAATTCTAACTCCACTATTTTTCGCATTTTGAGCAACAACTTTAGCATTACCTTGAGTTTCAAAACCATCAGACAAAAGCAAAATTGAAGTTGTATCTGAGTTAGCTATAGCTTTAGTTAGCGCCCGACTGAGATTAGTTTCGCTCGTATCTAAACGCTTAAACATATTTTGAGCGGATTTCAGAGCTGGCACAAGGTCTTCTAGTTGCTCCATCACAATTGCCTGCTCTTGCGGATACTTAGCAAAAGGAATTAATTTAAGTTTTAATTCGCTGTGTTTTAAATTTTTAAGAAAATTCTCTAAAGTTGAAATTAATTCAGCCTGCCCAGAGGTAGAAATACTATAAGATACATCAAGTAATGCTGTTATATGCTCACTTTGTTTCTCTGTAGTGCGATATGGTTCAGCCAGAGCAAGGATTAACAAAACCAAAATTAAAAACCTAATTAAATTTGATATAAATTTCGTTTTTGTTTTCCAAATAATCAAGCTACTCAAAGCTAGAACAGGTAAAATAAACCAAAGATAACCAACATGAATAAAGTTCAATTCATAATTCATAATTTAAATTTTAAATTTTAAAATTTCCCCTAATTCACCTTTTTAAAAAAAGCTGCGCTCGTCCGGTTTCTAAGGATTTTATCTACTACCTAGCTTTTTGCTACGCAAAAAATGCTGGGTAGTAGAATTTAGAGACTATTTAGAGACCAGAGAGCTACCAAAAAAAATACAATCTTGACATCATATTTTTATTTGCTATGTATACACACACTTTACGCCATGATGCTGGAATTGGTAGACAGGTACGGTTCAGGTCCGTATGCAAGCAATTGTGTGAGAGTTCGAGTCTCTCTCGTGGCAATATAAGCAATAAAAAAATTTAAAATTTAATCTAAATATAACTGCTAAATAACTTCCTCTTACTTATTATTTTACCCATATTTCTCGTGTATTTTACAATAGTTACATTTTTTTTCGTGAAAATTTGATTATTATAGTCATATAAGCTAAATACGCACCTGTTTGATGATGACTCATCATACTAATTTACTCTAAGGCTTATTTTTAGCTGTTTAAAGAGGAGTAGTATTGAATTTGTGTTCAAGCATTTTCGATAAAAAATATTCAAAGATTTTTTATAAAAAATTTTTGAATATTTTTTAAGTTAGTTTTTGATTTATTTAATAATCTTTAATTTAAGGGTACGAATTTATGGCTGTTAAGCTTTCCAGAGAAGAACAATACGGTATTATGGCTCTTGTTGACCTTGCTTATAACTTGAATGGCGGTCCAGCTCAAGTTAGGCAAATTGCAAAAAGACAACATATTCCTCAACGATTTTTAGAGCAAATCTTTGCTAAATTAAGACAGGCTGATGTTGTAACAGGAAAACGCGGTCCTCGCGGCGGTTATTCGTTAGCTAAGCCAGCAAGCGAGATTAGACTTGAGGCGGTGATGTTAGCCCTTCGTCCAAAGTTACAAGAAGAGGATACAACAAATGCTCCAGCGTTAGCTAATCTGATTAATTCGGTTTGGACAGAAATTGAAGGCTCTTTTCATAGCACATTAAGACAATTTTCCTTGGCTAACCTATGTGAAAAAGCAAAAGACTATAGTCCAGAGGAACCACTGTCAGCGATTAAAAAAAATAATATTTAATCCTTATTAAATTTTTCGCCAAACAAAAAACATACCTCCTTTCTTTAAAATAAAGGAGGTATTAAAAATTGTGCAAAACTAGATAGTAGTATGAAAATCGTTTGCATAGATAAGAACATTGACTACCGGACTGAGTTAAAAATTCTATTGCAGTCTGCTTTTGACTCAGCACTTGATAGTTTAAGTCAACCACAAGTTGATATTTATAGTCTGCCCCTCGAAGAGTTATTAGTCAATTCTACTCCCGATGTTTTATGTTTTTACGCCAAAGATAAAATAGATGCTACGCTTTTGCTGTATAAAGAACTTAATTCTGTTTATCCTGATATTCCCAAAGCCGTTTTTTTAAACGAAGATTTATACAACCTAAAAAATCTAAATAAATTTGAAAGCTATGCCTGCGAAACATTTTCAGCTTCTGATAAAGCCGTTACGATAGTACATAAACTCTTTGCCCTAAGTAAAAAAATTTCAGTTACTACTACGGGCGCATTAATTAACGTGCTGGGAGCTAAAGGGGGCGTAGGCGTTTCAACAATCACGGCTAGCTTAGCTCACGCGTTTTCAGCATATGGGAAACGTGCAATCATTGTTGACCTTTCCCCCACAGGATCGCTTTTACATTACATCGGCTCTGACAAATCTAACTCTTTAGAATACACTACCCTACTCAAAGAAAACACTTTGCCCGATCATATAGCTTTGGAACATTTATTAGTTACTGCACCAAACGGCATTACTGGGCTTTTATCTCCACTCGGCGGTACTGATGTTCGTGAATTGTGGCTCAGAGACACACAACGTTTTGAAATAACTTTAGCCTTAATTGAAACGCTCAAAAAACGTTTTGATATGGTTCTTATTGATAGTAATAATTCAGAAGGAATTTTAAATTTCGCTCTGCAATCACGAGCCAATATTAACTTACTTATCACTTCAACCGACCCCGCTTCAATTCACCAATTAAATCAAACGTTGTCCAACTTATTTGAATCTCCAGGTGAATTTGAAGTTAAGGTATTAATTAACAATATAAATAAATCCGACTTAAATAAAGAAGACGTTCTCGACTTTCTCTGGGCAAACCCCAACTATCACGAAGAGATTTTCAGCTATCCTGAAATACCCTTTGATTTAAAAGGAACTAAATGGATTGGATCAGGCAATACATTTTATACAGAGTGTAACAGTAAAACTAGAAGTTGTTTAGAACTGATTGCTTACTCGTTATTAGTCAACTGCGGCTTAGTTCATGAGCCAACAGAAGATTTAGCTCAAAGCGCTAAAACTTTATTAAAAAATACCTTACTGCCTAGCAATAAAAAAATCAGCGACACAACCAATAATGTCTTACGCATCACCTCACAGCTGCGAGCGCTCCCTCCAGTCACTGCTGCGCAGCAAAGTTCTCCCTCGGAAAATGGGACTTATTTCGCCTCCCTCTCTGAGCAAGGTGTCGGCGAAACCGATGAAGAAAGTAAAAAAGAAAGTGTTTCCAACCAAAGGCTGGAAACGGAGGAAAAACCAGCGGCAAACATGTTATTTTCAGTTCCCCAAAACCAGACGCCCGCACATGGTAACATAACTTTGGAGGTGTTATTATTTATAGCTGGAGCTATTGTTTGTGGCGCTACCATGCTACCCACATTTTTTGAAAATTTAAAAACCGAAATTAAAGCCTCATATTCTGAACCAACTGTTGCAGTAGAAAAAGAGGTATAATTTATTTTAAGGAGTCCATATTATGAAGTTAAACCATCTATCAAAAATACTAAATCAATTAAGAAAATCTAAAGAACGAGGTAATCTGGCTTTGGAGCAAATTTTATTTATTACTGCCGTGGTCTTGCTTTCTGCGGGTGTGGCTGTTTTCTACGACAACTTGAGTAGCTATTTTCAAACATTTTCAGTAACCCGCGCCCCAAGCCAGTTAAATGAAAAATTATTATTAGATCCTACTACCACTGAAGATCCATTAAATGGTTAACGAAGGTGATTATGAATAAGCCACCAAAAACAATTAAAAGACCAGTTCGGATTAGGCGTTGCAATTTTAAGCAATATATCCCCTTTCTTCTCTTAGTCTTTATCTTTTTGTTTTTTCTGATGCTAACCAAACCTAATCCCTCGTCTCAAAATGCAGAACTTAACGAGAACGATTTAATTATGTTGCCAGTGCCAACCCGTAGTTTGGCTAAAGGTGAAAAAATTACTAACAAAGATTGGACACTCATGAAATGGTCGCGTTCCAAAGCTTCCGCGCATTACGTCTTTGATATTCAAGATTACGAAGGCGCGGCAACAACTACTTTTCTGCCTAAATATATGCCTGTCTTGCAATCGGCTTTAACTAAAACTACAGACTTGAATGCTGTAGTTGAAGGTATTCCAGAAAGTATGCGAGCAATTACTGTTAAAGTTGACGCTGAATCTGCGGTTGAAGGTTGGGCAAGGTCGGGTAATTATGTGGACGTGATTGTGATTCGAGAATCACGTTCTGGCGGACCAGAAGCCAAAGTCATTGCCGAAAATGTAAAAATTCTTTCGGCAGGTCGGGTGGCTACTCAAAGCTCGTCTTACTCTTCGGCGCAACTTCCTGCAACTATTACTATCTTAGTCAGCCAAGAAGAGGCTTTAAAAATCAAAACAGCCGCTAGTATTGGCAAACTGACTTTTGCCTTGCGGGGCGTTACAGATAATACACCGACAACGACTACTAATATGAATCAAAATATTGTGCTGGGTATAAAAAAAGAAACTAAAAAGATAATTAAAGGACACGCCAAAGGACCAGACGGTAAAAAATATGTACTAACCGATTCCGGCAAATGGGAACAAGAATGAGCCATGAAACCAGATTTTCTAACCTCTGATGAAATTAAAAAGCTCTATCTGGGCAAAGATTTTAAGCGTGAGGCTAATGCTGTTTCCCAAATGATTTACAAGCAAGAAGCTTTGACCCACACCGCTAAAGACATTCTTAAAACAGCTAAAGAAAAAATTGGTGAAAATTCTGCTTTTAACGAACACCCTAAAAACAAGTTCACCCAAGAACACTTTGAATCTTTGGTGCAGTCTATTGAAAAAGTTTCAAATTCAGAATTAAGCGCTAAAGAAAGACAAAGCGTGATTGAATCTCTTACCGTAAGTTTTACTAACTATGACATTCTAACACCTTTGGTTAACAATCCCTGCATTAACGATATTATTGTTAGTAATTATAAAGATATTAGCGTGCAGATTGGACGTGAAAATATAAAAACCGACCTAAAATTTACTGACCACCATACTTACTGTGCTTTTATTGAAAATCTTTTAAAACGCTGTGGCAAAGCTTGCACTTTAGCTACGCCAGTAGTGGACACAACTCTTGACCGTCAAGTTCGAATTTGTGTAACCCATGAATCGTTTTCGCCAATCGGTTATGGACCCATGCTAACTTTAAGAATTGCAAGACATCCCGATATTTCTTTTAAAGATTTAATTGAGTTAGGTTTAGCGCCAAAAATTATTTTAAATTATCTTGCGGCTATTATTCATAACGGCAAAGACTCGCTGCTAATCGCTGGTGAGGTTGGCACAGGCAAAACCACACTCACTAAGGGACTAGCCACACAAATTTCAGAAAAGGAATCTATTCTAATTATTGAAGATACCAATGAGATTGTTTTGAGCCGGAATTTTGTCCGAACTCTTTTAACACGTGAAGCAAACACTGAAGGCTACGGCAGAATTACGCCAGCCCAAGCCATTCATACGGGTATGCGGATGGCGATGAACCGCATTATTTTAGGCGAGATCCGGTCGAGCACTGCGGCAGAAGCGTTTATTGACGTTTGTTCATCAGGGCATAGTGGTATGTCAACTATTCACGCCAGAAGTGCCAAAGATGCCTTATCGAGGCTAGAGCTTTTTTTATCTAGAGCGCAAGGCAATGTAACAATCGAAAGTATTAGGCGCCAAATTTCTAATGCGCTGGCAGTGGTATTGTTTTTAGGCTTAGACAAGACCGAAAAGAAACGCAGAATTCTTGAAGTTGCCGAAGTTGGTTCTGCGGCTGATGGTGTGGTGCAAATCTCGCCAATTTTTTCATATTTAAGCCATGAGCAAAGTTCAGCAGTACCAACTTGGCGACGTGATTCCGGAATTAGCGCTTTTGGAAATTTACTTAACGAATACGAGGTTGTTTTACCAACGCCTGGTAGTTTAATAGGCTTAGACTGAAATGTTAAATTTAAATTCTATTTTTTCCCCTCGTTATTCTGAGTCACGTGAAAGAACGCAGCAGCTTTTTGCCAAAGAATGGGCAAGTGAGGCTCAGCTAAATAAAAATATAAGCTACCTTTCTCAAACCGGAAAAATTAAATCTGCAGCTGCGAGCTGGTGGCAACAGCTTCCCCTGGTTTCTAATTTAACTTGCCTAATTCTACAGGCTAATTGCAAATTACCGGTTTTTTTAGTTTTAATCCTCTGTTTAGGATGTGCTCTGTTGGGAGCTTATCTAGCTGGGAAATTTATAAATTTTTATTTTCTGCCATTAATTATGCTGGGAGGTTTTTGGATACCCATTGCTTTCTTACAAAACCAAGTTAATAAACGAGCAATGATTTTTTTAAGCGACTATCCGTCTATTTTGTTAGCTGTGGCTTCATATATGAAAGCTGGGTTAAGTTTATATCCGGCGTTAGAAAAATCTGTGCGACTTTTACCAGAAAAAAATTTAGTAGCAATCGAGATTAAACTACTTTTAGATAAAATTGCTGGCGGCGTGGATAAAGAAACTGCGATTAATCAATTTGCTCAAACCATTAGACTACCAGAATTAGAGCTTTTTAGGCGTGCTTTGTATTTAATTACTGAAAATGGTGGTAAGTTTGCTCCAACTCTGCAACGTCTAGCTTTAATTAGTAAAGATCGAGTTAATTTAATTCTTTCAGCTAAAACTAGCACGACATCTATGAAACTGACTGCTAATATTTTGTTAATTTTAACTCCGCTACTAATCTTGTTCACTGCTGCTCGAACCAAAAATTTTTGGGATTTAATTCTCCATCAACCAACTGCCAATACTTTAGCTTCGGTTGGAATTATTTTAATTTTGTTTAACTATCTTATGTTGCGCTGCATGAGTAATTTTAAGCCTTGACTAATTATGGAACAACAAGCTGTATTTTTTTTAATTCTGCTCCTCCTCTTTGGCTATGCTCTTTTCTTACTTGGCAAACAATTTAGAAAAAATAGCGCCAAGTTTCAGTTATCTTTTTTTAATTCAAGAGCAGCTGAAAAACATGTAAATTGGGATAAAAACACTAATATCTTAAACAAACTTAGGGGGCGTTTTGGACGGGCGGGTTTTATTAGTTCAGCTGAAAGGAGTTTTGCTTTTGGTGTTGTGATTTGTGTTTTGGCGGTTTGTTTAAGTGTTGGTTTATTTTTGGGTTTTTCTAGAGGCACGACTGTGGCTTGGGTATTGAGTTTAATTTTAAGTTTCTATCTTGCAGTTTTAATTCTGGCTGGTTATTTTCAGTATTGTACTAATAAGTTTAAGCAAACCATTCTTTTTCAAACTCCAATTATTTTAGAAAATCTAATTTTATTAATTTCAGCTGGGCAGGGTGTTCTACCAGCTTTAGAAAAAATCACAGCTAACCCGCAGGTTCAACCTAACAAAACTCTTGCTCTTTTTCGTCTAGTTTATCAATTAACTGCTAGTGGTATTCCTTTTTCTGAAGCTTTAGAAAAGGTTGCTAATGCTACCAATATTCAAGTTTTAAGACATGTTTTAATTTATTTAGATATTAGTAATTCCCAAGGTGGTGAGCTGGTGCCGGCTCTGCAAAGTTTAAGTGAACATACTCACATCGAGTGGCGCCTTGCAGTGGAATCCAGAATTAAAAGGTTAGAGAATTTGGTTGTCTTACCTGTATTTTTTGCAGTGTTGGGTTTAGTTTTAGTGGTTGCCGCTGTGCCAATCTTACCCGTCATTAATATCAACAACAACCTTTCAAATTTAAAAGTAGAAAACTTTAATTATCTTAAATAGAGGCGTGCCCCTCAGTCGCACTCTCCATCAGTCATAGAGGGAAACTATCCAAGCATAACTTGCTTAACTTTCTTCAAGTTTTTTTGAGCAATTTCTCCGGCTATTTCCGCTCCGCGTTTTAAAACATTATCAACGTGTTTTTTGTCGTTAATTAAATTTTGATAAATATTTCTTAGACCTTTTAAACGCGAGTTGATTAACTCAAATAATTCTTGTTTGGCTGTTCCATATCCAAGACCTCCATTTAAAAATCTATCCCGCATATTCTTAGTTTCATCTGGACTAGCAAAATTTTGATAGATAGCAAAAATAATAGATTCATCTGGATTCTTAGGTTCAGCTGGAGTTTTAGAATCTGTTTTTATTTTCATAATTTTCTTTTTTAAAACATCTTCGGCACAAAAAATATTGATATAATTATCATAACTTTTACTCATTTTTCTGCCATCTAGTCCGGGCATCATGATACCAGTTTTCTCAGAAATCAATGCCTCAGGAAGTTTAAAGACATTTTCTTTGTAGGCGTGGTTAAAAGCCGCAGCAATATCTCTGGTAAATTCGAGATGCTGCCTTTGGTCTTGACCAAGCGGAACCAGATCAGCGTTATAAAGTAAAATATCTGCTGCCATAAGTATCGGATAGGTAAATAAGCCCATATTTATACCAGCATCTTTATCAAAACCATTAGCGATATTTTTATCTACAAATGCTTTATAAGCGTGCGCTTTATTCATTAGCCCCTTAGAAGTTACGTTCATTAATAATGACGATAACTGCGAGACTTCTGCTATATCAGACTGTCGAAATAAAATAAATTTTTCAGGATCAGGGTTAAATGCCAACATACTTATCGCTACTTCATATGTATTGCTTTTAATATTTGCCCTGGCTTTGACGTCATTTAAAGCGTGCAAATCAGCAATAAATGCAAAAGTGCGTTTAGTATCATAAGATAACTTAATTAGTGGATCTATTACTCCTACTAGGTTACCCAAATGAGGAATTCCTGTTGGTTTGATACCTGTTAAAACTATTTTGTTATTCATATCCTTAAATCAATAATTATGCAGTTTTTTATACAGCTGTAGGGGCTAACCCCATACTACTTTGACAATTCTTTTTCAAGGACTTCTTTCAGAGAATCCCAAACTAAGTATCTACTTTTAGCCAAAACAATTCGCACAACTTGGAAATTTTTGCAGGCAAAATTTGCCGAGTTGTGCAAATTTTACTGTTTTCTTTTTCGAGTATAAATTATAGCCGTTTAATTTCTTTGTAATTTTTTAGGCTCAAAATTTGCTAAGGTGAATTGCAGGTTTTTTTAGGTTTTTTACTGTAGTTCCGTTGCAATTAACGAAGTTATTAAGATTAACGCCGTTATCTTTCGGAGAAAACTATATGGAAAAAACAACCCTTGAAAAAATTTCATATTCAATTAATGAATTAGAAGTTGCTGTCTATACTGCCCGTAAAATTATTTTAAATCTAAATCCTCATCCTTTTTCTAACCATATGAAACGAATGTTTTTGCGGTTGGATGAGTATGACAAAATTATTATCAAAGAAAAAACTTTGTTTGCAGAAGTTTGCCAACTTTGGGCTAACCCGACCCCGAACAATCTTCGTTCAATAAGACGTTTAATTAATCTAATTAGCAAACTTTCCGCTATGATCCGTGATGATGTAAAAACTATTAAACAAAATAATGCGTTAACCTTGAATTTAGTTCAAAACTATGAGGAAATAGCCTATAGTTGACAGATCTTGTTATTTTCTATAGAAGCGTGACCCAATGTTTTATTAACCAAGCAAATGGAGTCACGTGGATAATATTTCTGACGATTCATCAATTTTGCAGCTTTTAAATTCACTCTCTGCGCTAGACTCTACTTTACAAAGAGCCAAAACAACTATTCAAACTTACGAATTGTCAAATCCAGATATTTTGTTAAGAATTGAAAAATACGAAGAAATTCTGCAAAAGCAACGTGAAATAGCTAATTCTATTCATAATCATTTAAAAATTAAAAACTGGCGTGAAGTTCACCGCGGTATTAGTCTGATTAACGGGCTTTCTAGGTTGTTCCGCGACGATGCTCAATCTTTAATTTATGAAGCCCAAGGGGCAAAAGTCATTCATATTTCACACCAAGCTATTTAGAGATATTAAATTACCAATTATTTAAGCTAGTTATAACAGCAGGTAACATTTTTTCGATAAATTATCATAACGTAGGTGTAAGTTAAATTAATAAGTTAAATTTAAAGTTTAATCTATGTTTGAATCAATTTTAAAGAAAAATCTTAACCTTCCCACTGAACCAAAACAAACTACAGGGTTGCAAAATCGTGGAGCTGGTCAAACAGAATCTCAACATCTAACTAACGAAGGTCAAGAATTTATCAACCGTTTTTTACAAGCTAGCAAAAAAGCTTTAGATATTATTCTGAATAGTCAACAAAAAGATAATACGGAATTCTCTTTATTAAAAATGCCAGATCTTAGCACTACCAGCGAACTTACTAAATCAATAGCGTTTATTGCTAAAGCGATGAAACAAGAAGTTGAAGAAATTCGTCAAGACAACATAAAACAACTTGAAGAGGCGAAAAAAGTAATCGAAATGCTTTCCGAACTTAACCCAGATATAAAAAAAGAAATTCTGGTTATGCTATCTCAAACAAATTCTATGGGACTGCCAATCTCTCAAACTGCTAATATGATTATGCAGTATGCCCGCCTTGGAGCTGATCGCGTTATGGAAGAGTTTAATAAGGGAAAAACCACTAATAATCAGGAAATTTAAAACAAGATAATAAATAGAATAACAAATGACTCCTACGGGAATCGAACCCGTGTTTACGGCGTGAGAGGCCGCTGTCCTAGACCGCTAGACGAAGGAGCCGCCAAAAATGTCGTGGGATATATAGATAAAGCTTCAAAAAGTCAAATCTATTCGAGGGTTGCAGTCTAATAATTATGAATTAAGGATAGCTTTAACGCGATGCTTAGAAAAATGCGAAGAACGAAAAAGAGTTAAAACATCTACACTTTGAACTTGATTAGCAATTAGTAATTGACTTGCCGAATTAATAGTTGCACCAGTAGTCAACATATCATCAATCAACAGAATCTTCTTATTAAGAATCTTTTCTTTCCCTGCTGGCGAAATTTTATAAGCGTCCTGCATATTTTGTGAACGTTGTTCCGGGCTAAGTAAGGTTTGAGCAGCTCGCTCCCTCTTGGAAACTAGAATATTAACAGAAGAAGTTATGTTTAATTCTTTTGCAACTGCTTTAGCTAATAAATATGTATGATTATAACCACGTTTTTTTAATAAATTTGGCGCTGAGGGAATAGGAATAATTAAATCCCAATTGGTTGTATGAAAAACCTGATTAATTTGACTACTGATTAAATTTGCCAGCGGAAGAGCTAAGTTAAATTTATTAAAATACTTAAACTTAAAAAGAAGAAGCTCATTATTTTCTTGATGATAAGTGTATAAGGAGCGTAGATGGTCTGGAAAAAGCGGCGCAACTCTACAAATTAGGCAAGTTCTATCCTCTTTTGTGCGTGGTTGAAAAATTTCACCGCATTTATCACAGATTGTAGCCTGATTTTGTGGCACCAGTGAATGGCTATCAAACTTGCGCTCGCAGTCTGAACAAATATAGCTCTGCAATAATTTATTATTAACTACCGTTGGCAAACCCTGTCCGCAAATTAAACATCGTGGCGGACACAAATATTCTAAGACAATCTTAATTAAACCACTGCTATACATCTTGTAGTAATCTCAAGAGAACGGGAATTTTTAAAAGTTTCCTTAATATTTATTTCAACATGAAGTGAATAAAATGCAATAAACACCTCATCAGCCAGCCATAGAAAATAGCGTTAATACAAATTATTATTTCAGCAATGGAATAGCTATAAACTGCATTAGCAGGAAATTTTAACGCTATGTTTTCGCATACTTTTGCTGAAGCTATTAAAGATTTTATTATCTTTATAAAAGTTGGCATATTTTCAGGAGTTCCAAAATTATTTTGGATAAACTCAACCAGGATAATACTAAAATTAAACAGTTCATGAGAGACGTTGTTGACTAGAAAAAATCCGGGCGCACAAAAACTCTTAAAGATATAAAGAAAACCAGGATAACTTTTTGCGTAATTAAAAAATATCCTCTCTGAGGAGCGAAACTGTTCATCATACCCTGTATAAAAATCAGTTTTCATAAAACTCATCGCCACAAAAATATTGGAGATGATAAAAACTAAAATTATTACCATATCAATAAACAAATAATACTTTCTAATTGCTAAGCGCGAATCTTTTACTATAACCATAGTATAATATTTTTTGTGTTAAGTGTGTAATCTCTAAGTTTTTAAAAAAAGTAGAGAATTCTATAAGCGGGATTCTGTTTCACAAAAAATTGTGTGGTAATCATTCATCTAAGCGACTTACCCAAAGACCAACGAGCAGTTGTCGAAAATTGCTTTTCTTCTTTCTGTTTAGTCTTGCACCAGCTAAGGTTTACCTAGTTATAATTGTTACCAACTATACTGGTGAGCTCTTACCTCACCGTTTCACCCTTGCTCTAATATTTTTATATTATCAAAGCGGTTATTTTCTGCGGCACTATCTCAAGATCACTCCTGGCTGTCGTTATCAGTTAGCTTGCTCTACGGTGTCCCGACTTTCCTCCATAACTAAAAATTACTACGAACTTTAGCCTTCTGATCAACCCACAAGAATATAAATTCTTGAAACCAGATACTTTAAGTATTTCATAACTTCTAGCTACAGCGATTACCTGACATTCTCTACAGGGGCGGTTAGATAAACTTTTTTTTGCAAAAAGGCTAGTATTTTTAAACTTATTATTTTTATTTATTAAATTAAGTATTTATGATAGCCAAAGCGTCACTATGAATAAATTATCTCCACAAATTACCAAGTGGGTTATTAAATTAATATTTTTCTTCTTTATCCTGTCCGTGGTAGCGTATATTTTTTATTTAAACCACGAGAATGCTATTTTTTATTTGTCAACACGCAGACAATTTTCTGCCCCGCTAGCATTAATTGTTTTAATTGCTTTTAGTTTGGGACTTTTACTGACAGCGTTGATTGCTCTTTTATTGGGGTTACATCAGAAACTAATAATCTGGAGTATTACTAGAAATTCTAAAAACCTGCAAAAAATTAAGTCAAACTATATCAAGGCGAGAAGCATGTTAGCGCTGGATAATTTAACAGCGGCAGAAGCGATAACCAAAAAGATTTTAACTCAAGATAAAAAGCATCTGCTGGCTAGTATATTGTTAGCACAGATTATGGAACGGCAGGACAATATCTCAGCTGCGTTAGAAATTATTGAGAAATCCTGTTCAGATGAAAATCAGACAAATGCAGAGTTGCTACTTTATTTTACTGAACTAAATAACAAGGCGGGTAACTATTCTGCAGCATATGATAAGTTAAAAATCTTGTTAAAAACTAAGCCTAATAACGTTCGAATATTAGGTTTAATAGTTGAAACTGCTTTGCTGCTAAATAGAGTAGAAGAAGCGATTAAATATCAAGAACGTTTAATTTTAAACTCACCAACTAAAGATATCCAGATGTTAGAAGAAAAACTTGCTGATTTAAAACTAAAAGTTTTAATTTCTGATAAAACTCTTTCGTGGAAACAACTCAAAGCTGGCTTAAAAAAGTTAGCTAAAAAGTTTCCAGAAAATCAAAAAATCAGTGTAGAACTAGAAAAAATTAATTCCTGAAGAATATTATTCTGGAATTATTTCTGGTACGGGTTACTTTTGATTAGTCAAATAAACTCCTTTTCCAATTTTGCCACCTCTATTGGTTTAGATTGATCTGGACAATTGTAATTAAGTAAACTCTCAATAATTTCAGTTTGACCGGCTTTGAGTGAAATAACTTCAGCATTTTTAGAAATTCGTTTTAAGGCAAAAGCCGCCGCTGATTGTTGCGAAGCTTTTTTAGTTGTGCCATTTCCAAAACCAACCACCTCGCCATCAACTACTACAACCGTAACGAAATTAGGCGAATGTTCTGGTCCCTCAATACGTTTTAATAAATATTGTGGCGGCTCACTCCCGTTGGCCCACAAAGCCTCTTGCAATTCTGTTTTCGGATCTGACGGCACAACATGTTTAACTAAATCACCAAATAATCCACGAATAACCTGAAAAGCGTTGGGATAACCACCATCTGAAAAGACAGCTCCGATTGCCGCTTCCACAACATCAGCTAAAATTGAGGGACGATTTGCCCCACCACTTAAAAATTCACTCCGCCCCATTTTTATGCAATTACTAAAACTTAAATTTTTAGCAATCTTTGATAAGGTTACGGTATTAACTAACGCCGCTCGCATTTTTGACAAATCCCCTTCTTGTGCGTCCTTATGCTGCTCACAAAGCAGTTGAGCCATAACTAAATCCAAAACAGCATCACCCAAAAATTCAAGACGCTCATAGTCAACCCGGTTTTTATAGCCCAAAGCTGAACGATGCGTAAATGCTGTTGCCAGCAAATTGCGATTCTTAAAACGATAGTTAATTTTGCTCTCTATATCACTAAGCCAGACTTGATCTTCTTCAGTTGAATCATTAAGTCGAAAGGGTTCTTCAGGATGCGTTAATTCAATAATCTGTGGCTCAACACGAGGTTTAGAAACTCCATAACTTTTCATAATAAACTTATCTTCGCTATTCTTGATAGGCTCATACTCTTTTTTCTTTTTAGGTAACTCGCTTGCATAATCGTCCCAAATATTAAGACGACTTTTTATCTCGCCGAGTGAATTTTTATCGTTTTTATTTAACTTACGCATTAAGTCTTTTTTACGTGTTTGAACACTGCGTGCTGATTTGCCAAAAAATCGCATAATAATATTTCCTTTTCATTATTAACCGTTCGTGCCATTACATTTAAACGAGAACCAATGGCAGGCAGCGCTGATAAATCTTGTTCTGCTAAATCAACTCTAACCCCAGCATATTCTCGACTAATACCAAATAGTTGTTGTTCCCTAGTCTGCTCTACAATAATTTCAAGCTGTTCATGACAAAGAGATTTTAAAAATTCGCCTCGCCTTTGTTTAGAATAAGAACGCCACAAATCCGCGCGAGCCTTTCTCTCAACAAGAGGAACAACTCCGTCTAATTTAGACGCTGACGTTCCTGACCGCTCTGAATACGGAAAAACATGTAAATAAGAAATAGGTAAATCAAGAAACAGTTTGACGGCTTGGTTTACATCTTCCCTACTCTCTCCCGGAAAACCACAAATTACATCCGAACCTATACATATGTTCTTAATTGAACTTTTGGCTTTGAAAACCATTTTAGCTACTTCAGCCAGTTTGTATTGGCGTCCCATTCTTTTCAAAATTTTGTCTGAGAATGACTGAAAACAAACGTGTAAATAGTTGCACAATATAGGACTGCTCGCAAGCAAATTTATTAAGTCAACTGATAATTCATTAGGATCTAAGGAACTAAGACGAATACGCGGCATTTTACTGCTTTCAATTTTTTTTAGCAATTCAAACAAATTTAACCCAAGGTCTATCCCATAAGCTCCGATATGGGTTCCGGTCAACACAATTTCTTCGTAACCCAAATTTGTTAAAAACTGAATATCTTCCAAGATTCTCTCAGGACTTCGCGAAGTGAATTTCCCTCTGGTGCGCGGGACAATACAATAAGTGCAATGATTTTCACAGCCATTTTGAATTCGCAAATGAAAGCGTGAGCGCATTTGTGTTGTCCCAACAAATTCGCCCGGCCCCTTGAGTAAGGTAGATAAAGGTTTATTCAGAAGATCAACCTTAAAAGTCGGAACTGTATCGGCGCGCAGACCAAAAATAATATCTGTGAGTTGCCAGCGGTCTTTTTTTTGCACTACTGCATCGACCAACGAGCTTTCAGCTAACTGCGTAAAACCACACTCGGCTAAGCAGCCTACAACAATAATTCTGGCTGTTGGTTGTTTTTTGCGTAGTTGCCGTAAAATCCGTTGAGCGTCTTTGTCTGCTCCTTTGGTTATGGTGCAAGTGTTTAAAACATAAACATCCGCTGGCGTATTAAAGTCTACAATTTCTGCGCCACGTTCTAAAACCGCAAACTTAATTTCTATCGTATCAGCGTAATTGCTACGACAACCCAAAGTATGAAAAGCAATTTTTAACATAGTAAATTTATTAACTTTCATGATCTCCATCTATCATGTAGCTCCCTGGTCTCTCTGGTATCGGGTTACTTTTAAGCACAACTATAGCGACACTAGTGTTGTTTTACCTAATTGGCAAGAGTGCTGGCGAAAAGAAGATTAAGTTGAAGCTTTACGAACTTGTTAGGGAGCAGAAAACTAAAGCTGATAAGATAGCTATTAAAGATTTTAATACCGTAGAATAAAAAATTATAATCTTTATATTTTAGATAGTTACAAAAAGTTTTTATCTAACTGAATTATTTTTATTTTTTTCTAAATGTCACTTAAAATATTTTTTTAACTTGATACTACAAACAAAAATAAATATACGTTACGATGCCTTCTTTTTTTTGTATAGGTGGGGGATATCAACGAATTGTCATTAACTAAAGATGAAATATGTATAAAAAATTTATTTTTTTATTACTATTGGTAAGTTGTTCAGAAGTTATGTTAGAACCTTATGACGCTTCAAGGGCAGATGGCATAATAATTCTTGCAGCTCAATCAAAAGGGAATTTTCAAACAATTAAAAGAGACATAGCTACAGAACAGAAAAGAGCAAAAATGGTCTGTCAATCGTGGAGTTATAAAGATGCTCAAGCCCTTAGCTTGCAATTAACAAAAATAAATTGCTTTAACGAAGGATTGAAGCAAACTTGTACCGAAGTTATAAAATATCAGTGCATAGACAAAAACTAAAAGTAAAAACCTAAAATCTGTTATGTTGGTTTTAGGTTTTTATAATAAAATAGAAGTTACAGACTACAAGTGTCTTTATAACCAGCAAGTTATTTATCAAACGGGGTATAAAGCAGTAACAACGAGCAAAAATAAAATTTAAAAATTAAGAGAGTTGAAATATTGCGTAACTTTATTAACAGATTTTTTTTATTTCTCTTTGTTCTAGTTCGCTTGTAGAATGAATATAAACTTTTTGAGTTATTCTTTCGCTATATTGTTTTTTTTGTTTTAAAAGAACAGCTTTTTAGGACTGTGTTGTCAAGGATATTTCAAATGAAATTTTTCTAAGCGGCTGAATCGCCCTGATTCAGCCGCTTTCCACCTTCAATCCGCTCCATCAAAACCGCCAATGCCCAACAGTTAGCGATGTTTCATCTTTTTCTTGTAATCTCGACAATCATGTGCCATAATCTATGCCAGTTGGAGCAACCTTTATTGGGAGGCATTGATATGACTTGGACGGAGTATATGCGGAAAATCCGGCGCGAACTTGAAATGAGCCAAGAGGCTTTGGCGAAAGAGCTTTGCGTCAGTTATTCCTCCATCAACCGCTGGGAGAGGAAACAGGTTGTCCCCAGCAAGCTCGCCCGCAAAAGCTTCCTCGACTTTTGCAAGGCACGAAACATACCGATACCGCCTGAAATCCTTGAAGATGGCGAGTAGTATAACAATGGGCACCGCGAAGCATTCAGACGGTGCATATTTTTTGAGTAATAACTTCCGATAATTATTGATTATGGGAAGCACGAACGGAGGGGACGGCGTGGCCAACGGGTTTAGCAAACACGAAATGACCGAAGAAGATATTAAGCTGAAGTTCATCACGCCTGCGATTGACTGCAAATGGGATAGGCAATCGCAAATGAGGATGGAATACAACTTCACCGATGGGCGCGTCATCGTCCAAGGCAACACCGTCGTGCGCGGAAAAAGGAAGAAGGCCGATTATATCCTCTACTACAAGCGCAATCTGCCCCTCGCCATCGTCGAAGCCAAAGACAACAAGCACGATGTCGGAGCCGGTATACAGCAGGCCATAGAATACGCCGAAATCTTGGACATCCCCTTCGCCTACAGTTCAAACGGCGACGCTTTTCTCGAACACGATATAAAGAATGGCAAGAACAGAGAAATCGCGCTTGCCGATTTCCCCACGCCGGAAGAATTGTGGCTGCGGTATAAAGG
>JAITKM010000049.1 GCA_031278395.1 Deltaproteobacteria bacterium | reverse complement strand
TTGTTGTTGTAAAAAACACAGCAAAGAACATAAACGTTGCGAACACTAACAAACTGATCTTTTTCATTTTTGACTCCTTTGGGCTGGAAAAGCCCGGTTTAGGAAAAACTTGGAAAAAGCATCTACAAAACCTTTTTTCATAGATGCACGTTAAAGGAAGAATTGTTTTTCAACCCTTTAACGTGCACCTATAATTCTCTACTACCCATACACTTTAGGGGATTGAAACTATCATACAATTAATTGCGTGTCAATAATTAATGCATAAAAATTATATTCTATCTAATCTACTACTATATATCTGGTGTATATCTGGTATGGGGTTACATTTGTAACATTTGTATAAAAATTATAATAAATACAAATTGTTATAAAATAAAAATCTTTTTTTTTAATATATCTTATATAAGATATAAGACTAAGAATAACTTTATATATTATATTAAGATTAATCATTACATTTAGCCTCAAAAACAAGATAAAAAATATGTTAGTTTTATCTATTCCTGTTAAAAAAGCGTTAACCAAGTTAGCTGCCAATATAATAAAAGTTGCGCGTATCAAGTGGGGTATCACCATGGAACTCATCGCTTAGCTGGCAGGCATTTCACGGCTTACTTATATGCGAATTGAAAAAGCAAATCCTGCTGTTTCAATCGGTGCAATCGCCGTCTTGTTCATGCTTTGAATAATTGAACGCCTACGCGATTTGATAGACCAAAGCACACAGACTAAGTAAGATAAAAAATAATTGGCATAATTAAATTTTTAGGTCATAACAGCAAAACACAACGGAGAGCACTGGTAAGCTGTTACAAAAAGACACAGGCAGGAAATTAATTAATCAATGAAAAATCTCTTTGAAACAGCATTAGATGTTCAGAGTTTTTGCCTAGAAAATAAATGGCAATTTTGTTTTATAGGCGGTTTAGCTTTGCAAAGATGGGGTGAAAATAGAGTTACCCAAGATCTGAATCTAACAATTATGACTGGTATTAACAACGAAGAGAAGTTTGTTAATGCCTTGTTAAAAAAATACTTATCTCGAGTTGATGATCCACTAGAATTTGCTTTGGAAAATAGAATTGCTTTACTTAAAACAAGTAATAATATTGCGATTGATATTTCGTTTGCCTCATTGCCATATGAAGAAAAATTAATTTCACGGGCTTCATATTATAATTATTTAGATATATTTTCTATCTTAACTTGTTCTGCTGAAGATTTAATAGTTTTAAAAACTTTTGCTGGGCGACAGAAGGATTTGATGGATGTAGCTGGTGTTTTGATTAAGCAAGGTAAGAGTTTAGATATTGAATATATTAAAGAAGAGTTGTCAGCTTTGGCAGAGTTACGAGAAGATTTAGAGATAATGAATATTTTAGATAAATTATTAAAAGAAAATCTATAACTATGGAGTATATCGATCCTAAAAAGTGGGCAGAAACTTGGAAGAAGGCAGGCAAAACTTTAGAAGCAATAAGACGCGAGGAATTAAGACGCGCTGATAATAATGAAATTTTAAAAAACTTATTGCCCGCATTTATGATGCTTTAAAAAATTCTCATATGCGAATGACTTCTGGATTATTAGAACAGCAACGCTACTTTAAACGTTGGTGGAGAGATTCAAAATAAAATAGTGGTATTTTTTTGGTATAGGGTTACTTTTAAGGAACTTTTAAGAAAAAAATTATTAGAACGTGAAAATTAGTGCGAAACTAAGACAATTATTAAAGTTTGTAAAAGTAACCCTATACCAAAAAAAAACGCGTTTTAGATAATTAGCACTAAAATTAGAGGAAATGATTTAACATAACATTTCATAACCAACTGAGTCAGTGCTTATAATATTAATATTCTTTTTAAGCATAAATAGTTAGTAGAAATTTAAGATAAAAAAACAATTGGCATAATTAAATTTTTAGGTCATAACAGCCAGCCAATAGAGTAGAGTTATGTATGTTGCCAAAAGACACAGGCTTATCTGTGCTACTTTAGACAACAGAGAGTAATGGTAAACTGTTACTCGTTTTCGACCCTGAAATTTGATGGCGGTTATTACATTAGAATTATAGATATACCAAGCATGGAGATTGCTCAATGGCAACAACTATAAAAATGCCCCAGCTCAGTGATACAATGCTCGACGGCACAATCATCAATTGGCGCAAGCAGGAAGGCGATATTATAAAAAGAGGCGATGTTATTGCAGAAGTCTTAACCGATAAAGCTAGCACTGAAATTGAATCACTCGAAGATGGAACACTTCTGAAAATATTAGGAGAAATTGGTGCAAAAGTTCAAGTTGGAGCTGATATTTGCGTTGTAGGTAAAAAAGGTGAGGACTTTAGCAAGAGCCTTAATTCTCAGACAGATAGTTTGCCCGCTGAGCAAATAATCGGACAAATGTCAGACTTAAATAATCTCACCTCAGTGTCAGATATAGTTTCTAAGGAATTTAATACTTTGTCTCAAGAAAATATTAAGATTGGAGAAGAGCCTGATATGCAACCAACTAGAAATTTTGCAGACATAATCGATAATGCTTTGTCTGATCTATTTAAAAGCAAAGCCTTGCAGCAAGCTAAAGCTGTTGAGGCTGAAAAAAATAGAAATAATTCAGAAAATAATAATGATTTAAAAGTTGAGCAGGTGGTGCAGCCTATTGAGCTAGAACTTTCTCAAAGTTTAGAAACTCAAGATAAAAATCAAACTGACAATCCTACTGAAAACGCTGAAGAAGAAGTTACCCCACCTAAAAAAGAAGAGACAGCTTTATATTCCGAAGTCTTTAAAGCCCAGCCTGAACCTGAACTAGATCACGATTGGACAAATAGTTATTTTTCTATCAATGGTTTGGAAACAGGCTTACAATGTAAACCAGATCAGCAGCAAGCTCCTGCTGAATCTGTGGTAAAAACAGAAACTCCAGCGGAAGATCAAACGGTAGAATGTCAGACCGAAGAATTTAAAATTGAAGAATTTCAAGAAGAACTAGCTTCGATAAAAATCGATACATTCAACGAATGTCTTTCAACACCAGCCCCAGAGAAGCAAGAAGAAGAACAACAGGTTGCTGAACCTGCCGAAGAAGAGTTTATTGAATTAAATGAAAATTTTCTTAGAGATTCTGAACAAAGCTGGAAAGAAACTAATGATGATAGTCAAGTAATTAATGATTTTCTCACAGCCGAAAATCAGCACTCAATTGCCGAGCTAGTTAGCTCTAATTTATCTGAGGCAGACGTCTTAGAAAAATCACTCAAGGAAGCCTTAGAATCTTTAAAAAAGCCTAAAGCTCAAAGTCCTACTGAATCGCAAGCCCAGGCAGATCAGCCGGATACTAATTTACAACTAGACTACTTTACTGGCTATGCATATGAAGATTTAGTGCAGTCAAACGAGCTAGTTGAATTAGAAGCTGGTGGCAAAAATAGTTACCTCGAGCAACCGCTAGTCTCTAGCTATCGCAATGCAGTGGTTGCAGAGAATTTTGCGCCAGCTATCAATTATTTTTATATGACTATTAAAGTTACGGTTGATGATTTACTAGACGTGGTAGCAACTCTAAGACAGTCTGGCAAATATCATGGGCTTAGCATTAATCATTTAATTATTAAAGCCGTTGCTTTAGCTTTGTTTAGGAATCCAGGCATTAACTATTGTTACAATAATGATGAGCAGTTAGAGTTCACAGACAAAATTAATATAGGTGTAGTTACCCCAATAAATGGCAGGTTATTAACTCCAGTAATTGAAGACGTAGCAAGTTTATCTTTGGCAGAAGTAAGTCGTTTAGCTTTAAAACTTAATAAGCAGGTTAAGACCGGTGAATTATCAGATAAGGATTTAGGTTGTGCGACTTTCAATGTTTCGAATGTTGGAAATAGCTCAGTTGAAAATGTCGGGATGTCGGTTGATACTAAATTTGGAGCAATGCTCATGCAGAGCGCTATTGTTAATGAGCCGATAGCAATTAGTAAAGATGAATTAGTTGTCAAAAGTGTTTTACGTCTTACACTTTCAGCGGACAATAAGGTTGTTAGTACTGTAACAGCTGTTAGATTTTTAAATGATTTAAAAACAATTATCGAAAAACCAACCTTGATTTTGGGATAGTAAAAAAATTTAGTTGCTGTCTTAAATAACATCGGAAATATTATGACGAACACTATTCTAAAAGTTATTGATCAGGGACAAGGGCAGGAATTCTTGCCGACTTTGGAATTGCAAAAAGCTTTGGTTGAGCAAAAAATAAAAAGTGCTGAGACTGACGATTATCTTTTACTTTTAGAACATGCGCCTGCATATACCAGAGGTAAAGAACCTGTAACTAGCCCAGAGCCGGATAGATTAACTATTCAAAATACGCCTCTTTATGAAATTAATAGAGGTGGACAAATTACTTTTCACGGTCCAGGTCAATTGGTGTTATATCCTATTTTTGATTTAAACCGACATGGTAAAGATATTCACTTATTTATTCGTAAGCTTGAACTAGTCGTAATCAATGCTTTAAATGCTTTGGGGTTGATTACTTTTAGACAAAAAGGCGCCACTGGCGTTTGGGTAGATGCAGATGATGGAGCTTATAAAAAAATTGCTTCTTTAGGTATTAGTGTCAAGCATTGGATTAGTTATAACGGGATTGGCTTGAATGTCAGCACTGACTTGAATTATTTTAGAGCCATCAACCCTTGCGGCATGCCTGCGACTGCCATGACTTCCTTAGAAAAAGAGTTAGGGAAGGCGCGCTACAGCAGCCAGTCAGTTCTTTTGTCTCGGAATACAGATCTGGTCACGGCTACTCAAGTCAGTAGTGGCGAGATTTTGCATCAGCCAGAAAAATCTCTCATGCAGGAAGTAAAAAAACAAATCCTGCGCGCCTTTGAGGAAGTTTTTAATTTTTCGACTATCTTAACTAATGTTCAAGTAGCTGACGTTTTACCACGCCCATTAAGAATCAGTTTAACCAATCAACGTATTTCAAATGCCAGGGAGTTTTTGACAACTAAGTCGATCTTGGATGAATTAAAAATTATTACTGCCTGTGAAGAAAATCAGTGTCCAAACCTTGGTGAGTGTTGGTCTAATCGAAATGTATCTTTTAGATTGCTAGAATATTATCAGCAGAGCGGCAGCCAAGTTAATTTGTCTAAAACTAAAGCTGAAACCTTATTAGAACTTGACGAAACTGAACCATTAAGAATTGCTCAAGCAGTTGAAAAATTAGCTCTTAGATATGTAGTTCTTAATGCTTCGCCGCAGGCTAAGATGTTAGATAAAGAAGTAGTGCAATTTCGTAATACGGCTAAGCAGATTAAACTTCTTAATCCAGAGTGTGAGATTGAGGTTGAAGTCGATAATTTTAAAGCTCAACCAGAGTTGCTAAGCGGCTTGTTAAGAGAGAATAATATTAATATCTTAACTCATAACCTGAGTATAATTGGTGCCATACATTCCAACCACTCTCGGCAAGCTGCAGGCGAAGTTGCTACAGAAAGATTTGAAAGGTCCTTGAACTTACTATACTGGGCTAAAAGATTTAATAAAAATATTAAAACTAAAACTGGTATTTTGATTGGCTTAGGTGAAACACTTGAAGAAATTATTCAAATTTTGTCAGCTCTCCGATGTGTTCATTGTGATATTCTAACTTTGGGACAGTATCTACAGTTAAATTCTTCGCAATTGCAGCTGCAGAGATTTGTTACAGCAGAAGAATTTGATTACCTAAAAAAAGTTGCCTTGAGTTTTGGGTTTAAAAAAGTAATAGCCGAACCTTTAGCGCGAACTTCTTATCAAGCGTGGCAAAATATTAGTTTGCAAAAACAAATAGAAATCGTAGTTGGTAAAGCGGCAGCCAAACCTTTAAGCGTTCATCCTCAGCGCATTAAAAAAGATGAGGAGTTAAATTTTTTAAAGATTAAGGATAGTTAATAAATTTATTTTATAAGCACAGAGGATACAGAGTTTTTTCTCTGTGTTTATAAAGGGTAATGGCTAGTTAGTTAGTTAGTAACTGTTCAGGTTCCCCGTAGATTTTATCTAGTATTGTGAAGTTCAGGTTATGAAAAAATTCTTAATCAAATTATTACTCCTGTTAGTCTTATGTTGGCTGGCGAAGTTGGTTGCAACTCGGATGGTAACCAATGAGTTAATTGATTTTTTTGAAGAAAAAACTAACTGCGATATCAAGGTTAGTGCGTCTCAAATAACTTTTTTCCCTTTACAAGCTGAATTTAAAAATCTTACTTTTAAAGCGCCTGGCGAAACTTCTGCCAAGTTAAAAGCAGAAAAATTATCTATTAAACTTAGATTTAATGACTTGTTTAAGGCTAAAGTTAGCCTTTATGACTTAGAAATTGATGGGCTACAGCTTGTAAGTCAAAATATATTTAGTAGTTTCTTTAGATTAATTAACTTTATTATAGAACCCAAAGATGACTTGTTTTGGGACGTTAATCTAAACAACTTGACAATTTCTAACTCCAAAGAAGTACAGTTTTATCTTGGAGAAAATGTGATTCAAGCTCAAGGATTAACTTTTTCTCTCAATGATTATGGTAATAGCGCAGAGCCTTATACTAACACTTTTAGCGCTGAACAACTTATTGTTCAAATACCGGATTACAATTTTAATTTAGGTAGCTTTTCTGGTGTTGGAAAATTTTTAAAAAACTATTTTCTTTTAGAAAAAGCCGAGTTTCGCAGCCTTGCGTCTGTATATTTAACTAGCCAAGGTATTCTTAATTATAATTTAGATAATCTCTATGCTTTAGAGAACAGTTTAGAATTAGATACAGCGCAGATGACAAAAATTTTTGGTCTGCAATTTGTACCAGAGATCACAGCGGAGGAAAAACCTTGGGCTAAATTAAAAAGTAGTTTGAGTATTAAAGGAGCCTATAATTTTCCAGAAATTACAGGAGCTGGACAACTAGATTGCGCTCCAGAGCGACAGGAATTTAATATTTTTGACGAGAAATACATTATATATAATAACCTTAATTTTAATTACGAGTTTTCAGATTCATTATTAACCTTAACTGGCAAGAATAAAACTAATGATGAAATTAGTTTACAGGTAGATTTGATTAATAAATATGCGCTTGGGACTTTGCAGTTACAGTTAACCAATTTTGGACGTCTCTTAGGTTCATTTGAAATAGAAAATTTTGAGTTTCTTAGAGCAAAGTTAGTCAGCTCTGATATTAAGTTAGAACAATTTAAAATCTGGCATACATATTTGCCCAATCTTAATGGTCAGGCAAAGCTAGATTTAGATCTAACAGGTAGCTTGGTTGCTCCAGAAATTAAAGCTATCTTAAAGGGACAAACGAGTTTTCAAGACTTATCAGGGACTAACAAAAATTGGGCTGCTGATATAAGTTATGCCGATAAATTACTTGAAATAAAATCAACTTGGTTTAACGACCAAACTACGCTTGATTCAACAATTGATTTTTCAAAAGAAAATTTTTCTATTTTTTCAAAATTTAGTGAGTTTTCTATTTTGCCATTTTTACCAAATAAGTGGTTAGATTCAAGCAAAGGTAGTGGCGGCACTTATCGAGAAGACTATGCAGAAAAAGGATTTTTTAGCGGGAACTTTCAGTACCAAGCTAATTTTGATGCCCCTTTGGCTGGCTTAGGCGTCCTGCAATTAGATTCTTTAGTCGGGATTGGTAAAGAAGAGTTTTTTATCGAAGAAAAGTCTCCGTTAAAAATCAATTTTGATGGTAGTAAAATTATCTTTTCAAGTGTGCGCTTAGTTCATAAAGGAGCTGAATTAATACTGTCTGGGTTGTTTGACCGAATTCTAGGTTGGAATGCTAAATTAACCGGCAAGTGGAAAATAGATGATATAATCTTTCCTTTTGCCTTGTTAGAACAAATAACAGGCGATGTTAAAGTAGATTTATATATTAAGGGAGCGGCAACGAAGCCGGTATTAACTGGCGCTGTGAGTATACAAAATGGTATTTTTTCTCTAAGATTTAAAGACAAAGTTTTAGGTGTGCGTAATGTTGAGCTGGAAGGAGAATTTGCTGATGGTAATTTTACAATTAAAAAAATGTCTGGACGCTATGGTAATCGAATCGTGATAGCGACAGGGTGTGTTAATAATATTTTTGATGTAAAAAAAATTAGTTATCAGCTGAATCTATTGTTTAGTGAGCTTTTCTTTGAAATTAATAAAAACTCTAACCTAGTTTTAGATGGTTATTTAACGCTTTTGAAAGAAGTAAATCGACCTTACTTACTCAAAGGAGCACTCAAGGTTTTACATGCGACTTACGAAGAAAGTATCGACATTGTTTCTTTATTTGAATTACTGAAAAACGTTATTCAAGGGAAATCTAATAGTATAATGACTGATAATTATTTAGGAGCCATCGGAGATGATTTAGAGTTAGACCTCAACATTTATGCTGACAATAATATTAAAGTTGCAACTACTTTTCTCAATGCTGAATTAATGGGAAACTTATTTATTACTGGCAGCGCTAAATATCCAAAAATTGCTGGCGAAATATCTGCTGTTGAAGGTGTCTACGGCTCTTTAAATACTAGTTTTGATATCTTAACAGGTAAGGTGAAGTTTTTTGAATCAAAAAATTATACTGATGCGCATTTAAGTATTATTGGTGAAACTCAGGTGTTAACAGCTGCACTGGAGAGGTCACAGGTGCGGATGGTGGTTGGCGGAACTTTGTTTGATCCTCGAATTGATTTTGTTTCTAATACTGGATTATCGAATAATCAATTAGCTAGTCTCATCGGTTTTGACGCAGAATTAAATACGTCACGAAATCGTAATGAACAAAATAGCATTTGGTTAAGAAATGCAGAGGACAATAAAAAAGACTCGCTTTTTGGGAGTAGGTTGACCGATCTAATTGGCTTATCTAGCGTTTCTTTTGGTTATGGTCCGTCAGTGGTAACAGGTGAATTGGTTACCAAAGTTTCAACTGGACGACAAATTACGGATAATTTGTCAGTTGATTTGAGTAATGAGTTTATAGAACAAGATTATGTAAACCTAACTTTTAATTACTGGTTAAACTCGGATTGGAGTATCAAAGCAGGATGGCAAAACTATTATGTTACTAAAGAAATTGATGATCGAGCGACTGCTTTATTTACAGGAATATTATTTAAGTCAAATTATCCAGCGCTTGGATTATTATATCGAGTATGGCGGGATAAAGAATTAGTTGCTGAACCGATTATAACTAAGGTTGAATTTCGAGGTAATTGGGAGATCAATGATAGAGTGTTACGTCGGGCTTCGAACATTAAAATTGGTTATCCAGTTAGCCAAACTGACTTGATTTTGGCTAAACAATTAATCATCGAGGAATACAAAAAAGCAGGATATTTTGAAACGACTCTGCAAGCTGAAATAAAAGAGCGATATGTGCCAACTCAATTAAGAGCAATCTTTAATATTGATGAAGGAACTCAGGCGAAAATCAAAAATATTTATCTCAATCATGCTTTAGACGGTTTGCCTAAGGTTAAGCAAATTATAGATAATTATCTTGATCAGCGAGCTGACCAAATAACACTTAGAAAATTAAGGCAGGAGATACTGCTGACTTTAAGAAACGACGGTTATTTGATGGCGAGTCTTTGGCAGGAAGCCCTACCATATAATGTAGAAACTAAGACGGTGGATTTGCAGTTAAGTTTAGAGCTAGGTGAGCGAGTGAGGTTAGAGTTGGAAGGGAATAAGTATTTTGATAAAGATAAGCTTTTAGAACCGTTGCATATTAAAGATAGAAATGTGCCTTTTTCAAGAAATGTTTTATTGACTTTAGCTAGTGAAATAACCGCTCTTTATAAAAGTCAAGGTTTTTACAGTGTGGAAGTAACGATTAATGAAATTATTTCTAACAATCTGGAAGATGTTTATACAATTCAAATTAATGAAGGTGAAGTTTGGATTTTAGGCGATGTTTCGATTGAGGGCAATACACAAATTCAAACCAAACAACTGCTCTCTTTAATTAAGCAAAAAAAAGGAGATAAATTTAATGAACTGCAGTGGCAGGAAGATCTTAGTGCAATAGAAGCTTTTTATCACTCTGCGGGTTATCGGGAGGTTGTGGTTAAAAGTAATTTCCTTCAAAATCAGATTGATAAAAATATTATTGTCCAAGTAGAAATTCAAGAAGGTAGTTGTTCTTTAATTAAAAGTGTCCAATATTACTGGGCAAATCTTGCCTTGGAGAATGATTTTAATAATAGTGAAGCTGGAAAAGAATTTTTCAAGACAGCCATTAAGGCGGATACAGTTAATAATCTGGATGCGATTAACAGTGAACGTAATAAGTTACAGGGGATTTTAGATGATTTGGGTTATAATAAAACAGACGTAGTCTTTGAGATTTCTAAGTCTGGTGAATTAAATTATTATATTAGTGCGGACAATATTAGATATGTAGGGGAAATTCAAATTCGAGGTGATGGTTATACAAAGGAGTCTGTGATTCGTCGGGAAATACTGTTGCAGTCTGGAGATAGGTTTTCACAACATAAACTATTAGCTTCGGAATTAGCGCTTTATAAATTAGGAGTGTTTAGTTCAGTTTCGACTTCAACTGTGGATAATCCAATGCGGACGGATGTTGTAGATATTATTGTAGAGTTAAAAGCTCGTGATACTTTAAATCTTTGGGTAGGAGCTGGTTATAATACAGAAGATGGTTGGACGCTTTTTGGTGAGATTGCCGAAGAAAATGTAGGGGGTTCGGCAGATACCTTAGCCTTAGGTTTTGAGACTTATTTATATAATGGAGATGAATTTTTTAATGCTGGGCGGGCAAATCTTACGCATATTGATAGATATTTTTTGAGAACTAAAGTCCGTCAAACCTCGCGAGTATATTGGAATTCGGTTAAGGACTATAATAGTAAGTATAGTTATTATCGTTATGGTTCAGGTTTAAAATACGATTATAATATGTATGAAAATTTAAATCTGTCATTAGGTTTCGATTATTATAATGAGAAAGTGTATGACGTGGAAGCGGATTTAATTTTTAGCGCTAGTGATAATTCGTGGACGCATTATTCGGTGTTTAGTGCAAGTGTAATATTTGACTTACGGGATAATATATTTAATACGCATCAAGGTTCGATGTCGCAGTTGAATTTGAAATATTCGCCGCCAGATTTGTTTGCCAATCTGGGTTTTTATGAATTACAAGCCAAGCACAATTTTTATTTTCCAGTTGCAACTCAGTTGACTTTGGTAAACAAGTTTGATTTTTCGTTGATTAATATGGTGAATTCAAGCGCCTCAGTTCCGCTGACGCACAGAAAGTTTTTAGGGGGCAGGAATAGTTTAAGAGGGTATGAGCCTAATACGATAGGTCCAGTTGGTTATTTAGGTAATGTGGTAGGTGGTGATACGTCATTTGTGTATAATTTAGAGTTGCAATATGACCTTACAAAAAACCTGATGTTAATGACTTTCTTTGATATGGGAACTGCGTTTTTGCGAAATGAAAATGGTTTTAGAGGAGATCCGTTTAATTTTTATGATTTGAAATATTCGCCGGGAGTAGGTTTTAGTTATCGCACACCAATAGGTCCACTGGGCATAACTTGGGCAAAACCAATTGGCAAAGACTACAGCCATAACGCCTCAGGCTACTTTATTCTTGGTATAACTAGCTCGTTTTAGAATGCAGACTATATATAATCGTTATTTTAGTAATTATGTAGTTTTGAATTTTCAAAACACCAGAGCACAGAGAAAGCTTCACTTTTCAAGTGAGGTGTTAGTTCGAAATTTATGATTAAAAATAACCCGATACCAGAAAAATATCAGAAAAAACTAAATAATTTGTCCTAGTTGTAAAAAAGTAGTAGGCAATTGCCCGGCTATTAGAGTTGCAAAAAAGTAGTGATCATCAAAAATATTTATATTTTAAAAATCTTGAAGGGATTGGTAAATAAATTACGAAATTAATTATGTTCTGGCGAGTTATTAAATATCTGATTGAATTAAGCTTGGTTTTTAGTATTTTTATCGGCATTGCTTTGGCTTTTGTTGGTGTATATTTTTTCAACCGTTGGACTAAAGACTTACCAAAAATTGAACGAATTAGTGACTATGAACCTAAAGCCGTAACTACTATTGTGGCAGACGATGGCACACCAATTGCCCGGTTATTTGATGAATTTCGTCTACCAGTCACATTTGAAGAAATTCCACCAAAACTTAGAATGGCTTTTCTGGCTGCAGAGGATGCTAATTTTTATAAGCACTCTGGTGTAGATTTAACGAGCATTGGTCGTGCTGCATTGAAAAATTTTTTAAGAAAGCTAGGTTTTACTAAATTTAGCGCTCAGGGCGGAAGTACCATTACTCAGCAGACTGTTAAATCTTTACTTTTAACTCGTGATAAAACTATTGAACGAAAAGTAAAAGAAGCTGTCCTTGCCTATCGTATTGAAAATTCATTAACGAAAGACGAAATTTTAACAATTTATCTTAATGAAATTTTTTTGGGTTTAAATTCTTACGGCGTCAAAGCTGCTGCTTGGATGCATTTTAGAAAAGAGTTAAAAGATTTAAACTTAATGGAAATGGCTTATTTAGCTGGTCTTCCACCGCGCCCCAGTCATTTGTCTGATCCGAGAAATAAAAAGGATGTTGAAGTTCGGATTGCATATGTTTTAGATCAAATGTTAAAACGCCATATGCTAACTAGCCAGGAAGTTACCGAGGCACTTAAACAACCTATCAAAGTTTATACTGCTGATTTGAGCACTGTTTTAGATGTACCTTATTATTCAACGTTTGCCATGACAGAGCTTGAAGAAAAATTGCGAATTATCAACCCAAGTATCACTTCAATTAATCCTGGTGGCTATACCATTTATACGGAAGTCAATATTTCAGCCCAAAAGAAAGCCGAGCAAGCCGTCAAAAGAGGGTTGCGATCCATTGATAAGCGACGCGGCTGGCGTGGACCGCTGGTTAAGGTTACCAGTGATGAGCTTGAAAAAATTAATATCGTAAATTTAAAATCTGATGAAGTTTATAAAGCCATCATTACAGAGATAAAAGGTAAAAAGTTAAAGGTCAGAGTAGGGGATTTTGTTGGTGTAGTTGACCTAGAGAATAAAGCTAATAGTTGGGCAAAGAAGTTTTTAACAGACAATGATGAAACTACTGACATTTTGCCAGAGAGTATTTTAAAATCTGGGCAGATAATTGAAGTTTCGTTGCCAAGCAGCAATGATCAAAACCCAATAGAGTTTAGTGATATTACTAAGGAAGTAAATTTGAATTTGGATCAAACACCAGAAGTTGAGGCAGCTTTAGTTTTATTAAATCCATTGACTGGGGCGGTTAAGGCTGTTGTGGGTGGTTATGATTTTGAAAGGAGTAGATTTAATCGTGCGACGCAAGGTTTACGTCAACCAGGCTCAACTTTTAAGCCAATTGTTTATACTGCCGCGATTGATTTTTTGGGTTATACGCCGTCAACTATTGTGCCAGATAAGCCAATCAGTATTATTACAGATAGTGGTGATGTCTGGGAGCCGAAAAATTTTGAAAGGCGTTTTGATGGAGATATAACGCTTAGAACAGCTCTACAAAAATCGAAAAATGCCGTTGCTGCGTATTTGATTCAACAGGTTGGGGTTGAAAAAGTGGTGAATTTAGCTAAAAAATTTGGTTTAACTACACCGATTGGACGTAACCCATCTATTAGTTTAGGTGCGGCTGAGATTAAACTTTTGGAATTGGTTAGCGTGTATGGCGTCTTTCCAAGTGGTGGAAATTTAGCTCAAAGGATAGTAATTTCCAAGATTGTTGATCGAAATGGGCAAGTAATTTATGAACAAAAACCAAAATTAGAGAAGGTGTTGAGTGAGGAGACAGCATTTATTATGACTAACTTGTTGCGTGGCGTAATTCAATATGGAACTGGTAGGCGAGTAAATCAGCTGGGTGTTCCGGTTGCTGGTAAAACAGGAACAGCTAATAATCAGACAGACACTTGTTTTGTGGGATTTACGCCAGAGTGGGTGGCTGGTGTGTGGGTTGGTTTTGATACGAAACGTGAAATTGGGCAAGATGATATGGCGGCTGCCAGTGTTACGGCGCCACTATTTTTAGAGTTTATGAAGAATTTTTTAGCTGGCAAAGAACCAGTTGATTTTGCTATTCCAGATGGTGTTGTGCCAGTGCCAGTTGATATAAATACAGGTTTATATTCTGATGATCATAATGCTTTCATTGATTATTTTAAAAAAGGCACAGAACCAATTGCTGGGGCAGTTGATACAAGAATTAGTAAAGACTACCTAACTAGCGACGATTTTTAGCTTTTTTTAGAGTTTTTTCTGGTATGGGGTTACTTAAAAAAATATAGCTAAAAGTAACCCCATACCAGAAATTACGAAGAATTCGCGGATAAAAAATATCTAGTATTGGAGTGGTAAATTTAGATGCTTAGGTGAGGGAAGGGGTCACGATTAGTAATAACTAAAAAACTATCATAAACTATTATTTAAAAAAATATATTGCTTGGTAGCGGGGGCTGGATTTGAACCAACGACCTTCGGGTTATGAGCCCGACGAGCTACCAGACTGCTCCACCCCGCGTCAATAATATTTTTTTTAAAAAAGCGTTGTCCTTGTGGCATAGTTTTTTAGATAAGTCAACATTTATTGAAATAATATATATTATACATATCCTTCGTAAAAATTACCAATTTTGAAATAATACTCTTCTTTTATAAAGTTTTATGAGTTTATTAAAAAAGATTTGCATTTTAATTCAAAATCTTCTATATGGGCGAACTGTTTTTTTCTGGGGGGCTGTTCTTTCAATGGTTTAAAAGGGCAAAATCTAAAAGCTTTTAATCATACTGAACAATATTCAGATTTTTTAATGTAATTAATAATTATTTTAACTTTAATAATGGAGAACTAATATGGCAAAAGAAAAATATGTCCGAAATAAACCGCATGTGAACGTCGGAACAATTGGTCATGTTGACCATGGTAAAACAACTTTAACAGCTGCAATTACAAAAATTTGTGCTGCGAAAGGTTTGGCGAACTTTAAGGATTATGGGCAGATTGATAATGCTCCAGAAGAAAGAGAGCGTGGTATTACAATTGCTACTTCTCATGTTGAATACCAAACCGCAACACATCATTACGCACATGTTGATTGTCCAGGTCATGCCGACTATGTAAAGAATATGATTACTGGAGCAGCTCAAATGGACGGCGCAATTTTAGTGGTTAGCGCTAATGACGGGCCTATGCCACAAACTCGTGAGCATATTTTATTAGCTCGTCAGGTTGGCGTACCTTATATCATTGTGTTCTTAAATAAGTGCGATATGGTTGATGACCCTGAGTTGCTAGACCTAGTAGAAATGGAAGTTCGTGAATTGCTAACTAAATATGAATTTCCTGGAGATGATATTCCTATTATTCGTGGTTCGGCTTTAAAAGCTCTAGAAGGCGACAAAGGTGAATATGGCGAAGAAGCAATTGGTAAACTATTAGAGGCATTGGATAGCTATATACCTGAGCCAAAGAGAGATATTGATAAACCGTTCTTAATGCCAGTTGAGGATGTATTTAGTATTCCGGGGCGTGGAACTGTAGCTACAGGTAGAATTGAGCGCGGTGTTGTTAAAGTTGGTGAAGAAATTGAAATCGTAGGTATTAAGGCTACGACAAAAACAACAGTAACTGGTGTTGAGATGTTCCGTAAAGAATTAGATCGTGGTGAAGCAGGAGATAATGTTGGAACTCTATTACGTGGTATTAAGCGTGAAGATATTGAACGTGGTCAGGTTTTGGCTGCTCCAGGCACAATTACTCCGCATACTAAGTTTAAAGCTCAGGCTTATGTTTTAACTAAAGAAGAAGGTGGGCGTCATACTCCGTTTGTTAAAGGTTACCGTCCGCAGTTTTATTTTAGAACTACAGATGTCACTGGCGTAGTAGAGTTACCTGCTGGTCAAGAGATGGTTATGCCTGGTGATAACATAGCAATGACCGTTGAGTTAATTCAGCCGATTGCAATGGATAAAGAGTTACGTTTTGCTATTCGTGAAGGTGGACGAACTGTTGGGTCTGGTGTAGTAACTGAGATAATTAAGTAGTAATTTCTTAATGATTAATATTTTCCAACTCTCTAAAATTAGCTGGAGAGGAGGAAAATGTTTAGTCAGTTATAATTTTTTCTTACGCTCGTGGCTCAATTGGTAGAGTAGCGGACTCCAAATCCGTTGGTTGGGGGTTCAAGTCCCTCCGGGCGTGCCAAAGCTTTCTATATTCTTGAAATTCTCCTCAAATTTATCATGACTAAAAAAGGCAAACATATTGCAAAATTTTCAGCATCTGATGGGATTTTAATTATTGCCAATAATAAAAAAGCTTTTCATGATTATGAAATTTTGCAGTGCTACGAAGCAGGAATTAGCTTGAAAGGTAGCGAGGTAAAATCTATTCGAGAAGGTAATATTAATCTTAAAGATACTTATCTTAAAGTTTTAGATCATGAAGTTTTTTTGATTGGTTCGCATATTAGTCCGTACTCGCATTCTCGTGAGGAGGATCATTCAACTACACGAGATCGTAAATTACTTTTGCATATGGATGAAATAGAAAAATTATTTTCCGCAATTCAGCAAAAAGGCTTAACTTTAGTGCCACTGAAGGTTTATTTTAAAAATCGCAGGTGTAAAATCGAAATCGGGTTAGGTAGAGGTAAAAAGCTTTACGATAAACGTGAAGATTTAAAAAAGAAAGAAGCTAATCGCGAAATTGAACGTGGGATTCGCAAGAAGATTGCTATTTAGTTTTCTGGTACCGGGTTACTTTATTTATTATTTTTTAGTAATTTAGTATAAATAACGTGCTTAATTTACTTAGTATTTTTTAAAGATATTTTAATAAGTCTAAAAGAGAAAGTAACCCTATACCAGAGAAGTAATACATTTAATCTAAAATTTAATAAAAATTTCAGATACTTCTTGATAATTATGGTTATATTATATATCCATCCTTTTATATAGCAAATATAGAACAGTTACATATAGTAACATCTTTGTTGTTTTATATAAACACTCGTTCATTTATATCTGTAAGACAATAATAATCTGAGTAGAAGCGTAACAAATTCCTTCATAGTGTAACTAAGTAGTATTTAGGTTTACTGTGAAGGTGTGTTGTTTTTTAAAGGTTTTAAATTCTATTTTGGTAAAAACCAAAGAAAGGAATTATTTTTTATGGTAACGATAAGATTTGAGCTACATCCAATTGCCACTGCTCCTACCTTAGCTTCATTTATGAAGCAGCAGCAAAAAGAAGAATTGCAGCTTAAAAAAGAAAATGATGATACTGAGAAGATCAAGTCAGACTTCTCTGGGGAAATCAAAAATACAGTTTACAAAGAGATTCGTGAAAAATTCTTAAAACATGTAGAATTGGGGTCTTCTAGAGAATTTGTAGATGAAATTTTAGAAGAATATCATCAGTCTTCGAAAAGTAAAAATTTGAGTATTGAAAAGATCTTTGAGAAGAATTTTCAAGATCATCTCAATAAAAATTTACAAACCGAGATTAAAGAAGCTTTTTTAAAAAAGGCAATGAATATTTTTGAAAGGATGTTTATCGGCAATGATGAACAAAATGTAGAAAATTATTTAATTGAGCTCGGCGACGAAGTGTTAAGTAATCATCTATATTTAGTTGATAAAATTGTAGATGAAATAAAAGACAGTCTTTTAAAGAGTGTCATAAAAAAGCTCAAATAGGTATTAAGGCGGTTATAATATAATAATGTATTATACCGCCTATTTTTTTAATTAAAAATAACACACCTTAACTTATTTAATTTCTGGAATTTCTGGTATCGGGTTGTTGTGAGTCAATTTCTTTATTTTAAAAAGTTCCCCCCTTACTTCCTAATTAAGTGGTTAGTTAACCTAACATAATCCGATAATTTCTCTTTAGTTTACGTTAAGATGCAGTATGTTTTAGATGTGTTAGTTTTTATAATAGTGACGCCTGATTTTGTTAAGATTTTTTTGAAGTATCAAGTTAAGATTCTCAAAAATCTCAAAAGTAACCCTGCACTAGAAAAAATAATAACACTTCTCTCATCCTGCTACTATTTCCAGTATCAGGGCAAAATTATTTATTCTGAGACTCTGCTGGATTAGTTGCCTCTGTTGTTGGTTCGATTATCTTAGGTTTGGCATCTGGAAGAGTGGCAGAAATGCTACCTCTTCCATCGATAGTTGCAATTGATTGTTTTGAGAGATAAGTTAAATAGACAGCACAACACATGAACGCTACGGCTAAACCGGTTGTAATCTTTATTAGCAGAGTGTCTGCACCGCTTGCTCCAAAGAGAGTATTTCCGCCACCACCAAAAGACACGCCAGCATCAGCACCAGAGCCTTGCTGAAACAAAATCACCAACACTAAGAAAACGCAAACAATTAAATAAATACTAGTAATATAGTCCATAAAAAGTAACGTCCTTAAAAATTTTATAAAATCATAAAAAAACGTTACCTACATAATATATTACGATATCTAAGGTCAAGTAACTTCTGGTGTTTTACTGGTATAGGCATATTATCACTAGCAAGATGCGAAAATTTATTCTTTATAAATTGTTTTTTTCTGGTTTTTCTCTTGTTTCTTATAAACAAAAGATTTTTTAATGTTAATACTCTTTGAAAAACCATATAGGGGTTACTTTTGATTTTACTTTCGTTTTTAGACTTTTTAAAAAATCACAAAGCAATTTAGTGTGTTATATTTATTTAAGGCATGAAAAAACTAATAAACCAAGTAACCCTGTACCAGGAGAAAGTAACCCTGTACCAGGAGAAACCGCACCAGAAATTAATAACCAGAACTAACCAGAAATCCCCCCCCCCAGAAAAAAATAAAATGAAAGCTTGACAACAATTTATATTTTGTAATATGAACTGCGCCGCCTTTATCTTCAGTATAAGCTAAAAAGTTTGCAACTGTTATTAAATATATATTAACTCCAAAAGTACACTAATTTTATGGTCAATCAATCAATCAATCAATCAATCAATCAATCAATCAATCAAGGTATAGTTTTATAAAAATTCTAAGTAGGTTGGTTTTGTTAGTTCCAACCTTGTTTTTGACAATATCGTTATTTTCTTTTCCTGTATCAGCTCAGCATTTTAGCGAATTTAATTGTGATTGCGAAAAATATTGCCATGAAAAATATAGTATTAGTTCCATTTTAAAATCTAAAGCAAAAAGTTCATCAAGTATAACTAGTCGAGGTTCTTCGAGTTCTGTTGATAGTTCATTGGTTACATTTAGTTCTTCGAGTTCATGTCTTAACGTGCCGGTTGTTAAAATGGATAAAACGGAGAGAGGGATAATGTTAACATATCATAGTGGTACATTGTCTCATTGTTTTCAGAAACGTTACGGAAATTTGCCTACTAGTGTAGCTGATGATTTTCAACATGGTATAGCGACTTATAGGACATATTTTAACACTAAAGCTACACAGAATGCTTTGCTTCGAGATTTTAGATTTAATTGTAAATCTTCTTCAAAAGATAAATATCCATGTGAGTTCTATATGGATTATGATTGTAAAGCAGTACCGGCTAAAAAGACCTGTAATGTTTCTAGTAAATCTTCTAGTTCTAGTTGTAATGTGTTTTGTAAGACAGATGCTGATTGTTGTGATAAAACAAAATGTGTTACTACTAATAATGATAGTAATAAGAAGCGATGTGTACCTGAGGAAACTTCTTCATCGTCGAGTGTTAGTTCATCTATTTTAGGTTGTCCTGCCTGCATGCAAGTTACAGTTACAGAAGCAGAAAATGGTGGACATCTACTTGAATGGCCATCTTGCGGAGAAAATTATAAATATCAGATTTTGAGGGGTGGAGTTTTAGCAGAGACGACAGATAATCGATGGACACTTGCAGCTGACCAAGTGTTAAAAAGTAACATGGATGCGTATGTAATTAATGTTATCGACAAATCAACAGGTGATTTAGTTCGGAGAGCTTTTTACACGACAAATCTTTTATCATCACCTATTAAGGCAACTAAGAGTGGCGACTCATTAATTTTAAGTTGGGAAAGATATAATAATGAAAGTAACGTGTGTGGTTATTATATATATAAAAATGGTAAGGTTATTTGTACTACCATTACTAGAAAAAAAGAAACGACTGGCAATACGCTTCAATGTGTTGATAATAATTTATCAGTAGGCGCTGAGGCCTATCTTTTAATGGTTACTTGTATAGATGATAGAGGTAGCTATCCATGGATTGGTCACTCTATTGCAGTGCAAGGGTGTGATTATTAATCCTGGTAATTCTGGTATGGGGTCAAGAGTGGTTAGTGGTTAGTTTGCATGCGGAGATTATCACCGATGGTTTCTCTGGTATGGGGTTACTTTTACATATAGGGTTAAAAGTAACCTTATATATAAAAGAAAAAACACTCTAGTAATACGCCAAACCAACCGAGCCATGCCGACATAATGCCTATATATATGTAGATTTTTTCTGGATAGAAAATCTATATACAAATTATTTACTTTAATTGATTTTTTTTTAGCTCAACGTTTTTTCTTTGGTGTAGGGTTACTTTGTTTATCAAAAACATTTTCAAGGACGTAGGGGTTAAACACGATACGGTGGCAGGGTCGGAAGCGAAATAACATAATTCATTTTACGTTGTATATCTATCTAACCGGTTAAAATTCATATATTTTTAGCCGGTTTCAAAAAAAATGTTACACTTTAGGCGATTTTTATCATAATACTTGCATGCTTCATCACGCTGTTGTGATGATTTTCGTTCCCACTAAGATTTTAGCTGGGAACGGGAATCTCCCACCCAGCAGAAAGGTAATGGTCTCGACCATGCCCAAAGTGAAGAAGATAGAAGAGTATAAATGGAAGCCGGAGTATGAAGGACTTCCTCTTACGGAAGGCGTTTTCGCCTTCATTGTAAACGGCGAGAAAAAATTTCTCGTCTGTCAGAGAGGACATGATGCCCCAACTTTTCCAGGATACTTTAACCTCCCCGGCGGAGGTCGGAAGAAAAACCAAACCGGAACCGGTGAAATGGTGTTCACCGAAAGCAGATTGGAATGCTGCTTTAGGGAAGTATGGGAGGAGACAGGAATTGACGTAGAGAACAATAAAGTGAATGTCAATTACATTGACATTCCTCTCTTTCTCTACAACCCCTCCAGGGGTTCAGTTGATGTAGCCAGTTGCTACATGATTGAACTGTTGGAAGACGTCGAATTAAAGACGTCTGCGGAGTCAATAAATTTTGCCTGGGTCGACGGCGAAAGTATCGCCGAAAACGGACGAAAGTTCGTTTGCGGAAAGGATTCAATGTGTCCTGGACGGACACCACTGATGATGGCCTTCGGGCTAGCAGCCATCGCGAATGGAGAGGTTCCTGTGAACTTCGACAATATCCCATTTCCGATAGTTCAAGACGGACAGCTGATAGCGATTCGGTAAGCTGTTTGGTAAGGTTATCGATGAGAGTTTTGATTGCCGCATGTATTCCCCGGCATGAAGGTTTTAATTATGACTTTGTCATAGTTTGAAAACTAGGGAATACACTTTTCCTTTAATAAAATTCCAAAATTTAACTTCCTGTTTTTCCAGAAATTAGTGGTCAGTGGTTAGCACAAGAGTGGTTAGTGGTTAGTTTGCATGCGGAGATTATCACCGATGGTTTCTCTGGTTTCTCTGGTATGGGGTTATTTAATTTATTATTTTCCTATTATTTTATAGATTTTAATATATTGAATTTATTTATTATTTTCTTTTAACCCTATATATAAAAGTAACCCCATACCAGAAT
>JAITKM010000051.1 GCA_031278395.1 Deltaproteobacteria bacterium | reverse complement strand
AGGGTATTTTTTTTAAAGATAACTATTAAATATTACTATCTAAAAATTATACTATTTTCAATGGGTTTTTATCTACAAAAAGCTACAAAGGCTACAAAAAGAACCCTGCACCATAAAAACCCAAAAAACATAAAAAAAAAATACCATAAAAATCTAGAAAAAAAGCTCGCAAGAGTATGTGGAGTATGACAAGTTCACAGGCATAGTTTGTTTTCGCTGGTGTAGGGTTACTTTGGTTTTCTTTGGTTTTTAGACTTTTCTAAAAATTACAAAGTAATTTAAGTGGTTATGCTTATTTAATGCATGAAAAAACTAATAAACAAAAGAACCCTACACCAGAAAACACCAGCGGGCACCAGCGGGCTTAACTTGTAAAACTGCAAAACTCTCACATATTCTCCCTTACGTTTGAAATACTATTTTGAATCACAGTTTTTAGTTTAGCTAAAGGATACGTAGTCTGCTCACCAGTTGAAAAATTCTTTAAAGAAAAAGTTTGTTCTTTTTCTTCGTCTTCTCCAACAATTATGACAAAGTCAAACTTTTGCTTACTAGCAAAAGTAAATTTTTTCTTTGTCTTAGCTTGGTCTAAATAGACTTGCGTTGCAATACCCAAGCCACGAATTGTGCTGGCAATTTGCGTAGCATAACGAACATTGTCAGCCATTGGAATTACTAGAATTTCAGCTGGCGTCGCTCGACCTGTTTTAAAAACTCCTAATGCTAGAAGTTGTGCAAACAGACGTGTTATGCCGATTGAAATGCCAACGCCAGGTAATTTTCGCGTTGTATAAAACTCCGCTAAATTATCATAGCGTCCGCCAGAACACACCGAACCCATGCTCGGACAATCACGCAGAAAGGTCTCATAAACAGTTCCTGTGTAATAATCTAAGCCTCTAGCAATTGAAAGATCCACTACATAGTTTTCTGGTGCTACATCTAAAACTTGCAGCATATCGATAACCTCTTGTAACTCTTTAACTCCGACTGTGAATAATTCGTTATCCACACTAATAGAGTTTAGTGTTTGAAAGACGGTTTTTGAATCTCCTTGTTGCGAGACAAGGGTTATGAATTTATCGATAGCCGCAGCGTCAAATCCTAATTGCGATAATTCTGATTTGACTTCAGCAACTCCGATTTTTTCTAGCTTGTCGATGATGCGCAAAGCTTCAACTGAAGTTTCTTGTTTTCCTATGCTTGCTAAAAAACCATTTAAGATTTTTCTATTATTGATATGGATTACAAAATTAGAAAATCCTAAACTTTTAAAAGTGTGGCTAATTACAGCCACAACTTCTGCGTCATGGGTTAGTGCCAGCTCGTTGTCGCCGATGATATCAATATCAGCTTGAAAGAATTCACGGAATCGTCCTTTTTGAGGGCGTTCACCACGAAAAACTTTGGCTATATGATAACGTCTGAATGGAAAGTTTAGGTCGGCGTAATGTTCGGCAACATAACGTGCTAAAGGAACAGTCAAATCAAAACGTAAGGCTTGTTCGCTGTTATCACGTTGAATTCTATAAATCTGTTTTTCTGTTTCTCCGCCAACTTTTGCCAACAAAACTTCTAAGCGTTCTATGGTTGGTGTGTCGATAGGGACAAAACCGAACAGTCTGTAGGAATTCTCGATTGTTGATTTCATTTGCTCAAACAATAGCTGTTCTTCTGGAAGTAGTTCCACAAATCCAGTTATTGGCTGAGTATTGATTTGCATTTGTTTTTCGGACATTAGATGTCTCCTTTTTTGTTAAAGTGTAATGTTGGAACAAACGTGCAAAATGCGGAGGGGCATATATTATAATGGAAATGCGTTGTCAAATTGGGTAAAGATTTTTTAGTGAAGCATCGTTTAAAGTTTTGCAGATTTTTTTATTGAAATATTGGGAATTTCTGTAGGTAGGAGCAAGCCAAAATTCGCTGCGGTTAATTTTGCGTTGCCACCAAAGGTAGTGTGAATTTTGTCTGCCCTGTGCGGTGTATCGGTATTTTTCAATTATTATCACGTGTGCTGGGCAGACAAAAAAACACGATTGAATTGTGGTTAATCGTAGTTTATAGGCGGTGATTTTTGGCATGCCCTACAATTCGTTGTTTTTCGTATTATTATGACCACGAAGTGCGAGGAGTTCCAATTCGTTTTGAAATTGGAGAACGTGAAATGGAAGCAAATATTGTCACAGCTGTAATCAGGCATTCTGAAGTTAAGTAGCAATTCGATGTCCAAAACATTGGCGAAACTGTTTCCAAACTTTAGAAGATAAGCTAAAAATATTTTTTAAAAAACTATTAACATTGAATGACATTGAATTTGACTTATTCTATAAGCCGCGATTAATCAGCTTGCGCTTTGTGAAAAAACAAAAAACGCAATGCTGTTTGAGCATGATTGACTTGTCTTAGTGTGTTTTTGCATGGAACAAGACGAGAATATGCAAGAGAGCTGTCAGAAGCTTAAAAGTATTCGGCATAGTGATGTATGCCGAAATCGGCGTGGTAATGCTGAATAATAGTTGATTACACATTTTTGATGTGAGTAACTTTGTTTAGTAGTTAACTACACCAGCATATATGCGAGATGTAGAATACAAAGAAAGCGCTCCTAGTTTTACATCACCTGCTGACTTGTCTGACGATTGTAGGAAAATTCCTAGAACTGAGGACGAGTATTACAGGTAATACTATGTGTTTGATGTAAAGAGGTGTGTAATGTTATTATTGCACATCTTTTTACTAAAAGGTTTTTAAAAAAGTTACTAACCCAGCAACTTGTTCGCTATTAACAATAAGGAGATTTAAATGAATGCTTTACTTATAAGCCCCAAAGAAAGTTATGAATCTTTGTGGTTGGATTTAATTCAAGAATATAATTCTCTAAATGAGACATTTGTTCCAAATGCGATAACCGGTGAAAAGAGCGATTATCGTGAGTATTTAAATTATCTGCAAGAAGCAGGGACAAGACAAGATCAAAATCATGTACCTAGTTCTACTTATTTTTTAATGACGGATAAGGAGGATCGTATTTATGGTGTTATTACTATACGGCATTTTTTAACCGAAAAATTAAAACTGTTTGGAGGACATGTTGGTTATGGTATCCGCCCATCTGAAAGAGGAAATGGGTTGGGCAAAAAGGTATTACTTTTAGGTCTTGAGAAATGTATGGATTTAAAAATAAATTCTGTGCGTGTTACTTGTGATAAAAGTAATGTGAGATCCGCCAGAGTTATTATCAATGCAGGAGGAAAACTTGTGCAAGAGTATAACAATGGTACTGAAATAGTCCAAGTGTATGATATTTTTATTAATTAAAATGACATACACTACTTTAAAGTTATTTTCAAAATGTTATTGAAAGGTTCAAAGAACTGTTTCAATATGCAAAAAATAAGGAATGTAAAATTTCTTTACACGAGCCTTATATTACCTCAATTCTAAAATCCGAAGGATTAACCGAGCAACACGATTTTTGCGGCGCAGGCGATGATTATTTGTCTATTCACTCGAACGGCGATGTTTATCCATGTAACTTTTTGCCAATTTTATTGGGAAACATTTTTCAAAATTCGTTGCAAGAAATTATAATTAAAGCTGACGAATTTGTTCAAAATGTAAAACAGCCAAACAATGCCGGCTGCATATTTTGTAGTAAGTTTGATTTATGTCAAGGCGGATGCTTGGCTTATAAAAATACTATCGGATTCAATAATTCAAGTTGCTTTTACGGAGGATTATGTTAGTTTATCTTGTTAATTGTCCTCATCCATATCCAAACTGCATAGCGCATTTACCGCTTGAATTGGCGTATATCGCAACACAACTACAAACTATAAAAGGTATTCAGGCTAAGGGGATAGATTTTGCTGTTGAAAAAAGATTTTGAAATGGCTTTTAGCAAGCTAGTTGCTGATAATCCTGATGTTATTATAACTCCGTTTGCTCGTGTTTTGTTTGATACAACACGCACTTTAAGCTCAGCGTTAGAATTTTTGCAAAAGTTAAAAGAAAAACTGCCAGATTGTCATATTTGCGCAATTGGCGAACAAGCAAGCTTTAGACCAGAGAGAACCTTAAGTTATCCGTTTGTTAATTCTGTTGTTAGATTTTCAGCAGAGTTGACTGTTAAAGATTTATGTTTAGCCTTGCAGCAAGGTAAAAAAGTAGATGAAGTTGTCGGAGTGCTAACAAAAACTAATTTTCAAAAAAGGCTAAACGACAAATTATGGCTTAGAAAATTAGATTCACTTGCCAATTTTTCGCTGGTGTAGGGTTACTTTGGTTTTTAGACTTTTCTAAAAATTACAAAGTAATTTAAGTGGTTATGCTTATTTAATGCATGAAAAAACTAATAAACAAAAGAACCCTACACCAGAAAACAAAGGTTTACACCAGAAAACAAAGGTTTAGGAAAGAAAATATTACTTTTAGGATTGGAGAAGTGTGCAGATTTAGGAATAAATCCAGCGCGTATTACAATCGATAGTGGAATGTCAGAAAAAAAACAGAATATATTTTTTAACTACTTGTGCTATTCTTTTTTTTTTATGGTATTTTTATGGTGCAGGGTTCTTTTTGTAGCCTTTGTAGCTTTTTGTAGATAAAAACCCATTGAAAATAGTATAATTTTTAGATAGTAATATTTAATAGTTATCTTTAAAAAAATACCCTA
>JAITKM010000014.1 GCA_031278395.1 Deltaproteobacteria bacterium | reverse complement strand
GGGAAACTGTGATTAAATTAATTATATTTTCTTGTCTAGATATTTTTTCAAGAGCTTTTTTCTGTTTTTTTTCTGGTCTGGCTTTTTTCTGGTGGCTTTCTGGTTCTGGTTTTTCTGGTACAGGGTTACTTTTATTTTTTATACTTTTTTAGAAATTATAAAATAATTTAGAGGGTTACATTTATTTAAGGCATGAAAAAACTAATAAACAAAGTAACCCCTTATTTAGTGGTTAGTAATTCTGGTTCTTAGTATGGGGTTACTTTTGGTTTATAATTTAAAACTCTTAACTTATTAGTTTTTAAGTTAATTTTTAAAATTACCATTTAAATTTGTAATAAATAAAGTAACCCCATACCAAAATTAAACCCCATACCAAAATTAACCAATTAACCCCATACCAAAATTACCAAAATTAAGTCCAAAATCAAGCAACCCCATACCAAAATTACCATTTAAATTTGTAATAAATAAAGTAACCTCATACCAAAATTAAAATTACCACCAAAACCCCATACCAAAATTAAGTCCAAAATCAAGCAACAGTTATCAAAATTTGCTTTTTATGTTATAGTCATAGTTTCGACAAAAAAGTCTATTTTTTGCTACTAATATTATATTAATTATCAAAGGAGGATTTATGAAGTTGTTAGCTTTTGTGATTAGTTTGCTTCTATTAGTTGGGGTATCATATGTCATTTTTGACCAAGAAGATCCAAAAACAGGCTTAGTAATTAGGTTAGTTGGAACCTTTAAAGGAACTTTGCCGTGTGCAGATTGTTCAGGGATTGAAACAATATTAAAGCTAGATTTAGACGAAACATATCATCTAACTGAAAGTTATTTAGATAGAGATTTTGTAAATACCAATTCTGGAATTTGGGAAATCTCAGAAGATTTAACAACCTTAGAGTTAGTAAATTCACAAATAAGATATTTTATTGTAGATCATAATACTCTTGAACTTCTCGATCTGGAAGGTAATCGTATTAATTCAACTTTAAATTATCGCCTAACAAAATAAAGCTGATTTTAATCAATTGTAAAGTCTAATTGCTCTTTGGGGATTTTAAGAGTCTCACCGTAAGCAATTGTTTGCTCTAATTTTACGCGGTCAGCGTAATTAAATTCAAAAATCTTGTTTTGAAAAACCACAATAATATTTTTCCCCTTCCAAAAATAGGTATAAAATTGGTCATTAAGATTACTAGCTAATGAATAAATAAACTCTTTTCTTAAATACCCTGTCCAAAGAGTCCGGTTTAAAGATACACTTCTTTTTATATCGACGACCAACATTTTATCTAAGATCTCTCGATTCGCTAAACTCTCTACAACCACAATTCCTTTAAATAAATCTTCAGCCAAATCTTCTTTTTTAATTTCAATTATATTTGAAGAAGCCAGCGTCCAATCTTTATTAAAATCAAAATCAGCCAAAATATATTTTTCTTCTAAGATTAGTGGTAACCAAAAAATATCGTCGGCAAACATCTTATTATATGGAATATCACTAATTTTGAACCACTTTGGGGACATCTCCTCAGATTCTGTTGGCTCGCCAGCCCATTCATCGGCGAGAAATACATGCATTATTATTTTTTGTTTTTGGTTGTTATCAAATAATTCGTTAAATCTGATAAGCGCTACGCGGCAGTATTTAGTTGGTGTTACTAAAATTTCTTCTTGACACTCTCTAATCATAGCTTCGTGAGGAGTCTCATTAGGCATAAATTTTCCACCAACGCCATTATATTTTCCAACTCCAAAACCACGCTTTTTCATAGCTAAAAGAATTTGGTCGCCTTTTCTTAAAAAAAGTAAAGTTGTATATTTTATTTCCATATTATTTGAATTGATTTAAATAAAAATAGTTTGCCACTACTGTTGAATAACTGTCGGGACGGCTGGAATTAAGGTTTGAAGTTTATCTCTTACAATTTTATTTGATACTTGCCGGCTTGCCTCTATTTCTTCAGGAGTAAACTTTTTCTCTAAAAGTTGCTTAGCTAGCAAAACCGTTTGAGTATCAGAATAAAAATTTTGAATATAAGATAAGCGTTTTAAAGCCGCTGTGCGTTCGTTTTGCTTGAGATAAAACTTTGCCACCTGCAGCTCATAGTCTGCCAGCATGTTGCGGCAATGTTCAATCTCAATACTGCTTTGAGCTGCATATTCGGATTCAGGATGTAAAGTGATAACTTCTTGAAAATGTTTTAACGCCGTGAGAATTGGTAATTGTTCGCGCAATTCATCATTGTATTGTTTTAAAAAACATAAGCCTAATCGATGACGAACATATGGTAAGTTTGAGTTCCAAGGGTGATTAGCAATAAATTGTTCGTAAGCATACTGAGCTTCTAAGTAGTTTTCATCAAGAAAATAAGCATCCGCAATTTTAAGCTCGGCAGTAATAGCAAATTTGCTGGTTGGGTAACTGTCTAAAAGTTCGTTATAGTTATTGATAGCAATATTATAATCTTCATCAGCATAACTCTTTTGGGCATATTCAAAGATTTGTTCATCAGTATAAATTGATTTGGTGAAAATCCCTTTTTTTTGAGCTGTATTGCCAGAGCAAGCGGTTAGAATTGTTAGTCCGATAAGAAAAATAATCAGAGGCGTTTTCAAAACCTTTTTTTCTAATTCATGTAATCTCTTTAATAGTTCTGGAAGTTTTTTGATTATGACTTGAACTCGGCGCCAATTTGAGGCAGGGATTGCAGGATAACCCATAACATCCAGATTAGCTGGAATATCGCTAGGGATACCAGATTGCGCTCCAGCTCGTGTATTATCCCCAATTGTTGTATGATCAGCTACTCCAACTTGCCCAGCTAGAACTACATTATTTCCAATAACAGAGCTGCCCGAAATACCAACTTGCGCACACAGGAGGCAAGCTTTGCCAATTTGCACATTATGTCCAACCTGCACTAAATTATCTAGCTTTGAACCAAAGCCGATTTTAGTTTTACCAATCATGCCGTTATCAATAGTGGTATTTGCGCCAACGTCAACATAATCTTCAAGTTCCACTGTTCCGATATGGACTAATCTTTTGTGTCCAGTTTGTGTATCTGGGACATAACCAAAGCCATCGCTACCAATGACAGTGCCGTTTTGAATTAGGCAATTGTTGCCAAGTTTTACATATTCGCGAATCACAGATGAGGCATGTAAAACGCAGTTATTACCAATTTGGGCAAATGGGTAAATCACAACGTGTGGGTGAATTGTGGTGTTATCTCCAATCACTACCTTTTCGCCAATCACCGCTAAGGCCCCGACGGAAACATTGGTGCCAAGTTTAGCTGTTGCGTGGATAATAGCTGAAGGATGTATGCCAGTTGGTTGAGGGGGTTTTTTATGAAATAAACTAGCCAGACCAATGATAGCGTGTAGTGGGTTAGCTGTAATAATTTGTGGTGATTTAATTTCAGGAATATATTTTTTAACTAGAACTGCTCCGATAGTTTTAGTAGTTGCTATCTTGAGCAAGTCTTTGGTGTTTTTTTCTGTTTTGGGTGAGAAGAAAGATAAATCCTGCTCGCTAGCACTCTGGAGTGGATTAATTCCAGTAATTGTTAGGTTCCCGTCACCAATTAGCTCAGCGTTTAATTTATTGGCAATATCTTGTAATTTGTAGATCATATTAAATTTAAATGTAATTTTATTGGTATTTCGTAAAAATTAAGCTTGGCTATATACGATATTTCGGACAATACACAAAATAAATTTTTTTTCATGGAGTTCTTTATTTGTTATTAATTTAAATAGAAATTTAAAAAATTAGCTTTAAAATTAGCAAGTTAAAAGTTTAAAATGAAAATTGATAACTATTTAATTTAGGATAGTTGAACAATTATAAAAAAAATAACCCCAAACTAGAAAAACAAACTTATTTCATCTAACTAATGAAAATTGTGAATTAGGTGAATCAACAATTAACCATTTAGCTCCCTTTTTTGAGAAAGTTATTTTTTCTTATTTTTCTTTTTGGCAGGATGTGTTGATTTCTTTGTTAGTTTTGACATTTTTAATCTCAAAGCATCTGCCATAGCTATAACAGTCTGAGCATATGGTGTAGATTTGTTGTAGTGTAAAATTAATTTTTCTTTTTGTTCTTTGGTATATTTGGCTTTTTTCCAGCCATGCTTGTTAAGAAAATTACCAACCGAATGAATAGCGTCAATTGGATTATACAGGTCAATCTTGCCATCTCGGTTACCGTCAACGCCATAGAGAAAAACATTGTTAGGTAAAAATTGAGGAAAACCAATTGCCCCAGCATATGAACCTTTTAACTCCAAAGGATGAACTTTGTTTAATTTAGCAAGTTTTAGAGTCGCAATTAATTGCGGCAAAAAGATATTTTCTAATTTTTTAGCTCTCTTTAAGAGAGTATCAAAGTCAATTTCAGGATCATCTGATAAATTCTGACGATAACTGGCTTCTATACTTTCTGGAGAAGTTGCAGAGGACAGATAAGCTAATTTATAGAAAATCAACTCTTTACCTGTGAATTTTCCACATTGGGTTTCAATCTGTAAAATCGCCGCAATAATACTGGCTGGGACAGAATATTTTTTTTCAGCAGTTTGAAATTCCTTTTTATATTGTAGGTAAAACTTAAAAGCATTCTGTTGCTCTTGAGCAGAATTTCTACGAGCATAATTAATATGACTTTCGCTAGGTTTAATTTTAAAAGTTAAAGGCGAATATTCGGACATTCTTGCATCCGAAAAAATTGGCAATAAAACTTCTTCGGCAATGCCTTTTTCTTGCAGAAGGAAATAAACATAATCCCACCCCTTAATTTGTGGATTGCTGCCTTGGGGTGGCGCTTCTAATGAAGTACTGGCTTGAGCGAACACATTAAAAATAAAAAAAAATTCAAGAAAAAAACTTATTCTTAATAAAAAAAGTAATTTAATTTTTTGTGGTATAGTCATATTTTTTATTCAATCTTAGGAAATAATATTTCAGCTTGACCAATTTGCATTTCAGGTAGTGTTTCTCCAATATTATTCCAGTGTAGGGCATATGAATTGATTTTTAATATTTTGTGTATTTTTGCAGAGGTAAATGGCAAAAATGGCTGAATTAAAATTGAAATATCTTTAATTAAATTAATAGTCCAAGATAAAATAAACTGCGCTTTTTCTTGATCGGTTTTAAGTAGTTTCCATGGGGCTTGCTCATCCAGATAACGATTACATTGTCGACAAAAATTCATGACATCCTCTAAGGCGCTTTTAAAATAATAGTTTTCGATGTTTTCGCCTACAACCTGTTGCGTGTTTTTTAATAAACCAAAAATTCTTTTGCTGCTTTCGTCTAGCTTAGCAGGATCTAGATTTAAAATAATACCATTAAAATTTTTATTCACCATAGCGACGACTCGACTCACTAAATTACCTAAGACATTCCCTAATTCACTGTTATATCTAGTAACATAGTCTAGTGGATTATAGACAGTCCGAGCTTGCTCTGGGGCAATCATAGTTAAGTAATAACGCAAACCATCGGGGTCGCCACCCTGCGCAATAAAATCATCAATCCAAATTGCACTGCCCCTAGATTTAGAAATTTTTTCAGCAGCCTCAGTATTAGAAAATTTAATATTCAGAAAATTATTTACAGCCACACCAGTTGGCAAATTAAATGACCCTTCAGCATGCAACATCGCGATCCAAATCACGGCGTGGAAAATTGTGTTATCTTCGCCAATGAAATGATAAATTTTGCAATCTTTATCTTTCCACCATTCTTGGTATTTGTCGGCAGAGCCAAATTTCCGCTGACACAATTCTTTGGTATTTGAAATATAGCCAATAGGCGCATCAAACCAAACATATAAAACTTTATCTTTGGCTTCTGGGTCAGCCAGCGGGACAGGAATACCCCAAGTCAAGTCGCGGGTCATCGAACGTTTTACTAAACCAGTGGATAACAAGCCTTTGACAAAATTTTTGGTATTTTCTTTGATTTCAGCCGCTTCAAGCCATTCGGCAACAATCGACTCTGATTTTGATAAATCTAAAAACCAGTGAGTGGTCTTCTTTAAAATAGCGGGAGTTTGTGAAAGCATGCTGATTGGATTTTTAAGAGTTTCAGTATCTAGCGCTTTACCACACTCCTCACACTGATCACTATTTTGATTTTTGGCGCCACAGTAACTACACTCGCCTTTAACATAGCGATCAGCTAGAAATTTATTTTTAACAGTATCGTAGAATTGGTCAGTTTCAATTTTGTCAAAATAGCCTTTATTATAAAGCTCTAAAAAAAGGTCTTGGCTAGTTTTAGTATGAAAAGGATTGCCGCAAGTGGAACTATAAATATCAAAATTAATGCCTAGGCTAACAAAATTTTCTTTTTGCTTTTGGTTGTAAAACTCAGCGGTTTCGCGAGGTGTTTTGTTTTCTTTTTCAGCAGTAATTGTAATCGCAACGCCATGATCATCAGAACCGCAAATAAACATAGCGTTAGCTTGGTTTAGTTTTAAATAACGGACAAAAATATCAGAAGGTAAATATGAGCCTGCAATATGACCTACATGTAGTTTTCCGTTGGAATAGGGTAGAGCAGCAGTTATTAAATAACGTTTTTGGAAATGTTTATTATGTGAGTTCATGCTAATAAAAAAAGTGATGATTATAGATGATTTTAAATCGAAAATAATGTATAAGTAAATTTTGTTTTTTTTGCAATACATAGTTATAAAATTTATTTATTAAACCACAGAGAGCGCAGAAAAAAACTCTGTGTCCTCTGTGGTTATAAAGATTAATGCCTGGTTGGTTATGAAAATTTATAGAATACTACTCTTGTTAATTATTCTGTTAGTCTGCGGAGGCTACATTTATCAGACTGAATTTAAAAATCAGAAACAAATAAAAATCGCAGGGACAGAATTGCCAGAAATTAATCCGCTTCAGATTAATTCAGAGAAAGTGTTTTTTTTAGGTTTTAAAAATAAAAACGAAAGCTTTGCTATTGAACTAAATTTTGAAAAAGGCGCTGACCAGCAAATTCCAGATAGTTTCGATAAGGTAGGAATATTTAATACTATTCAACCTAAGTGGGTGTTAATGTCGCCAGCAGGTGCGGTAGTCAACGTGCAGCAGGTTAATAAAATAATTAATTTACTTGGTGAGCTGCGGATTCGAGGTGTAATTCATCAAAACGAACAAGCCGCAGATTTGGCAGATTATGGGCTAGCTCAACCACATTTAGTTTTTAATATTAGCGATGGCAAAGAAAGATCTCTTGAATTTGGCGATTTAAATTTTCTTAGTGGACATCGTTACCTGCGCATTAAAGGTGATAGTAATGTTTATTTAGTAGATAACTTTGTGTTTAATGATTTGGATTTAGTGGCAGGGCAGGTGCGAAGTTCTAAGCCATATGAGATAGATTTAGAGCAGCTAAGTGAAGTCTTAATTCAGCCGTTTGGCAAGCCAGCATTACAGTTTGTAAAAGCTGAAGATGATGAATGGTTTGTTTTTGCAGAGGGTGGCAAGTTTTTAGCTGATAAAGAACTTGTTGAGAAAAATTTCAATACTATTTTGAATTGGACAGTGGAAAGATTTTTAGACAAAGGTATGACAGAGCTTAGATTCTTAGGACTTGCGCCGGCTGAATTAGTTGTGGAGCTAACAATTAAGGGAGCAATTAAAGGAGCAATTCAGGGAGAAGGTGGGAAAGAAGTGACGACAGGTCAGGGGCGAGCTAAAAATATCAAGCTGCCTAAAATACTTTTTGGGCAAACGGTGGTGGCAAATTATGGTGATGAAATGGAAATTTGGCAACCAGAGTTTGGTAAAAAGGAAGAGGATTTGCAAAAAGTTTATTTTTCAAAATTAGAAACTTCGCCTTTTGTTTATAAATTGTCTGGGGCAATTTATCAGTCTTTTCTTGGTGCGGCGGATTATTTTAAGGATCGCAAGCCTTTTAGAAAATTGGATGTATCAAAGATTGATTCTGTGAAGTTAGTTAGTCTGGGGCAGGAGAAAATTTTGACTAAGCAAAATGGAAGTTTTGATTCTGATCTTAGTAAAATTTTAAACCTCCAAGTTATTGCCTATAATAGTCTTGGGACTTCTCCAGCTCAAAATAAGGACTCGGCTAGTTTAGAAATTAAAATTATCGAAAATTCTGGTCAAATTTCAAGTCTTGTGATTAGGGGTGAGGTTTTAAAAAACAAAGACGTCAAAACAAAAACTTCTAAAGCTCAAGCGGATAAACCTCCGTGCTTTGCAACTATTCGAGTTCAAGATGGTAAGGAAACTATGGCTATCATTAGCTCTGTTGTTGTCCAAGAGTTAAAGGAGATGTTAATGTAGCGCAGGCAATCCTGCTTGTGTATGAAATTTAGGAAAAAATTATCGTAGATGTGACGGAAAGTCCGATACAATAACCTGTTCCCCAAAAACAACAAAGGGAAAGCAAGAAACGCTAGCTGACCCCAAAGGGAAACTTACAATAAACAATTTAGACGGAAACGGGTGATGGCAATGCGAAATTAATCGTAGCGAATTTTGGCACGCCCCTACAAGTTCATTGTGATTACAGGCTGCAAAAATGCTTTAGCTTCTTCTAATTCTGAAAGTTTTTCAAAAGCTTTAGTCGTAGGTAAAAGATTTAAAATAGCGCTGTTTTGTTTTAATTCATCAATCAAAACCGGATACTCCGGGAAAAGAGAAGTTAGAGTTTCTAACACAACTGTTAAAGCTGGTTCTAAATTTGTATCAGGCGGCAGTTCACGGATTATTTTTTGTGCAAACAATTTTAAATTTTTGAGCTCAGTTAATCCCAAACGATATAAATTCTGAATCCCAACCTGTTTATAGATTAGAGCATAATTAGTAATCGACTCATCTGACAACTCGTTAGATAACTTTTCAAGCCCCAGATTAACCGCCCCCTTAACCTTCTCAGCTAGTTTTTGAATTTGCTCAAAATCTGAAAAATCTATTTTACAAAAAACAATAGCAGCATTTAATAAACCTGCAAAATCATATTCAATATCAAAAATTAAATTCTGGTTATCTTGAATTATAGTTTGGATAAAAGTCCTTAGCGGCTCAATAGAATACACTCCCTTAGGCAAAGGATAATTAGATTTTTTAAAAAAATTATAATCTGTTTTAGTAGCGTTTTTTAATAACGGTAAAATTGCCTTTATCTCTAACGCACTATTCATTTGCCAAGCTAACTTTAACTCTGGAATGCCTTCAGTACTGATTCGAGTTTCTTTGGCTAAGAAGGATGTTTCTTCCAAAAAACTTGGCGTACAACTATGAGGCATATACATCAGACGATAAAAATAATCAGGGTTCTGTTCAAAAATATAAGCTAAAATTTTACCTAACTTGCGGTCATTTTCGACATTACCAGTTTCAATAGTCAACCAAGTATAGCCTAAGTCTGGAGTATAAGCTTGCGCTGTCGGTGGCATTTCAGTTGGTTCTTCATGAACTTCAACTTGAACATATTTGCAAATAAAAAAAATTAGAATGTTCTGGTCAACTTGTTTTAAAAAATTATCTAAGGCTTCAAAATCAGTGTTCTCATCAATCACAGTTAGCCAGTTCCAAACCTGATTCTCATTAATTCTGTCATCTGACCAGAACTCGAAATCCAAGGCGAGCTGATACTGGTGCGGACTTAAAGCAGTAATAATTTCCTGCGCTGAATCTAGCCCAATAGTTTTGAGCGCCAAATACACAACCTGTGCTGGTAATTGTTTAATTTCTTGTTCTGTTAACTCGCCGTGATATAGTTTTTTCGCCAGTTGCGAATTAGATAAACTGATGAGATTTAATTCATGATTCATAAATTTAGTATATGTCCGCCACCCAGCGGCAGGATGGAAAAATTAGGAAGTACAATAGATTTTATCTTCGCCGTCGCGTTCTTTGACATGAACTATTAGTTTTTTATTCGGCTCAATATAAGTTTTACGACCAACATATTTAGCAACAATTGGAAACTCATTAGCTTTTCTATCACACAAAACGGCAACTTCAATATTAATTGGTCTGCCAAAATCAAGAATACAATCAATAGCCGCCCGAATAGTTCTGCCAGTGCCAAGAATATCGTCCACTAAGATAATGGTTACAGCTTCTATATTAAAGGACAGTTGCGTATATCTACTGAGTGGCAATTCTGGAGTATGAATAAAATCATCCCGATATAAGGTTGGGTCAACCACCCCTAAAGGGATATCAAGCTTTTCAATTTCTTTGATTTTCTTAACAATCCGCTGCGCAAAAATTTCGCCACGGTCCTTTATGCCTACAATTGCCAAATGCTCAGCGCCATTGTGGTTATCTAAAATTTGATATGTGATACGTGTGATAATTCTATCTAGTTGAGCGGAATCTTTTATAATAGTTGAGACAGAAGATTTTTTACTTTCCATTTCAAATTTTCCATTACTCAGATGTTATGGCAAAGCACATCCAATTCAGCTTTGACCGCATCCTCTGGACTTGACTTAGCGATAGAGATTTCTTTGACTAACAATCCTTGTGCTGTGTCAAACATTTGTTTTTCACTTGAGGAAAGCTCTTTATCAGATTTGATAACTGATAAGTCACGAATAACTTTAGCAATTTCAAAAACCGAACCAGTTTTGATTTTTTGAGTATATTCTCTTAATCTGCGATTCCAAGTTTGATTATCAATGACGACATCGCGGTCTCGTAAAACTTCATAAACTTTATTGGCTGTCTTTTGGTCAATAATCCGCCTTAATCCAACTTTTTTAACTTGGGTTAACGGAACTTTTATCTTTTTAAGTGGATTGGTTTCAAGTACAGACAAAAATAGAAACTGTTGCGATTCATTAGAAATTTTTAAAGTTTGAATATCATCAACAATACAAACCCCCTGTCCGGGATATACAATCTTTTCACCTATATTAAATTCAGACATAGCGACCATACTCTCTCAATTTTATTTTTAAATTTATAAAAAGGATTTTGAATACACAAAAAACGGGCAGAGTATAGCAAAAAATTGTTCTGATGTCTATTTTGCGCACAAAATAAATAACTTTTTTATAATTAATTATAAACACTAGCTTTTTGGAATTAAGTAGGAAATTTAACCATAGTAAAGCCTCCCTCGAAGAGAGAGGCTTTCTATATTGCATTACTGATTTAAAATTGGTAGTCGTTCAAAAAATTTTTAAAGGATAGTTGATTTATGAGCGAGCAAGAAAATAAAACAAAACAAGAGAGTGATCAGAATAATATAAATAAGGATGAGCCTCAACTTACCTTTTCAGCTTTTTTAATGGGGCTAGCCACACAAACCATGGTTTGTTTAGGTGAAATTCCAGATCCAACAACTAATCAAAAAGCTAAGAATCTGCCGATTGCTCGCCAAACAATTGACGTGTTATCTCTTTTAGAAGAGAAAACCAAAAGTAATTTAACGTCAGATGAAACTACCTTATTCACAGAAATCTTAAGCAGCTTAAAATTAGCATATGTTAAAGCAATTAAGAATTAGCAATGTTGTTAGCTATCGATACAAGTTGTGACGAGACAGCCTTGGCTATCTTAGATATAAAAAAAGTTTTAGCGGGCGAAGTTTTATCAGAAAAATTGCTTGTCTCAGAGGTTGTTTCTTCTCAAATAAAATTACACGAACCATATGGCGGTGTTGTACCAGAACTTGCAGCTCGTGAGCATTTTAATAATTTACCGATTCTGTTTGAAAACATTTTATCTCAAGCTAAAATTAAAAAAGACGATATTTCTACAGTTGCAGTAACACGCGGACCTGGTCTAAATGGTTGTTTATTAGTTGGGCTTTGTTTTGCAAAAGCTTTTGCTGCAATGCGTAAACTTCAACTCTTAGCTTTAAATCATGTTGAAGGTCATATTTTTTCTGCTGAACTGATGGGTAAACCGCTGCAATATCCCGCCCTAGCGCTAGTGGTTTCAGGTGGGCATACCATGTTAGTTTTTATGAAAAGTTTCAGGCGCTACGAAATTATCGCTAAAACTAGAGACGATGCGGCAGGAGAAGCTTTTGACAAGTCAGCAAATTTATTAGGGCTAGGTTATCCTGGTGGCGCAATTCTTTCCCAAAGGGCAGCATTGGGTAATGCCTTGGCTTATAAGTTACCAGTCGGGCTAGCAGGAGTTAATGAGGCTTTTAGTTTTAGTGGATTAAAGACGGCTGTTGGAAGATTAGTTAACAGTCTGGCGCAGAGTAAAGAGAATTTGTCTGAGCAAATTATCAACGATGTAGCAGCCGCAGTGCAGCAGGCTATAATTAAAGCTTTAGTGGATAAGACGGTAGCAGCGATGCGTAGAGTGCGTCCTAGAAATTTAATTTTAGTTGGTGGTGTGGCTGCTAATCAATATTTACGCATTTGGTTAGAGAACGAAGCCCGTGAACAAAAGGTTGAATTTATTGTTCCCGAACGTCGTTGGTGCACAGATAATGCCTCAATGATTGCCAGTCTGGCAGCGCGAGTTTTGCTTGAAGGTCAAGCCGGTATTTCTGATTTTTATATTTCAGCTTTACCGCAGTGGAGTATTTTGGATATTTAAATGTGGTTAAATTTTCCAAGGGGTGGTTGGGTGAGAATTGTAGATAATGATTTATACTAGGCTGAATAGTTATCCGTGCGTTAGGTGGAGAAAATTATTCCTGAAGGACTTACAGGGCGGGAGATACTTACTTAATAATTACTACTGAATAGTTACGATGTTTTTTATAACGTCTTGTAAATTATTCAACGATTTGGCACGGACAGTATCGCGGAATTTTTTTAAATTTGATTGCATAGTTGAATATTCTTCGGTTGACATATTTAAGACTCTTTCAAAAGCTAAAGTCAGATTGTTAGTATAAACCACAGCATTCTGCGCATCAAAACCATAAATATCTGCAAATGGTTTTTCTATAATTAGAGGCTTTAAAAAGCCTAAGGCTAGTTGCTTAGTGCCGGTTGTTTTATATTGCATGTAACCTTGATGATATTTATTGCTTGAATTTAAGAGAGTGATAAGAAAATCTGAATTTTCCACTTCTTTCTGAAAAGAGTCAAATTTCAGCCAGCCTAAAAACTTAATGCGCTTTCGCAAAATAGAAGGAATACTCGGCGATTTACTACCCACAATGTTGATCTCAAAGTTAGTATAATTGTGCTGAATGAGTTCAGAAACTGTTTCGAGTAACATAGGAAATTCGCGAACTTTTGGAATGATGCGTCCCGAAAGTAAAAATTTGATTTTGCGGTTTAACAGACGAGGATTAGAAAATTTAACAGTGGGCGAGCTGACACTAAAATCATTAGAGTTCAATAGAGGAATTTGGTTTGTGTATTCATTTAAAGCAAATAATCTATGGCTCTCCAATAGTTGTTTGAGCGGGTCTTGATTTAAAGTTTTTAGATTATGATAAATCCCCAAAACGCCATATTTAGCTGGCGGAGTTTTACCTAACCAGTCTAAGACGGTCAGCGTGGTTGGCAGTCCAAAAGTTTGTTGACTGTCAAACGTGTTAAAAAATACAAACTCATAATTATTGCATTTTGAAGATAAAAGAAATTTTTTCATAGACCAGGTAGAAAGCGCGTAGCTTCTTATATTATCCACCCAAGCTAAACCTAACCTGCGGTGAAAGTGACGTATAAAAATGTCAACATTGTAACCTAGGTCTTGAAAATATTTAATAACCCCTGATAATGTTTCGCCGTGTGTAGAAAATGTTTCAACTACCAGCACACTGTTAGGACGCACAATACATTGTGAATATTTTTTTTGTGAACGAAAATTAGTTAAATTTAAAGATTCAAACACTCCGACAATAAACATCAAGGTTCTTTTCGCTAGGTTTAAAGGTAATACGAGATAATAAGTTGCTTTCATGTTTTTGTTAAAAATTACATATAGCTATGTTTGAATCTGCACAGGCATACCAACTCAAATCCCATCCTTAGGAAATAAAACCACAGAAGACCATAGAGCTAACGCAATCCTCACGTGTGGGTCTGTGGGTTATCACGAAATTACAGGATAATCCAAAATTTTTTTGCATGAGGGCTGTGCTCACTCTGCTTGTTTCCATATGTTTCAACAAATCGTATTTATACGTAGCAACAGGCAATCTTGTCTGTTGCTACCTTCTTGATTTTACAGGAAAAAATTAAATGTTTTATTTTTTGCCAAAATAGTTTAAAAGCCTTGCCGCAAAAAAGAGTTTGTTTTTTGAGATTGAAGTGTTTCTTTGGTGTGTTTTTTGGGTTTGGTGTTACTAGGTTTTTAAACCTAAGGAGGTTTTTCATGAAACGGGTGATAGTCTACAACGGCAAAGGCGTTTCAAACATGTCTATGCGGTGGTTGCATGGACGTTTGAAGAGGTTTTTAGTATCGGTAGACGTAGTCTCAGTAGATGCTGAGGCTATTATTTCAGGAGAGGCTTTAGCGAAAGATACCGTAGCTATTGTTTTTCCTGGCGGACATTCGCGTTTTTTTCAGCAACATTTAGGTAGCGCTGGAAATGAAAGAATTCGCGAATTTGTTCGTAATGGTGGACGTTATTTCGGAATTTGTGGCGGCGCGTATTACGCTGCTTCCGAAATAGAGTTTACTGGTAAGGAGTTAGAATTTCCCAAAAGATCTGGGAATCTGGCTTTGTTCCAGGGAGAGGCTATTGGGTCTTTGCCTGAATTAACCAGAGGCTTGTATTTTACGGATGAATACGACACTGCTAATGTGGTTCGTATTGGTTATCTTTTAAATACAAGTAAAAATACGGATGTAAATTCCAGAGAGGTAAAATCCTATTATCATGGAGGACCAAAATTTTTGCCTAATGGAATACAGCCGTTTGAAATTTTGGGGAAATACGCGGATTGTTTGGAAGATATAGCGGCAGTAAAAGTTCCATATGGTTTGGGATGCGCTGTCCTGGTTGGGATACATCCAGAATTATATTCTGGATTTTTTTTGAAAGACCAGATTAGTAAATTCCTCAATCAGCAGAACTTTGAGTTGCTCGAACATCTCCAAAGGATGTTTGAACAACTCTCCAATATTAAGAATCAAGAAAAGGGACGTAACTATTTTAGGTTCCTTTTGAATAAACTTTTCGAATAATTGGAGTTAGAGAAAACTCTTTTTCATCCAAAAGCATGAAAAAGAGTTTTCCTAGATGAGTTCTTTCAAAATTATAGGGATTTGAAGCTAAAGGATGAGCTTCAATCTCAAAGAACAAACAATAACAGAACATGATGAATCTGGCAGAGTGTAAAAAAAATATTATTAGTAAATTTGCTGACGAAGTGCTTGTCTTAGAAGATGTTGAAACTAAAAAAGTTACAACCTTTGGATTAGGGACAGCTTTACCATTATTGGTGGAACCGCAGAGTGTCCAGGCTTTAACTCAGCTCTTGGCTTTTCTAAAAGAAAATAAAATTGCTTGGTATATCTTAGGCTGTGGTTCAAATACGGTTTTTCCTGATGAGCCATTGCAAAAGGTAGTTATTAGACTAGGGAAAAGATTTAACAAAGCTTGTTTTTGGAATACAGATGTTAGTAGCTTATACGAACAAGACAATATTTTAGAAAGCTTAGAACATTTTCTAAATTTAGAAACGCCATTGCAGGCGAATATTGCAGTTGGGGAAACAGTCTATGCTTTAGTTTTTGCTAGAACAATGTTAGTGGCTTTTGCGAACAAAATGTGTGCTAACGCTTTAGCCGGCTTGGAGTATGGTAACGGCATCCCAAGCACAATTGGCGGCGCGGTTTTAATTAATGCTGGGGCGCATGGTTGGGCTATCGGTTCTATTACTGAGGCAGTCTGGATTTTAGATCACGAGGGCGTGTTAAAAATCTTGAAAAAAGAAGACTTAGTTTTTTCCTATCGTAATTCTAATATACCGACTGATGCGGTGGTGTTGGCGGTGCTTTTAAAATTTACTAAGGATGATCCAGAGCAGGTTCAAGCCAGGCGCAAGCATGGCTTGGATTATCGAAAAGCCCATCAACCGATTAATTTACCATCAGCTGGTTCAATTTTTAAAAATCCTAGTGGAACAACTAATAATGCTCAAGAGCAGACTGTTTTACCGCCAGCTGGAAAATTAATTGATCTGGCTGGATTAAAAGGCTTTCGGGTAGGTGGTTGTGAAGTGTCGAGTTTAAATGCTAATTGGATTGTCAAAGTTGACGACAGTGCGAAGACTAGTGATTTATTGGAAATTATGCGAGTTGTACGCGAGAAAGTTAAAGAACAATCTGGAATTGAATTACAAAGTGAAGTCAAAATTTTATAACTATTCAATATATGAGTTATAGATTTCTAAAATTTTTGAAAGTTATAATTATTGCTTACTTTCTGTTAATTAATTGTGTGTTGGCACAGGAAGTGGAAGTTTCGGCGAGTGTGGAAAGTAGTGATTTTAAAGCAATCCTTAAAAACTTGTTTATTATTGATAAATCTAAAATATCTATTACAGGCAATAGATATGTAAAGCCAGAGCAGATTTTTGAACTTTTAGATTCGCAACAATTTTTTTATGTTTGGGAGCTAGCTAGAGACAGCGTTAAACAGCAGTTGTTGCGTGATCCATGGCTGCAAGATGTTAAATTCAAGTGGCAGATTTTTCCATTGGGAGTTGAGTTAGTAATTAAAGAACAAGTTCCATATGCTGTAGTTGAGTTTTATAATGAGTCTTGGTTAGTTGCGCAAACAGGAGAAATGATAGAATCGTTAGCTAGCGTCATTAATCCACAAGTCATTGTGTCAGCTAGTCAACTTCCTAGAATGACTGGTATTGACGAGCTTAAAAATCGGTTCACTACATATGCTAGCGCTGGTAATAGATTAAAATATGCTTTAGCTTTTTTGAAAGCTTTGCAAGGAGTTAAACAATTACCTTTTTCGATTGAAAGTATTGCGTTACTTGAGGATGGCTCGTTTTTAGTTATTCCAGTTGAAATTAAAAAATATCCTAAAATAATTTTTCCCTATTCGGTCAAGGACAATATGTTAGTTGCAATTAAGAAAATAAATGCCATTATTCAAGATGCGCAGGACAATAATAAAAAACTAACTAAAATCGATCTCAGATTTAATTACGCTATTGCTGCGTTTTAAGTGTAGTAGCTAGTTTGTAAGATTTAAAATTATCCCTTGTCCCTACCTCGGGGCAGTTAAGTTCTGAGCGTGCCAATAATTTGCGAAATAATTGTAGTTTTTATGTTTTATAGAAATTACAAATGACTTGTGTTTTTCTTTGTATTTGGAGTTAGTAGATTTTGTTCTATCTGCTAACCAATTTATTTTATTATATAAATTATTTTTAACAACATCTATTTTTTATCTAGCCAAACTAATTCATTTAAGATAGTTGAAGTTACTTTTTTGTTTAAACCCGTTTAAAGTAACAGGTTTAAATTAGGCGTAATTCACAATTATTAAGGAGAAGTTAGAGGTGGTTAAAAAATCAGAATTTATCGTTGGGCTAGATATTGGAACAACAAAAATTGCCGCTGTCGTTGGGCAGAAAACGGCAGATGGTCAAATAGATATTATCGGAGTTGGAACACATCCATCAAAAGGATTGCGCAAAGGAGTAGTTGTCAACATTGAGGCGACCGTCGAGTCAATTCGTAAAGCTGTCGAAGACGCAGAAATAATTTCCGATTGCCATATTGCAAATGTTTTTGCTGGAGTTGCCGGCTCCCACATTAATAGCATGAACAGTTTGGGAATTATTGCAGTTAAGGATAAAGAGGTTTCTCATTTAGATGTTGAAAGAGTTATTGATGCTGCTCGCGCAATTGCAATTCCAAACGATAGAGAAATAATTCATATTTTTCCGCAAGAGTATGCCTTAGATGATCAAGATGGGATTAAAGAACCGTTGGGGATGTCTGGCGTTAGACTTGAAGCGAAAGTCCACATTGTAACAGCTGCAATTTCTAGCTGTCAGAATATAGTCAAGAGCGCTAACCGTTTAGGCTTAAATGTTTTGGATATAGTTTTAGAGCCAATTGCCTCTGCCGAGGCTGTCTTGTCGCCGGAAGAAAAGGAATTAGGCGTAGCCCTAATTGACATCGGTGGTGGGACTACAGATATTACAATTTTTCAAAATGGCGCAGTTGTGCATACGGCGGTAATTCCGCTTGGTGGTAATAATATTACTAACGATATTGCTACGTGTTTGAGAATCCCAACTAATACAGCCGAAGAGTTAAAAAAGCGTTATGGAACTTCTTTAGTTAAGAATGTTAAAGATAACGAAGAAATTGAAGTCCCGTCAACTGGTGGGCGTGAACCTAAAAAAATTCGTAGAAAAAATTTAGCTGAGATTATTCAACCTAGAGTTGACGAGCTGTTAAACTTTATTCAGTCAGAACTACAAAAGGCGATAACTGAAGGTTATTTAACTGCTGGTGTTGTGTTAACAGGAGGCAGTATTTTATTGGACGGTATAGCTGAAGTTGCAGAGCAAAAATTAAATTTACCAGTGCGCATTGGATATCCTACCGGAATAGGTGGGTTGATTGATATTGTTAATTCCCCAGAGTATGCAACTGGCGTTGGCTTAGTTATTTTTGGCGCTAAAACAGGTTTAGCGGCAGCATATAATTTAAATGATTCTATCAACGAGGAAAGTTTGTTTGAGAAAATAAAAAATAGAATCGCTGAATGGTTGGGTTTTATGCGTGCCTGAGATACGTATTTTCAAATTATCATTAGATTTTTAACAAATTATTTTTTAGGAGAAAACAAGATATGTCCTTTAAAGATTCATTTAGCTCAAAAGTAGTAGGTTCAACAGTTGTTAATGTCCCAGTTGAGATTAATGATGATAAAGTGTTGAGCTTGACGGATAAAATAGAGACGTTTGGCGCAGAAGATGAAAATAGAATCAGTGCTGATTTTGAACCTATTGGAGCAAGGATTAAGGTGATTGGTGTTGGTGGTGGTGGCAATAACGCCATTAATAATATGGTCAACTCTGGCTTAACGGGTGTGGAGTTTATCACTGCTAATACAGATGCTCAGGCTTTAAAATCTTCGTTAGCTGATATTAAAGTGCAGCTGGGTAATAAAATTACCAAAGGTCTAGGCGCGGGAGCTAACCCAATTGTCGGCGAAGAAGCGGCTAAGGAAAGTATTGAAGAGCTTAAGAAAGCTTTGACTGGCGCAGATATGGTGTTTGTAACAGCTGGTATGGGTGGCGGAACCGGCAGCGGTGGTGCACCGATTATTGCGGCGGCAGCCAAAGAACTTGGGGCTTTAACTGTCGGCGTAGTTACTAAGCCGTTTGTGTTTGAGGGTAAACGCAGGATGAGTAATGCCGAAGCGGGAATTGGTTTATTAGCTAAAGAAGTTGATACGTTAATTACTATTCCAAATCAAAAACTCTTATCTATTTCTGGGAAAAACACAGGTTTGTTAGATACCTTTAAAAAAGCTGATGATGTTTTGCATCAAGCTGTGCGTGGTATTAGCGATTTAATTTTAAATGAAGGCTTAATTAACGTTGACTTTGCCGATGTTAAAGCTGTGATGAGCGAGATGGGGTTGGCGATGATGGGTGTGGCTGAAGGTCATGGCGAAAATCGGGCGATTGACGCGGCTCAAAAAGCTATTTCTAGTCCACTGCTTGAAGATGTTTCGATTAAGGGTGCAAGAGGAATTTTATTAAATGTTACAGCTGGACGCGATGTAACTTTACAGGAAATCAGTGAAGCTGCCGAGCTGATTCATTCAGAAGCGCATGAAGATGCTAATATTATTTGGGGAATGGTTATTGATCCAAATCTACAAGATACAGTTCAGGTTACTGTGATTGCTACTGGGTTTGGTGATGGCATGAATAAGATGACATCTTTTCCGGATGCCGTGTGTAATGCATTAGTAGCGCCAGTAGTTAATTTGCCTATTTCGGCTAAACCAGCAGAAGTTATTGCGCCTAATACAGATGATGTTTCGCCGGTGTTTAATAAAACTATTTCTGCTAGTTCAGTTAGCAGCGCTCAACAAAAGACCATTGAGAAAAAGTTAGATATTCCTACGATTCTAAGAACTCAAAAAGAAGAAGATGATAAGTTAAGAAAAATTGCTAGTGAAAACTCAGTTCAAATTACGCCGTTTCTAGTTGAAGATGAGGGAAAGTATGAAATTCCAACATTTTTAAGACGTCATAGTGATAAATAATAAAGATGCGTAAGATTATTGCTGTAGCTAGTGGTAAGGGCGGTGTTGGTAAGTCAACGGTAGCGGCTAATTTAGCCGTCGTGTTAGCGAATTATGGAGGCGGTGAAAAAGAACAACCGTTGAAAGTGGCGTTAATTGACGTTGATTTTTATGGTCCGAGTATTCCTGTCATAATGGGGGATGGTGAGATTGCGGTTAATCCGGAGAACAATCTAATTATTCCAGCCGAAGCTCATCTGGTTAAATATATTTCAATTGCATTTTTTTTAAAGAATAATGATGACCCGGTAATTTGGCGCGGACCTAGATTTGGTAAAGCCATGGAGCAATTATTTAATGATGTTGAGTGGGGTGAAATTGATATTGCGGTGGTTGATTTACCGCCGGGCACAGGTGATGCGCAGTTGTCGTTGACCCAAGTGGTTAATTTAGATGGGGTTATCTTAGTAACTACGCCGCAGGAAATTTCACTTAGCGACGTGCGTCGTGCGGTGAATATGTTTACTAAAGTGAATGTGCCAGTGTTGGGAGTGATTGAGAATATGGCAGGTTTTAAGCTGCCGGATGGTTCGGTAGTTGATATTTTTGGCGCTGGTGGCGGGAAAGTATTAGCCGCGCAGTATGATCTAAATTTTTTAGGTTCTATTCCGCTTAACATTGCAATTCGAGAATCTGGCGACAATGGACGACCGCTAGTGTTGGATAAGAATCATGAAATAACAGTAATGTATCGTAATCTTGCTGACAAAGTTATCCGCCAACTAGATATGTTACAAACTAAGGCGATTAAGATTGAGAATTAAATATCAGATAATTTTCTAACAAAATATAAATAACAACTAACTTCTTTGTAGGGGAAGATACCCTAATGTAGCACAGGCACTAAATTGGGTGGTCGGTGGTCTATTTGTACTAAATTGTAATTATTTAAATTACGTGTAATTCCCAAAAAATTAAGCAATTAAAAGTATTATTGTAATCAAAAGCTCATCAGTAACCCTTTGTGGTTGTCCCAAAAGAAACGTTTTGCATGAAAGGCAACTTGCAATTAGAAAAAAGAAAAACTTAGCAGGAAAATTAGAAAAAACATCAAGACTTTCTTTCTAGGTAATAGGATCTAAAAGGAGAATAATAAAACCAAAAAGTTTGACCTCGCTCACTCACCAAAACCTTTAATGATTTTTTGCGCAACCATTAAACCGCTACATTACGTAGGACGGACAAAAAAATAGAGGGAAGCTTATTTATCTTTATTTTCTCTTAACAGTTCACGTCTATCAATGCCGTAGATTAATTTTGAGTTTAGGCTTGGCATAAAGACACAGGGGTTACCCCAACTGAAAATCGAAAGAATATCTTGGGCACGCGTGATCGCAATATATAAAGCATGTTGCGAATTTTTATTTTCTGGATAATGTTTTAGAGATGGATTCCACAACGATACAATTGGAAATTCTAAGCCTTTAACATTATTGGCTGTGCTAACAATAATCCCCTCCTCAAATGAGAAGAAATTGTCAGAAAACAAACGCACTGCCGAACCAAAAGTCGGAGATAAAAGAGATTCAGCATAATAAGCATCTTGCGGTTTATTACAAATAATCGCAATAATTGAAGTTGGATATTTTTCTAACCCTCTGTTAAGCCATTTTAGCAGCTGCCCTATACCATCATTTTCATCTATACACTTAACCCACAACGGCTTTTTACCATTTCTGCCAGATGTTGTGCGTTGGTTTCCACTAACATAGTCAGCTAAGCGCATAATTGGGAATGTCGATCTATGGCTCACAGAAAGTTTGGCATAACGCGAATCAGTTGGAGCAAACTTCCAATATTCCATTAATTTATCCCAACCTGGAAATACGTTTTCTACATTACTTTGTTGTTTGATGTCTCCCACTAAAGTTAAATCTGAAGTCTTTTTAACCGAACTAATAATAATAGCCAAATTTAAAGCTGAATAATCTTGAACCTCGTCAACTACTATGTGGTGATAATAGTTGTCCCTGCCCTCTGCGCCGAGTTGCGGAACAATTGAACCAGTCTTTAATTGAATCAGACGCAAGGCAATAGAGTCGTCAAAATAATCTAAGATGTCATTTTCAAAATTCTTTTTGGTATATTCTAAAACATTCTGAATTGTTTCACGATTCAGTAGCTTGGTGTCGTCATAACCCAGAAGTGTTTCCTGGTCTTGAAGGATATTAAGAATGTCATCCTTAAAGTTAGTCGTTAGCTTGTTATTGGCAACATATACGTCAATGGCTCGCAACATTGCCATAGATGACTTGACTCGTCTAACTCCAGGCGGCAAAGCCCCACTTGGACGCTGAATGATATAATCTTTATCGCCAAAGACAATTGCCTTCAAACGCTTTTCCTTCCACTCCATAAAGGTTGTAATATTTGGATTCTCTGCTCCAATAGATGGCAAATAATCTTTGATATATGTCTTAATGATTTTATTATGCACAAAAACAATGGATTTGTTTGCCTCAATACCTTTGTTACCCTTTTCCATGAGCCAAGCTAAACGATGCAGGGCAATCGTAGTTTTACCCGAACCAGCAATACCGTCAATTAGCACAGCTGAGTCCGCATCTTCTGTGATGAGCTTAAATTGTTCTGGTGTAATCAGCGATAAAATATTCGGCAAACCATTTGGACCGTTCTCGCCGATTTTACGCCTATATTCTTGCCATTCATTATTTTCAAAAACAAAAGTTCCATAATGGCAGGAAATTTTTGCTAATTTTCCATCTTTAATTTCAATTTTGTTTCGTAAAATAACCGTGCCTTCACGTTCTCGTCCTTGAATTTCTTCGCAATATTCTTCGCCTTCTTGGTATTCATAGTAAAGTTTGGCAATTGGTCCATGCTTCCAGTCCACAATACTACAGTCTGGATTGCCAAACTGTCCCATCTTATACTCAATTTGTTTGGTTTTACCATTAGGCAGATTTTCCTCAACTATGATTCTGGCAAAATAGGGGTTTTTAAGAATTTTATTAAGAATTACTAGGTCTTTCTGAAATTTTTTATTTAAACTTTTATTGACTGATTCATCAGAGCTATATTGAATTTTATCTTCTTCTTTAAGAATAGTAGCAATTTCATTTTGTAGTTCAGCGGTATTGTGGTTTGCAACTTGCAAGCGAGCATAGAGCTTCCCACGTTGATTAAGAAGTGAAGTCATCACTTCATCAAAAGCTGCGACTTCTTCGTTAATTAAAGTTTGTATTTCAGCTGATAACATTTTAAAATTCTTCATGACCAATTCAATTTTGGGGGGATTGTTCTTATAGAAAAGGAAATTGTCTGTCAAGCATCTTGAATTTCTTAAACCACAGAGAGCACAGAAGAAGAGTAACAAAAACCTTTGCACTATCTATGGTTTAAGAAATCAGGATTGGAGAGTTTGAATGGTTATTTTTTATGAGTAAAATCAAGTTATTGTTTGAAGTTTTAAAAGATGTTATGAGGCAAACATTTTTGTAAGTAAAATAAAATTATTAAAGGAGCTTTGAAATGCCGTCTATATCAATGTTTTATGGTATTATAATTTACATGTATGGTCAGGATAATAAGAAACATAAATTGCCGCATATCCATGCTAAATATGCCAGTGAGTTTTCTGTATTTAATTTGAATACTGGTGAGTTAATAGAAGGTACGATGCCGTCTAAGCAAGCTCAATTTGTAAAGACTTGAATTTTATTACGCCAAGAAGAATTGTTGGCAGATTGGGATTTGGCTGTTAATGGTGAGAGACCATATAACTATAACATTGAACCGCTAAGATAAAACAATAAGTATATGATTAGAATTATTGAAGTAAGACCAAATGAAAATTATACCTTGAGCTTAAAATTTTCAGACGGCAGGAGTGGTATTTTTGATGTTAAGCCATATTTAAATAAAGGAATATTTAAAGAACTAAAAAATATTAAAACGTTCAAAAGCGTAAAAATATCTGACGCAACAATCGAATGGATAAACGGCGCTGATTTATGTCCAGAGTGTGTGTATGAAGACACAGAGTTTTTATAAATTTTAAACATGGTTCAAGTTATTGTTTGAAGTTTTAAAAGATGTTATGAGGCAAACATTTTTGTAAGTAAAATAAAATTATTAAAGGAGCTTTGAAATAAATATGGAACAAAAGGAAAAGGATTTTTTATATAGATTATTTACTACGCCGTCTCCTTCTGGATTTGAGCAGGCAATTCAAAGGGTCGTGCGTGATTATGTTAAGGATTTTGCTGATGAAGTTAAGCTTGACGTGCATGGAAATTTAATCGCTGTTAAGAATCCAAACGGTAAAATCAAAATTATGTTGGCGGGACACTGTGATCAAATCGGCATGATGGTAACTTATATTGATGATAAGGGATTTATTTATTTTAAACAGATTGGCGGAATTGATCCAACTGTCGTGCCAGGCACAAATTTAATTATTCATACGGCGGACTGTCCAGTCCAGGGAGTGATTGGTTTTAAACCAGTTCATCTGATTAAATCTGAAGAGCGAGGTAAAAAGCTAGAACTGAGTAAGCTTTGGATAGATATAGGAGCGAAGAATGGCGATGAAGCTAAAAAAATTGTTCGAATTGGCGATCCCATAACATATCGTTTGGGTGTAACTGAGTTAGCTAACAATAGGATTTCTGCTGTTGCTTGCGATGATAAAACTGGCGTCTTTGTTGTGATGAACGCGCTAAAATTATTTAGCGAATTTATTCAGCCTCTAGGCGGGCATGACGTGGCGCTCTATGCCGTAAGCACAGTTCAAGAAGAAGTTGGTTTGCGTGGCGCAAGAACTTCTTGCTATGGAATTAATCCAGCGGCTGGTATAGCTGTTGACGTAACTTTTGCCTCTGATGATCCGGGAGTAGACGCTAAAGAAGTTGGTACTGTTAACTTAGGCGATGGTCCTGTTATTTCGCGTGGTTCAAATATTAATCCAGTTTTAGAGAAAATTCTAACTGCGACAGCAGAAGAAAAGGGGATTAAGTATCAACTTGAAGCGGCGCCAGGAGCAACTGGGACTGATGCGAATGCAATTCAAATTACTCAAGCTGGTGTAGCGGCGGCTTTAGTTAGTATTCCGAATCGTTATATGCACACTCAGGTTGAAACTGTTGAGTTGGGGGATTTAGAGAATGCCGCTAAATTAGTTGCCGAAGCTGTGGTAAGTATTAAAGCCGAAACAAGTTTTATTCCATAAATTTTTTAATTATCTACCGCTGCATTTTTATTTCAACGCCGCTTGGGTGGTGTTGAAACCTATTCTAGGAGGGAAGTTTTAGGATTTTTTTTAACAGTGTCGAATTATAAACGCAAAGACCATTTATATAATCAAGCTAAAGATGAAGGCTATCGTAGTCGGGCGGCATATAAATTAATAGAAATTGATGAGAAGTTTCGTTTATTTAAAAATTCATCAAAAGTTATAGATTTAGGTTGTGCGCCTGGTAGTTGGTTGCAAGTGACTACTGAAAAAGTTAGCGCTGAAGGTCTTGTAATTGGCGTAGATAGATTAGCAACTAAGCCGTTTTCTCTGGTCGAGATGCGTGCTTGTTCAGCGCGCTGTGGACATAAGATAGTCAGTGTCCCAATTATTTTAGTAGGGGATATTTTAGATTCTCAAATTCAAGCGCAGTTAATTGGTCTTGCCCATGGTAAAGTTGATCTTCTTTTATCAGATATGAGCCCAGATTTATCAGGAGTATATTTTAAAGATTCGGTAAATTCTGCTGAATTAGTCGAGATTGTTTTTCAGTTGGCTCAGGTTGTGTTAAAGCCGGGCGGTGCGATTGTAACCAAGATTTTTCCTAGTAATGAGGCAGACGAAATTTTTAAATCCATGCAGCAACGTTGGACAAAACTATCAAGAGTCGCTCTAAAAGCAACTCGTACCACATCAAAGGAGATTTATTTTGTTGGGATAGGATTTAAAGGGTAATTTTTGGCATAGAATCTGCTAGCTGTAGGTTATTATGGCGAAAATTTTTACAAATATGACGTTTGCTGAAAGCTTGGAGCGGGTAAATGCCAATGTTACGCCTATAAAAAATAAGCCAGATCATGGGGAAACCAGCACTAAAAAAGACTTTGAAAATATTTTAGCAGGTCTTGAAAAAAGGCAAAAAATAAATAATGCAAAGCTTAAATCACAATCGAGAACAGTAGATAATGGACAAGTTTCTCAACCCCAAATCACCAAAAGAGAAAATTTAACTCAAAAACTGCAGCCGAATTTAGCAGAAACAGAAAATACGCTACTTCAAAGAAATATTCCCGAAGAGGATATATTAGCCGAAATACAAAATCTTAAGAAAGAAGGTTTATATTTACGCGGTAATCATATGCTTGGTGCCACGCCAAATTCATTGCCAAATACGCCAGCAATCGTCAATAATTTGACAGAGAAATCTAATCTTCAGGCTTATTCAGAAGCGGCGCTCAAAGAACATTCAGCCGCAATACGAAAATATTTATCCAGTCTGGTTAAAGAAGATTTTAAAAAAGTTAATGAAACCTTAAACGGCTTAGGAAACGACGCAACGCCGGTAAATTTCGATGAGTTATCTAAAAAACAAACTGTTGATGATAAGTCTAGTGAGATAAAAAAGATTATTAGAGTTGCTGGACAATATCACGGATTAGACCCGCATTTAGCTTTAGCTGTGGCACGAACAGAATCATCTTTTAGACCAGATGTAATTAGTAAAGATGGATTTGAATCCAAAGGATTATTTCAACTCTTAGACAGCACAGCTAATGATATGATGAAACGGCTGAAGATACAGAAGGAATATCAACCATTTGATCACAAAATGAATTCGTATCTTGGAGTAGGATATTTACGCTATCTCCATGATATATTTAGTTCTCGCACCAAGATTAACAGCAAAATGGTAACATATTCAGCAAACTCACAGGCAGATTTAGAAAAATTTGCCTTAGCAGCCTATAATGCAGGAGAAGGAAAGGTAATTCAAGCTCAAGAGAAAGCCAAAGCTAAAGGTTTAAATCCTGGTAATTTTGAAGATATTAGAAAATTTTTACCAGAAATTACTAGAAGTTATGTTGATAAAGTAGCGGCTCATAGAAAGGATTTAGCCATGAATGGTTAAGGCTGGCATATCTTTTGCTTTAAACAGTTTGGTTTTTAAAAAAGGTAATATTTTGTAGGGAGCGCTATTTAAATGCAATTCCCAAAAATAACAATAAGGGGTCAAGATGGGTATTAATATTAGAACAAATATATCTTCAATGAACACTCAAAGGTATTTGAATAGTTCAACAGATGCATTATCTGCAAGTTATTCAAGATTGTCATCTGGTTTAAGAATTGTCAAAGCCTCTGATGATGCAGCAGGTCTTTCAATTGCTGAACAGTTAAAAGCAGATTCAAAAATTGCCACGGTTGCAATTAGAAACGCTAATGATGGCGTTTCTGCAATTAGTATTATCAATGGCGCAGTTGATGAAATGACTAGTACCTTAACTCGTTTGGCTGAATTAGCGGAACAATCCGCTAACGGTGTTTATAGTCTTGAACAACGTTCGGCGCTAGAATCTGAATATAAAAATTTAGCCGACGAATTACAAAGAATAGTTAATACAACCCAGTTCAATGGTTTAGACTTACTCGATCACCAAGGAAATCTTGACTTCCAAGTTGGTTATGACGGACAGATTGATTCTAGGATTACATTGTCTGGAATACAGGTTGGCTTAATTAAATTAGGTTTAGCTGAGGTTGATGGTAGTGGTTATAAGTTAAAGTATAGCCTGACTGACTCTTCAAGTACCGAAGTTGCGCAATCCAATTCTCGTTCGGCATTAGACGCTTTCAAGTCAGCCATTAATATAATGACAGGGTTAAGAGGTCAAATTGGTTCTGCCGAAAGTCGTCTAAATGTTGCTATTAGTAATTTAGCTGTGTCCAAAGAAAATTTCACTGCTGCAGAAAGTCGTATTCGAGATGTTGATGTAGCGGCTGAATCTGCTGAATTATCAAGATTATCTATTTTACAGCAAGCTGCCGCTGCTATGCTTACTCAAGCTAACCAGCAACCAGCTATGGCATTACAGTTGTTAAAACAGTAATGCGTAAAAAAATTGTGGGGGCTATTAGCGAGCGCAGCCCTCATATACCTTGATCCACAAAGTGCTGAACCGTTGCTAAAAATTTCCCGATACATATTATATGTTATAATTTTTTATCTTTATATTTCCAAAGGCTTAATAACCTAGTTCAAAAGACCTCTTGCTAATCCAAAGTTATTAATTAATAAAGTGAACGCTTAAGATACTCAAAACTACATAATAATTGCGACTTGCAACTTATTAATTGAACTATATGGATTTTGTTCACTTACATTTACACACTCAATACAGCGTCTTGGACGGAGCGATCAAAATTAAAGATACTACTGTTGCTAAACAAATCGGCGACGAAACTAAATATGAAGTAAAAGCTAAAGGCTTGATGTCTCGTGTTAAGGACTTAGGACAGAAAGCGGTTGCGATGACAGATCATGGTGTTATGTCTGGAGTTATTGAATTCACTGAAACCGCGAAAAAATGTGGAATTCACCCAATTATTGGTTGCGAAGTTTATGTGGCTCAGGGAAGTCGCTTTGACAAACAATTTTCTAAAGGGAAAAAATCTGCTTATCATCTAACTTTACTTGCCCAAAATGAAATTGGTTTCAAAAACCTATCTCATCTTTCAAGCCGAGCTTATATCGAAGGGTTTTATTTTAAACCGCGCATTGATTTTGAATTATTAAGCGAGTTGAGTGAAGGCATTATTTGTTTAAGCGGCTGTTTATCCAGTGAACTGTCAAGTTATGCGTTAGCTGGGGATATCGAGCGAGCTCGTGAATTAGTTAAAAAATACGTTATAAAGTTTGGTGATAGATATTATTTAGAAATTCAACCGCATGTTGCCCAAGAACAACAGCGTGCGAACCAGATGGCGCTTGAGCTTTCGAAAGAATTTGGTGTTCCGTTGGTTGCAACTAACGATTGCCACTATCTTGATCAAGAGGATAAATTTGCACAAGAAGTCTTGATGTGCGTTTCAATGAAAAAGCTTTTAACTGACGAGAATAGAATTAAGCATGATGGGTTTGAGCTACATTTAAAAAGCGCGGAAGAAATGCTGGAAGGCTTGCCGGGCTTGGAAGTAGCTTTAGAAAATACTGTAAAAATTGCTGAGCGTTGTGAGCTAGAGGTGAAAAAGAAGAAACCCTATTATATGCCGCAATATACTCCGCCAGCTGGAATGGCTGTAGATGATTATTTTGTTGAAGCTGCTCGTAAAGGTTTAGAGTTTAGAATTAAACAGTTTGCCGAGCGGAGACGCCCATTAACTCCGGCAGAGATAGAAACTTACAAAGCTCGATTAGAAACTGAAATTGCGGTCATTAAGCAAATGAAATTTCCAGGATACTTTTTAGTGGTTTCAGATTTTATTAATTGGGCAAAAGAACATCATATTCCAGTTGGTCCTGGACGGGGTAGTGGTGCAGGTTCGTTAGTGGCTTACGCGATGCGTATAACCGAAATTAACCCTATAGATTATGATTTGTTATTTGAGCGTTTTTTAAATCCAGAACGTGTTAGCCTGCCAGATTTTGATGTTGATTTCTGTATTCGAGGACGCGACGACGTTATCAAGTATGTTTGTGAAAAATATGGTAAAGACAAAGTAACGCAAATTTGCACTTTTGGAACGCTCAAAGCCAAAGCCGCTATTAAAGATGTGGGGCGTGTCTTAGGTATTAGTTATGCTGAAACTGACAAGATTGCAAAATTAATTCCTACTCCGCAGAATGGTAAGGATTGTCCGCTAACTGACGCTTTAGAAAAAGAGCCTAGATTAAAGGAGTATGCAAACGGAGAGTATAAGCGGTTAATTGAGTTAGCATTGAAACTTGAAACATTAGTTCGTAATGTTGGAACTCATGCAGCTGGCGTAGTGCTGGCGGATGAAACAATTATGGATATTGCACCGTTGTTAATGGTTCGCGATACAGATGGCACAGAAAAGATTGCCACTCAATATCCAATGGCGGCAGTTGAAGCAGCGGGCTTAGTGAAGTTCGATTTTTTGGGATTAAAGACACTTACAGTTATAGATGATGCGGTGCGAATGATTGCCGAAAAAACTGGTAAAAATCTAGATTTAAATGCCTTGCTTTTAAGTAAAGGGCAAAACGCAAAAGCTAATCAAGAGATAGATAAGGTTTATAGTTTAATCGCTAGTGGTAAAACAGTGGGGGTGTTTCAACTTGAGTCTGCTGGAATTACTGAGATGGTTATGCGGATGAAGCCTGACTGTTTTGATGACTTGATTGCTATTCTGGCGTTGTATCGACCAGGTCCCTTAAATAAAAACATGGATGATCGTTATATCTTGCGTAAACACGGTGAAGAAAAAGTTGAATATGATCATCCATGTCTGGAACCTATTTTGAAGAACACTTTTGGTGGTATGATTTATCAAGAACAGATTATACAGATTGCTCAAATTATGGCTGGCTATACCTTAGGTGGCGCTGATTTATTGCGTCGGGCAATGGGTAAGAAAAAGAAAGAGGAGATGATTAAAGAGCGGAGTAAGTTCTTAGAAGGTGCAGTTAAGAAAGGTATTAAGCTAGAAATTGCTAAAAAGGTTTTTGCTGATATGGAAAGTTTTGCTGATTATGGTTTTAATAAAAGCCATTCGGCGGCATATGCGCTAATTACCTATCAGACGGCTTATTTAAAAACTTTTTATCCAGCTTATTTTATGGCGGCGTTGATGTCCCATGAAATGGGGGATACAGATAAAACTTTGAAAAATTTTAATGAATGTAATCGATTGGGCATAACTATTATGTCGCCTAATATCAACACGCAGTTTGCTGATTTTACTGTAGAGCCTGTTGGTAATCGAGATAGAATTTTGTTTGGTTTGGCTGGGATAAAGGGTATTGGACATAAAGCGGTCAGGGAAATAGTGGTTGAGCGTTCACGAAATGGAGAGTTTAAGGGGTTGCTTGATTTTTGTAAACGTTTGCCGGATACATTGAATACCAGACAACTGGAAAATTTTATTAAGGCAGGCGCTTTTGATTGGACTAATTTATCGCGAGCAGAGTTAAACAGTCGGGTGGAAGAGGCGCTTAAGTTGGGGCAGACCGTTAAGAAAGATTTAATATCGTCGCAATTTGGCTTATTTGATGGTGAGTTAAAGGTAGATGATGATAAAAATTATAGACCAAATAAGAAGCTTTTAGCAGAATGGACCTCTAATATTAAATTGGGATATGAAAAGGAGGTGTTAGGGTTTTATTTATCGGGGCATCCGTTGGAGAGATTTAAGGAACAATTAGATCGGATTGGGGCTAAATCTATTAACGATGTTAAAGAGTATGGGACAGGAATTGTAACAGTGGCAGGTGTGGTTTCGATGTTGGTGGAAAAGAACAATAAGAAGGGCGAGCGTTATGCGACGTTTATGTTGGAAGATTTGGAAGGGACGATAAAAGTCAATGTTTGGTCAAGGACATATAAAGAGTATTTTAGCATTTTTACTAGTGATGAGCCGGTGATTGTTACTGGAAGGTTGGATGTTAGCGATGAGCGAGTGCAGTTGACAGCGAACACGATTGAATCGGTAATTACTAGTCGTAATAAGGTGTTGCGTGAGGTTGAGATTGTGCTTGATTCACGCAGGTGTAAGCATTTACCAGAGTTGCAAAGAATTCTTGCGCAGTATCAAGGAGATTTGCCAGTTAAGTTGTTATATCGTTGTGCGGAACATAGTGAAATTTTGATTGCTCTTGGTGCGGAAATAAAAGTTTCAGCAAGTCAAGAATTTAGTAACGCAGTTGAGCATTTACTTGGTGAGCATGCAGTAGTTTTTAGGTAGACGAAATTGGTGGATGTATAATGTAAAGAATTGTTAGGGTGATGATTGAAATCTTATAAAATAAATGAATTGATTGCATCTACGATAGCGTATAAATCTTTTTCCGTTAATGATGGATGGACAGGGATTGATAAAATTTGTTTTTTAACCTCATCCGCAATACTCCAATTCCCTTTGAATTCTAAGGTATCGTAACATGGTTGTTCAGGAATCGTTGTAGGATAAAATATGCTGTATCCTATTTCCTTTTGTTTCAGCAGTTCCATTAATTGTTCACGTTTATTATTGTTTACTTTAATACAATATTGGTGAAATACATGAAATGCTTTTGGCTCAACACTGGGTAGTGTTATTCGTGGATTTTTAATGTTTTTATCGAAGAATTGTGCATTTGTCTGACGTTTTTTATTAAATTCATCTAATTTTTTTAATTGTTCAATCCCAATAGCCGCCGCAATATTTGTCATACGATAATTATAACCAATCACACCATGCCTATAGCGCTCTTTCATTCCATGATTAATCAGGAGACGCAATTTGTCTGCAAGTTCTAAATTATTAGTAACTACAATTCCGCCTTCGCTCGTAGTCATATTCTTTGTTGGATAAAAACTGAATGTGGCAACATCACCAAAACTTCCAACTTTTTCTTCGCACCATTTCGCACCATGTGCTTGTGAGCAATCCTCTATTAGCAATAATTCTTTTTCTTTTGCTAATTTAGTAATAGCAGTCATATCGCATGATTGTCCAAATAGATGGACGATTAGAATTGCTTTTGCATCTGGATTTTCGTCTAAGGATTTAGCAATTGATTCTGCAGTAATATTAAATGTTGAGCTATCAATGTCTGCAAAAATGGGAATCGCACCAACATATAAAATCGCATTTGTAGAAGCGATAAACGAGAATGGGGTAGTGATGACCTTGTCATTTCCGCCAATACCAAGTCCCCGCAGAGCGACTTCTAACGCAGTTGTGCCTGAACTTGTAGTTATGCCATATTTTATGCCAAGATAGTCCGCAAAATTTTGTTCAAATTTAGTAACAATTTTTCCAGAAGCAAGCATTCCAGAATTTAACACATCCAGAACAGCATTTTTTTCTTCATCGCAAATGAATGGTTTAGCTATTGGTATCATTCATTTATATCCTTAATACTATTTATGTTAAAAAATTTACCGCATTTGGTGCATAGATTATTTTTTATAGGATGACCGCAAGTACAGACGTTTCCGATTTGTTTTGCGGGATTTCCTACAACCATAGAATATGGAGACACATCATGCGTTATAACACTTCCCGCTCCAACCATAGCGTATTTACCAATTATGTGACTGCATACAATTGTTGAGTTAGCCCCCAATGATGCACCTCTTTTAATTAACGTCTTTTTTATTTCCCAGTCGCTATTAGTTGCACGTGGATAATAATCATTTGTAAAGACAACATTAGGACCTACAAAAACATCATTCTCAATTGTTACACCATTATATACTGAAACGCCGTTTTGTATTTTCACATTATCGCCAATAATGACACCATGATCAATGTAGCAGTCCTTACCAATGTTACAATTCCGACCAATTTTTACATTTTCACGAACCTGAGTATTAATCCATATTTTTGTATCTTCGCCAATTTGAACATTATCTGCGATATGCGCTGTATTATGAATAAATGATGACATATTTTTTAGTTTAAAGTTAAATTTAATAAATATACTACTTTTGGAGACAAATCAGCTATGTATATCTTCCTGACACTACTCCAATCACTTAAAAAATTAATTAGCATATATTATTTTTTCTTCTAATAAACTTCTGTAGTGGTTTTTCAAAGTAAAAATGCGATAGATGCGATAAAGCTACGACAATTATTATATAATAAAAACAAAATATAATACTCGAATAGTCAAATTGTAGATGTATGTAATTATCAATATTTTTAATAATTAAAAAAACAGGATAGTGAATTAGATATATTGAATAAGATAATTCACCTAAATATAAAAAATGCTTTAGAGAGAATAAATTAGAAATAACTTTATTATCTAATATTATAATAGGTAATAATGGAAAAAATAAAAAAAGAATTACTAATTTCCAATTTTTAAAAACACCATAACTCCAAATCGCAGATGGGATTGCGTTTCCTATAATCCCTAAAAAACATAACCTAATAATATGTTTTCGTTTTTTAACCAGATTACATTTTTTAAGATAGTTTAAGTGTTTATAAATTTCACCCGTAATCATTCCTCCAAAAAAAAATATTAAACCTCTGGCTGTTTGTGCATTTAACAGTAAGGTATTAATACCAGAAAAATATACCAATAATCCGAAATAAATTAAAATTATAGAATAAATTAAGTATTTTTTGTTTGTCGAATACCAGCAAATGCAGAAAAAGATAAGATACATCATAAACTCAATGGAAATTGACCACGCTACAGCATTAAATGATTCTTTAGTTGTTACCCAACCGTTTTGTAACATAAAAATACTTAAACCAAGACAGGATAAACTATAATCAAATCCTTCAAAAATTTCGATACTACTGTTATACTTTTTAGCAGTTACAAAACAAAAAACAATAAATAGAGTTAATACATGAAGGGGGTATAATCTACTCAATCTTCTGATAACAAAGTCTTTTAGAGACATGGTATGGGTATATATTTTTTTCCAAAAAAATATATAAAAAATAAAACCTGAAAGAACAAAAAATAAATCAACCATTATCCAGCCAAAATTATAGAACCAATTTCCTAGAATACTAAAAGGTTGTTGTTTAAAAAATAATTGGTAATGCCAAAAAAAAGCAACTATTATTGCTGCAAAACCTCTCATACCATCTAATGCACTTAGACGTTTTGTTTTCATTTTAAATTTATCCTTTGTTTTACGCTTACCATACAGGCTAACATATCAATAATATATTTTATGTTCCACAAATAATTCAGAAAGACCGCGCATAATTATTCCTTCTTTGTAAGTAAAATGCAGTTTAGGTTCAATGCAAAATAGATATTTTTGAATAAGAATATCTGGCTCATTATAGCCAACTAATGCACGCAGAGAAGTCGTCCCAGAAAATCTGGGATTTATTTCAAAAACATAAACTTTATCATTTACTAAACGACATTGAATATTGATGGCACTAACGCAATGCATCTTTAGAGCGATTTTTTCACACTGTTTCGTCACACACTCGAAATGACCAATTTCGCCTTGCGAAATACCACTTGAAACTGCCAGCATGCTTCCTAAGTCCTTTCTTAAAGTATAATTAGGAATTTTTATTTTATTACTTAATCCGCTTAAGATATTCTTCTTTACTGCTATTGAATTGATTAAGTTTCCCTCTAAATCTAGTAATATGCCAACAGTATATTCATTATCAATATTTCCAACATATTCTTGAGCGATAAAGGAATCATAAATTGAAAACAAATATGTTCCAAACAAAATTAATTCTTTTTCATTTTGAATTATAAAAACATTGGTTGAACCTCCTGACGCTAGATGCGGTTTAAGAATTATTGGAAATTCAGTTATTAATTGTAATTCCTTAAACGAAGAAATTAATTGTGTCTTTGGGGCTGAAAAGCCATTTGAAGTAAGCCATTCAAAAGTTTTAAATTTATTAAAGCACAAATCTAAAATCTCTTTATTATTATATGGAAATATAATACCTGCATTTCCAAAACGTTTTTTTTCTAAGCTTATTCTTTTAATTTCTGCCTCTGAACCACAAAATAATATTTTAACGTTCTCACTTAAACAAATATTTAACAAGTTATCTATATAATCAGGATGATTTGCAGGCGGCAAAATAGTAGATTTATCAACCTCATAAAACCCTTTACTTATTTTATTCATATCAGAGCCTATGATAAAATAATTTTTTTGAGACAATTTAAGTGCCTTAATAATCTGTTCTCCAACTCCACCACCACCAACAGCTGTAACCATAATTTTAGTTAGTTTGCTCATTACATTACCCTTTTCGTAAAAAACAATTTATAACTTCCTGATGCACTCCTTTCGATTTAAGATCTAAAAGCAGAGTGTCTATATTTAAATTTAAGCGAATAATTCTAATTTCCCTAGTTATAGTATCTAATAAAACAAAAGCAGGAGAATTCCCAATATCTCTTGGCAATCCGCAAGAGCCAACATTAACTAATGTTGTATGTTTATTTATTGAAATAAATGGTTGATGAGAATGGGCACAAAAGACAAAATCATACTGATAGAAATCACAATAACGTTCTGGTGAATCAAGATATATGTATCCCTGAAGCGGATTATATGGGCTGCCATGAACAAAAAGTATATTTAATTCATTCATTGTTTCTATTCTGAAGGGTAACCAATTTTTTATTTCTTCAACAATATTTAGTTTATGTTGTAGCAATTTGCTAAATTGATATACTTTTTCTTGCTTACAATTATATTCCAAAAAATTACAAAACATTGCTTCATGATTTCCCATGAGACATTTCGCATTTATTTGTTTTAATTTTGACAAAACTTCTAATCCAGATGGCATATAACCAATAGCATCGCCTAAAAAATAATAAGCATCTGCTTCCAATTCACGCATTTTATTTAAACAAGCAGTAAAAAATTCAATGTTACCATGTATATCAGCAAAAATAGCAATTCTCATAATAATTCAGATAACCCATGTTGCAAAGAAATAGTAGGCGACCAATTTAGAATATTCCTTGCCTTTGCATTACTAAAATTTGCTCTAAAGTACCCCTGATTATCTGGAATGGTATTTACGTGAATTTTACCGGTATAATTAGGATATAATTTAATAAATAATCCTGCTAAATTTAACATACTAATAGATTTCCCTGAAACAATATTGAAAATTCCAGAAATTTCACGTTCTAATACGGATAATACTGCCTTTGCAATATCGGAACCATTAATAAAATCCTGTGTTCTACTGCCATCACCAAAAATAACAATATCTTTGTTTGCTTTGACGTAATCAAAAAATATCTTTAAAACATTTCTATTTTTTTGTCCTATTCCAAAGGGTGAACTAATTCTGAAAATCGTTGACCCATTAATTTGTCTAAACATTTCTTCCGCGTATAATTTTTCTGTTACATATTTTAGTGTAGCATCTTTTACTACAGGCATTGTTTCGGTTATTAAAATATCTTCACCATAATTTTTATATACGCTCATACTAGACATATATAAAATTTTCGTCCCAATAGTTTTAGCATATTCAAAAATATTATTATCAATTTTAAAATTCGTATGGGCAGCGGATTCATCTGTAGTATTATTACCTGGTATCAGGGCAGCTGTGTGAACAATAAAATCAATTTTATTAAATTTATGGAGTGTGTTTACTGAAGCTGAATTACTCAAATCAGGAATAATACTTCTGTCTATGGGTATAACATTAATATACTGTGCGTCCTCAAGTAATTTAAGGATATATCCGCCAATTAAACCACTAGTTCCAGTAATAAGCACATTTTTCGACTTGACCATTTGTTCTAAAATTTCAAATTAAAAACTAAAATTCCAAAAATTATTAAAAAATTCCCCAACAATTTTTTTCGCGTTATCTTTTCATTAAGAAAAATCCTGCTTAACAATAAAATGTATAAGTAAGATATTGATTCCAAGATTGTCCCTAGTTTATAGGACAAACTTTTAAACGCTACTATAACTAGTAACATACAGGCGAAAATAATAAGGTATGCCACAATAACTTTCAAATTTAGAAATTCATATATTATATGCGCTCTTTTTTGCTGTGAACTTTTTTTTAGCAAAATCTGCGCACAAGACGATAAAAGACCAGAAATCAACATTAGACAAATTCCATTAAGCATCTGAAGTCACCATCAACATACCAAAAATAATAATTATTGCACCTGCCACATTATATATTGTAATTTTTTCTTGAAATAAAAAGAAAGCCCAACACAAATTTAAAATAACAACCATGCTTTTATTTGATACTGCGACAACAAGATCGAAATGTTTTAATACCTGTTGCCAAAGAAAAGCATAAAGCCCTAAAAGAGATAATTCAACAGCAAAATAAACAAAGAAATCATTGCTAAGATATGGAAATGAAGCTGCCTTTTTAGCACAAACAGCAATCATAGAATAAATTACAAAAGTGAAAAACAGTAGAGAATAATTTTTAAAATGATGTATTGTTATCATGTTCATAATTTTAACTATCTAACCTTACTTATCTCAGAAACAATAAATGCCTGCCGTTGCCTAGCAGCGTCAAATGTTCTCCATAAATATTCTGCGATTATACCGAGAGAAATATTAGTTATACCAAAACCAATTGCTAAAATACTTGCTAGCGAAGCATATCCCAGCATTGAATTTTCAGGATTAAGTATTTTATTTGCAATAATATAAATTGCATACAGAGTACCAGCAAAAAATAATATAAATCCTGTTAAACTAACAAATCGTAGTGGCGCATGCGAAAATACTACAAACGTATCAGTAAAAAGTTTCAATTTTTTAGATAGTGTCCATTTCGATTTTCCAATATCCCTTGATTTAAATGGCAGACGCAATATCATATTTTTAAATCCAGCATCAATAATTTGTAGCATTAATGATGAATTAACCTCAATGTGTGTATTAATATAATCCTTAACTTTTTTATTAAAAATAATATTATTAACTCCACAAGCGTCATAATTATGTATTACAAATAGTTTTATTAGTGCAGAGTAGCATTTTGAAAAAACTCGACTAATTAACGCTACGTCAATAGACTCTTTTGCGATATAAACCGCGTCAAAACCTTCAGCTATCTTTTTATAACCCTCAGCTATAAATTCTAACGGCTCTTGCAAATCACTGCCTATCCAAGTACAAACCTCATAAGCTGAATTTAATATCCCAGCACGAATAGCAGCATGCGCTCCAAAATTTTTAGATAACGATATTAGCTTTACTATTTCTAAATTTTTAAAATTGAATTCTTTTATAAAATTAGAAGTATTATCAGTTGAGCCATCATCGACAAATACAACCTCAAGTGGAAAATTTAGCTTGGTTTTAAAATGTTCCAATTCTTCGCAACATTTATAAATGCTTTCGCCTTCATTTAGAAACGGGATGATTAATGATATGCCAGTTGCCATAAAAATACTATTTAAGGAGACCTCTAAAATTTCCCGTTCTTTTCGGTGGGCAAAAATAGAAAAATGCTCGTGTATATCCAATACACTCCGCTTTTTCCGTTTTTGACTGCCTCGATAATGGGAGATTTTTAGAGGTCTCCTGGATTATTAGAGGTTCTTATTATTAAGATACCAATCAAGGGTTAATTTTAAGCCGTCAATTATAGAAAACTCTGGCTTAAAATTTAATAACTCTTTGGCTAAATTAATATTTGCACACAATTTTTTAACGTCGCTTTTTCTTTCTGGTTTAATTTCATAGCCACCAGTATAATTCATTATTTGGCTTATTCCATCTAGCAAGTCCTTGATTGTGATTGCTATACCTGTGCCAAGATTTATTATTTTTTTTCTTGAATTTTCATTTTCATAACCTAAAATTATTCCTCGCACAGTATCTGCAACATAAATAAAATCTCTACTTTGCAAACCATCGCCTTCTAAAATAGGTTTTTCTCCATTCAAGATTTTTCTTATAGAAGCTGGAATAATTGCTGCCAGTACGCCTTCAGCATTTTGTCTAGGACCAAAATTATTAAAAGGCCGCAAAATTGAAATATCCAAATCGAAAAGTTTCCAAAAACTTTGAATCATTAAATCAGCAGAAACTTTCCCCGCAGCATATGGGGTAGTTGGATCAATGGGATGATTTTCGTCCATTGGCGAATATTTTGCTGTTCCAAATGCTTCAGATGACGAAACATGTATCAATGTTTTGAAAGAATTATTTTTTAATAAAGCGAGTAAATTATGCGCAATTTCAATATTAACTAAATAAGCATCAGATGGATTAAAAAAAGAGTAATTTAAAGGTATGGTTGCAAGATTAAACACAACTTCTATTTTCTCATTTTCTATTATTAACTGCATTAAATTATAAGATCGCGCATCATCACGGTATAAAATGAAATTTTCATGCTTTGAAGCATTATTAAGATTCTCGTTTTTACCCAAAAAGAAATTATCAACACAAACAACTTTATTAGCATTACGTTGTAGTAATTCGTCGCACAAATGGCTTCCAATAAAGCCTGCGCCGCCAGTTACTAAAACATTTTTATTTTCAATTGAAGGCATAATTTTTTATATCTCTAATTTTTTCAATTATAAAAATTTGGTCGTCATCTATCATTTGAACATATAACGGCAAAGTTATAGATAATTTATCGCAAGCAAAAGCATTGGGAAAATCATCATTATTAAAGCCAAACACTTTTTTATAATATCCCAACAGATGCACGGCATGTGTCCCTTGCCTTGTTGAAATGCCATTTTCTTCTAACAAACCCATTAATTTATTTCTAAACATCCCTGCTTCTTCAATAGAGGTAAAACCCAACTTCTTAAAATCGAGCATACATACAAATGATTGAAAAGTATGAAAATAACTTTCTGGAACGAAGGGTGAAATAAATTCTGGCAAATTATCTTTTATTAGCTTTTCATAAAATTTCGCTTTCTTTCTACGTTCCTCAATAATAAAATCCAATTTTTTAAATTGCGCAATTCCAACGGCTGCCTGTAAATCAGTTATCCTATAATTAAATCCAATTTCATTAAATTCAGGCAATAAGAAGCCGTTACCTAAATGTCTTTTATTAGCAGAAATTGAACAACCATGGCTGCGAAGAGATTTTAATTTATTTGAGAATTCTAAATCATTAGTTAATATCATACCACCTTCCCCTGTAGTGATGGATTTTCTAGGATGAAAACTCAAACACGAAACATTACCAAACGCCCCTTGATGTATATTTGATATTTTTGCACCCAAAGCACAGGCAGCATCTTCTATAATTTTTAAACCATATTTTTTTGCTATAGCATTAATTTCTAACATATTTGCGCATAGTCCAAATAAATGCACAGGAATAATACCCCACAAAATATGTTTATTTACTTTATTTACATAAATATCATTTCGTTCTTCATAATCCTCATTTATCTTTTTTTCTAATAACTGCGGATTAATTGTAAATGTATTTTGGTAAATATCAACGAATATTGGTGTTGCGCCTGCTTGAATAACAGAATTAGCGGTAGCAATAAAAGTGAAAGCAGGTATAATAACATCCATGCCAGCACTTAACCCAGATGCAACTAATGCTAAGTGTAGGGCAGTAGTGCAAGAAGTTGTGGCGACACCATATTTTATTCCTTCATGCTGAGATATTAGCTCTTCAAATTTTTCAACTTTCGCGCCTTCTGCAACCCAACCAGAACTTAGAACTTCTTTAACTGCATTATTTTCAGCGTCAGTAAAATATGGAATAATAATAGGAAACTTTTTCATAATTTTTTAATTTATGACTACCTCTAACAATTTCTGGAACCTCTAAAAAATCTCACTCTCTTCGTTGGGCAAAAACGGAAAAATGCTCATATATGTTGAATTACCCCATTTCTTCCGTTTTCCTCGCCTCGGTAGTGGGATATTTTTAGAGGTTCTATTGTTTTTAGGGCAATCAATGCTTCATCCAAAATCTTCATAACTCTCAGTGCTTGATTAGGACCAGAAAGCGATGGTTTATTTTTTGCAACACATTTAGCGAAATGTTCCAAACTATTTTTTAAAGAGTCCTCAAAGGGAATATATGGAATATAAATATCACCAGTTCGCGTTAAGAATTCATACTCGCCATATTCTTTGCCTTGCTTTATATTTATCCCACAATCGTAAATGGTTAATTTTTCGCTCTTCATATCATCAAAGATCAGCATTTTTTTTGAGCCAGCCAGCATTAAACGCCGTTCCTTTAATGGAGAAACCAAACTTGATTTAATGTGAGCAATAAAGTTGTCATATTTTAAAGTTAAATAAGTAAGTGTTTCTTGAAGACAACCATAATGTTTTTCACCAAATGCAGTTAATTTAATGGGCGTTGCACCATCAGTAAAAAAATCCAACACCGCCAGATCATGAACTGCCAAGTCAAGCATTGCATTTATATCTTTTTTAATTGGTCCTAAATTAAGGCGAGAAACGTCATAATAAAGTAGTTCTCCCAGTTCACCAGTATCAATCATCTGTTTAATATATCTAATAACTGGATTGTAAATCATGATATGATCGCAATGGAGGATCAACTTTTTCTCTGTCGCTTTTAATTTTAATTCTTCTGCTCGTTGGACAGTTGTGGCAATCGGTTTTTCAATAAAAATATGTTTGCCTGCGTTCATTGCTGTCATTGCAATAGCAAAACTGTTTTCTGTTTGTGTAGCAATAATGACAGCATCTATCTCTTTGGTTTGAAATATATCTTCAACTGAGGAAATTTTTTTAACATTTTTAGGTAAAACATCAATTGCCCGTTGCAATCTCTCGTCGTTATTTTCACAAACGGCGATTAAATCAAATTCGCTGGATGCTAAAACATTTCTGGCAACATTTGCTCCCCAATAGCCATATCCGATTTGTAATACTCGTAACATTAGATAGCACCTCCACCTTCGTTTCTATAGAAATTCCGTTTCTTTAAATATCTATCCGCTACAAATATTGCGATTAAAGTAAAAATACTTACTGCAATGCCAATATAGACAGAGATGCTTTGGTTATAGACTAAATTTATTTTATAATTTCCCTCTTTGAGTTGTGCGCCAATAAAAGTATCTAGCACAGCAAACGTTGAAATTTTTTCTCCATTTGCATACAAATGCCAACGCTTATCAAAAGGAATAGAAAAGAATAGGACGCCGTCTTCTTTCACTGCAATATCGCCATTTATCCGCGTGTCGTCATAACTTATATTGGTTAATGTTTGCTGATTTAATTTATCATACACTTCTTCAAATATCTTATAGTCTGTTTGATACATATAAGCATAAAGTGTGTCTTCCTTTGGCTGTCGATATTTTTTAGAAAATTTTGCTAGAACATCATAAACGCCTAGAAAATAGAGGATACTTGTTTTATATTTGTCAGAAACAATCGATCCGTTATTAACCAGATCATCATTAATAAATGCTTCTACCGAAATGACATCGCCTTTTTTAACATCTTTGAGATTTGCAACAACTGGGGCTATGCTACTTAAATTTGGAAAATATCTGAATACACGATTATTAATTTGGGTTACCAATGCTATTATTTGATAATTTGGCAAATTTAAAATAATCGTTGCGGGATTTGCTTCTTTGGCTACAAATTCAAACTTAATTTTCGAGGCATCACAAACGAGTTTGTTTTTATTTTCAGGAGTAACACTAATATAACCATTTGTTTCTTCGAATTTAGCTGTTAAAAGATATTGATCTTTAATTTTAGACGGGAAAATCAAATCACTAAACATCTGTTTTTCTATATTTGTTGAGTATTTAACCAAATCATTTAAATAATGCGTTGTATTACTCAAAGAATAATTTGTTACGCTGAAATCGCTCGCCATTTTGTGCAGCATAAACCCAACTGGTAATACTTTTTCATTTTTTAGCAGACTGTAATTGTGTAATTTCAGATATTCATCAAAATATTGCGGTAGAACATTGGGATTCGATGCGTCATTTTTTTTTATTATATATTTAACAGCAAATAGAGCGTTTAAAAGTGGATTAGTGGCTGAATAAGAAATAATATTTATACTCGCTACTTCTCCCATTTTTTGCAATGTATTAGTTAATGAAGAATATGTAATTTGAAAAGTACTGATTGTCTTATAATTATATAATCTACCTGTGAAAATTTTGTTTTTTAATACCGAGTCGGCACGATAAAAATCTGTACCGTCAGCTGTATTTAAATGTTCTGATATTAACTTCATCTCAGAATAATCGTTAACTACATAACTAGCGCGATTAAACCCGCTAAAGAAAGGAAATGCCGATTTGTAAATTTCCAATATCATTAAACCGCATAATAAAAAAAATACGCATTTGTATTCGCGATCACTTGTTCTTTCTGGAGAAGAAATTATTCTTAATATTATAGTATATGAAATGATAAGTGCTAGATTAACCGCAATTATGGTATTTACAAGTTCAGGATTAATGTTTTGTGCAAGCAATAACAGCAAAAATATTACGCCTGTTAAAATTGATGAGATAATCGTTATTACTTTTGTTTTTAAATAATTAAAATTTATAAATGTTTCAGCCGCCATCATTATAATGAAGAAATTAAATATAAACATGTAGCGGTGTGGCAAACCATTTGGGAAACGTCCAAGATTTATTCCCCAGCTTAAGATGCTGATAGAGCATGACAATAATAAAAATAACTGGATAAGACCCAGACAGATTTTTCGTTTACGAGAAATATTTTTATTTATAAAAAATAATAAGGAAAATAATATTGGTAAAATGCCAATGTATATAGAAGGCGAACTATTGCTATAAATAGTCCTGAAGTCATTTACTCCATATAACATGCCAGACAACATTCTAGGCAGAGAGTGAAAATATGAAAAAGTAGGAATATTCTGACCTAAATGACTATATACTGAATAGTTTACTAGAATAACGCCAGGGATTAATATAAAACCAGCTAACAGCAGTGCGGCAAACGAAGATATGGCATATGTAAAAAGATAATTTTTATTAAAAAATAATTTATTATCTCCTATGATTTCCGATATATAATAGAGTATCGAAAAAAGGCATACAAAAATACCAATGTTAACACTAAAGATGATAGCAAAACTTAAAGCTATTACATACAATTTAAATTTATTATAATTTATAATGTTATTAATACCTACTGCGACAAGTGGTATCATTGCCCATGATAACCAAAAAGCGTCACACCATCTGAAGCATATAAATAATGACGAGAAACAATAAGTAATTGATAGTGCTAATATTACGATATTTTTGCAATTGAATCTTTTTAATAAAAAATATGCAAATGTAACGGCAATCAACGGCGCTTTTAAAAGCAGTGTTACTGCTGCTGTTTCAGTTATTCCCTTTAATCCAAATAATTGATGGATAATTATGAATGGATCAACCATCATAAAAATCAAATTGAAATAGAAATCATAACCGAATCCCCCGTTAAATGAGAAGTAAAAGTTTTTGACGTCACTCAATCGAGTATTAAATTCTTGGATAAAAGGATAAAATGTAATCTCTTGATCTGCGAACAAAACAGATAAATTACCAAATGGATAAACACCTAGTCTGAAATATGAGAATAATATAGCAAAAAAACACACTAGATAGACGAACAGCAATCTTATTTTCATATTTCAGATTCTCAACACACAAAATAAATAGATCAAAGTTATTTTCAAAAGTTTAATAACAAAAATAAGTTGAAATTTATGTATTAACTATTAGCAGCTCCCATTATGCTTCCTACACTATTGAAAGCAATATTTGCTTGATTTCCTATTGTTCGAATACTTACTATACAAACTACGGTGATTAGAGCTGCCAACAGGGCATACTCAAGCATGGAAGCGCCGGATTGTTTTCTGTTACGTAAGGCGATTAATAATTTTTCAGCCATGATTTTTTCCTTTAAATGAAAAATAAATTCAG
>JAITKM010000010.1 GCA_031278395.1 Deltaproteobacteria bacterium | reverse complement strand
TGTTTCACCTTCTGGAATACTTGCCCCAAGTCCAGTTCCGCCGCATAATTTATTTATTTTTTCACTGACTTCTTTAACTTCTTTTTCATAACGTTGAACTATTTCGTTACCAGAATTACCTGCCAGCTCCTGCCCCATCTGTTTATTGTTTATAATCGTTCGCACATACTCAGGCACTCCAGACAAGATAGACGCCGTGCAAGCTTTGACTAATGCGTCATGACTTAAATCAGACCTTTTATTAGCTTTAAAAGCAGATATGCCAAAGTTGTTAATCTCAATTTCAAATTCAGGCCACCAATATTCCCAGCGCTCGCCTGTGTTTAAGATAGGTAAACAATTTTGATAATCAGGATGCACTATCTTTGGATTACAATAGTCACATCTTTTTTCAATAATTCGTGGCTCAAAGCAGTCATAAAAAGTTTTTCTATCTTGTATATCTTGAAAAGCATCTGACTCAGCTCCGTCTTTAAAATCCTCACTGGCTTCTCCACGAGGGTCTCCTCCTCCTGATTTTACACCATTCTTCCTCACATTAATACGAGCTGTCACAGAATCCGCTTTATAATCTTTCGAACTGTCGCCAGTGCTTCTGTTAACCCAATCATGAATTTGCTTTACTGTGGTGGAATTTTTTACCTTCTCAATTAATTTATCAAGACCCTTTAGTTTATCGTCCTTTTTGCTGTCTATTTGTTTTATCTGCTTTTCTTGTTGTTTAAGGCGTTCTTGATAGGGAATTATTTTTTCTTCGTTTTGTTGAGCAAATGTTTTTTCAACTGCTAAAAAGCAAAACAAAAATACTGCTGTAATAACCACATATTTATGGATTTGTCGTAAAATATTCATAAGTTTTAGGGATTATGTTTCAGTTAATTACAGCCTGTTTCAGTATTCATTATAATTCAAAGGTATTTTTAAAATCTCTTTATTAGCTTTGTCTTTATAGAGATAAACCAAATTTATCTTATTTTCTCTTAGCACTTCTACGTCATCCCTGCTTTTCAAATCTTCAATTAGAGCAGCTTTTAAATTTTTTGAAATATTTTTTAATTCAGGAGAATTCTTAGTAAATCTTTCTAAGACGTAAGTATATTGAACAGTATTATAAGGAAGATTATCAACTGCAACTAATTTTACGCCTGGCGCTACATTATATTGAATCATCCCCGTAAATGCTACTGCAGCTTTAAAATCGTCTGTATTTTTGTCTGCATCAGCTGTCTTGATAGTCATAAGATTTAAAATAACTAAAGTTAATATTACGTAAATTTTATATTTGTTGTTTAACATAATTTATTTTTCCTAATTTTTTTTAAAAATATCAAAGCCTTTAACCAACAAACAAAACAGGCAGACTTACAATTCAAATCTTACCTGCGTTTTTTTTAATTAAATACCTTCGCTATTGTTCCACCAGCATTTACAGCACCACGTAACCCATTAACAAAATTTTGAAACATATTAACCTTACCCATTGTCCTTGAATTAAACACAGAAACTTGACCATTTCGTTTTATTGCAATCATTGGATCTCTAACGTTTCCCTGCTCAATTTGTCGTATAACTAAATCAATAAGAGTCGAATTGTCTATATCATCACAAATATCTGTTCCGCTTGGATTAGCGGTAGTTGATTCGCCTGGATTAGATGCCGACATAATAGTACTGTTATCTGGTAGGTATTGTAAATAGTTATTAGAAATAGCGTCTCCAGAACCGCAACTCATATGTATTACACCAACGGGTCCGTCATAACCGGTTTCTTTCATGCCCTGTAACATATTTGAATACATAGTATTGAAGGAACCAACCATTGTATCCCAGGCTTTACCAGGTGCTCCGTGTCCATTTGTTACAATCACGGGCATGGTTCCGTTTGCCATTGCATTTTGAAATAGTGCTTTAAACATTTCTACATTGGTTCCTGTTCGACCATAAAAAAAAGCACCTTTTCCTGTTTTTTCGATATTTTCTTTCATTTTCATCAACTGTCCTATAGGCGTCCAGTTTTCTCCATTGAAACATAAAGCAGAAATATTGCTATTAATACCAATACCAGTTTTATTTTGTTCCCAGCCAGAACCGTCATATAAGTGATTAGTTTGATATCCAGATCCACCACCAAAAGCACCGATGCCAAGACCTAAACCCAGATTGTTAAAATTTCCCAAGATATTACCTACTAAACTACCTAAGTTATTTAAACCTAACTCACCTAACCCCAGCATGTCGCTTAACCCACCTAATATACCACCTACTAACCCGCCTACTAGATTAGCTAACTCACCTAACCCCAGCATGTCGCTTAACCCACCTAATACACCACCTACTAACCCGCCTACTAAATTAGCTAACTCACCTAACCCCAGCATGTCGCTTAATCCTCCCAAATTTCCTAAGCCACCCAAACCTCCTAAACCGCCTAAGCCACCTAAACCACCGCCTAATAAGTTGCCAAAGCCTCCTAGATTGCCTGAAGACGGATTAGCTAGCTGTATCACCTGTTGCAGCATTATATTTTTTAGTATGTTTTCTAAGAATGAGTTTTTGTCGTCGTCATCGTCGTTGTCATTTAATTCATTCTGAAGGCTTGAAACTTGATTTTGCAGATCTGCAATTTGACTGGAAAGATCCTCAGTTGTTTTGCTTGAGCTTGAAGAGGAAAATCCAAATGTATCAGCTACAACAACTG
>JAITKM010000007.1 GCA_031278395.1 Deltaproteobacteria bacterium | reverse complement strand
GCTGGTCGTGGTGCTGTTGATTATGCAAACGGTGGAGATTTTAACGAAATAGTAGAAAATTCCAGCGAAAAAATAAAACATAAAGCAATAGATAATGCTTCCGCAACTGCCGGTATGATTATCGGAGAACCGGTTATTATGGGCGCTTCAAAAATTCCATTCGTGAAGCATGTAGTTGGGGGAACATTTCGTAAGATTGGACTCGATACCATCGTTGGAGGAGTAGCGGATCACGTTGTCAGAAGAACATTGGAAGGAAATGCAGGAACATTGAAGGAAGATGCTACTTATATTAGTAAAGGAGTTATCGCAGTAGGAAAATCCGTTTTACAAGGAAACGCTTTGCAAAATTTAAAAGATAATCTTTCACTCTTAGTGAGTAAAAAATTTGAACTCGATATGCTAAACGGAGAGCATAGCTTAATAGAAACAGGATTATCTGGCAGTATTTCCTATATTAAAATTCAATATGATAAAGATAATTATGAATCTATGCTTCTAAAAGGCAGTCGTAGCTTTTTAAATAACGGTACACTTTACGTAATAAAAGACGCATCTCAAGGCGTCCTCGTTGTCCCTGAAAACGAATACTTTTATTTTAAGAAAATAAAAGAGATACCAGAGTCTATAATTAACGATGAAAAAAATGTTTGGTTAGACGAACAAGCAAGAGATACTTATATACGCCGCGGTAAAAATTATCTTGAAGCACAAGAACAAATAAAAAATAATCCAATAGAAGCCATAAATACAAAAAATGATCTGCTTTATCAGATTGCCAAAAATATATTTGAGGCAGGTGCCACAATTAATAATGCTAGCGAAATGATGGATTTTCTTAAGGAAGGCATTACCAGCAAAGAAAATATTAAGAATGCTGTAGCTGCCGCAAGATTTACAGAAGAAACAGATAATGATTTTTATACCAGGTTATTTATAAAATATAATGAAGTTAAAAATGAGCAAAAAGAACTAGATGATCTAGAAAAACTAATTAAAGATTTTTAAAAATTTTCGTTTAAAGGAGATAATTATGGCCGATTTACAAACAAACCTAACAACAGAAACCCATGAGTTAACAGAGTCATTAAGACTTGGAAGCGCTTTAAGAAAAAAGGTAGAATCCTTATCCTTAACCCAAGCTGGGGATCTAAAGAGTACATTAGTTGGCCTTCAAAAGAAGACTAACGAATTTAAAACACATGCTATAAAAACATTCGGTAATAACTCCTTAAATAATGCAATAGAAGAGTTTGAGAAGATAATAACAGTTGCTTTAACGTTAGAAGGTAAGGAACTTTCCGGAAAAATAACTGAGATTTCTAAGTCAATGGACGATTTGGCTAAGACATATAAGATGGTAGCTTTAACTAAACTTAGTAATCTTAAATTGACCCGTAATAACATAATTTACACAAAAGAAGTAATGGAATTAAGTAATGAATTAAACAAAACGACCAGCGAAAGAGATAACCTAAAAACTGAAAGTGATAGTCTAAAGAAAGCCCTTAATGAGGCAGAGATCAACAAAACAAACGCAATAACTAAAAGCAACGTGCTTGAGAAAACAAACGAAGAAATAATCAAAGAAAAAATACAACTCTCACGAGAAAAAACAGAACTCACAGAAAAAAATAAACTTTTAACAGAAGATGTTAAAAATCTTGAAACAACTAGCAAGCTATTACAACAAGGGAAATTGCCTCCAGTTGAAGAACTGCGGAAACTGCAGGCAATCTTAGAAAAAGCCAAAGCCCTTAACTTAACTTCTGATGAGCTAGAAAAATTTTTGGATAAATTATCTCCTAATGAATTAACAAAACTAGAACAAATGACGCCTTCTGAAGGGTTAGAATTTTTAAAAAAACTAGGAGGTAACGTTCCAAAACATGTCAAGGCCGCGGCAGTCAAAGAACCTATGAATCTCATAAAAACTTTTAAAGAAGCTCCCAAAGTTAAAATTTTAAGTTACATTGGTATTAGCATAGCTGCATATGATTGGTTGGCTTCTAAAGTTAATTTGGGACTAAGCGATGCGTGGTCATATCTTCGGGGTAAAAAAGATAACATACTTTCTGACGAAGAGAGAACACAACCAAAAACAGAAACAAATAATACGTCGACAAACGGTACTCCAACTCAACCAACTAACGTTTCCAATGACACTGAAGCAATATTTTCAGAAAAATTAAAAAGTTTGGAAGCTGATATTGATAAATTAATAAAAAAAGAAAGTTTAAATCCTAAAGATTGGAAGAATCCTAAGATCTGTATTAATGAAGCTACAAGAGTACTTGATGCTTTAAAAGATCCAAAATATAGAGAAGCTCTTATAAAGCAAGAGCGTTATAAATTTTTAGAAGTTTTGTTACCATAAACTATAGATTAATAATAATAATATTTAAATGGAGCATGTAAAATTATGTTAGAATCATTTGATTTGGTTAGTATTTTAAATTTATTGTCAGTATTCTTTTTGACTGGGCAAATAACGCAGTCAGAAGTAAAAAAAGAAACAGGCGATACTTCTACTAAACCCGATACAAAAACAGGAGATGGAGTGGTAAATTTTCCTTCAGCTGGACCAATCGTGTCTACAACACTAGATAATCGCAATGGGGAAGAATTATTTAAATGGTATGCAACCTGCTATAAAATATCAATAAATGAAAATTTTCCTGAAATTTCTGCAATAGTGAATATTATTAGAGCAGAATTTAACAATGTTATAAATTATAGAGAGTTAAGAGAACCAAATATAACGTCCTTTATTTCAGGTATTGGTAGTGATAAGTTAGATGATTTTCTTGATAAGCTTGCATTGAATAAAGGTTTTATAGCAGCACATACTAAACGAAAAACAGCTCACGAGGATGAGAGAAAAAAAATAACGGATCAGTATAATGCGTTATTTAATGATGACCCAGCTAATAAACTATCTGATAGACTAAACAGTAAAGATCCCCAAATTAAGAAAGAAGCTATCAATAGTTTGAGTAGTTTTATACTTAAAATCGAAAAAGATACAACAGGAGGACTAATATATTCAGTAACATTACTAGGCGAGCAAAAAATTGTTAATAGTTTTTTTACCAGCGTAGATCAGGCAGTAAAAGACGAATTATTGGAAAAAGTTAACGGTACTTTATGGAGAACACGCCAAGAAGAGAAAATTAATAATGATATTAATAATGATCCTGATATTAAGAAGTTAAAGAAAATGTTATTTGTCGATGGCATCTCTGAAGAAAACCCCGTGCTATACTACAAAGGTAATTATGATCGTAAAGCAATGAAAGAAATAGTTGAAAGTGCAAGATCTATAAAAGAGGATGTATTGTTTAAAGATTTAAAGTACAGCGAAGCAGAATATAAATCTAAAGCAAACAAAATAGTCGCTAACTATGGAGGAGATTACAATTCTCTACATTGTTCTGACCAACAAAAAGTAATAATAGATACTATTAACTTACTTATTGAACTAATTAAGCAAGAAAGATACGGAAATTAATAAAAAGACTAAGTGATAATTTTTTAAACGTCGCAAATATTATAATGGTTTTAAAATAATATTATTAGGAGGTAATATGTTATATAGGTTTTTGATAAAATTTTATTGTAAAAAAGAGCTATTTAAACAAGAGCTAATTTATAATTATGGTAATCTTTCGTTGTTCTTAATTGGTATTGTGTTTTTAATTTTTGGTTTAACAAGTCTTTCCATTGCAGAAGACGCAACTGTAATTATTCAAAAGCAACTATGTAAAATTCTCGAACTATTGGAGGGAGCATTTGGAGCATTAGTACTAGTTGTGGCAGGACTTGCGGCAGTTGTAACAGCGGCAATGGGGGCTTATAAAATGGCTATGTCGTGTGTGGTTATTGCTTGTGGTTCGTATCTTGTGCAAGCATTCATGATTTTATTTTTTGGTGATCAAGGGTGTCCTGCTTCTAGTCAAGGGATAAAAAATGATGGTGGTAGTGGTAACCCTATTTAAGTTAATCTTCTGGCAGCGGGTTACTTTTAGTCATAGATTACTAACTTCTTAGTGCAGGGCCAATTTAGTTATTGATGATGTTTGCTCAAGTAATCCTATTGTTTCAGCTATCAACCAAAAACAGATTTGTTCAAAAAATTATCATTCTGGTTAATATTCTAAGTTTATTCTGGTAAAACAGTTTAAAAAGTCATTGACTAAATCTTTTTTTTGTAGTCTTAACTCCGCTCGAATTTTAATAAAAAAAGTTATGGATTTTGATAAAAATATAAAAGTTGCGATGCTAGACAATGGTCTCACTGTTGTCGGTGAACAAATGTCAAACGTTGCTTCTGGCGCATTCTCGATACTCGTGCCTATTGGCAGCGCCTACGACGATGCCAATATTTTGGGAGCTTCTAATGTGCTTGCTGAAATGTTTAATAAAGGTGGTGGCAAATACGAAAAGAAAAAACTCTCTGACGAATTAGAAGCCATAGGTCTTCAAAATAGTCATACTGCCGGAACCGAAACCTCAACTTATTCTGGCGCGCTGTTCGGCGAAAATTTAGAAAAAATATTTCACATTTACTCAGAAATTCTACTCACCCCACATCTTAACGAAAATGATCTAACCAACGTCAAAGAACTAACTCTGCAAGAGCTAAAATATATTGAGGATAACCCACTTAGCAAAGCCCGCCGAGAGTTTTTGAAAAACTTTTATCCGGGAGTCTTTGGTCGCCCAACTTCTGGCACAGAAGAAGGTATAAAAAATTTGTCTACGGCTAATCTTCTCAGCTTTTACAAACAAAACTTTCTACCCTCTAATTCAATTATTGCTGTTGCCGGCAAATTTGACTGGGAAAAAATTGTTCAGACTATTAAGACTTGTTTTAGCTCATGGACTGGTCAAAAGCCCCTACTCTTTCCAGAACCTCTCTCAAAAACAGATAAAAATATTCATATTCAACAAGACGCTAGCCAATTACAAATTTTTCTAGGCTATCCAGGCGTTGCCATTGACCACCCTGATAATTACGTTGCTGCTGTAGCAGTTGGGATTTTATCTGGTGGTATGCACGGAAGGTTATTTGTCGAAGTTCGCGAAAAAAGAGGATTGGTTTATTCTGTTTCAGCCTCACGCAGCGCTCAGAAAGGTCGAGCTGCAACAATTATTTATGCTGGAACAACCCCAGAAAAAGGACAAGAGACTTTAGATGTTATTCTAAACGAATTACACAAACTCCAAGATGGTGTAACAGAAGAAGAGTTGCAGAGAGCCAAAGCCGACATAAAATCCAAACTTATACTTTCCAGCGAAAGTAGTTACAACCGTGCTAACTCAATGGTTAGTGATTTCTGGAATTTTGGTAAAGTTCGCACTATCGAAAGTATAAAACAGGGTATCGACGCGGTTACAAATGAGGATCTCAAACGGCATTTACGCGAATATCCAGTTATGGCAAAAATCTTAGTAACATTAGGAAATGCGAAATTAAAACTATGATGTTCTATCAAAAAAATTTATCGAACGGACTAACATTAATTGGCGAATCACGCGACGAAGCTTTAGGCACAGCACTTGGATTTTTTGTGCGCACTGGAGCTCGCGACGAAACCCCAGAAATATCAGGTATCTCACATTTTCTTGAACATATGATGTTTAAAGGCACCAAAAAACGGACTGCCCTCGAGCTAACTTACGATTTTGGCAAGCTTGGCGCTCAAGCCAACGCTTATACCACAGAAGAGAATACAGTTTATTATATGACTATCCTGCCTGAATATTTTGCAGATGGTATAGACATCATCTGTGACATGCTACGTTCAACTTTTATTCAACCAGAGTTCGATATGGAGAAAAAGGTTATTTTAGAAGAAATTGCTCTCTATCAAGACAAACCGCACTATGTGCTATACGAAAAGGCACTCAATAGTTTTTTTGGACAACATCCTGCAGGTAACTCAGTGCTAGGCACATCTGTAAGCGTTAACAATATTACTAGAGAGCAAATGTTGACCTATTTTCAATCTCGTTATTCGCCGTCAAATATGGTGTTTGGCGTGGCGGGCTGTTTTGATTGGGATAATTTTTGTCAAAAGGCTGAAGAATATTGCGGCAGCTGGAAAAATTATCAAGCTCAAAGAGAGTTAAGTAAACATACTCCGCAGGTCAGTCAGTCAATTATTAAGAAAAAAGATTTGCAACTTTCGCATGTTTGTCTTCTGGCAAGTTCGCCTTCGGCCCAGCATAAATATAAGTATCATGCTCAAGTCTTAGCAATGATTTTAGGCGATGTTACTGGTTCCAAAGCTTATTGGCAATTGGTTGATACTGGCTTAGCAGATGAGGCAAGCATAGATGCAAATGAGATGGATGGCACAGGATGCGTCATGGGATATGCCAGCACAGAGCCCAAAAATTTAGACAAAGTAACTGAAATTTTAAAAAATATTATGCTCTCAGCTCGTGATTTTTCGGATGCTGATCTGGAGCGTGCCAAAACAAAGTTAAAAACTAGAATTGCATTAAGTGGTGAAAATTCTACGCGACGTTTAATGGCTATTGGCACAAAATGGATCTATAACCAAAAATATGAAGCGCTAGACCATGAGTTAGCAGTTATTGGTAATATCACAAAGTCTGACATCTTAGATATGCTTTCCGAATTTGATTTTATTCCGACTACAGAAATGCGGCTGGTTGGGGAAAGCTAAAATTCTCAATGTGAAAAATGGTATGACAGAAATAAACGCAATTTTTAATTCGTTGGCGCAAATATCGCCGTTACTACAAGCCTCGCTAGCTGTGAGCCTACTAATTTTTGTAGCAATTATAGCGAACTTTTTAGTTAAGAAAGTTTTATTACGAATTTTATTTCGGATTCTAAAATTAGTATATTTGGAGAAGGATACTGAACTAACCCAGCATCTTCTTATTTCAAGACTAACTAACATGATTCCGGCTTTTATAATTATTATTGGAATCTCGCTAGTCCCTCACTTGCCAGTTACTTTAGTGCAAATAATTAAAAACGTTGCCTCTGCTTTTATAATTCTCACCTTTTCGTTAGCCTTGAGTGAATTATTAAATTTAATCAATCTCGTTTATATGCACCGGGCGCAAGCGCATAAAAAACCTATCAAAGGCTATTTGCAAGTGCTTAAAATTCTGATCGCGCTGGTTACCATAATTTTGGTGATTTCGACATTAATTGATAAATCGCCCGTTATTCTGCTTTCTGGTTTAGGCGCTGTTGCGGCAGTTATGATGTTAGTCTTTCAGGATACGCTGCTTTCCTTAGTTGCTAGTATTCAAATATCTTCTGGAAACATAATCCGAGTTGGCGACTGGATTGAGATGCCGCAACTTAACGCTGATGGAGAAGTAATTGATATTGCTTTGCATACTGTTAAGGTGCAAAACTGGGACCTGACAACTACTACTATTCCAACTCGGCGTTTGGTTAGTGAAACATTTAAAAATTGGCGTGGTATGCAGGAATCTGGTGGGCGTAGAATTAAGCGGGCTGTTTATATAGATCAGAATAGTATTCACTTTTTAACTGCTGCAGAAAAGTTACACTTAAAAAAATTCTCTTTATTGGAAGAGTATCTACAGAATAAAGAACAAGAACTTACTGAATGGAATCAAAAAATCGAAGGCAAGAAAGATCCAATTAATGCTCGTCAGCTAACCAACCTTGGCACATTTCGTGCGTATCTTAAACAATTTCTAACCAGTCATGAAGAAATTCATCCACAGATGACCTTGCTGGTGCGCCAGCTCGCGCCGGGAGCAACTGGTTTGCCGTTGGAGATTTATTGTTTTACCAATACTACAGTTTGGAGAGAATATGAAAGGATTCAAGCTGACATCTTCGATCATCTCTATGCCATTATGCCTGAGTTTAGACTTCGTGCTTTTCAACAGCCTGGTGGGCATGACTTATTGCAAATAAAAGATCGCGTGTTATGAAAAAGCAAACTGAGCTAAATAATAATGTGCATCGACAACTTCTCTTGGCAGCTGACAAAAAATATAAAGTTTTTTCTGAATCCTTAATTCCGGGCGCTAAAAATATTTTAGGAGTTAGAACACCAGTGCTTAGAAAAATCGCCAAAGATATTTACCAACATGAAAATTGGCAGGAGTTTTTGCAAAATAAGCAAACTAAATATTTCGAAGAAACTATGTTGCAGGGGATGATAGTTGGATTAATTCAGGAGCAGCCTAAGCAAATTCTTAAATATGTAGCCGATTTTGTACCTCGAATTGATAACTGGGCGGTTTGTGATATTTTTTGTTCAAGTTTAAAATTTGCAAGTTTAAATAAGGCGTTGGTTTGGAAATTTATTCAGAAATATTTAAAATCTAAAAATGAATTTGAAGTTCGTTTTGCTGTAGTTTTAATTATTAAAGCTTTGATTACTGTAGATAAAAATGACGACAATATAGACAAAATTTTGCTTACCTTGGAAAAAATCCACCATCGACCTAATTTAAAAACAAGCAAACAAAATGAAAAAAATTATTATGCGAAAATGGCAATTGCGTGGGCAATATCGATTTGTTTTATCAAACAACCTAGCAAAACGCTCAGTTACTTAAAAAAATCTTCTCTTGACAAGTGGACTTTCAACAAAGCTATTCAAAAAATAACTGAGTCATACCGTGTAGATAAATACACAAAGAATAGACTAAAAGAACTAAAGAATTCGTTGGAATAATTAGTCTTTAGTTTTAGTTTCTAGTATGGGGTTACTTCTAGTAGGTTCTAGGGTTTTTAGTAGTTTCTGGTGGGGTAGGTTCTGGTATGGGGTTCTAGTAGTTTCTGGTATAGGGTTACTTTATATATTCCTCGAAAGGTGAGTTTTCCCCTGTTAATTACCATAGTTTCTCTAGGGAATTCTATGGTGTAGGGTTACTTTGTTTAAGACTTTATTTCAGCTTTTTTATGCCTTAAATAAGCTGACCAACTAAATTACTTTATATTTCTTTAAAAAATCAAAAAGCGAAAGTAACCCTATACCAGAAAAAATACCAGAAAAAATAACTGGAAAATAACTGGTATGGGGTTACTTTATATATTCCTTGAAAGGTGAGCTTTCCCCTGTTAATTACTATAGTTTCTCTGGGGAATTCTATGGTGTAGGGTTACTTTGTTTAAGACTTTATTTCAGCTTTTTTATGCCTTAAATAAGCTAACCAACTAAATTACTTTATATTTCTTTAAAAAATCAAAAAGCGAAAGTAACCCTATACCAGAAAAAATACCAACTAAATTAATTTGTAGTTTCTGGTATGGGGTTACTTTATATATTCCTTGAAAGGTGAGCTTTCCCCTGTTAATTAATATAGTTTCTCTGGGTAATTCTATGGTGTAGGGTTACTTTGTTTAAGACTTTGTTTCAGCTCTTTTATGCCTTAAATAAGCTAACCAACTAAATTAATTTGTATTTCTTTAAAAAATCAAAAAGCGAAAGTAACCCTATACCAGAAAATCAAGACCAGAAAATCAAGAAAGTAACCCTATACCAGAAAATCACGCGCTGCACCTATCTAAAAAAAGTAAAAAGTATCTACTGGGAGGCTGGTTGATTGAGTTTAATTATTTAAAAAGATTGGAATTTTTGTAAAAGAAGAGATTGGAGTGGTTTTTGCATAGATAAAGCGCATCGAGGTTTATAGAGAATATTTTACCCAGTGTGTTTCAATGAAAATAGCAAATAACCCAAATATTAGTACTAAATTTGAGAGCTCGTTAAGTAATACGGATTTATCTAGCGCTTTACAGACAAAAGGAATGTTTGCAAATGTTCAAGACTTTTTTGTCAGGCTAATTACAAAATCACAAGATTCACTAATTACTAAAACACAGCAGGATACAAATTTTCAGCCCACAGTTAAACAAGATACAAGTTATGAAAATGTTCGCCTTGACAATGTCAGGACACAAGTAAAAGATAACAACCAGTCCACTAAAGAAACTAATAAAAATCACAAAGATAATAAAACTAAAAAATCACCACAATATAGAAAAGCTCAAACCACAGAAGATAAAGCTTCAAACGAAAAAATTATTCATGAAGAACTAACAGTCGCAGAACATGAAGCTGCATTAACCAGCAATTCTTCAACGACTAACCCAAAAAATAACCAGATTACAGAACTAGTAGATAATTACACCCCGCAAAAAACTAACTCGGATAATCTTGAACTTAGCCCAGAACAAGAAAACGGACAACAACAGCTTATCCTTCAAAACCAAACACAACAACTTACTCTAATACAACAACGGGCAACAGAAGAAACAACAAATTTTCCTCCGCTTACTCAACAGACAGAACTGACAACAGCCGAAACTAGCAGCCTGAGAAACACTTCTGAGAAAATAGTTGAGCTAGCGCTTTCTACACAAGCTCAGATTACTGCTCAAAATAATTTCACTCTGAATACGCAAAATAAACTTGACTCCAAGCTGCCCGAACAGTCTCAAACTCAAATATCTCAGAATCTCAGCGCTGAAGAAACTTATTTTTTTGACGAGTTAGCACAAACTAATACAGCTAATACATTTGCTTTAGAAAATCAGGAATTACAAACTATTGCTAAAACTCTCCAACTTGAAGAAAAACCAGAAGAACAAAAGAGCTTTATTACTAACTTAATCGCACAAACTAAAGCAGAACAAGTTACATTTGAATCCAAAGTGGCATTAACTGAAAAGTTAGCACAGCTTAAACAAGAATTGAATTTTCCTAAAAATTCAAATGAACAGGTTGCAAATACTCAAGCTAAAATTCAAGAATCAGATCTCCAGCAAGGCAAGTCTGCTTTTGTTCCAGAAATTCCTGCACTGGTTACCAATAACCAAACTACTATTCAGGCTCAAACCCAAACTCAAGCAGAACAAGTATTGCCTAATCCTCTAGCCATAACTGGCTTAGCCAATAATATTGTCGCCCAAGAAAGTTCAGAAAATATTGCACCGCAGGAAAGCGTGTCAAAAGTAAAAAATTTTTTGAGTAATCAAAATTTAACTACTCAGGTTTTAGTCTCAACTAATAATTTATCCGATAAGACGACTAACACTTTCAAGAATTTGTCAGCTAAACTACAAGAAACAGTTGTCGGCAAAATCAAAGACTTGCTCGAAAACGTGACACGCACTAGAACCACGCAGTCGATGGTAGTTCGTTTAGATCCACCTCAGCTTGGCGAAATAACGCTTAAAATTACTCAAAGAGAGGATAAAATTTTTGCTCGTATTATCCCAGAATCTAAGGAAGTTGAGCTAAACTTAAAAGCTAATTCAGCTGAAATTATGAATGTTCTAGCTAGTTCCGGAATTAAAGTTGAAAATATTAGTTTAAGTTTTGGCTTTGATAATTTTGGACAAAATACGTCTGGCTTTGAAAAAATGTTTGCAGGATATAATTTTAATGATAACCAGCATCTGACTGGCGGGGCAAGGTATGCTGAAAAATTTGGTAGACTAGACAAGACGGCTCAAGAGAATGAGCTAAATACAGGAACAGAAAATTATAATGCTACGCAGACTGGTTGGGTAGCATAAGGATCAAGGGAGGAAATTATGGCAATTGATATAGATGCAGTAAATAACGCTGGAGCGACTCAACAAACTACGACCACCAAGAAAAAAGATGAAATGGGACAACAAGAGTTTCTGACCTTGTTGGTTGCGCAACTGCAAAATCAAGACCCTTTAAATCCGCTAGAAAGTCAGGAATTTGCAGCCCAGCTTGCGACGTTCACACAACTTGAGCAGTTAATCTCAATTAATAACAAAATCGATAATCTGGGTTCACTACAATCTGATAATCCAGTCGGGAATATGGCTAATCTTTTAGGACGTGAGATTGTAATTAAAGACGGAAGTTTCTCAGTTACTAATGGCAAGGGCTCGCACTTATTAGTTGATATTCCAGAAGGGATACAATCTTTACGCGTAGAAATTTTAGGGACGGATGGCACAGTTATTGCGTATAAAGAATTAGAGGACTTTAAATCAGGTAAAAATTTCATAGGTTTTGATGATGTTGAACTTGGTTCACAACTTGGCGTTTCAGACGGAAATTATATAGCCAAAATTATTGCAGTGGATGCCGACGGACAGTTTAAGGATTTAGAATTAAAATATACTGAAACTGTTCAAGGTTTTGTGCTTGAACCATCTGCCGCATTAGTTGTGAACGGTAAATATGTTGGGTTAGATGAGATTTCTGAAGTGTATTAAGGCGTTTCTAAAATCTCCTGTTTTCTTCGTTGGTCGCGAAAAAAATGCTCGTGTATGTTAAAATACACGAAGATTTTTTCGCTCGCACCCGCCTCGATAATGGGAAATTTTTAGTGTGCCTATAATTATAGGATTTGCGGTTTTAATAATATTTTTTAGGAGAAGGTTATGGCTAATTTATTAGAAGGTCTTTTTGCTGGTAGAGCAGGTGTGCAATCACATGGTGCAGCTTTATCAATTATCTCAGATAATATCGCTAATACTAATACTACTGGTTATAAGGCTTCAAGAGCGGATTTCATTGATATTTTAGCTGGTAATATTGGTGGACAAAATGGCTCAAACATAGCCGGAACTGGTAGCTATGTGCCAAGCTCAACCACGATCTACAAACAAGGCACACAAGAAAAAACTGGGCGTGAGTTAGACGCTGCGATAGACGGTAACGGCTTCTTTATTCTCAAAGACGAAAACGGCGTTACTTATTATTCTCGTGCAGGTAATTTATCCATTGGTAATGATGGTTATGTGCGCAGCCAGACAGGTTTATACGTGCAAGGTTACGCCATGAATGGAGCTGGTGGTATTGGACCGTTAAGTATTAACACTGTAAGTTCTTATAGCTCTCCAACTTCTAAAGTTACAATTTCTGGTAACTTGAGCGCAGGACAATTGGCAACTAAGGATATGTCGGATCCAACAGCTTTGTCCTATACAACTTGGGAAGATCTGACAAATAACGCCTCACTTAGCACGTTCGTAGATGTTTATGATTCGTTGGGCGCTGTGCATACCTTAACGATTTTGTTCTTTAAGCAGGAGGATTCTTCAGGCAATATTTCGTGGATCTCTAACGCTTATATTGACGGCTCAGAAATTAAAGGTAAAACTGCAGGAACTCCAGTTTTAATGGGGAGCAATTATGATAATCCTTTAACTTTTGACGAAAATGGTGCAAGACCTGCTAGTAACCCACCGAGTGACGATGATTTAGTTGTGAATATGTCAAATCCTGATTCTAAGATTTCCGCTTCTAAATTAGAATGGGCGAATGGGGCTACTAATTCTGAAGTCAAAATGTGTTTTGAGCCAATGACACAATATGATAATGCGTCATATATTAACTCTATTACTCAAAATGGTTTTAGAAGTGGTAACGTAGAAAGTATTAGTATTGCAGAGGATGGGACTTTAGTTGCGTTGTTAAATAATGGACAGAAGGTAGGTATTGGAACAATTGCTTTAGCAGTTTTTGCTAACCAAGAAGGTTTGGTCAGAGCAGGAGATTCCAGGTTTGTAGAAACCTATGAATCTGGACAGGCAGTAATTGGTGTGCCGGGGACAGGTAAATATGGTCGCTTAGTTTCGCAATGTCTGGAATTATCGACGACTGATTTAGCTGATGAGTTTGTAAAATTAATTGTTATTCAACGTGGTTTTCAAGGCTGTTCAAGAATTATTGGAAAGATGGATGAGTTGTTAGGTGAAATTATTGGAATGGTCAATTAATTGGGCGGTCAGGGAGGAATCATCAACCAGTAAGTAAGTAAGTAAGTAAGTAAGTAAGTAAGTAAGTAAGTAAGTAAGTAAGTAAGTAAGAAAAGAGTAGGTTGCAGAAAAAATACTTAAAGCGGACAAAAATATGATTTTATTTTGTTCTAAAAATTCCTCCCCTATATCAAAAACCTGAAGCTGACTTTGCCGCTATTCTGCAACCGCCTTCACATATTCCAAATAATTTACAATATTTTTAACTCATCACGCAAAATAATAGCGGTGTTACAAATACGAAAAAACATAAAGTTAAAAATAAACTAACTGGTTGAAGGTGCCCCTATAGCGGTTACCAAACAAGTTAACTTTCTATAATTACTATTTTTTTCAAAAATAGTGTAATAATTAATTACTTTAAGAAAACTAGATAAAATAACGATAAACGTATGTTAGCGACTACGAGCAAACAATTAGCAACTAATTATAAAGGTTAAGGTAGTATTGGTTTTAACTAAGGGGTCAGATTAAAGATAACAAGATGACAGGCGTTAAGGAACAGAAGAAGAATATAAATAATCATATAATCCGAGCAAAGTCTGTGCATCAAAGTCAAAACAGTGATTCAAATCGGGTCAATGAATCTATCCAAATCAATGAGGCGATCCGCAAAAGTAACTCTAACCCCAAAGATAGCGCTAATACTTTAGTCGCTTTCCTTCCCTCTTCCCCTCAAAAACATAAAATTCCAGTTGTGCTGCCGCCTGTGACAGTTAGTAATCCAAGTGTCGGTGAAATCAGCAATAGTCCGCAGGCGAAAATGAGACTAGAACAAAGAGTAATTGCAGCGCTGGATATCATCAAATCTCGCCTGCAAGAGCAGCGAATCCATGACTTGGGTGGTTATAAATATTCCCTAGAGTATGCCACTACTAAAAAAAATTTTTTGGCAGCCCTAAATGAGCTTAAGGCAGTTGCTGGCACTAATAATTTAGATTGGTTAAAACGAGGCAGTATTATTGCCGAAGCTGGCGTATCGGAAAAAACTAACCGATCTGATTACGGTAGGTCTTTTTTAGATCAGCTAGAAAAGGTTGCTAAACAGTCCCCAGCAGCAGCAGCGGCAGTAGAAAAATTTCTGAAAAACATAAAAATAGAAACATATAAATCATATATTTCGTTTGGGATCGGTGGAAACGATTTAATTACAGGTCAAGAAGTATTTGAGCAGGCGACTTACCGCATGTTGCTAAAGCAGATTGCAGAAGAGCGCCCAGAAGACAAGTTGCTGCAAGATTTAAGTGCTGCTAACCCAGTTAAAAGTGTTTACCAAAAGTTCCGTGAAGATGTGTTTGAAAAAGCAGGTAGTCATTTTAGGTTCTATAGTGACGAGGAACGCGCCATGACGCTGGAGCAACTACGGAATAAATATTCTGTGTTAGAATTTTTTGACGCCAAAGCGTTGGAAGCTTTACAAGCATCTGTCGAGCCGACCTCTTCCTCAACACAGCAAATTTTGCTTTCTCCTGAAGCGTTAGCAGAAGCGCTACGTACAACCCGTGAAAGAGATATTCGGCGTCTGACTTATATTAATCAGGGACGTTCACAACTAATATCCGACGCGTGGGAAAAGCAAGGCTGGTTAGGCGGACTAGCAGAAAAATTAAAGACCGAAGGCAATTTAATTCTTTCCGACGCAGCTATGTATATACTAACCAACGGCTCTGCTAATGCAAAAGATTATCGTGATGCCTCGTGGTTCAAAACTCTGCCGTTATCAGCCCAAACTTTGCTGGAAGAACAAGTGCGTGTCCAGCAATCCATTACTGAGTTAGCAAAAGCCGCTCCTAGTTTATCCGACGCTGAGTTTAATGCGCGGTATAAAGCAATTCGCGGTGAAGACGTATTGTTTGATCGCTATCTTGAAATGGACGGAATATTAAATCGCGACACTCATAAGTATGCCCGCCTTAGCGAAGAGTTTAGCCAAAGTAACAAATACCTTGACAGCTATGTGTGTTCGCAAGAAATGTGGGCAAGCTCTATCAAGTTTGTTGGAACGATGACGGCGGCAATAGCGATCACTGCTACTGGGCAAGTGTATCTTCTTCCGTCATTGGGTGTAACTGGAGGAACAGTAGCAGGGGGCACGATAGTGTTTGGAGCAACAGCTGGCGTTAGTGGTGCAGCAGGGCTTGCTATTGATTTGACAGATGCGGCAGTTCAAGGAGGCGGAGTGGCAGGTAATTTTGACTTGTCAAAGTCTATAGCAGACAATGCCGTGGAAGGTTTAGCTAATGCTACTTTTTTCAAAGTAGCTAACGGAGTAAGTGTGCTTTGCAATACCAAATGGCTAGCCAGTCAGGGTCCGGAAATGCTTGCAGTGACATTATCTAAAGCTAATTTTTCGCCTGAGATACAGCAATCAATTGTGAGACAACTGAGTACAAGAGGCATTGGTGGTCTTTCGACAGCTTCGGCTTTTGCATCAAGCAATCTTGTTAGTCAAGTTGGGTCAGACGTGCGGTATGGCACGGGAGTAAATTTTAACGAGGTTGGTCGATCGTTTTTAACAGGAGGTGCGGTAGGAGTTTTAGGAAGTTTAGGTAATGTAGTGCTGGTCTCCGAGAGTGGGATTGCGGCCTCTGAGGGACAAAAAGGTGATGCACTGGCACAGACAGCGACGTTGCTGGTAATGTTACACGTTGGTGGCAAGCTAGTGCAGGTGCAGGTTAAGAAGAATATAGCAAGTAAAATTAGTGCTGCTGTAGCTGATGGTAATTTGGATGCAGCAGTTATCAATGCAGCGAAGGGATATGGAATATTAAGCAAGCAGGAAAATACCGAGTCGTTTTATAAAGGCGTAAGCCAATCGATTGAAAAAGGTAATTTAGAGAATGTGGCTAAGTTGCTTCAATCTGCAAAAAATAAAAAATTAGAGCTGAATTTAGATAACCCGCAAGTCAACGATGCGGTGGTGCGAAAGTTAGCGCAGTTGTGCAGTGAAAATAAGGTTAAAGAAGCGAGAGAATTTGCTGATTTTATCAAAGCGAATAATTTCGGGATTAAAGTGGAAGTAATAGAAACTCCTTTAAAGGCCATAGGAAACGATATCGTAAGCTCGGTTGCTTCACACCAAACTTCCGATAATTACCACATTGAACAAGCCTTACCTAATATCAAAGCTGAAAAGCGCGGTAACAACAAACATCCTATTCATTTGAAGGACCCCAAACTACATAACTCAGCTCCGGTTAAAAAAGCTGTTAAAAGTAAAAAACTAGTTACAGGTAAAAATGTTCCAAACGAACCCGGGCCAAAAATTGATACATATATTAATCGATTAGAAAATATTTTTCTCGATAGAAAAACTTTTAGAAAAGTATACCGAGATAAAATTTACGACCAACTTCTGTTAAAACCTGAAAATTACCCGGAATCCGAAATTGAACTCCAAAAGAAAATTGCTCGTGAGCAAGGGCATGGAACAATTGAAATTACTCCCGAAACAAGGAAAAGAATGATAGAAACCGTTATCAACGACCAGAAGAAATCGCTTGATAATATCATTGACTATCTTGCTTCCAGCGATGCTGTATATCCAGCGTGGTTTAAGTTTTACGCTTGGAATCAACTTATCAGTCTTTCGCAATTTGACAAAAAGCAAGGAAAATTTAAGAAACGCACTAAAAACACAGTAGCGCCGTTTCCGGATATCAACCGCGAAGCGCTGGCGCAAATTTATGATATCTACGAGGGAATCGCCAAAGGTAATAAAAATCCGCAAGCTATCATAGATTTTGAAAAAAATTTTCCTAAGCTGTATGCCGAATTAATTCAGAAGTCCTTAGCTGCTCAAGAAAATAACTTAAGCATTGAAGGCGAATGGAGAAAATTCTCGCAAGGCAACATGTCGCACGCCAAAGAGCTCTGGAAATCCTTACAAGGTAGGGGAACCGGCTGGTGTACAGCTGGTCAAAGCACAGCTAATACTCAAATTCAAGGTGGTGATTTTTATGTTTATTACTCAAAAGATGAGCAAGGTAAATTTGTTCAACCTCGTTTAGCTATTCGTATGAACAAGAATAAAATTGGCGAAATTCGTGGCATCTTGCCAAGTCAGAATATTGAGCCTGTAATGCAAGAAACTCTTAATAAAAAACTTGCAGAGTTTGGCAGAGAAGCCGATGTTTTCAGGAAAAGGAGCGCCGACATGCAGCGGCTTACAGACATAGATAATCGTGCAAAAACAGGAGAGGAGTTGACTGTAGAAGATTTAAGATTCCTCTACGAAATTGACGGAAGAATTGAAGGATTTGGCTATAGTAACGATCCAAGAATTAAAGAACTTCTTGAAAATCGAAATAAAAAACAAGATTTGAGTCAAATTTTCAATTGTAAACCAGAGGAGGTACGTTTAGATGAGGATATTAATGAACAAAAATTCACTGTGAAATCATTTAATAAAATATTTAAGGGAGCTAAGATTTATTACGGACATATTGATCTTAGGAATCTTACCTCAGCCAAAGGAATAAAACTCCCGGAATACGTTAGTGGAAATCTTTTTCTTGATGATCTTACCTCAGCCAAAGGATTGCAGCTCCCGAAACACGTCGGCGGAGGTCTTAATCTTAATAATCTTACCTCAGCCGAAGGATTGCAGCTCCCGGAATACGTTGGCGGATATCTTGATCTTACTAGTCTTACCTCAGCCGAAGGATTACAGCTCCCGAAACACTTCGGCGGAATTCTTTATCTTGGTAATCTTACCTCAGCAAAAGGATTGCAGCTCCCGAAACACGTCAGCGGAGCTCTTTATCTTGATAATCTTACCTCAGCCGAAGGATTGCAGCTCCCGAAACACGTCGACGGAGATCTTTTTCTTAGTAGGCTTACCTCAGCCAAAGGAATAAAACTCCCGGAATACGTTAGTAAAAATCTTGTTCTTAGTAATCTTACCTCAGCCGAAGGATTGCAACTCACGGAATACGTCGGCGGAGATCTTTATCTTGATTATCTTACCTCAGCCGAAGGATTACAGCTCCCGAAACACGTCGGCGGAAATCTTTATCTTAGGAATCTTACCTCAGTAAAAGGATTGCAGCTCCCGGAATACGTTGGCAAAGATATTTATCTTAATAAGCTTACCTCAGCAAAAGGATTGCAGCTCCCGGAATACGTTGGCGGTCATATTCATCATATTCCCACTGGTACAGGGTTACTTTATTTCTTATATTTTCAGTGTATTAAATACTATAATATACTTAATTTATTTGTTATTTTTTTAGATATCTAAATATCAAAGTAACCCCATACCAAAAAAATCCAGAACTATTAGAATTGCCATTATTCGATATTTGGTAACACCGCAAACAACAGTTGCTTCCCTGACAAAATGTATATAAAAGGATAAAGATTTTTTTAAGAACATCTAACTGGCTGAATTAATTATATGTAATCAAGGCTCAAAGTGTGGAGTAAAATAACAATCTGAGACTAAAAATATCTAATATCATAAAAACACCCCTATTATATATGCAAAACATCTTTAAATTAATTATTCTCACTTTCATTACCTGTTTGGCGTTAAATATCACAACGGCTCAAACTTTAAAGAAAACTAAACTTAATCAAGTTACAGCAACAGCTAGTATTACAAGCAATCTCTGGAATAGTGAAAATTCTATTAAATTCAAATCCAACCAACTACTGACAGAAGCTCTTGCAAAAGTTGGTCAGGAAAAAGCAACTATTATTTTCACTTCTATCCCAACGACTTTTTTAGAAGGCAAAACAGATGCTGCCGGCGTTTCCTGCGCTACTCGTTTCACAGAAACATCTAAAACCCCGCTGAGCTATACTAATAAAACTTTTTACAACAACAGCGCTTTGCTGGATTGGATTTCAGATTTTTCACAGGGTAATGGTCAGGAAGGTAAAGATTTATATAAACGTTGTTCTGGAGACTGTAGTCCGCAGTATGAATACCATATTCTCCAAACAGAAGCTAATGGTTATAGCCTAACTGCTCAGGTAGTTTGTGGTAAAGCCCGTAACAAAAGCGATGATTTATATTATTTAACAACATACATATTACAGTAGGTATTTAAAATTTAGGAGGACAAAGAAATGGCGAAAATGGTGGACTTGAACCTTGAAAAAAAATTATTTGTTGTAGCATTTATTTTGCTAGCATTGTTGTTTTTAAAACCATTTACTACAATTGACGAAGGTGAGCGTGGGGTGAAACTAACTTTTGGTAGAGCTTCTCAAGAAATGCTTAAGCCTGGGCTGGTTTTGTTTATTCCAGTAATTCAAGAGATTAAAGTTTTCGATATTAAGCTTATCAAACACGAAGAAGTAACTAATGTTTATACTAAGGATGTTCAACAAGCGGAAATTAAAATTGCCATCAATGTTCATCTGGAGGAGTCAAAAATTGTTGAAACATATGAAAAATATGGGCAGGACTGGTTTAGAAAGATTATCATGCAAAGAGTGCAAGACTCGACTAAAGCTGCTCTTGGTAAGTGGGATGCGGTTGAGTTAATTGCCAATCGTGATAAAGGCGCGGCGGATATTAAGGAGATCTTAACGCAAAGTTTTGTTGGCTATCCTATAATTTTAGAAGCTGTATCAATCACGAATATTGACTATAGTGAGGTTTTTGAAAAGGCAATTGAAGCAAAAGTTGTCGCAACTCAAAGGGCAATTGAATCTCAAAACAATACTTTGCGAATAAAAGAAGAGGCTAATCAAAAAATTATTTCCGCACAAGCCGAAGCAGAATCCATGCGTATTAGAGCTAATGCACTTACGCAAAATGCTAGCCTAGTTCAATACGAAGCTGTTCAAAAATGGAATGGTATCTTGCCGCAATATATGTTGGGTAACAGCGTCCCATTTATTAATTTTGCTAAGTGAACTCAAACAAACGATTATACCAAACAGTAGCAAAGGCATAATCCCCCCCGTGTCGGCTTCGCCGACGCCTCGCTGTTTTGATACACAGGCAGTATTGCCTGTGCTACTGTCCTTTCAAAAAAGAAATGATTAATGTTTGGCTTTAAATTTATCGTAATGCTCTTTGATAATCTGAACTACCTCTTCGGCTGTATCAACAATATGAATAAAACTGAAATCACTCCCACTAACTAAACCGTTTGCTAGTTGCCTCTTTTTCATCCAGTCAATCAAATCGCCCCACATTTCTGAACCCCAAAAAATAAAGGGACGCGATGAAATTAATTTTAACTGCAATAACTGCCAAGTATAATAAATTTCTAAGAGAGTCCCAATCCCGCCAGCTGTAATCACTACAGCATTGGAAAGTCGCATAAAATCATCCAACCTAGAAGAAAATTTTTTATGATGATGTTTAATATCTAAATACGAATTTAATGGTTCAAAATTATTTAAATCCACTGAAATACCAATTGACCTACTATGGGTATTAAATTCCTGACGACCTTCAATAATCCCCTTATTGGCTGCCGCCATCATGCCAGGTCCACCACCAGTTAACACATCAATCCCCAACTCACCAAGCGAAAACGCAAGCTGAAAAACTTGCTTATACATTTTATCGTCTGGCTTAATTCTGGCACTACCAAAAATGCAGACCCTAAAAAAATCATTCGTGTATTCTTCAAGTTCTAGTTCAATTAAATGAACTCGTTCACGTAGAATATTTAAACTCTTAGTCAACCTCTCACGTCTGGCACTACGATTATATTCTCTACTATTATTCTGTCTTCTGTTTTTATTTTTATTGTTTAGCATTAATTTTCATGATCATCCTTGATAAATATGCGACAAAAATGAAGTAACCTTATTTTTAAGGTTTTCACCTAATTCAGTCAATTCAGTAGAAGTCTTCTCAACATCTTTTGCATTCTGGGCAACTAGCTTTACAGACTCATGAACAGAAGAAATGTTTTGCGAGACATTTTGTGTCCCCAAACTTGCTTGTTGCGTACTCTGATTAATATCTTTAGTCGCTGCCCCCTGTTCTTCTACAGCAGCAGCAATAGTAGTTGTAATTTGATTTACCTTCACAATCACTTCATTTATATGTTTAATTGCATTCACTGCATCGTCAGTAATTTTTTGAACTTCTGAAATTTTCTCTGCAATCTTTTCAGTAGCTTCACTAGTCTGAGCTGCCAGCGATTTTACTTCTCCTGCAACAACTGCAAATCCCTTACCAGTCTCGCCAGCTCTGGCAGCCTCAATTGTCGCATTTAGTGCCAACAAATTAGTTCTGCTAGCAATATCCTTAATTAAGGCTATAACTTCCCTAATTTGTGAGGCGGACACCAAGAGAGCATTCATCACACGCGAAGTATCTTCAGCTTCTTTAACTGCGTTATTAACTATTTCATTTGACTCTAAAATCTGCTGTGAAATTTCTTGAATAGCGCCAGACAATTGTTCAGTAGCCGTAGCTACAGTTTGAACATTTGCTGCAGTTTGACATGATGTCTCTGAACCATGTTCAGACTGTTCCATTGCATTTGTCGCTGCTAGTCCAGCGTCTTGCGCTATACTATTAAGACGCTGAACTGCTTCAGATAACGAACGGGCAATCATACCAACACCGTTATCTAATTCGTCTGCCATCTTTGCCATAATTTGCTTACGTTCTTCGGCGGTATCCATCTGGCTCAAGTTTTTCTTAAAAATACCCATTGCCTGTGCTATCTCTCCTAGTTCATCAGTATGATCTTGATATGGTATTTCAACTAAACGGTTACCGTTAGCTAGTTCTAACATTAAGTCAGCCATATTTTTTACTGGGCAGCTAATATTTCTAGCTACAATATAAATACCTAGACTTAAAACCAATAATAAAAGTCCTGATGAATATAACAGAACATTAGAAATTGCAAAAACTGTTTGCAAAGCTTCTTGTTCCGGAACATTTAGTAATAATTTCCAACGTTGTTCAATATCTGGAATACTAACGGGAGCAATAAAATAGTTAGTCTTACGTTTGGTAGCTTTAGAAATATGAGAAGCTTGAAACGACCTGCCAGATTTAAAATCTTGTTCATATGGTTTCCATAAAGAATTAAACTCTAGCAAGTTAACTCCGATATTTTCTGGTTTAGTGTGTGTTACAAAAGCATTAGCATCAGAAATCATAAATGCATAGCCGCTGCTTAATACTTTAATTTTTGCAACTAATTCTGCAATTTTTGTTAAAGGCAAATCAATTGTAACTACACCTAAAAACTGTCTATCAACTATAATTGGTACAGCAATAGTAGTCAGTAAGATTTTTTTGCCATTGGCTACATAATTATAAGCTTCGGTTAAGATAGGTTTGTTATTGGCTTTAGGCTTTAAATACCAATCACCTTCACCAGGAATATCATAGCCAGTAATTGCTTCACGGACGATTGCACCTTTGTCGTCAAAAGTTAAGTAGACCATTGCACGTCCAGTCTCATCATGGTATTGAGTCCCCTTAAATTCGTAATCATTACCGTCTAGAGCATTAGGTTCAAATAAAAATCCAACACCTGTGTATTCTTGATGTTGTTGTAAAATACCAGTGTAAAAATCAACTAAATTTTCACGGGTTGCAACACCACTTGCTATTATATTAGCAAAACCATCTGCTGTTGTTTTGGCGACAGTATATGCCGAAGTCAAAACCAGACTAATCTCTTTGGAATATGATAGAGATAATTCCTGCAGTTCGCGAACAACTTGTTCAGTCACTCTTTCGTTAGTAACTTTATTAGTATAAAAAACTGATATTCCAAGTCCAATAATCAGAATCGGTAATAAAATAACAAAAAGTTTTGATGCAATTGATATTCGTTTAAAAAAATTAATATAGATTTTCATATGTAAAAAATAGAATATATTACTACGCTTGTAGTGTTAATATTTTCGATACGCGAAAAATGTATAAAGCATAAATATTGGCTTAGAAGTCTATATGCACAATACTGTTATGAATTAGATGACAATCAAGATAAATAGTTGCAAAAATCGAAAATACCATAATTATTCTATGGAATCTCTATATTCAACTGGGTCAACTGGTATGGGGTTACTTTATTTTCTTATATTTTTAATGATTTTAGTAACAATAATATACTTAAATAATGTGATATTTTTTAAATAAAAATATAAAAGACATAGGAAATAAAGTAACCCCATACCAGTGAACTAGAAACTTTCATTATTTCGCTTGTTTTATTAATTCACGGTATTTCGTTAAACGCTCTTTAATTTGTGCATCCAAACCCCTGTCAGTCGGTTCATACACAATTAAATCCCCCAACTTATCGGGCAAATAGCGCTCTGGATAAAAACCACCTGGATAATTATGTGGATAATGATAACCTAAATGATTGCCCATTTTTTTCATTAAATCTGTCGGGGCATTTCTAATTCGACGCGGAATTTCTAAATTTTGATTCTCCCGCACAATTGCCGTCATTGCTTCCATTGCCAAATAAGAAGCATTGGATTTCGCACAACATGATAAATATACTACCCCCTGCGCTAGCGGAATTCGCCCCTCTGGCATACCAACTCTCTGCACAGCTTGATCAACATTTAAAGCAATTTCTAAAGCCCGCGGATCACAACTACAATCTTCAGAAGCAAAAATTATCATCCGCCGCGTCAAAAACAACGGATCTTCACCACCCTCCAACGCATTCATCATATAATACAAAGCCGCATCTGGATCAGACCCACGCATAGACTTAATAAACGCTGAAATATTGTCGTAGTGATAGTCATCGCTCTGATCAAATAACTGCGGCTGCTTATTAAATGAATTATTAACCACTTCTTTATTGATGATCGTCGTATTTTCAGCGCGCACATATGCTGCTGCCCACTCCAAACAATTTAAAGCTCGTCTAGCATCCCCAATACTATATTTGGCAATTAATTCTGCAGCATCTGCCTCCAGTTTTATTCCCCATCCTCCTAAACCTCGCTCCTTATCGTTGATAGCATTATTCAGGATTTTCACGATAACTTCCTCGTCCAGAGCTTCCAGCGGCAATACTCGCATCCTACTCAGTAAGGCGTTACGAATTCTAAAACTTACATTTTCAGTGGTTTGCCCAATAACAGTTAATAATCCCGATTCAACATGCGGTAAAAAAGCATCTTGTTGTGATTTATTAAAACGGTGAATTTCATCTACTAAGGCTAGTGTCGGCTTACCTTCTGCTTTTTGCATTTCTAACGCATCCGCTACAATCTTTCTTAACTCAGCCACTCCATCCAGCACACCAGATAACCGAACAAAATTATAATTACCTGTTGCGGCAATAACTTGAGCTAAGGTTGTTTTGCCAGTTCCCGGCGGTCCCCAAAAAATTACTGACGGAACAGATGCTAGTGGGTTTCGAATAATTTGCCCAAACGAAGACTTGGGTCCAATAATTTTATCCTGCCCTAGAACTTCATCCAAGGTGCGTGGGCGCATCCGCTCTGCCAAAGGCGCTCGCTGTATTTTTTGTTCATTTGCTAACTTCATAACTTCTCAATTTTTCCCGCTACTACTTCCTGCTCAGCTAAGGCAGTTTCGTAATACTTGAACTCTGTCATTTCTAAACAGGTTAATTTGTTACCATATACTAAGCCGGTATCTAGACCAATCTTGTAAGGCAAATCCAGATAGATTTCCTTAAATGGCGTATGTCCAAAAATTATTGTTTTGCCAAATTCATGTGGCTTAGTAATAAATTCATCTCTAATCCACAAAGTATCGCGCTCCACCTGCTCAGATAATTTCCGTTTAATATCGAGACCACCATGCACAAAAATAAATTCCTCTGTCTCTAAAATATCAATCAACTCTGTGTAAAATTTAAAATGTAAAGGCGGTATCTTATGCACCGCAGTTTCTGGTAACGCGCCGACTTGAATATCATAACTAAGAATGGTTTCTAAACCTCCATTATACAAAAAAACGCTTTCTTTTCTGGCGTCAAAACCTAAAAAATTTAAAAACATTGACTCATGATTGCCTTTTAAAAAGTAAGTCTGCGGATATTTATATTTAAAGTCAATCAGTAAATCAACTACAGCAAATGAGTTAGCCCCCCGGTCAATATAATCTCCTAAAAAAACAACCATATCATCCGGCGCAATAATTTTGTTCTGTTCTAAATACTGAATTAAGATATTCAACTCCGTAAAACATCCATGAATATCCCCAAACGCAAATAGTTTTTTATTACCAACACTGACAGTTTTTATATCCATAAAAAACTTTAAATTTACAATTAATAAGAAATCTGAACCGTTCTAGCTTTTTTTATCCACGAATTAACACGAAAAAAATTAGTATTAATTTATGAAAATCCGGATAAAAAAAACAGATCTAAGGACAACAACCATCAGGGCTGCCCTACAATTACAATAAACTTTCCTCTCCGTCGTCGTAATCTTTATCAAGATTATTTGAGTTAACACTACTTCCCATTCCCACAATAACCCTCCGCCTTTTTGAACCTTTCGCTGCTTCAATTATTCCTTCCTTCTCCATCGTGCTCATTAATTTAGTGGCTTTAGGATAACCTATACCAAACTCAGCTTGTAAACGACTGGTTGAAATTTCTCCCTTAGCTATCGTGAACGCTACAACCTTGTCATAAAGTTTATCATATGGCTTACCATCAATATCTAACTCAATACCTTCACTCAATGCTCCAGCACTATTTTCATTTATTTCGGTAATTTTATTGATAGCTTCTTCAATTTCTGAATTATACATTGGCTTGTTATGCGTCTTTAACCAGCGCACTACTGACAGTACTTCTTTATCGCTCACAAAAGGTCCGTGCATTCTTCTGACTACTGCTGTGCCTGGCGGCAAAAATAACATATCACCGCGCCCGAGTAATTTCTCTGCGCCTGAGGCATCCAAAACAGTTCGAGCATCAGTGCGGCTTGTTACTTTAAACGAAATACGCGACGGAAAGTTTGCCTTAATCAAACCAGTTATTACATTTACACTAGGTCGTTGCGTAGCAATAATTAGGTGTATTCCAGTCGCACGGGCTTTTTGAGCCAACTTAACAATATATTCCTCTATTTCACGCACTGACATAATCAAGTCAGCAAATTCATCTATAACAATCACAATCCAAGGCAGAGGCTCATATTTTTTCTTTTCACTTTCTTTAAGTTTATCATGCGGATCAATTTTATTCTTATCACCCAGCTCAATCACTTCATCATCTAAAACAGGCTCAGTTTCTAAAGAATTTAAATCAACATGTTCGCCACGCACAGCTTTATTAAAACTACTTAAATTTCTCACACCCAACTCCTGCATGAGAGTTAAACGTCGCTCCATCTCTTCTAAAGCCCACCACAAAACTCCTTTAGCTCGTTTAGGATCAGTAACGACGGGTGTTAGCAAATGGGCAATTCCATCGTAGACACTAAGTTCAACTAGTTTTGGGTCAAAAAGAATCAATCTTAAAGTTTCAGGCGTATGCTGATATAATAAGCTTAATAAAACAGAATTAAGAGAAACTGACTTACCTGTTCCAGTAGCGCCAGCAATTAATAAATGCGGCATACGTGCCAAATCTGCTACATATGGGTCACCAAAAGTTGTTTTAGCCAAAGCCAGCTTTAGTTCATAATCTTTAGCGTCAAACCAAACGTTACTATCAATTACGTCACGAAAATACACAACTTCACGATTAGTATTAGGAATTTCAATTCCCACAGTGTCTTGCCCTGGCACTGGGGCATAAATTCGCACGCTAGCTACTTTTAAAGTTCTAGCAATGTCATCTGAAAGGCTAACAATTGATTTAGTTTTAATTCCAGCAGCTGGCTTGTATTGGTATAAAGTTACAATAGGTCCAGGATGAACTTCTGTAATTTTGCCGCTAATTTTAAAATCCTCAAAGGCCTGCTCTAAGAGATGACTATTTTCTATTATTTCCTCATTGGTTGGAGCAACACTTGGTTCATTCTCGCCACTAGCTAATAAATTCAGTGGAGGCAAAGAATAGCGTTCTGCTAAGTTTAGCTCTTTGATTATAGATTTAGGATGTTTATTTTTGTTTTTTAATCTGCCTAGTAAATTCTTTTTGTCTTTTTTATCTTTTTTCTGGCGAGATATTTGGACACGCTGATCCAAATTTAATTCCATTTGCTGAGCTGTTTTCTTGTTACCGAGTTTCCATTTTAGATCTTTACTATTTTTGGTTTGTTTTTCTGGGTCAAATCTTAACCTTAGTTTATGACCAACTCGGACAACCTTATAATTATCCGCCATATGTTTTTTGAATGAACTAGGCTGTTGAGCCAACCATTTATTTCTAATTTTACCAATTAAAACCTTAGGATAGATAATCAGAATTGCAAATAAAGTCGCACAAACAATGTTAAATGAAAACCTAATGGAATTTAAAACTAGGTGACTAATACTTAAATCCTTATCTTTTAAGAATTCATTTTCTTCTTTCAGCTCGACTAAAGCGTCAACAATAGTTTGTTTCAGAAGTTGAAAGCTTCTTGAAATGTAAGCCAGAATTTGTGTTGTTTTGAGACCTGTACAGAAAGCTAGTGAAAGAAAAAATACAACTATAGAAACTAAGCAGGTGCCACCTTCATTGATATAATTATTAATAGATTTAGCTAGTAGCGCTCCTGCTTTACCGCCGCCATTATGTCCATAAAGAACTGTTGCTAGTGCGGCTAAAGAACCAACCATAACGACTGAAGATATGGTTGCTAGAAATGCGCCGATGAAAATTTTTTTAATTTGTGGAAAACCACTACGCCATAATTTTAGTGCCAGCAGAAATGGACATAACGCCACGATAAAAGAACAATAGCTCAGCCAGATTATTAAAAAGTCAGAAACCTTTTGCCCTACCTGCCCCATGGAATTAGTTATGGCTAACGACATTTGTAAAGTCTCTCTAGGGTCATGTCCTTTTAAAAAACTGTGGGCTTTAAAATTTGAGTAGAGAGCTAAAAACAAAAAAATTCCTATGGCACAAAAAAACCATACAAAACTTTCCTGAACAAAAGTCCGGTTTACCGGCGGTATTTCTACTGGTGGCTTAGATTTTTTAGGTGGTTCAAAATGCCTAGGCAATGGTGGAACTCTTTTGCGAACAGTCTGTGACATCTCTTTATTTATAATGTATAATTACTAAACCTGTAAAACTGCTGCTATGGACTACATAAAAATTGTAATTTTAACCATAAGTTTTTTTGTAACTGGTATGGGGTTACTAATTGGCGAACTCGCGCGGGCGCGAACTGGAACTGGCGCGAACTGGTATGGGGTTATATTTACGACAGCGAACATATGAAAACAATAAGAATTTCACCCGATAGGTATATAGCGAGGTTATAACCTCACCTCTTTATTTATAAAAATTTACCAATCGGAGCTATCTATTATGGCTAAGAAAAGAAAATTATATGTTGAAAATACAGTATTATTTATAACCTCACGCGTTGAAAAAGATTTGCCATTTCCTGCATACCCCCTAATCAATACAGCATTAATAGGCATATTAGCACGCGCTAAATCTTTGTATAACATCTCAATCTGTCACTTTGTCTTTATGTCTAACCACTTTCATATACTCGCAGTTGTGAGAAACCCAGCAGATATACCTAACTTTATTAGACTCTTAAAATTAGAATCAGCCTCTGCTATCAATAGAATCTGTGGCATTCGACAAAATACCGTCTGGAATGATGGATTTGACGATCCAATAGTTTTAACCTACGACAAAGTTATTGATACTATTAAATATATTTATAAAAATCCTGCCTCTGCTGATCTAGTCAACTCTATCGAACAATATCCAGGACTTTCTTCTTGGAGTATGTTTAAAAAGAAAGAATATAGAAAAGAATGTGTTTGGATAAAACGTTCGCAATTTTATAAAATAAACAACTTAGCTTTAATGACAGATAAAAAACAAAAAGAACTTATTAATAACCTAGCCGGAGATAAACCTATATTTCACACTTTTGAATTAGAACCTAATGCTTGGATGGAGGGATTTATTGAATATAAAGATAATAATCCTGAGGAAATAAATAATCAAATTATCAAGGAAGTTATTGAAGAAGAGAAAAAACTAGAACATCCCAAAGGGGTCGTCGGAGCAAAAAAACTTAAAACTCAACATATAAATAAAAAATTTAAGTCAGCCAAATATAGCAAAAGAATGCTCTGTATCAGTTCCAATATCGAATTACGTAAAACATATATCACTTATTTCAGATCTCTGACGCAAATTGCAAAGCAAGCTTATAAAACAATAAAGAATGGTTTATGTAATATCTTGTTTCCGGCTGGAATGTTTATGCCGGGTGGAGAATTTCTTGAACATATACCTCCGAATTTATTTTTAACTTAACAAGTTCTTTTTAAAGCGGTAAATTAATCGAAAATTTTACATGCAAAAGCCTGATTTGATATAAATTGCACTGACAACTATGGAAAAATATATGCTTTTTAACTTTTTTTTATAAAAAACTAAATAAGTTACATGGAGAATAACTAATTCTACTACATATGAATTGACAATATATATCTTTTTACTAATTTCTTATCTTTTATCCCCTTCAAATCGATGTTTTATAAAATAAAAAATTCTTATTAGACACTAAAAAAACTAAGAAAAATCTAATAACCCGATACCAAAATCCCAAGAACCCGATACCAAAATCTCCCGACCAAAAATTTGTATCTAATTCATGGTTTAGAACATCTCAAAACATCATTAAAACCATAACTAGTTTCGGGAGATAAAATGGAAAAAGTTACTAACAGTAATAGGAAAAAAATTAATCCTCATGCTAAACCTAGCCACACACTGCCAATCAAACCTATAAAAGTGGGAAAAAACGCAGCAAACCATCAATCGCAATCTAGTCTTAATACCACTATAGGCGAACTTATCTGTGCCATTTATGATGTTGCAGAAGAAGTCTCAGTTAATAAAAAACTAATCAATAAACTTACTCAGCACATTCTATCTGACGTTTTAAAACATAAAACCAAAATCATACTACTCATCATCCTGGCTTGTTCGTTATCTCTAGCCCCACTAACTGCACAAGCTGTTAGTAAAAATAATATCCAGTTTGAAGAAGTCAAGCCTAAAAACTCTAGAATCTCAAAATCAACTACTAATAGTCTAGAGGTAGAATCATCTGCCACAATCACTGAGCCAGTTAAAGAAGAAAAAATTATTCCCTTACAAGATCAACTATTAGAAAATTTCGACATCACCACAGCTAATAACCAATTTTCTCTTAAGCTTTACCAAACCATGGCAACAAAAGAAGACTCTTTTGTTGTGGCAACTTATAGTATAATGCATCACCTAGCAGCTTTATACGCTGGTAGTAAAAACGAAACTAAAAAACAAATGCAGGACATCTTAGGTCTAGATAAAAATCTAAAAAGTATTGGCGTGCGTTTTAAAGAAACCTTTAATTCTATTAACAATATATTTTTAGCCAATAAAGATAGTTCCTATTATCGTTCTAATATCTGGGCAAATGACAATAATTACATCCAAAAAGAGTTTAATGACTATCTAAATGATTATTTTCTATTAAATTTTGATAAATCGGACTTCTTCAACGATATTGATTTCACCCAAAAAAGAATCAATGACTGGGTCTTTAGCAAATCGGAACAAAACATTGAAAATCTTTTTAATAAAGAAATTAAAATCTCAACTAGAATGGTAATTGCTGATCTGTTTAATCTAACTTTGACCTTTGACAAAAATTTTACTTCAACCGAAGGAACTTTTACCTCCCATAACACTGGAACAAAAAGGCTACATTATATTACTGGTAAGAATAATTATTTATATCTTGCTAACCAAGATTTTCAAGCTCTGGAATTAAAACCAGCGGAGCAAGAGTTGGCTCTGTTATTTATTTTACCCAATGCCAGTATGTCCATTGCAGAACTTGAAAATATTTTATCAGCTGAACTAATTAATACTATCGAAACTTCTCTCACCGAGAAGGAATTATATATTAAAGTGCCAAAATTAAAAATTAGTTCCAGAATTAATGTCAAAGAAAAATTAACAAAACTAGGCGTGTCAGATATCTTTACCGGCAAAGCTGATTTATCCGGCATTACCGGCACTACTGATTTATTTTTAAATCCTTATATTCAACAAGCTAATTTAACTACTATAGATAAAGGCACTGCTACTGCAGCAAACACAAACTTGAGTGAAAATACTGAACAGCTTTCTTTTATTGCTGAACGTCCGTTTATTTTTGCAGTAATTCACCACCCCTCAAAAATAATTGTGATGCTAGGTAAATTCTCAAATTAATGACTGATGTTCCTTGCCTAGCGTAATATCAATTATAAATTTACCTTTTTCTGTTGCAAAAGGAATTTCTACCACTGGTAAGCTACCCGGAAAATTAATCATTAAATCTCTACCAATTATAGTAGTTGGCGAAGCCATATCTAAGATTATCTGTTTACTATCGGCAAGAGAACGTTTAGAAGCGCCACAAATCATATTTGTAATTTCGCCAACTGCATCAATAACATCGCTACTCATTTCTGTGTAATTGCTACCCAACATGTTATTGACCACTGCAATTATTGCTTCAGCCTCAAAGCTAATCACTAAAGTCCCTTTAAACTCTGAATTAGCAAGCCCAATAATACCAGTAACATCCCCGTTAGTAACCTTCTCTACTTTCAAGACTGGTTTGCCAACAGCAACTTTTGTAAATGCCATTGTTTCAATCACACTCACCGCTGATTGTGTAAAAATATTTAATAGTTCTAAATCCATAATTTTTAATTAAAAAGAATTTAACTGCTTCAATCTCCAAAATTCTGCTGCCCCCCATAAACCGCTCGCTTCATTAGTCAACAACCTTATCGGCACTTCTTGTAAAAGCTTTGAACACTTTTTTGAATCAATGAAATTAGCCCTAAAAGCTTCATGACTAATAATAATCGGATTTTTAATAGCAATTCCACCAGAAATAAATAAACCACCCAACGCCAGTGTTTCCAGCACATAATTTCGTCCAGCTCGTCCATAAAAACCTGAAAACCATTCTAATGTTTTAAGCTTTGGATTGTTAGTAAATTGTGCTGCAATTTCTTGAGGCTTGAGTTTCTCACCAGTTAGAAATTCATGTAACAGCGTTAAACCTAACCCAGACACAATATTATCGTAATTTGGATATGTTACCCCAAGGCGGTCTTTAACAAATTCTGCAAATTCCATTTCTTCCCTACTTTGCATTGCAAAAGCTGCCTGACCGCCTTCGGCGGAGCAAATAAGAGGTGCGTTTTGGTTTGGCACAATATAGGCTTTACCAAATCCAGTGCCAGCCCCAACCACTGCAATGGGTGAATTGGGATTTGTTTTGCCCAGCTGAATTATTCGGCTAGTTTCTTTGAGGTCAGAAAGACAAGAGCAGGCTTGCGCAACAAAGTCATTAAGTAATCTAACACATTTAAAATTGGCTTCTAATTCGTCTAAGTCTAGAGTCAGTAAATTATTAGTCAGTTTTAATTTTCGTTCAGTTATTGGACAGGCGACTGCTATCACTAAAACGTCAAACTCGTTTAGTTCAAAACCAAAATCCAGCTGTGAAAGAATAGCGATTAAAGTTGGTTTGGAATATTTTTCTTCTAGTTGTCCTAATGAGATCCAATGGGTTTTTACTAATTCAAGTTTTTTTGCCTCGACCTCGTAGCTAAAATAAGCAAAGCGCCCATTCGTTCCACCAATATCTGCTGATAAAATTTTTTGAATAGCCAAAAACCTCCTCCCTATTTCAAAGACCTTAATTTTTTAACACTCTACTACTCTAACAATCGACAATATCTCATAATTTCTTTAAACGACCTTGTCCTAAAATATAAATACATATTAAAATTCAGCATAAATCTTAACTGATCCGCTGTTCTAGATGAAACTAGATACAAAAGTATAAAAGTAAAATATAAAAGTAACCCCATACCAGAAAAAACTACTCTAAACTACTCTAACTATCTACTATCTATTAGTTTTTTACGAGTTGAAGAATTAGTCTCTGTCTATATCAAAATTAAACGCTATCTAAATTAATTGCTTCTGTAAGAGGCGGTCTTAAAATTCTGCGACGGGCTTCCTCGGCTCGCTTGGCTAATTTTGGAAACTTCTCGTCAAGCCGTTTGAGCTGATTTAAATGCTCTGCAGTTTGGGTAATTAATCTAGCAGCATCCCCCTCTGCTGCGCCATTCAACAACAACATCGCCCGAAATTCCTGCCAGTTCTCAGCTTGCAACCAAACTTCCATAGTGTATGCCGCATTAGGAACTATAACATTTATCTCCGTCGGCGCTCCCGGTAAGTTCATGTCTTGAACACGCTTTAAAATTTCATTTAACCCTTGAAAATCAGCATCTGAAATCGGAGATTTACTCGCCTTTAAATACTGACGATGATCTTCACCACAAATACCTGCCAAAATTGTCGCTAACCGCTCTGGACTAATATGATCAAAATATCCCGCCTCTATTATTTCAGCTAATTCCAAAACCATACCTGTGCAAAGATTAGCGCTCCAATACCCCTTATCTGAAAGGGTAAAATTATTCAAATGCCCTAATTGCCGCAGACCGGCTATCGTTCGATCTAACAACGTCCCTTGCTTATTCTTTAATTCCTCAGCTTGCGTGTGTAGTCGTTTAGACTTCTTGATTAACTTAGTCAGCGCCTTAGTTTCATTGTCTTTCTGATGTCCTTTCAAGCGCCCAACTAGATCTTCTTTAACTTTAATTTTTTCATCAACCTCAGCCGCCTCTTTCTCCAAAATTACAGCCTGCTTCTTATCGGCAAAACTGGCTAAACTCCGCTCCACCGTAAAACGTAAATCATCAACATTGCGATAGCGTAACAAATTTAAAACTGTGCTAGGGCTTGGAAAATATGCGGACATCAACGGCTCTGGCGGAGTTTTAGACAACTTCAATAATTCACGAGCATCACAAAACGCCGAGGGCGCTGCTACACAAAAACCAACTATATCTTTACCACGACGCCCCGCTCGACCCGACATCTGCTGAAACTCTGTTGAAAGTAACTTATTATAACCGTCATGCCCACGCTTCGTATGGGCTGTTACCACAGTTGTGCGAGCTGGAAAGTCAACACCAGCCGCGACAGTTCCTGTTGCACAAAGAACTTTTAACACTCCCAATGACATTAACTCCTCAAGCAACAACCGCCACATTAAGAGTTGCCCCGCATGATGCGCCCCTACGCCAGTTTTAATTAAGCTACTATAATGTGGATGGGTAGTAATTAATTCCAACTCCATTTCATAATTTTTGGCTATTTCATAGACCGCATCTTTGATAGCTCGCTGCTGCGAGATAGGCAAAGCTAAGGCTTTGTTATTTACCGCCTTTAAAATATCTGAATCGCACTGTGAACGCGAAGTTCTAAAAACGATAGTTGGTAATAAATTACATCGCTCTAATTCTAAAACTATATCTGTAATATTGTATTCTTTAATCATTAATGCTTATCCTTAGTTAATTAAGGAACCTCCTAAAATTTCCCTTTATCTAAATCCCCGTCTTGCTCCTCTACCAAATCTGCCGCCCAAGTTCCCACGGAATGTATCGTTAGCCTGACTATAAAAATTCTGCACTTCTGCTAAGGGTTCGCCATTCTCATTTGCCAAAGGTAATAATCCCAACTTCGGATGTAAAAAACCAAGTCTTAACTCTACTGGACGTTTTGTAATATGCACGATTTTAACTTCCTTATCCCGAATACTTTTTATCCACTCTGCAACTTCCTGATAATTAGATATTGAAGCTGACAACATTAAGAGGGTTGCTGAACGTGGCGCCAGAATAATACTCTCTTCCCAAACTGCCCCACGCTGTGGGTCAGACAAATAGTGCAATTCATCCAGCACTACCAAACCATAGTTTTCGCAGTAGCGGTAAAGCTCATTACGATAAATCTCTGTAGTTGCCACCACCACATCACTATCGCCGTCGATTTTTCTATCGCCGGTTAAAATTCCAACCGTGAACTTTCCTTGAAAAAGCCTTTTCATTTCAGCATACTTCGCATTCGATAAAGCCTTAAGCGGAACTGTATAAATCACCCGCTTGCCTTGCGCTACAATCTCTTGAATTGCTTCTAAGGCAATATAAGTTTTTCCGGCTCCAGTTGGAGCAACAACTAAAGTATCCTTACCTTGTTTTAAGGATTCAATTGCTTCAAGTTGAAAATCATCCGGCACAAAAGGTTTCTTTTCAGGAACACTAATCCCAGCTAAAAATTTTTCTCTAATTTCGTTTATTTTATTTTGATATTTTGACATTCTATTAACCTATTACAACAATCACGAACTAATTATCTTTACTTTTTAAAATCATATCTCGTAGCTAAAAACTGAACAACATAATCAGGAGTGGTTGTCGTAAGCATTTCTGGTGAGCAATCACAACATATTTTACCATTAAACAAACCTAACACTCGACTTACATTGGGCAGTAAGCGTCGAATATCGTGACTAACTAAAACTACAATCGGCTTATAGGTTTGATGTAGTTTTTTAATTAGATCCATAATAACGCTTGCCGCAACTGGATCAAGCCCACCAGTAGGGTCATCTAACAGAACTAAATCTGGATTATTCACCAAAGCTCTAGCAATCCCAACTCGACGCCGCATACCACCACTTAATTCGCCAGGCAATTTGTGGTAGGCTTTTGCTAAACCAACTTCAGTTAAAATTTGATACGCTCGTTCCAAAGCAGATTTCTCGCTAAGTTTTGTTTCACGCAATCCGCCATCTTTTAAAGGAAAAAGCACATTTTCTAACACTGTCATAGAATCAAACAAAGCGCTTTCTTGAAACAAGAAGCCTACCTTATATGAGACATTCGGAACCATATGGCGAGTGTTGATATTACTTCCCATTAGAATCTGCCCTTGGTCCGGCTCGATAACATTTGCCAAAAGTTTGAGAAGCACACTTTTTCCACAACCGCTTGGTCCAACTAAACCAACTAGATCTCCACCTTCTAAAACGAAACTCACGCCGTTAATGACTAGATGGTCAGCAAACGATTTGTGTAGGTTAATAACATTTAGCATTAAAAATATCCTTAAACACTCGCAGATTTTTTAGTGACGCTTGAGCAATTATTAACCCTTGCACACCTAATCTTAAGTAAAATTTAGCGTCCCCCCCTATATCACAAATATCTCCACTACCAATAGTGGGAATTGTTTTTTCTGGTTTTTCTGGGGTTTTTCTGGTATGGGGTTACTTTTCTTACTTTTTTAATGATTTATAAAAATATAATATATTGAATTAACTAATTATTATATAAAAATTCAATATACAAAAGTAACCCCATACCAGAAAAACCTAAAACTAGCATAGCAATTCAAAAAATTGTTCAGTCGTTTTAGCTTGGCACAAAGCAGCCCGCAATTTTGTGCCGCCTACCTGTCCTTTTGTAATTTGGGCAACTAATTGTTTAAGACGACCAAGAATTGCTTTTTCTGGAAGGTCATTCTGCAATAAAAAATTATAATCTCTTAAAATCCTAACTATTTCCTGATAACTTCTACTTTCCTGCTCAACTGCCCCACACAAAGCATTGAAAATATCCTTAAACACCCACGGATTTTTTAGTGATGCTCGACCAATCATTAATCCACGCACACCTAACCCTAAGTAAAATTTAGCGTCCTCTATATCACAAATATCTCCACTACCAATCGTGGGAATTGAGATACTTTTACAAATTTCTTCTACTATATTATAGTCAACTTTCCCACTATACCCCTGCACTTTTGTCCGAGCATGAATCGTAAGCATGCTCGCCCCTTCAGCTTCTACAAGTTTTGCTATTTCAATTGCATTTTTATGAGCTTCATCCCAGCCAGAACGAATCTTTACGCCGATTGGAATTTTTATTTCTTTTTTTATGGCTGACAGCATTTTGCGAAGATGTCCGGGCTGTCTCATAAGTTCCGCTCCACCACCTCGACGAACAACTTTAGGGACCGGGCAGCCACAATTTATGTCAAGAAGGTCTGCTCCAAATTCTTCGACCATTTTGGCGGCTTGCACCATATGATTAATTTCGTAACCGAAGATTTGAATGGCAATTGGCTTTTCTGTTGGCAAAAATTTTAGCATTTGCAAGCAGCGTTGATTATTGCGGATTAGCGCTTCGACACTAACAAACTCAGTAACCATTAGTCCGACGGCATTTTCTATCTCAGATGTAGGATCTACGTTAGTTAGAAAATTATTAGTCTGGGAATTGGAAACATTAATCGGAGAATTTACAATTTTATTTTCGCGAAAAATCAAACTTCTAAAGGCTCCATTAGTAATCCCAGACATTGGAGCTAAAATCAGGGGCGTTTGTAGTTGCAATGTATCAGTAATTTTTAACATAATTTATATTTTGTAAAATGATACGGTGTCCCTACTACAAACTTATTCCAAATTTTTTCATTATATCGTGGTTTTGAATAACATAAAAAACATAACAAATTAAAACAATGCCATGACAGCAACCCACCAATGGTCAACCATAAATTGCAATCTCTCAATTAACAATGCTAGGCGCGCCATTATAGTAGTGCCAAAAAACGCCCCAAAACAACCCATCATGAGCCAACGTCCGGAAGTTGAAATTTTCTCCACCACTCCGTTTGGCTTGCGCTTAAAAGTAAAAAAGAAATAACAAGAAGTCGAAAATAAAACTATAAGAAAGAAAATATTATTAAGACTATTGATTAAGTTTTCTCTCGCCGATTGCTCCGGCAGATTTATATAAAGTGGACGAAAGGAATCAATAATTTGTGGAGTAACTTCTACCATGGTTGCATTAAAAGCCATACCTCCACTAATCCCTAATAAAAAACCAATTGTGATTTGCGCCAGCCAACTATATTTAGGAACTAATATGCTGTAATAAAGCGAACCAAAAAAGATAGGAATTAAAAATAACAAATAATTAAAATCGTAATCCGCAACATATGTACCATCCGGAAATGCAAGACGATCTAAACCCAGTAGCGGTTTTAAAGTTGTTTGCCAAAAAAAAGTTTTAATTGGTTCAATAGTTACAATTGCCGTAGAAATACCAATAAAAAGATGCTCAAACAAACGGTAAAATTTGTTTTCCCGATAGAGAAAAGAATAAATTGCTAACACAGATATCCCAGCTAAAATAGTTTCAAACCAAGATAGTGTAAATAATGTGTAATTCATAATTAAGGGTATTTCTAATATCTCAGGGGACCTCTAAAAATTTCTAGTTCTCTTATTCTTCCAGTAATTCCACAACTCTTGCAAATTCCCAATGCCGATTAAAACAATAATTAAAATATTGCCAATTGACAAAGCAGTCATAATTTTTAACGCATGACCAGGCTTGCGGGCTGGATACACTTCACTTAATAATTCCTCATACCATGCCGCGCCAGCTACCCCTTCTAGCAAACCAGAGATTTGATTGGTAATAAAATAATTATAAGCTTCTGGAATTGTAATTGCGGTGCAACCATGAATTAAAGTTGGTACATGCTGATCCGACCTAAAAAACTGTAACCAAACATTAAAAACCCCAACCGTGCCAGTTAGTTCTATCAAAGCTGGAATGTCCTGAATTGTTTTAATCCCTTTCATAATTTCTAACTTCTTCATCGGAATTGCCTGAGCATCAGTTTTAAAAAATTCGTGTAGGTCTTTGGACTTAGCAAATTTTTGAATCATAATAGTCGACCCTGGTCGATAACCAAAATTAACCCAATCTTTACCGTATTCCCAAGTTTCTCCTGTCTCTTGAGCTAACTTAGTTACAATCTCCTGGGGCATTTGTTCTAGATAAGGAGTTGCAAACGGAATCAGAGAAATTAAGCCAAAAGGAATTCTTCTGCGCAACAAATGCTCAATTAGCACTGAAGTTTGCGGCTCATTTTCGGATTGCGTTGAAGGAGCTAAATCAGCGGCAATTAGCACCAAAGCTGGCTTGCCATTTTTTTGGTTTTCGGCAAGCTTTTCAAGCTCTTGATAGGTAACATTAGCGGTCTCCATTTTAGCAGGTTTAATGGAAGAATCATAAACTAGCGGGATAGCGACAACAATAAACACTAGCAAAAAAATCAATCGAGAATCTAATTTTAATCCGTAATTCATAAATTAACACTATCCCCTATCTTGCTCATCATCCTGCACAGGACTTTTTTCTAAGGAAAGCCACATACGCACTGCCATAGCTAGACCTGCAATAGCCGAACCAAAAAATATTGCTCGAAAAGCTGGCGAACTTAAGTTTTTTAACAACCAAGTTCTAATATCTGGAAGTCCGCTATATATATAGGCTGGTCCATGTGGAATTTGTCCCAACATAATTAACAGGGCTGGTATCATAATTGCCAACGCCTCCCAGGATTTAATTCTAAATGAACGGTAAGCGGCAGTTACTACATAAAAAGCTAACAACGAAAACATTGCCGAACCCAGCGGAATAAAAAGACTATTTTTAATAAAGCTTGAAACAAGTTGTGCCTTGTCTTTTTCGTAATTTATTTGAGCAAGCCGAGCCACTTGTTTAGTTAACCCTTGAAGCGCCACAATTAAAATTTCTTTTTGTGAATGTAGATTATTCTTAACTGCGTTGTTAACTTCTAGTTCTCGCATTAAAATTTTAGTCTCTGAAATGCTAGAATTAATAGCAGCATTTAATTCTGGAGATCGCTCTTTTTCGAGGCTGATAATTAAAGCTTGTAGTCTAGGCAAAGGCGCGCTTTGTTTAGTTTCGTAATCTTCAACTACAGTTTTCACAAAAAGTTCTAAATTTTCAAACCTAGCTATAGTATAATTTTTTTTTTCTTGAGCGATAAAATCAGAGGTTAAATAAAATGCAGTTATCAGAAAACTCAGTAATAAAACCAAAGAATTTATCCAATGTGGTCTACTTTTTAGAATTATTGCCCCGTGCGTCATAAAGATATTAATAATTCCTAAACCAATAGTCATTAAGCTTAAAATAATGACGCCTTGAGTGATTTGATCATGATATTTGCCAAACTCTATTTCATAACCAATGAGTTGCCATTTTTCAGGTAGAATATATTCAAGAAAAAAATATAAACCTCCAATGAAAGTAAAAAAAACTATAATTTTATTTTTAAGTTGCGACATATGGGGTATCTCTAGTATTTCAGGTGACCTAAAAATCTAACTTCATGCCTTCAAGGATTGCGCTTTTTATAGGTTCTTGTTGGCTCAGGAGTAACTCAAAGAAATAATTTAAATCTTCGATAGTCATGTTATAAACATAATGTGTAACGCTCAGCACAAGATCGTAATCAATCAAACTAATTTTTGTCCCAATCAAACTATCAGCCACAATTAAAGCTGAAGCTAAAAAAGCTTCAGTATATTTCAATGGAACTGCAAAAATATTAATCCCAAAATAAATTGTTGTTTGAGTGTGCTGGTTTAATTTTTCCAAAGTAATCTCAAGCTCATCTTCTTCATTAATTGGAACTGACCAAGTTACAACTTCGTTGCTTTTAAATTGCAAACAAGACTTAGGTTGATAACCCCGTTGAGTTAAAAATTCTTCAATTAATAAAAGGGGGTCTTTCCCACCTGGAATACTGGTAATCTTGGTGGATTGTAATTTCTTTATTTTGACCATAACTAAATTTATCTCTAGCTTTAAACAACAAATATCTATATAGGGAGGTCTGCAAAATTTGCAGACCTAGATTCGTAGTAACACTGACTTACACAAGAATTTAACTTTTATCAAATGGATATTTATTTAATTGCGTTTTTAATCATAATCCTCGGTTTAATTATTGGACATTTAATTAATCTTTATATTCGGCATCTGCCCAGAGAAAAAAATCTGTCTAAGCTTCAGCCTTGGCTTATTGAAGTGCTGAGCATTTCCACTGCTGCCCTTAGTTATTACACTTTTGAGTCAATAATTACCGCTATTTTAATTTTTGTCATGAGCGCTACCTTAATTGCGATTACCTTTATTGACCTAGAGTTTAAAATCATTCCCGATAAAATTAATTTTCCCGGTATAATTATTGGTCTTATTTTAGGTCTTATTTCATCTTACTGCTACAAATTAGATCCACCTCTAACCCAAAGTATTTATGATTCACTGCTAGGCTTAGCGATTGGCTTGGGAATACCGTTTATTTTTGTTTATCTCTACTTTTTAATAACCAAAAAAATAGGTTTTGGTATGGGAGACATCAAACTGTTAGGACTTTTCGGGACTTGGTTTGGCTGGCAAGCAACACTTGCTATTTTCTTTTTAAGCTCGATTTTCGGTTCGATTTTTGGAATAATTTTTATGTTTGCTACTAAGCAAAACCGTAAAACTGAAATTTCATTTGGACCTTGGTTAGCCTTAGCTGCAATAGTTTATATGTTTAGATTAATTGAGTTGATTGTGTAACTGAAGGTTCCTTGAATTATTGGAGACCCCTAAGCATTATGAAAATAATACAAAAAATTTTTATCTTAGATGATGAAGAAACAATTACTCAATCGCTAAGAGCCATTTTAAATCACGAAAACACTAAAGCTGATAGTGCGTTTCAATTTGAGATAACAACTTCTTCAGATTCTTGCACTGCTTTACAAACTCTCAAAGACAAGAACGACTTTGACCTTCTCTTAATTGACTTAAAGATGCCTCAAATCGATGGGCTAACCTTTTTAAGATATCTTCAAAAATCAGAATTTAAAGGGGCAATTATTGCGATGTCCGCAAGTGGCATTTCAGATTTAGCTTTAGAAGCTATTCGTCTAGGGGCAGTTGATTTTATAACTAAACCCTTTAGCCCAGAAGAATTACTTTTTATTTTAAAGAAAAATAGGCGCCATTTAAATTTTAAAGATACTAATCCACAGGTTCAGCAACAGCCAAAATCTAATTTTTCGGAAATTATTTCTCAAGACCCGAAAATATTAGAAATTTTTGAGGTGATTACTAAAATTTCTAATTTTAATACGACAGTTTTAATTACTGGTGAGTCTGGAACTGGTAAAGAATTAATTGCCAAAGCTATTCATCAAAATTCGTCTCGTAAAGACCATAAATTTATTGCGATCAATTGCGGCGCTATTCCTGAAACGCTGTTAGAAAGTGAATTATTTGGGTATAAAAAAGGTTCTTTTACTGATGCTAAGTCAGACAAAAAAGGTTTATTTGAAGAAGCCAATAATGGCACAATCTTTCTTGACGAAATTGGCGATTTGCCTTTTCTCTTGCAGGTAAAACTGCTGAGAGTCTTACAAGAACGAGTTATTACTCCAATTGGCAGTTCAGAGCAAATTCCGATTGACGTGCGAATTATTACTGCTACTTTAAAAGATTTAGAAGAGGAAGTTCAAAAGGGAAATTTTCGAGAAGACTTATTGTATCGTCTGAATGTGATTAACATTAAAGTTCCAGCGCTACGCGAACGCCGGGGGGATATTAATCTTTTGCTCGATTATTTTTTGGAAAAACAGGCTATCAAGTTTAAGATTGCCCGACCTACTCTTGAAGCTACGGCGCGACAAGCCCTCATTAATTACAATTGGCAAGGTAATATTAGAGAGTTGGAAAACTGTCTTGAGCAGGCGATGATTTTAAAAACAGGTAATATTATTACGGTTAAAGATTTATCGAATAAAATTTTAACTCAACAAAATTCTCAATATATACCTCTAACTCAGCAAATCATAGTTGAAAACTCCAAGAATCTATCAATTAAGCAACATACTACAGATATAGAAAAAGCGTTGATTCTCAAAGCCTTAGAACAAACAAAAGGCAATCGGACCCAAGCGGCAAAACTTTTAGAAATCAGCCATCGTGCCTTATTGTATAAAATTAAGGAATATGGCTTGTCGTGAATTGGAGCGAGAGACGGGGATTGAACCCGCGACGTCAAGCTTGGGAAGCTTGCATTCTGCCACTGAATTACTCTCGCCTTTGCGAGTAGGGCTATATAGAAAAATAATTTTTTAGTCAAATTTGATAATACCAGGTTTTCAGCTGTCCAGCCCGAAGAGTTAAAAAACATAACAATTGAAATTTTTATTTTAACTAAACCAAAATAGTTAATAGATGGAACGACAGCCAAGTTATTAGCCACACCAAATGCGGTCATTCTTTACAGCTTATCCAACAATTTAATTAACCCGGCAACACTGTTTTCCGCTGAAAATTTTTGAGATCTTAAAAACCCCTCTTCACGAAATTTTTGCTGTAATTCAGGACGAGTTAAAAGCAGCAAAATATTTTGGGCTAACTCATTAACGTTGTTGACTGCAATTAAAAAACCACTTTTATTGTCCTCAATAATTTCATTGGGGCTGGACTGACAATTACACGCAATAACTGGACACTTAGCGCTCATTGCCTCGACTAGCACTGTAGCAAACCCTTCATACAGCGAAGGCAAAACAAAAATATCCGATTTGGAAAAAAATTTATACGGATTATTCTGAAATGGTAAAACTTTGACACTTTGTTCAAGTTTTAACTGGCTAATTAAGCCAGAAAGCTTGACAATATATTCTAGCTCTAGTTTTGAAATTTTAGCGGCAGACAAATCCTTCTGCTCGACGACGCTTGTTAAAAGTGGGATAGCAGGAATTCCTAATAAAACTAATCTGGCGGGTTGCTTCTTCACTACAATAGAAAAAGCCTGAATCAAAAGTTCTAAATTCTTATGCTCTTTTAAATTACAGCAACTAATAATAATCGGCACTGGAGCGGCTGGTTGAAAATTAAACTCTGGTAAAACAAATTTCTTTCCTGAGTTTATTTTTTTGGACCTTTTAGAATTTCCAACAAGCTGTTTTGATTTTTCATTGAACCACCTATCACCTACGCTAGCGACCTCTAATTTAGCGTAATCGCCGTCAAAACCTGCGTTGTAAACCGGTTTAATTTTATTAATTAACCTCGGGATTAAATTATTTAAATCTATAGCTAACCCCTCACTAGCTGAAACAATTAAATCGGCAGATTTATATAATCTAAGCAAAGTTTTTAAAAATAACCGTTCCTTAACCGTGCGGGCATACTTGAATTGTTTAGAAAAATGCTGTTGCACCAAACAAACATACTTAGGACAGGTAGCTAACCCACTCTTAGTTAAACCAATTATCAGCCGCTTACTCAGAAGCGCTACAAAATTAGCCTCATTGCGCAGGGATAATACGTAAACTGGCTGGTATTGCTTAATAATTTTAACAAGCTGTTTGAGTGGTGAAATAAAGGATGTATTTTCTAAAAATAAAATTTTAAAATTCTTAGCTTGTTTTGGTAAATGCTTAATTAATTTTTCTGATTCAGCTTCTAGATTTATCACCAAAATAACTTCATATACCTTAAGTAGGTGCGGCAAAATCCGAATCAAATGTTTGTTACTACCATTACAGACTAGATCATGTGTGTAGATAAGTAGTTTTTTCATAGCAATAGTCTGTAATTATTCTTTTTCAGGGCGGGGATGATTTAAATATCATCCCCCTGAACTGTCGCGCAAAATAATTAATTAGCCCAATAAAAGCAACTGTTATTTTTTAAGAGTAGCATAATTATTAATAACTGCTTTAGGTTAGTCTGTAACTCTGTGTATTTTCTATTTAAGATTTTATATGAACCAATTCTCAAAAGTATTATTGAACGGAGGTATCCATATTGTTAACCCCAAACGATATTTTCTCTATTAAATGTATACTCCGATACTAGATAAAAAAGGATAAGAATAAAATAGCGTATTTAATCCGGATATGGTAAACCCCGCGCAGTTTGCTTCTATCAGAATTGCAATGTGGAATAGAAGAACAGCTTGCACTTTCCCGTGGAATCTATTGTTCGCGCTGGCAAATATTTAGCTCCCAAAGGGACAACGGCAATGATACAGCCCAATTGTAAAAACACATTATGACAAAACAAAAGAAAAATATTTCTGGATGGATAATAAGTAATATGCAAGAGTTTTTATTAAAAACAATGTTTTTTATTATAGCTTTGGGTATAACCAATTTGGCTCAAGCTGAGGAATTGTCTTTTGGTTTTGAAGAGAAAAAAAAGAATCATGATTTTAAAACGCTTAAAAAACTTGCGCCAGATGCAGATGTTTCTCGTAAGGAAATAGAACGGCATTTAAACGAGGTGCGCAACAAAGTTATTGCTGAAAGCACAAAAGCAAATATGGGTAATAATTATACTGAACCTCTCTCAGTTAGTAGTAATCCTACTAAAACAACGGATGAACTTAATAAGACTAACATTAATAATGCCCAAACTAACCTTTCTTCTCATCCGTCTATAATTTCTATGGACGTCTTAGATAAAGACTCGACTCAAAAAAAAAATCCCAAAGCAATCTTGACCACCACAGTCAACCCCATCTCCAACAGCAAGTAAATCAAAAAACTGCTGAAATAAATAATTTTGTGGATAGTCTTTTTGCTACTGACTCTCCTTTGACAGCTTTGGAAATTCAAGCTCAGAAAAAATCTGAAAAACAAAATATAAAAAATACAAATGTCATTGATATTTCAGATATAGGTGAAGGTAGTCAGACAAGCCTTCCAACTGCGACGACAGAACTAGATCCAGCCTTACTACTCCAAAGCTATGTTAAGCAGCCGACTGTCAGTGTTATAGTTAATGCTCTGCCAGATGAACATTTTTCAGTTGTTGCCAAGGAATTATCAAGATTAAAAAAAATATATAATGCTCAGCTCGGGCAAGTTATTGTGTTAGGTTTAGCTAAATCCAAAGCTGAGCATAAGCAAAAACGACAAGAGGACTTAATAACTAAATCATCTTTACAAAAAGTAGATTTTGATATTTTAGAAGAACTTATCCCGCAAGAAAAATTATTAAAAGAATTAGGTTTTACAGAGTATGGAAATATTGACTTTGAAAAGCTGCGCAGCGCTTTTCAAGTTAGTATTTCTCCAACTTGGATTGTGCAGTATCACGACAAAAAGTATATTTATGAGGGCATTAACAACCCGTCTAAACTATTTACCAGCAAAGGAACCTTCAGAAATGAAGAGCAACTCAAAAATGAAAAAGTGCGCGGCACAGACTTCTTTAAAGAAAAACTAGAAAAAAACTTTGAGCAACGGATTACAACTAGAGACTATGGGAAACTTAAAAAATCAAGCAACTGGGATGCGACCCTCTACTTGCCTAACTTGTAAGAGTGCGGCAGATTTAAAACCTTACAACTGAAAATTTTAAACTCAAAGCTGAATGCAGATTTCGATGAATACAACGCGATTCTATATTACTCCATGTTTTATACACACAGCCAGGATTGCCTGTGCTACATTCCTACTCAATAAACAATTCCATAGCTTCTTCTTTTCTAGTTCGCACCGGTAAAAAATCTTTGAGCAACAAATCAAATGGAAAAGTTAGCTGTAAATTATAACTAACATCAATTAAAGCGTTAGAACCATTTTGAGTAATAGAAATTTGTGAACAATTGGCTTGATTATTACAATTAGGTAGATAATTAGCAAAAGCTCTGGCTATTTCAGCATAGCCTTTTTGTTTGGCGATTTGGGTAGCTTGTTCATTACTTGATAAATCCTTAAACGCTAAAGCTTGCATTGTTTCATTCTCGTTTTGGCAATCATCAAAAGCAGCGCAGGCTTCTGGGCGTTCTTTAGATCTGCCTAAAGTAACGCGCTCAACGACAGAAGTTACAACCTCTGATGTTTGCTCCTTGCAATTTTTGTTGTCGCCATTGATAGTAACTGTTGTTTCTATTTTAGTAACGCTGGAATTTTCTGGAAGATTAATAGTATTGAAATAATCTAAATAATTACCAGCAGCTAAACTCTGCGGCATAAAAATTTTGGGGTTATTGTTATAACTAAAGGCAAAATCAGTTGACAACGCCACAATCTCACCAAGCTCTGCGGGGCAATTGGTAGACCACAACGAAGGAATTGGCTCGGCTGCTGAATCGCTGGAGAATTGGGTTGTCTCACTGCTGTTGTTTAGGCGAAAGAAATAGTTATATTTTCCGCAACAGCTACAAAGACAATTGCAAATTGTAGGATCTATTTTACAGTCTTCAGGCTTAGTAATAACTTGTCCATCATCTAGTTGAAAATAAGTTTGTTGTTGATTACATTCAATTGGATCAGGAGAAAAAATAATGGGTGGACATTTTTTTATTCCGAACCATTCTGGAATTGAATTAGTTACCTCAATATTTTTCTGGGTGCTGATAGAATCTAAATCTAAACATTCCGAATCAGTTGGAGTTAAACAGCGTGCCACACTTCTGGATGCTTGTTCGACAGCATTCACGGCATATGCATATCTGGTTAAATTAACTACACCAAGCAGAAAAGCAATACCGACAGTAATAGAAAAAATCGCACCAAGAGTATAATTTCCTTTTTCTTTAAAATTCACATCCATAAAAATCCTCACTACGTTATGGGGTTGAAAATTAAAAAAAACGAAGCACTACTTTTATTTTGAAAAAATTTCCAGCGTTACTTAAAATTTTATTTCCGTCAAATAAAACATAAGTAAAATCAAAGCATTACGCTTATTGTTTTGGGTATGTGAGATCATACTCCCCTAAATTTTATAACTCCCACCTAACACTAAACCAACTGTTAAGAGAAAATTTAAAATACTCACTGTCAGTAAAATCTTCCAGCACAAACCCATGACTTGATCATAACGAAAACGAGGTAAAGTCCAACGTATTACAATTTGTAAAACACAAAAGAAGATAACTTTGGCAATAAACACAGACCAGGCTACCAGCGGTGTCCAATTAAACTCAACTTCATTAAACCACTCTGGTAACACTCCCCATAAATCAGATGGAATTGTTGTAATATCAAAATACGGAACTTGCCAACCGCCAAAAAACAACAACACAATTAAAGCTGAAACTATAACTATCTCCGCAAATTCACCCAACCAAAATAAAATAAATTTCATGCCCGAATATTCAGTGAAATAGCCAGCCACAATCTCTGACTCCCCTTCTGCAACATCAAAAGGAGCCCGTCGCGTCTCAGCCATCGCCGCTGCAAAAAACACAAAAAACGCAATTGGATTTAAAAAAATACCCCAAGCTGGTAGTCCATAAAAACTGCCACCCTGCAACAATACTATTTTGTTTAAATCCAAAGTTTTATAAATACAAATCAACCCCACTACACTTAAGCCTAAAGTTACTTCATATGACATCATTTGAGCGACAGCCCTTAAAGAACCTAGCAGAGAAAATTTATTATTTGAAACCCAGCCAGCTAAAATAACCCCATAAATTGCCAAACCGCCCATGGCAAAAATATAAAGCAAAGCGACATTAAGATTAGCAACCTGCATCGTAATAGTTCGTCCTAAAATTTCAAACGGTGGTCCAAATGGAATAACAGCTACACACATAAAAACAGGCAAGGCAGCCAAAATAGGAGCTAGAGTATGTAAAATTTTATTAACGCCTTGTGGAATTAAATCTTCTTTTAAAAACGCCTTTACCGGATCTGCCAAGACTGTGTTTATTATACCAGCTAAATCAAACCCAAAAATATTAGAACGATTTGCCCCAACCCTATCTTGAATTAGCGCGGAGACTTTTCTTTCAAACCAACTATTAATTGCAGCAAGTGGCAAAAGAAAACACAGCACTGCAACCAGCGCTTTGGCGGTAATAATTAGGATGTTGATAAAAATATCGCTTAACATAAGTATATATAGATTACCCTTTCTTTAAGGCTTCTGCCCGATAATGTGCCATTAATGGATTAATAACTGAATCTAAATTACCAGCCATAATAGTTTCAATTTGATAAAGCGTAAGCCCTATCCGATGATCCGAAACTCGCCCTTGTGGAAAATTATAAGTGCGAATTCTCTCTGATCTATCTCCAGTCCCAATTTGTGAACGTCGATCATCTGCACGCTCGGCAGATGCAGTTGACTCTTGCAAGGCTAACAAGCGCGACCTCAGCACCATCAAGGCTTTAGCCTTATTTTTCCATTGAGACCTTTCATCTTGACAAGTAATAACTAAACCAGACGGGATATGAGTAACTCTCACAGCTGAATCTGTTGTATTTACACTTTGTCCACCTGCTCCCGACGAGCGGTAGACGTCAATGCGCAAATCTTTATCATCAATTTTAATTTCTACTTCTTCAGCTTCTGGCAAAACGGCTACAGTACAGGTTGAAGTATGTATACGCCCCTGAGTTTCTGTTAGAGGCACACGTTGCACACGATGCACACCTCGTTCGTATTTAAGACGGCTAAAAGCTCCTCGGCCTTCAATCCGAGCTATAATTTCTTTATAGCCGCCCATTGTGCCTTCAGAAGCGCTTAAAATTTCAACTATCCAATGCTGCAAATCTGCGTATTTGGAATACATGCTAAATAAGTCTCCAGAAAAAATACTTGACTCATCTCCGCCAGTGCCAGCTCGAATTTCTAAAATAATATTTTTATCGTCGTTAGGATCCTTAGGGGCAATTAAACCTAATAATTTATCTTTTAATTGCACTTCTTTTTCTTTCAGATTCTCAATATCTAATAAAGCTAGCTCCTTGAGTTCATTATCTTTGGTTTCGTCTAGTAAGGTCTTACTGTCTCTTAATTCTTTGCAGACTTTTTTATATTCTTCAAAAACAAAAACAATGGGCGCAAGTTCAGCGTGTTCCTTATTTAGTTTGGTAAAATTCTCCCGATCAGCAATAACTTCCGCCTGTGATAATAGTTGCGTCAACTCTTGGTAACGACTTTCAATACCTTCTAACTTTTCAAGTAACATCTGTTATGGCACCATTAAGGACTCCGGAGGATAATAAATATCCTTGCAATATGTATCCACACAGCGCAATGACTGTTTACAATCATCATTAACTTCACATCTACCTGGATCCAATTTTTTCACTCCACAACTTTCTAAAAAACCAAGAGACAAGACTAATAAAAATAGAAATAATATATGTTTCATAACTACAATTTTGTTTTTATCTTAAAAAAAATAAGGGGTTGTTAAAAATCCAATCTAAAGTTAAGGGGACTAGTTAAAACTAGGTGCTACTACAATAAAGCCTCATTTTTAACAATAGGGTATCTCTAATCATTCAATGAAACTAGAAGAACGTCCATTACATATATTTATTTTGGAAGACGATCAGTCATTTTTGAGATTGTTACAATTAAGACTAAAAAGCTGGAACAACAATCTTTTTTTCCATGTAGCTGAAACAATAGCCGCAGCTACTAATTTTCTTGAAACCACGACAGAGTTTATTAATATTGCTATTCTTGACCATTTTCTACCAGATGGAACTGGAGAACAATTATTTAATCATCCTAAATTTGAGTATTCGGCTAAGATTGCCATGAGTTCAGATGATTCGCCGCTAATTCCGTCTAAAAGCGTTCGAGCTGGAGCCATGCACTTTGTGCATAAAAGACAAATTTCAGAACCGTTATTTATTCCTTTAATTTTTGCCTTATTAGAAAGGAAGGAATTCGAAAATAAATTATTAGCCACTAAGTTAGAAGAATCAAAACTCGAAGTAATTAAAACTCTGATTGCGACGCTTGAACATGAAATTAACAATCCTTTAGGCGCTGTTTTTGGTGGAATTTTTTTACTTAAATCTTCACTAGAACTTTCAAAAGAACAAAAAGAAAGTCTAAAAGTTGTAGAAGAAAGTGGCAAACGTATTAAGACTGTTCTTAAAGAATTAAAAAGCATGACTGAGATTCAGCAAGTTACCAAAGGTAACGTTGCAACCTTTCACCTCCCTAATGACAAAGACTGGGAATAAATCAAACGTCTAGCACAGGTAATCCTGCCTGTGTTACAGTAAAATACAACATAACATCGGTTTTTGAGGATAATACATTGTTAGCTAGTATTAGGCGTTAACTATAAAAAAATAAACCACTTAGCTAAAAACTGCATCTAAAAGTAGATGCAAACTATACCCAATAATATTGTTACTATTAAGGCGAACAGTAGTTCTGTCTGGTTACAACAGACACAGAAGATTAGTGAAGGCGAAACGCTAAAGTTTGTTGTTGCGGCTCAAGCCGATGATTCAGAGTTAGGAACAATCAACTATAAAAACCAAATTATTCAAGCTAAGCTACCAAACAACTTAACAGCTGGCGATATAATTCAAGCTAAAGTCGAAATTACCGCTGGAGAAGTAGTTCTAAAAATTATTGATATTCAAAAAGCTATCATCCCCAAAAATGAAGTAGCCAATAATCTAGAATTTAAAATTGAAAAAGAATTAAATTATTTTCTACAAAATACATTAAAAAATATTTTTAACAATACTCAACAAAGCCTAAAAATTCAAACTCCTCTACTTGAGCTGCTCAAAAACAACCCACAACTAAATAAAATCTTAGCCCAATTAGAAATTACGGCTAATCAAATTCAATCCTCAGAAGTAGCTCAACCTCAACCAGAAACTAACAAATCACAAATTCAAACTCTGATTTCTGAATTAGAAAAAAACATCCTAGCAGCAACTAACGGACAACAAGCTCGCCTTTTAACCCAATTTAAAGCTGCTTTAAATTCTATCCCAGTTAAATCTTTGCTGACGACTCCTGAAACACCTCAAACTCCTTTACAAATTCAGCCTCTAATCCAAGAAACAACTAAGAATATTATTACCTTGCTCCGACATATATCAGCTGCTAACACTGACAATCCAGCCAATAAAATTGCCACAGCAAATTATCTTCAAAATATCGCAGAAAAACTAAATCAACTACCTACAAAAATCCAAGCGCTAATTTTAAACGAAGTTATAAAAGAAGTTAGTAACACAGCAGTGACTAAACAAGATATAAACCTAAAAACAATTTTGACAACGCAACTAAAAGAAATTTTTGAACCAATTAAACAATATTCATCTCCCCAAACAACATTAACCCAGAGCAATACCTTAACAGAAACATCACCTAAAACCTTTATGTTCCACGAACCAGCCACCTCACTGCTCAAATCAAGCTCAACACTACCTACCACCACAACCAGCCACTCACAAAAGCTTGAAAAATTTCTAAATTCTGTCAGCTACGAAATTATAAAAAATTTAACTCCCAATTTGCCACTTTCGACTAAGAACCACGTTAGCCCTCTTAAAACTCAAATACCACAGCTCAACCATTTACTAGCGCAAGAAAGTTTAACACCAGAACTTTTGGGGCAACGCCATGAGCCAAAGCCCAACACAAATTTAACTCGCCTAGATGATTTAGCTGCATCTCAAAAAGTTCAACCCCAACTCTTAGCCACAGCATTAAAATTGAACTCCAGCAACTCCACACAACCTAAAGAAATCAAGGTTAATCTGCACTTGGATAAGATTCAAGAACAGTTTGAAAAGAATCTCAGTTTACTAAAAAATAATTTAGACCAAAATTTATTAGCAAATTCACCAACTCATCAAGAATTAGATATTCAACCGCTAATTAATAAGGTAGAACAATTAATTGTAACTCAAAATACAACCCTTAATCTTAATCCTATGTTGCAAGCAGCTGGTGAGCCAGCGCTAATTTTATTTCCGTTTCTACTGCATGGTTTATTGGCTAACGCTAATATATTTGTAAATCAAGACCAGGATGCGAACGCTCAACAATTTGAAGATTCCGCGACTAGCAACTCAAAGATTCCATTTCAAAAAATTCAGGTTACTCTTCCTCTACCTAATCTGGGCTTAGTTGAGATTAATATTGCTTATCGCCAAGCCGAAATGTGGCTTAATTTAACCGCTGAGCAGCAAGAAGTAATTAATTTTTTAGCAACTCAAACTCCACTTTTAAAATCGATTTTAGAAGCTAATGGTTTTAAAGACATTGAAATTCAGACAACCTGCGATAAAATTACTTCTCAAGAACTTCCTCTTACTAGCAGTCCAACACCTTCTATTTTAGCTTAAAAAATATGAGGTAAAAAACAAACTTCGTCGATGCGGAGCAGCAACAGGGAGGAGTTTATATCTGCTTTAAACCCTTAGTTAGTTCAATTGCTCTTTCACTACTCATTGCGCTTAAAATTTGCCCCATACGTTTACCTGTCATATGCTCTAATAAGCTCAGTGCGGTTTCATCATCTAACTTAGCAATAATTGGCGCAGCTTGCTCTGGGGCTATGGAACCATAAACTTCCGCTAATTGCTCTAAGCGCGCCAAAGCTTTTTTATCTTTTTCAGCTCGACGAGTTTGCAATTCAGTATATAGAGTTTTTAATTCTTTGGCTTTAGTAGCAAGAATTTGATCTTGCAAAGCTAATTCTTGCTCTCGTTTATCTAACTCTTGTTTCCTATTTTCTAATTCAACCCGTCTTTTATCTAAGGCTAACAAAATTTTATTTTCAGCTGGAGTGTGTTCAGAATCAATTACTTGTTGCGCCAAAATTTCAACTTTTGGAAGCGCTGATAATTTATTTTCTAAACTATCCAGTAAATCCTCTGGCAGCGCCAATCTTATTGTCCCAACTAGAATCAAAACCAACGCTAATCCCCAACGGAGTATTGAATTTAAATTGTTCTTCAGCGATTGCATCTTGTTTTTATTAGTCGCAACTTGTTTTAATAAATATTCTTGTTTTAAAGCTTCAATCTTTTCCTCTAACTGCTTAATCTTTTGACGACGAGCTTCTGTTTCTTCCTGATTATCCAGAACACTAACAATAGTAGAACCTTGTCTTGCACTAGTTGGAAATGTAAATGTGTTTAATTTCTGGCGTTCACTAAGACCTGCATTTACATTCCTGTTCCCGCTCTGACCACGTCTTTTTAATTCATTATCCAACAATTTTAGCATTTCAGCTCGTTGTTGTGTGGTAATACTCTCTTGAGTTTGGGCTAGATTATTTGTTTGTATTGCCATGCTTAAACTCCTCTTGGTTGTCTGTGTGCTATTTCATCTAAACGTTTTCTTTCACTTCTCTTTAAATCTATTTTATGCTCGTCAAATTTTTTATCCTTTAATAATTCCAAAACACGAACTTCCTTACTTTTCTCTATATAATTCTCACGAGCTAAATCAACTTGCGCCTCAACTTTCTTACCTAATTCTTTTTGCAGAACTAACTCTTTTTGCAATTTTTCCTGATACATCGAAGACAAAAACAAGTCCGCAATATTTAATTGATACTGCTCTTGGCTGGTAGCAACTCGCTGCTGCTCTTTAGCTAGGGCTTCAATATATTGCTCTATCTCAAATAATTCATTATTACGCCGCACTAACTCCTCCTGACTTATTTTCCGACAACCTTGTCGATAATCTAAAATTTTGTCTAAGCGAAAATCAAATTTTTTCATTTAAATACCTTACTTAATAATTCATCAGCTTGCCCGACATTATATGCCTCAAGCGGTTTTTGTTTTAAAAACTCCTGCACTTCTTCAATATGCGCTAAAGCATAATCCGCCGACTTATTTTGCCCTTCTTTATAAGCTCCAGCCGTTACTAAATCCTCAATGGCTTTATAATCGGCTAGCACTTTTCGCGTCTCTTGTGCTAAAGTAATCTTTTCAATTGGCACAATATCAGTCATCACTCTAGATACACTTTGCAAGACATCGATAGCTGGATAATGACCTGCATTTGCCAACGCCCGACTTAAAACAATATGACCGTCAAGAATACCTCGCACTGCATCTGCAATAGGTTCGTTTAGATCATCGCCTTCAACCAAAACAGTATAGAATGCCGTAATCGACCCAGCCCCAGCCTTACAACCAGCTCGTTCAAGCAACTTGGGTAAGAGCGCAAAAACTGATGGCGTATAGCCATTAGTTGAAGGTGGCTCACCCACAGCTAAACCAATCTCTCTTTGTGCCATGCAAAAACGAGTAATTGAATCCAACATCAAACACACATCTTCTCCCTGATCTCTAAAATACTCCGCAATCGCAGTAGCCACAAACCCAGCTCGTATCCTAAGCAAGGCGCTGGAATCGCTGGTTGCCGTAACAATGACACTTCTGGCCAGTCCCTCAACGCCCAAATCTCTTTCAATAAATTCCCGCACTTCACGTCCTCGCTCGCCTACTAAAGCAATTACATTAATCGAGCTTTTGGAATGTTTAGCAATCATACTTAAAAAAGTTGATTTACCTACACCCGAACCAGCCATAATTGCTACACGTTGCCCTTTACCAATAGACAAAATACTATTCACTGCCTTAATCCCCACATCAAAAACTTCCTCAATTCTATCGCGTTTGAGTGGCGACGGTGGATTTTGAAATACAGGAACTTCTGAACCAACTGTCAGAGGCAAAGCCGAATCCAGCGGTTTACCTAACGGATCAATAACATGTCCTAAAAGTTCACGACTAACTAAAACTTTTGAAATTTCCCCTTGTGAAATAATTGTTGCGCCAGGCGCAATACCATAAACATCATCAAAAGACATAAGCAAAATACTACCTTTTCTAAATCCTACAACTTGCGCTGCAATACGACGACTGTCTTGAACAATTGTGCAAGTTGTGCCAATGCCGACAGCTGGTCCAGAGCCTTCAATAATTAGTCCCGTAATATCTGTTACATAACCGCAAGTGCTGACTGGCGATGTACGAGTTAATAATTCTTCCGCGCGACCAAAATAATTCATGGATATCTCCAATAATTCAGGGAACCTTTATGCTTTATAAATCTCCTCCAATTGCGCTACTACCTCGCGCCACATATTTTCAATCTGTAAATCTAAATTTCCAACTTCTGTTTCAACAATACAGCCAGACTTAATATTATTATCTGCTACATATTCAACACCTGTCTTTTCAGGACTTAACTCAGCTGGTAAACCTAACTTTTGTATAAACTCGTAATCTGTCCGTGACAGCTTGATTCTTAGCGGCTGACTTGCCAGCTTGGTTGCAAAAGCCTGATGCAGAATTTCAATTATATAGTCTGGTTTTGTCTCGACCGTAATTTGTAAAATTCTCTTGGCAACTTGCAGCGCCAGATTCAGTGTTTCTTTTTCCAGCTTTTCGTAAAAAGTTTTTTTCTCTTGGTTAATATCAAATGTTAATTGCTGGAACTTATTTTCTAATACTTCAAGTTGTTTAGTATATTCGGCTGTGACTAGACTTTTACATTCTTCTCTACCAGCCAACTTGCCCGCTGCGAAACTTTCTTCTTTTATTTTTTCTATTAATTCTGGATTAATTTCAGAATCTGAATCAGCTTCTGCGATAACTTCGGCAAACTGGCTTTCCTCAAAATCCTCAAACATTGGACTAACGCTCGGCATTAAACCTAGTTTTTCACATTCCAAGCTATTAAAATCCTCTCCCTCGCAAGCTCCCAGACGTTCCCAGCCCTGATCTTGGTAGTTCGACGCAATATAATCTTTGATAGAATCAATTATCTTCATAATATTCTCAAACTAAGACATCTCCACCTGTGCCACCGCCGATGACAATCTTACCTTCGCCTTCTAATTTTCTAATTAAGTCAATAATCGACTGTTGAGCTTTTTCTACATCCTTCAATTTGGTTGGTCCCATAACTTCTAAATCTTCTTTTAACATTTGCCCGGCTCTTTGCGACATATTCTTAAAGATTAACGTCTTTAATTCTGGACTAGCTGTTTTAATTGCCAAAACTAAAGTTTCGCGTGGGACGTCTTTTAAAATTGTCTGCATTGTGCGATCGTCAAAACCAACAATATCCTCAAAGGTAAACATTAAACTCTTAATTTCAGATGCGAGTTCTGGATTCGTTTCTTCTAAATCTTCAAAAATCTGATTTTCAATATTTTTATCAATTAAGTTTAAAATTGAAGCAGCAACTTTAGGACCGCCTACATTTTCTTCTTCCTGCCCTCCCCCTTTAATATAACCGCGTAATATTTCGCGAACTTCATCAACAACTTCAGCTTTAACATTTTCCATAGTGGATAAACGACGCATAACATCAAAACGCAATTCTTCTTCTAATCTGGCAACTGTGCGAGCGGCTTGGTCTGGTAACATTTTAGTTAAGATAAAAGCTACAGTTTGCGGGTGTTCGCCAGCAATAATTGTATCCAAAATATTTTCTGGAATATCCCCTATAATAGAAGTTAAGGATTCTTTTTTACTTCCTTTCATATAATCCAACAGGCTATCGCCACCTTCGCTACCAAAAGCTGCCGCAATTACATCTTTGGCAAATTCTTGTCCGTCAATCACGAGCTTATTTGCTGCAGTGAGCATTTTGCGAAACTCGGTCGCGATCTCCTGTTGAATTTCGCGCTGAACTTCTTGAACCTCCATAAATGCTCGACTGATTTTTTTAACTTCACTTTCAGACAAAAAACGCATAACTTCAGCGGCTTGGTCTTTACCTAAGCTCATCAAGATAATTGCTGCTTTTTGCGTTGAGCTTATTTTTTTCTTAGGGGTTTCTGTTTCTGTCGCCATATGTATTACCTAATACCTTCGTTTAACCAATGTCTAATCAACAAGGCTGCTTGTTGTGGATTTTCTTTAGTCATTTTGGCATTGCTTGCAATTAACCCTTCCAGTTCTTCAATATCAATAGTGCCAATATCATCACTCCCAATTGAAGTTGAAAGTTTCTTACGTTCAGCTTCTAATTCTGCTTCCAATTCTTTGATACCAGTTGGCAATAATCTACTTAAATCAACATCCGCTTCGGTTGGTTTAGCTAACAAAGTTTTAACCAAAGGACGCACCATAAAAATAAAAAAGAAAACGGCAATCAAAAATGGTACAACGACCTGACCCGTTTCCATTAAAAAGGCTTTATTTTGCCAATCAAAATTAATTCCTGTTGGAGTTGTCGTTGCTAGCGGAGTGCTAACAGTTGGCTCAATAAAACGAATATTTTCTACAGTAACCATATCGCCGCGTGCCGAATCATAACCTACAGATTGTTTAACTAAATTTTCAATTTGTTTTATCATTTCAGTTGAAAGTGGCTTATATTCTGCTTCTGCCGCTCCTACTGTGGTGGTATAATTGCCATCGACCAATACTGCTACCGAAAGACGACTTAAACGTCCTAGTTGCGCGGTGGTTCTGCTGACCGAACGTGAGATTTCATAATTAACCAGGGATTCTTTGCGTCCCAGACCATTTTGTCCATCCGGCGCTTTTAATAAACCTCGCTGATTTTGCAAATTAGACATCACGCCAGAAACACCGCCAACTTCTTCGGTGCCAGCCAGCTTATCCGAAAGCAGTCTTTCACTACGAGCAACTTTACTGCTGGGATCATAAATTTCTTCCTCTTTTTCAACTTTATTAAAATCTAGTTCCGCTGTAACACGAGCAATTGCTTTGCCATCACCTAAAATACCGCTTAACATCGACTCAATCCGTTTTTCATATGTTTGTTCGAGTTTCTTTTGATAGTCGAATCTTGATATATCTAAGCCGTCCAGCTCAGCCTCAGCTTGATAGCTTAGTTGACTACCTTGCTCATCAACAATAGTGATATTTTCTGGTGTTAAGCCTTCAACTGCATTGGCAACTAAATTTGTAATACCTTTAATTTGTTTTTTCTCTAAACTAGTCCCGGCTTTCAGGTCAAGAAAGACTGACGCAGTAGGGGCTATATCTTTAGTAACAAATACTGAACGCTCTGGTTTAGTAATGTGTACCCGTACACTTTGGACTGCACTAATACTCGCAATGGTTCTTTCTAGTTCGCCTTGGAGTGCTTGCACGCCCATAATTTTTTCAACAAAACCGGTACGCCCAAAAGAGTTTTCTTTAAAAACTTCAAAGCCAATACTACCGCTGCTTGGAATACCGTTCGAGGCAAGGTCAAGACGCAGCTCATTAATAATTGAAGGCGGAGCAACTAAGACAGTATGTCCATTATCTTGCAGGGTATAGGATATTTTTTTATCCTTGAGCTGTTGAATCACGCTAGCAGCTGAGTTTTCACGTAAGTTAGAAAATAAAACTTCATATTCGGGACGACTTGCCCACTTTGAAATAAAAACAATACTGACCACGCCCAGCACAAATAACAATGGTAATGCCAGCTTCTGCATTGCCGAGAGTTTTTTATACATATTCCAAATTTGCTTTAATATAACGCTTAAATCAAAATCCATATTTTTTATTAATTATTATAATTGTGTTCTCATAACTTCCTGATATGCCTGTATGACTTTGTCTCTAACACTGGTTAGTAATTGGAAAGAAATATCAGCTTTTTGCAAAGCTAAAATTGCACTATGTGGATCAGCTTCTTTGCCAACCAAGTAGTTTGCCATTTTATCATCAGCCGTAATGCCTTCGGCATTAACCTTGTTTATCTGTTCTGCCAACATATCCGCAAATGACTGTTGCCCAACTTGCTGCACATCACCAGTGATTTTTGGAATTGCAGAGACAGGCGCTGCATCTTTAATTAATCTTCCGGTTGAATTATATACGCCAGTTATGTTGTTCATAGTTTTCTTAAAAAATATTAATTAATATTATTTATCCGCTAAGCCTTTTAAAGCTGTTGCCATATCTTTAGTAACTCCAACAATTTCCGCCATTGCTTTATATGCCGCACTTGCTGTGAGCATATTAGTCATTTCCGCCACTGGATTAATATTCGGCAGAGCTACGTTGCCAGTAACGGGATCTGCATCTGGGTGCGCTGGATCATAAACCAGACGCGGAGGGTTTTCATCTTCATGAATTTCCGCTACCCGCACGCCTTTTAATTCTTTTTTTTCTAAGAATGACGCAAAAGATTCTCTTGGCGGTGTAACTGTGGTCATAATTACTTCACGACGTTTGTAGGGTCCGCCTTCTTCAGTCCGAGTTGTTTCGGCGTTTGCAATATTACTAGCTACCACATTAATGCGCAGACGGTTAGCGCTTAAGGCTCCAGCTGCTATGTTATAAATTGAACCAAACATAATTTTATCCTTTGTTAGTTACGGCATTTTTTAACATTTTTAATTTCATACCCAGTAAAGTTATGGCGCCAGTGTATTGACTAGCGTTGGTTGAGATTTTTCCCAGGTTAATATCCAAATCTACATTATTGCCATCCGCTCCTACGGCGCCGCTATTGTCATAAACAAGTTTAGCATTTGAGGCTGGATTAAAATCTGTGTTTAAGTGTCTGGTGTTAGTCAATCTAAGATTATTAGTTAAACTAAGGTTTGGGCTTCCTACTTTCCAAGCTCGTTCAAGCTCTTTAGCAAAATCAAGCTCTTTAGCTCTAAAGCCGGGAGTTTCGCTGTTAGCGGCATTAGAAGTTAAAATTCCATGTCGTCTAAAAGACAAGTCCAGAACTTTTTCACTGAGTATTATGCTTCTTTCGTTAAATAATTTCATAATTCAAATTCATGATTAATTTTTGACTCTGTAACCTGAAAGCAAGGAGCATGCCGAAAAATAAACCTTGCTCAATAAAATTGATTTAAATTTGAAAGGCGCAGTAATTACTTGAATATCTTAATTTTTATTTTCGAAAAAATATTCGAATTAAAGTTTAGAGATTGTCAAAAAGGCGGCGTTTACAAAAAAGTGTCAAATTTTTGTAACTCTTACCAGTTTGGTAGATATTAGATTTTACTTCTTATCACCAAAAAAAATAAAAAAATCGAAACGTTGCGTTAGTAATTTTCATCAAAAACAGTGCGCATTTTAAAACTTAGGCGGGTAACGAAGAATATCAACGTTTCGTCACTCCGTAAATGCTCACATTTAATAAGCGCTCAAATATGTTCAAATTATATAAATATATATTATTTACCTACATCTCACTTGCATACTTGCCAGCAGCCTTTGCCTTCTCTATAGACGACCCATTTGACGCGCTCCAAAATTCACCCGACTTCACTGAATGTTACGAAAAACAAATTGATACAAACCAAGCTTTTTACTTAGCCGACATAATCGAAATTGCAATTTGCAATAGCCCGACGATTAGACAAAATTACATGCAAGCTAGAGCCAGCGCCGCCAGTTACGGACAAGCTCTCTCTGGATATTTACCCAAAATAAACTCCGGCGCTAATCTAAATCGCAAATTCTCAGAATCAGACAGTTTGCTAAATAGTAGAAATAAAACTTATAACTCTGACACTAGCGCTAATCTTTCTTTAAGTTGGTTACTTTTTGATTTTGGAGCAACGCCCGCGTACATTGAAAAAACTAAACAAAATCTACTTTCTGCAAACTTCTCCTTTGACCACAATCTACGTAGCACAATTTATGATATTACCTCAGCTTATTATACTATGCTCAGTTACCACTCCGCTACCCAAAGCGCTTTAGCTAATGAAGCTAGTGCTAAATCAGCTTTTGAGGCAGCCAGCAAGCGTTATGAACTTGGACTAGTCGCGTTGAGTGATAAATTACAAGCTGAAACTTCATATGCTCAAGCGCAACTAGACCGAACTCGCACAGAAAATAATTTTCAAATCAGTAAAGGCAAACTACTTTCCCTTTTAAATCTGGCGCCATATGCTAAACTTAATTTTGCTGAATTTTTTCCCGATATTAAGGAATTACAATTTCAAGGACAACTTGAAGACTTAATCAAATCTACACTTAACAAACGTTCTGATCTGGCTGCCAAAAAAGCTGAATTGCAAGCCGCAACGGCTAATCTTGAAGCTGCTCAGAAAAAAAACTATCCCACGCTTTCTTTAACTAGTTCACTGGGGATTAACGATAGATTTAGCAACGATGACAGTAATTCAAACAACGGCACAATTGGCTTAGAATTATCCTTTCCAATCTTCACTGGATTTAGTAATACCTACAACATTATGCAAAGCCGTTATTTAGTTGAAAGCGCTAAAGCTGACTTAAAGAGAACCCAAAGAATTGTAGAGCTTGATGTTTGGGATACTTATCAAAACTGGACAACGGCAATTAAAAATCACGAAATTAGTATTAAGCTCTTAGATAGCGCCTTAGAAAATGAAAAAGTTGCACTGGGGGCATATAAAGCTGGAAAAGGCAATATTCTTAATCTACTTAACGCTCAATCTAAGTTAGCTACTGCCCGCGTTGAAAAAGTTTCAGCAGTTTATAACGTTTTCATTGCCAAGAGTAATTTATTAAGGGCGTTAGCTGAAAATGAGTAATCAGATGAAAAAAAAATCAAAAATTAAAATTATTGTCTTAATAATTGTGATATTTATAATTGGCGTCGTGATTCGTAGTTGCACTTCAACCGAGCATAACTTAAAAGCCACTGATTTTGAATTTGAAAAAGTCCGACACGGGCGAGTTTCACAAAGCGTTACAGCTAGCGGCACTCTGCGTCCCATTAATATTATTAGTGTTGGAACCCAAGTCTCTGGGATTATTGAAAACGTATTTGCCGACTATAACGACAAAGTCAAAAAAGGACAAAAACTTGCTGAACTAGATAAAACTATACTTAATGAAGATCTCAACGAAGCTAAAGCCAAATTAGAACAAACCAAAACTAGATATAATATTTCAAAGCTTAATACTGACCGAAATAAAAAATTATTTATAGATAATTACATTGCTAAATATGAACTTGAGCAGGCTGAGGTTGATCTAGCGACTGCGCTCTCCGACATGGAAAGCGCTCAATCAAGATATAACAAGGCGCTGCGTAACCTTAGTTATGCCGAAATTACTTCGCCAGTTTCAGGCACTGTAATTTCAAGACAAATCGAACGTGGGCAGACAGTGGCTGCTAGTTTCCAAACCCCTACTCTTTTTGAAATTGCAGAAGACTTAAAAAAAATGCAAATTGAAGCAAGTATTGCCGAAGCTGATATTGGCATGATTAATCAAAACCAAGAAGTTACTTTTACAGTTGATGCTCATCCGGGTGAAATCTTTACTGGTAAAATTGAGCAAATCCGTTTAAACCCAACCAAAGAGCAAAACGTTATCATGTATACTGTGGTAATTCATATTAATAATGATAACGAAAAATTATTACCTGGAATGACTGCTTTTGTTACGATTAAAATTAAAGAGGTTACTAACGTCTTAAGACTACCCAATGTTGTATTTCAGTTTAAGCCTGGCGACTTATTAAAAGAAAAACCTACGCGAGAGTTTATAAAAAACTTGAAAAATGAAGAAACATTAGTCTATCAGTTTAAAAACTATGAGGTGGTTCCAGTTAAAATCACACGCGGGTTGTCAGATGTTTCAAATACAGAAATAATTTCTGGCTTACAGGAAGGTGACGAAGTAATTGCAGAATATTTGAAGGCTAAAATAAAGAAAAAATAAACGCTCCCTAGAGGTTAAGAGAACGTAATTACAAATTATCAGCATGTCCGTTATTGAAATAAAATCTTTATATAAGACTTACTATCTGGAAGGTGGTTTAGAACATCCTGTTTTAAAGGATGTTTCATTTTCTGTTGAGCAGGGCGAGTTTGTTGCGATAATGGGACCGTCTGGTTCTGGCAAATCAACACTGATGAATATTTTAGGTTGTCTGGACCGTCCAACTGGTGGTTCCTATATTTTGGCTCAAAGAGAAATAGCTAAGGCTACGGATAATGAATTAGCAAGTATTCGTAATACATTAATTGGTTTTGTTTTTCAGGGTTTTAATTTACTAATGAAGCGAACTATTGCGGATAATGTTTCTTTGCCGCTAATTTACATGGGCAAAGATAAACTGTTCCGTCGCGCTCAAGCTGAAAAACTTTTAGAAATTGTTCGACTTAAGGGTTACGAAGATCGTTTCCCAACACAACTTTCTGGTGGTATGCAACAACGCGTAGCTATTGCTCGCGCTTTAGTTAATAATCCAGAAATTATTTTAGCTGACGAACCAACTGGAAATTTAGATAGTAAGACTAGTGATGAAATTATGCTTTTTTTAACTGACCTCAACAAAAAACAAGGTTGCACAATCATCCTGGTTACTCACGAACCAGATATTGCTCAATATGCTGACCGCCTGATTCGTATTTCTGATGGCTCTAAAGAATATGATGGCTTAGTCAAAAACTATGTCGCAAAATAATTTACATCTCTTAGAATAAATGCACAGGCAGGATTGCCTGTAATATAGTCCTCATAAATTCATATAAAAAAACGGCTTAACCGATTATTATAACAGAAAAAATTCAGATAACTTATTGCAAAAACTGGAATATTATTTTAGACATCCACACCCTTTAGCTTTCAAAATATCTATCTTTTTATAACACAACGAGGCATAGAGCATGACTAAATTCATAACTAAATTTTTACTAATCATTCTGTTTATATCTGGAGTATTATATTGGTTTGACGTCTTATCTTTCGCCGACAAATTTATACCTCTTAATTTTAAAAAACTCTCATCTCAAACAACAACCAATCAAACAACTCAACAAAATACCAATACCTCAACCGCTAATGACATAACTGAACCAGCAGAACCAGATCCCCCCAATGCTATTGCTTTTAACCAAAAAATTTTAATCCAAAAAGCTAAAGAACTCGCTAGCCAACCTTTTCAAAATCCAGAAAATATTTTGCCCGAAGAATTAAAAAAATTAGACTATGACAAACATAAAAATCTACGCTGGGAACGCAAAAACAATCCATGGGCTAACAAAAGACTACCTTTTGAATTAACTTTTCACCACCTCGGCTCAATTTTTCAAATCCCTGTTCCAATCCACGAAGTTTATCGTGGCAAAGCTTTACCCCTTAAATACGCGCCTGAAATGTTCACCTATAACCATATCCCTCTGCCAGAAGAAAATGCCATCTTTAGTAATTGGGTTAAAAAATTCAGCACCGACAATCCTCCTAACACCCTAACCGGTTTTGCTGGTTTTAGACTACATACACAACTTAACACCAAAACTTATTATGACGATTTAATTTCATTCTTAGGAGCTAGTTATTTTAGAGCACTATCCAAAAAGCAACATTACGGAATTTCCGCGCGCGGACTAGCTATTGATACAGCCGAACAAACTGGCGAAGAATTTCCATATTTTAAAGAATTTTGGATTGAACGCCCTAACCCAGCCGAAACTTCTGTTAAAGTCTATGCTCTACTAGACAGCCCAAGCATTAGCGGCGCCTATAAATTCACAATTACGCCAGCTCACTTAACCCCAAGCAAAAACACTCTAGTTGAAGTTGAAGCTAATTTATTTCCGCGCACAAAAATCAAAAAGCTCGGTATTGCACCGCTAACTTCCATGTTTTTATTTGGAGAAAATACTAAAAATCGCTTTGATGACTACCGTCCCGAAGTCCACGACAGCGACGGCTTACTCATTTTAAACGGCAAAGGCGAGTGGCTCTGGCGACCACTAGATAATTCAAAATATTTGCGTATCAGCTCATTTCTTGACGAAACCCCTCAAGGCTTTGGTTTGCTGCAACGCGATAGACGTGGCAAACACTATTACGACTTAGAAAATGAATATGAAAAACGACCAAGCGTTTGGGTTGAGCCGCTGGGGAATTGGGGTAAAGGCATGCTGCAATTAGTTGAGATTCCATCTATCAAAGACGTCAATGATAATATTGTTACTTATTGGGTACCAGAAGCTGAGATTGTTCCAGAACAAGAATATAGTTTTAAATATATGTTATACTGGTGCGATAATATTCCTAAAAAAAGCAATGTAGCTCGTGTGGATTCAACTCTTACTGGAACGGATTCAATCTCTAGTTTATTAGAACGCGAAAAGCGTAAATTTGTAGTAAACTTTAGCGGTAAGTTTTCAGAGACTGAGCTTAAAGAACAGCTTATTAAGCCCGATGTTTATTTATCAGAAGGCGAAATTTTAGACGTTAGTTTGGTTTATAATCCACTTACTAAAGGCGCGACGGTCTACTTTGATTTTGTGCCGCCGCGCAAGATTAGTGAAATTAGGATTGCCTTAAAGAAAGAGGATAAAATTATTTCGGAAGTCTGGAGCTATCAATGGTTACCGTAAATTCTCAACCCCTTGCAATTACAATAGCCTATTTGGAAACACTGGGCTACAACCAGAATAAAGCTAAAATAGTTGCCCAGACTGTTTTAGAAAAAATCAAAGAACTCTGTATTATCAACACCAAGCAGTCAGTATCCGAGAATTATACCCAAAACGATTTTATAATGCTCCTGGATAGTTTTTTATTTTTAGAAGCTAAGAAGATTTTTATTCATGACAAGTTAAAAGATTATGAATTGCTGGCTTTCTTTAAGTTTTATTTCATTTTAAATCAGGTGGCAGAATATTATGATTTTAGCACTGAACTGAAACAAGATTTCTTTTTTGTCAAAGATTTTAACTTAGAAATTATCCCCGAATATAAGGTATCACAAATGCGTCCACAAAAACTTAGTTCTATTTTTAATCTGCGAAAATTATTTAGCAAGGTTTTGAAAAAATGAGCTGCTCTGAATTAAAAATCCCTGACTCCACCTTATCCCAAAGACGTCTAAAAATTTTTGGGATCACAATCCTCAACACGCTTTTGGCTACATTAAAATGGATAAAATCTTTACCGACTGATATTTCTAACTACACCGCAATTGCTAGTATCGTGCTGTTTGCGCTAACTTTTGCTTGGATTGCGCTATTTTTTTGGTCTAGTATTTTTGGATTCTTGGCTTGGTTGGCGCAAAAAAAACAAACTAAACTTACTAAGTCTAATCCAGAAAATATAACACTCTCAACCAAAACAGCTATCTTAGTTCCAGTCTATAATGAATCCCCCCAGCAGGTTTTTGCAAATGTCTTAGCTATGGCAGAGGATTTAACTAGGCAGGGTCAAATAAACAATTTTGATTTTTTTATTTTAAGTGACACAACGAACCCCAAAGTTTGGATTGATGAAGAAAAAACTTGGTTAGATGCCAAAAGACTCATAGCTAAGATAGTTCAAGCGCATACTCACTCTAGCGCAGCAGGCACTATCATTCCCCACATTAATTTATTTTATCGCAAGCGCCCAAAAAACATTGCCCGCAAGTCTGGCAATATTGAAGACTTTTGTAATAAATGGGGGAAAAACTACAATTTTATGATTGTGCTTGACGCAGACAGTTTAATTACAGCGCAAACTATGATTTACCTAGCCAAAACTATGGAAAACAACCCGCAAGCTGGAATTATTCAAGCCACTCCGCTAGCTATTAATCACAATACCTTATTTGCTCGCTTACAACAATTTGCCAGTAAAGTTTATGGTCCTGTCGTGGCTTTTGGTACAGCCTATTGGCAAGGTAATTCCAGTAATTATTGGGGACATAACGCAATTATTAGAGTGCAAGCTTTTATGGATAGTTGTGGTCTGCCTGTTCTAAAAGGACGACAACCTTTTGGTGGCTATATTTTAAGTCATGATTTTGTTGAAGCGGCATTAATTAAGCGAGCTGGCTGGGAAACTTGGTTGTTGCCAGATTTAGAGGGCAGTTATGAGGAAGTTCCGCCGACTTTAATTGATTTTGCCATCCGTGATAGGCGTTGGTGTCAAGGCAATCTTCAACACTTAAAAGTTTTATTTGCTAAAGGCATACATCCGATTAGTAGAATCCACTTTATTATTGGGATTATGTCTTACTTGTCGTCATTACTCTGGCTTTCGTTTTTAATCATTGGCTTAGCAGTTGCGTTAAGTAAAATATTTTTCCCGCCAGTTTATTTTTCTACCTACAAAACTTTATTTCCAGAGTGGCCTATTTTTGATGTGTTGGGAACGATTTTGTTATTTGCGCTCTCCATGTCGATGTTGCTTGTCCCTAAATTTTTGGGGGTCATCATATATTTACAACAATCGAAAATGCGAATCTGGCAAACTTTAAAAAGTGTTTTTATAGAAATAATTATTAGTAGTTTGTTTGCTCCAATCATGATGATGTTTCAGAGCAAATTTATTATTGATATTCTATTTGGTCGTTCAGTTGCTTGGAATATCCAAAGCCGCAGCGACATGGGAACCAGTTTTAAAACTGCTGTTAAACGGCATATTTGGCAGACTGGCTTGGGATGGTTGACTATGCTAGTTTTGTGGTATTGGACTACCAATCTTTTTTGGTGGATGCTGCCGATTAATTTGGGATTAATTCTCTCAATTCCGATTTCGATTTTGACTTCCAAAGTTAATGTTGGATTATGGTTTAAAAAGCGGCGCTACTTTTTAACTCCTGAAGAAATTCAGAAACCACAAATTTTAGTTCGCTCAAAACATTTCTTAAAAGAATTAAATTTAAATCAAACTGAATTAAAAGGTATTAAATTGCTGTTCAGCAATAATTTACTATATGCTTTGCATATCTTAATGTTACCAATAAACAGCCCAGCTCCGGAAGTTAATGAACAACTCTGGGAAAGCGTTACCTCCAAACTTAAAAACTTTAAGTTAACTTCTAAAGATTCACAGCTTGAAATATTTGATGATTTAACCCCCACAGAAGAGCTCGCCCTACTCTATTCCGCTGAAACATTAAGTAATGCTTTGATTACCTCTAAATTAAAAGGAAATTGATAGATCTAACGTTTTTAAAATCATGATGAAGAAGGATGCGCCAAAAATCATCGTCAATAAATTACCATTTATTACTATTCAATAATAGTAGATACTATAAATACTCTCCTTCAAACACTGTAACTGCATCACCTGTCATATAAATATGGTTATCTTCAGCACTCCAATAAACTTCCAAGTCTCCGCCTATTAATTTGACTACTACTTGCCTGTCACACAACCCATTTAAAATTGTCGCTACCACACTAGCACAAGCCCCTGTTCCACAAGCTAAGGTTTCAGCAGAGCCTCGTTCCCAAACCCGCATTTTTATTAGCGACCGCGTAATTACTTCTATAAATTCAGTGTTAATTCGATTAGGAAAAAGTTGATGGTTCTCAAATTTAGGTCCCAAAGTTGGCAAATCTAACTTTTCTATATTCTGGGTTATAACAACAGCATGTGGATTACCCATTGAAACACAAGTAATATTCCAAGTTGTATCATCAATTAGAATTGGATAATTTAAAACAGGTCTTTGATTAATCCGCACCGGTATTTGAGCTGGATCAAGAATCGGTTCACCTATATCAACTTGCACCTTACGTTTTTTAAGATCGCCAGCTAAAATTTTTAAATATTTAATACCGGCTTTGGTTTCTAAAGTAAATTCTGTCTTTTTGATAAGCTCCTTATCAAAAGCAAATTTTCCAACACAACGTGAACCATTACCGCACATTTCAGCTTCAGAGCCGTCGGCATTAAACATTTGCATTTTTAAATCAGCGACTTGCGAGGGTAGCACTAAAATTAAGCCATCGCTACCAACTCCAAAATGTCGATCACTGATTTTAAGTGCTAATTTTTCTGGCTCATCTACTGTTTCAACAAAGCCGTTGATATAGACATAATCATTGCCTATACCATGCATTTTAGTAAATCTCATATTAAGGTATCTTTAATAAGTTAGGAAACCTTTAGGCTCTTTTATTTAATTCCACAATATTCACGAAAAGCAGCTTCAACCTCTTCTGGGCGATTACCTTTGACTAATTTATCGCCAATTTTAGTTAATGGAACTCCTGAACCTTTTAAGGCATAATAATCCTGCCTTGCCCAATAATCGTGAACTACATCGCGTTTAATAAACGGAATATTTTTAGCTTTAAGAAATTCTTGTAACTTATGGCAATATTGACAACTCGCTGAAATAAATACTTCTATCTGGCATGACGCTGGTAATTCTCCGTAAGGTTCTCCAAAATCTGGTGTTGAAGAGCAAGCAGTTATCAAAACTAACAAAGCAACCAAAATAGACGAACCAGTAAATATTTTTTTCATATTAGTATTCCTTATTAAACAAATTTCATTATTCTATAAAAGCTGAAACAACTTTACTTTTTAAAACAACCAACGAACGCAATCCTGTAATAATCATATCCCTAGAAATCAGAACTACGGTCATCCAGCTGGTAAACGCAGACAGTTCATGCACTTAGCATAACTAATACCGCCATAACAAGAGTTTTATCTACTAAAGGATTTAGCTTTCTACCAATAATAGTTTCAGCTTTAAAATTCTAGTTAAATAAGCGTCAAACTAATCTGTTAGAGACGTAATAATAAAAATTAAATCTGTTATAATATTTTCCCTTGATTTTTAAAACTGCTCTATCTCTTTTTCTTGATTCTTTTTTTCAACTTTATGTCTCTGAAGTGCCTTTAATCTTTCTGCCCGCAGAACCATTCTTTTCTTTTCATCCAGCTCTCTTTTTTCTCGCCTTTCAAGTTCAGCTAATTCTTGGTCTTTGTCATAAGACTTAACACTCTCTTTTAGTTCCTCTACCAGTCTGGCACAAGTCATTACTGAAATTTCAGGATTCTTACAAAGAGCCTTAATTCGATAAGCATGATTGGGGATGACATGATAACGCCTATCCAAATCCGTTATCAATTTATCAATATTCTCAATTAACTTCATCTTGGATAGATCTACTTTGATATTCTCGATTTCCGAATATTTTGAACTCACGCTTTTGGATAATGAAGTTGTAGTTTCTATTACTGCTGGACAGGGATAATAGCTCCAACTATTGCCGCATTTATAGATCTGTTGCTTGTTAGCCTGTTTAGTATTTGAATTTGATTTACCACCTAAAAAATCTTGCGCGCTCGCCATTTCAAAAAAAATAAAAAAACTCAAAAAAACAAATAAGATAAATTTATTATAAGTCATAATTTTTAAATTAATGCTTGGAGTTGCTGCATATCGCTAACTACATATTTTTCCACTGTATCATTAATTCGTTTTTGCATTTTAGTCAGCACATCTGAGGCTCCAAATTCAATTGTAACTTCGATATTATTTTCTTGTAGCATGTTACGCACGGATTCAAACCAGCGCACTGAACCGCAAACTTGCTTTTTTAACAACTCCCTAGCTGTAACCCCTGTTTTCACAGCTTGGGCTGTAACATTAGAATAAATTACCCACTCTGGATCGCGAAATTCAGTCAGTTCCAAATCTATTGCTAACTTATCGGCTGCGGACTGCATTAAACTACAATGAAAAGGTGCACTGACATTTAGTGGTATAACTTTAATTTTCTTCTCACCTGCTAACTTAAGAAAATCGTCAATTCCAGAATTATTGCCAGATAGCACAGTTTGTCCCGGCGTATTCAAGTTTGCAATTTCGACAATTACACCTGTTCTAGAGTTTGTAACTTGGTTGATTAACTCCTGTAACTCTACTTCTTCTGGCCCCATAACAGCAATCATTTTTCCAGTTCCAGCTGGCACTGCTTCTTGCATATACCTGCCGCGTTTATGCACGAGGTTAATTGCATCTTCGAACTTTAAACTACCTGCCGCGACTAGGGCAGAATATTCTCCTAAACTATGTCCAGCCCCAGCCAGAGGCTGAATACCAGATAATTTAAAAGCTATAAATGAAGTCAGAAGTAAAGCCGGCTGGGCATTAGCTGTTAAGGTTAGTTCCTCAATTGGTCCTTTAAAACATAATTCTGAAAGTTTAAAGCCTAGTGTTTTGTCAGCTGTCTTAAAAAGTTCTTGAGCTACTTCGCTTGCCTCAAAAAAACTTTTGCCCATACCAATTTTTTGGGCGCCCTGACCTGTGAATAGGGCTGCAATGCGTTGTTTCATATAAATTATATCCTAAGGGTATCTCTAATACTTCAAGGAACTTCTAAAAAATCATTATAACGCTGAGGCAAATTTACCTAGTAGGCAAAACGCATATCAATAAATAGGATAATTAATCAAGCTAGAAAAATAACACAGCCAATCGTGCTTTTTTAGTTTCAATAAATTAGCTGTTTTTCTACACTCAGAAAAATATAAATTATAATATGTTACGTAATTTTTTACATTATTTCTTTAAACAGCCGATAAACATAAACCATGGAACACTTTGTCAATTCACCTTCTTTGCCGCAATTTAATATCCTAGTCGTTGATGACAATACTACAGTTTTAAGTACCCTAGAGGAACTTCTAAATGCACAGGGTTACCATGCTATTACCAAATCTAACGCCAACTCAGCTTTAAGTTTTTTATTACTTGGTCAGCCCAAAATTGATTTAATAATTTCAGATATTAAAATGCCCGAACAAGATGGTTTTGATTTTTATTCCCAAGTTCAGGCTTTAGATAATCATGAGAATTTACCTTTTATTTTTTTAAGTAGTCTTAATTCTGGGACTGAAATCAGAAAAGCTAAGGAATTCGGAATTGACGATTTTATTACCAAACCTTTTTTGCCAGCTGACTTGTTGGCGTCTATAAAAGGCAAACTCCAAAAAGCTTGGAAAAATAAATTATATTTAGAAGATCAGATAAGCGCTAACAAACACTATCTCTTACAAACCATATCACATGAATTTAGAACTCCATTAGTCTTAATTAACAATGGCACGGAGTTGTTAAAAGAAAAATTAAGAAATGATAACTTAGCCGAATTAATAACTACGATTGAGCATGGTGGAAAAAAGTTATCTAATTTAATAGAAGATTTACTAACCATCCAACAATTAAAGCTAGGATTTAATCCGTTACCAGACCAAATTTTAAAAACCACAAAGCAAGTAATTTTTTCAAGACTTGTGCAAAACGCTATTGATTCGTTTCTAGAAGATTATTCGGAATATTGTAATGAAGCTGCACCATATATAAATTTTAACTCCTTATTATTACAAAATGTAAAAATTAATGTCTCGCCTAAATATCTCATCAACGCGTTACAGCGTATTCTTTCCAATGCCCATAAGTTCAATCAAAAAGGTTGTGACATCGATGTAATGCTAAAAAAAGAAGACCAACTAATTTATTGCTGTATTCGTGATTATGGGGCAGGTTTTCCAGACGGTTCTTTTGCAGAAGCTTGTAAAGAATTATCGCAACTCAACAGAAAAAAACTTGAGCAACAAGGAGGTGGCTTAGGGTTAAGCATTGCCGAGCATTATATTCGCCTCAACCAGGGAATTTTAACCTATGAAAAACCAGAGGATGGTATAGGAAGTATTATTAAAGTTGGATTTGTCGTGAATTAGAAGTATGATTTTTAATTAGTTTCTATAAAATTGGTTGCGCTACCATAGAAGTAAAATCCCTTAAAAAGTTCAAAGGAGACCGCAAGGTAAAGTTAGGAGTAATTAGGCAGTCTGATAGCTGATGTCTCAACCTTGCGGTCTTTCTGTCTGAACTATCTCACGAGCCAAACAGAAATTAAAACAAATTAGAAAGTATATCGCAAACCAAGCAAAACTTCATGGCTTCTTAAATCAGCTTTGATTGGAATATCTATCACCCCAGTAAGCGTGCTACTAAGAGACCCCCAATCTGAGTATCTATATCCTAAGTCTAAGTCCACCTTGTCGTTAAGGGCATATGCTACGCCAGCGCCAACTTGCCACGAAAATTTATTAACCGATTTTCTTGATGAAAAAGACCAACCTGCAGCAGGATCAGCCGCGGTTACAGAACTATCTAAGTGGCTCAAACCTAATCCACCTCCAATATAAGGAGTAAATTTAGAACAAGTATTTAAGTCATAGTAAAGATTAAATAAAAAAGTTTTGCTTTCAATATTTGTATAATCCCACGTAGAGGGAGAACTATTTGAAACAAGTCCATTGTTTTCATATGCTGAATTAAAGCCAAGCTCTAACTCAGTTCTAATTGAGCCATGAATAGCTTTAATTGCGGTATCCGCGCCAATCGCTAATTTTGTTCCCCAAACTCCATCTGTATGACCACTAGAAGCAAATGAAGTCCCAGCCAATAAGGGGACATCAGCTGACAAATTGTGCGCTTTTACCCAACCAAAAGAAATTTTAGAAGAAACGTAAGGAGCAACTGAAACAGCGCTAGTATTTTTTTCGGCATTTGCCAAATTAATTGATGAACTAAACACTATTACTGCTGCAATAGTTAAATATAATTTATTTTTCATAATTGAATTACCTTTAATCAAATTTTAATTGTTAAAAATGAAACTTTATTTTTTTTAAATGAAAAAATGACAAATATTATTAACTGCCCTAAAAAAATTGCCAAACTTTCCCGCAATTTCTTATCAAAAAAAAAAAAAAATACACAAAAAAAAGAAAAAAAAGAAAAATGATAGATATTACTGACGTATCCACAGTACAATAGCCAATCTTTTACAAGTCAATAAAAAAGTTATAACTATCGATTATCTTGTTATTTTTTTAAAGAAAGCAAAAATACGCACTAATCCTATATCAGATATCAGAAAAAACTAATGTTATACACTACCACTACATATATAAAAAATATTCTTGATTACCACTTTTTTCGCCACGTAGGGGACAGGCAAAGGAATTAGCCACCACTAAACCTAAACTTTGTGCATACTCTTGAACTAACTTAACTGCCTCTAACTGAGCTTGTTCTTCTTTAACAACCCCGCCTTTAGAGATAAATTTTTGACCAAGCTCAAATTGCGGTTTAACTAAAGCTAAAATACCTAACTTTTTCTCTGCAATAGAAAAATACGGTTGAGCTTCAAAATTTCTAAATAGCTCAACTACATAACCTAATACTTTTCTAACCCCAATAAAACTTACATCTATCGTAGCAAACTCTGGTTGCGGCTTAAAATTAAGCCTTGCTAAATCCTTAGCATGCGTTTTTTCATAGACCACAACTCGCGCATCCGTTCTTAATTTATGCGCCAACTGATTATATCCAACATCAACTGCATAAACCATTTTCGCACCACGCTGTAACATACAATCTGTAAACCCACCCGTTGAAGCTCCAACATCCAGCGCTACCACGCCATTTAAATTTATCCCAAAAAATTCAAAAGCCGGTTCAATCTTATCTCCACCACGACCCACAAATTTAGAAACCTCCCCACGCACCCGGATATTTTCCCCCACTCCATAGCGCAAACCAACTTTTTCTGCCGGCTCATTATTAACCAAAACATTCCCCGCCAAAATTAAGGCTTGAGCTTTCTCTCGCGAGCTAGCTAATCCCCGCTCAACTAACAATACGTCTAGTCGTTTTTTCAAGTTCATAATTTTAACTAGGGGAGCTCCACCCGCTCCTTAGGAAATAAAACCCCAGAGGACACAGAACAAACTTTCAACTCTTGAATAGCCTCGCGACGTCCTTGTATAGTCACCCACAAGGGGAACTTACAAGGACTTACGTTTTTCTTTTATCTGACACTGGATAGTTTAATTAATTTAATTAGCGCTAACTGTTTTTTTGCTGCTAGCGACTTTCGAGGCTTCCGGCTTATCAAATATAGGCTGCTTTCCTGTAGCTATCCAATCTTTAATAATCTTTAAACCTTCAGCTAACTGCGGATCCTCGCTTAGCACAAAACTCAGCTCAGCGTTCATTGCATCTCTTGAACCAATTAAATACTTTGGCTCCTTTACTTTTTGTTTAGGATACTGCGAAATAGTCAGCTCCTTATTGCCTTCCAAATCGCTAGTCCTCTGTTTAGGATTTCTAATTGAACCTTTTAAAGAGCTTTCTTTAGGTTTTAAAACATCTTCTGGAGCCACCTCGTCGAGGTCTTCCAGTTGAATTGGTTTAGTCGCTACTAATTTATCTGGCGTTACACCAACTGCCTGAATCGAACGCCCACTCCGCGTATAATAGAGGGCTGTAGTTAGTTTTAAGGCTTGATCATTTTCCATTGGGATAATCGTTTGCACTGAACCCTTTCCAAAAGTCTGCGCCCCGACCACCACTGCCCGTCTAGCATCTTGAAATGCTCCCGCAACAATTTCAGAAGCCGATGCCGAGCCTTCATTAACTAAAACTATAATTGGGTATTTTGGCTCTGTACTATCGTTATGCGCATAATATTCAGATTTATTACTTTCTAAACGTCCCTCAGTATAAACAATTATTCCGCCATCTAAAAACAAATCTGTCACTCGCACTGCCTGAGTTAATAAGCCACCCGGATTATTGCGCAAATCCATGACTAAGCCCGATAACTGTTTTTTATTTTGCTTTTCTAAAGTCTTTAGTGCAGAAATAAATTCGCTTGACGAATCTTCTTGGAATTGCGCCAGTCGAATATAACCAATGCCGTCATCAAGCATTCTAAAACGCACACTCTTAACTTTAATATTATCTCGCACAATCGTAAAAGGTAATAAATTTTTACGTCCTTCACGATGAATATAAATAGTTACTGGAGTGCCTTTTAAACCACGCATTCTTTTTAATGCATCACTTAAAGTCATGTCCTTAGTGAACTCATCTTCAATTTTTATAATTTGATCTCCAGCCATGACGCCAGCCCGATAAGCTGGCGAATCTTCAATCGGCGAAACAACTGTCAGCGTCGTATCCCTAATGGTAATTTCTATGCCTAAGCCACCAAATTCACCCTTAGTTTCAACTTTTAAATCTTTAAAATTATCAGCAGTCAAATATGAACTATGCGGATCAAGGGTAGCAACCATACCCTTAATTGCGCCTTGCACTAGTTGCAAAAAGTCAACTTCACGGTAATAGTTTCTTTTAATAAGCGCGATAACATCTGTAAAAACTTTTAAGTTATTATAGTCATCTTGATTTTTAACAATAGTTTCCTTTTTATTTTCAGCATTGCTAGTTGCCGCTGAAACATCTTCAGGTTTTTGGTTAAACGAACCAAGGACAATAAAGATAGAAAAACAAGTGCAAAACAATAAAAAATAAAAAGTAAGCGGTTTTAATGTAATTGATTTTTTCATAATAAATCCTAATAATATACAAACTACCTCCAAGCCAACTAACACGCGACAGTTTTACTCAAAACTTTAAGCGTTAAAATCATGAATGGGGTTTATCCTTTAAATTTAACTCTATTAATCTTTTATATTCTCTTTCTAGCGATTGATATTGATTTTCAAGTTCCATAAAACTTTTTGATACATCTTTATATGTTGTAGAAACCTCAAATAATTGGTTTTCTAGTTCTTCTAAACTATTCTGGAGTTCTACAAAAATTGCCTTTTGATCTTCAGCCAATTCTAATTCACTTTCCAAAGTAATTAGCATAGACTTTGAAGAATTAAGCTCCTTTTGCAAGGCTCCCATTTCTGTTTCTAAAGTCGTCTTATTAGCTACTAACTCGCCAATTAATAACAACACATTAGCGCTTTTACTCTTTAGTTCTTCTCTTTTCTTCTCTTTTTCGACTAAATTTTTATTTAAATCTTTAAGAGTTTGATTTAGTGTTTGGGTGTCTTCTTTTATTTCATTAATTCTGTTTCTAAATTCTATTTCCGCCTGTTCTAGTTCGTAAAATTTTTCATATGGCAACATACCACTTGCCAAACGCGCTTTAGCCGACTCGACAACCGTTTTTATTTCTTCTAAATCTGAATAGAAAGAATTCCCCTCCTGCGATAGATTATTTAAAAATAAAACTTTAAAGCCTTTGGCTACAGCAATTAACACAATAACCGTGATGATACTGGCAACAAAAATAAAGACACTTAAAAAAATAATGTTGTTTGACATAATTTAAAATTTTTGGAATTTACTAATTTTGTTTATTATTTTCAAGCAGTTTTTAAATTTCTATATAATTTTTCATACTTTTCGACTGCATAATTGACATCAAAAAAATATTTAGAAACGTCTAGGGCATTCTCCACACACTGCTTGTAAAAAATGTCATTACTAATCAACTCCTTTAGCGCTAACTGCAATCTATAAAAATCTTCGACAGGCACAATTACGCCGGTTGTATATTCACCCACAAACTCTTTTATATGTTGCGCTAAATTAAAGGTTACTACAGGCTTACCTAAACTAAAAACTTTAGCTAACCAATCAATCTCCAAAGCCGCCTGTGGGGAGAGAACCACAATATCTATAGCTCGCAGTAAATCTAGCATTTCAATTTCGGTTTGGACTTCAGTTAAAAACATTTTATCCTGTAAGCCAAAACTTTCCACAAAATCACAGCAACTAAAAATATATGACTGACTTTTTGAGGATCGATTTTTAGTTATAAAGTAAAAATTAACTTGCTGATTGTCGGTTAAAATTTTTAAAGCACAGGTCTGCATAAATTCAAGCTGTTGGTTTTGTGATTTAAACTCGCCAATATATGCTACAACTTTAGCAGATGATTCAATGCCTAATTTTTGCCTTATCCGAGAACGTTCTACCTCGTCTATAATATAAAATTTTTCTAGCTCCACTCCGTGATAAATCACTTGCACCATATTCATCAACAACTGTTTGCGAGAAACTAGCATTTGTTTGCCGGAATTAAACCAGCGTCTTAAAAATTTCCAAGTTCGATTACGAAAGATAAAATTACTTGCACGTTCTAGTCCTGTATACAAAACAGGTGAGTTAAGAACAATTTGATCACTTAAGGCAAAAGCCGCACAATTTTTAGAATCAAAAACTGTTGGAATTTCATTTAAAATGTAGACAATCTTAGCTCCAGCCATTTTAGCCCCCCAAGCCAAAGACTTAAAAGCTGCTAGTTCGCAAAACTGGACTAATTTAATTTGATTTTCTTTTAAGATTTTATAAAAAACTAAATTAGATTTAATAAATTGCCGGTCCTGATTAATATTTAAAATTTTAACTTCGACTTTGTTATTTCTTAAGTAATCCGCAAAACTACAATCTTCGCTAAAAAAAACTACGGGTTGAATAAAATTAAGGTGTCCTAAAAAAACCTTTAATTGCTCAAACGTATCCTCTAGGCTGTGGGCATTTAGAAATACAAAGGCAACTTTTAGTCCAGAGCCTATTGAGGCTGACCAACCAAAGCGATCTGCATTTACCCAATGCAAGTGATTAACCAAAGCTAAATTATTCTCCCGACCCATAATGTGGCGAACATCTAACAATTATTGAAGATTATGTCTAATTCTTAATTAAAAAAGTGTTTTTTGAGAAAAAATTCATCTGTAGTAGCTTGTAACATTTAAAATTTATTCCTCCAACTTCACCTTATGAAATAAAACCACAGATTACACAGCTGCGGTAACTACACCTGTCAATGCTCAAAATCAAAAGCATTATTAACTCCTTCTAACGCAACATTTAGTAGGACAAACTGGGGGAAGTGAAAGATCAGGGTATGAAGATAAACTATCCGAACAAGTCCCACATATTGCATATGCAGTTCCTTTGCCTGGGCATTGCTCATAACATTCAGGACAAGATTCGCTATCATTAACTGTAATACCGCCGGCACAGGTTGATGAAGCAGTAGATGAAGACTCGGCAGCAAAGGTATCACAAACCCAACCAATAAAGCTTAAAACAACAAAAATGCTAATTAAAAAATTTGATTTATATTTTGGCATGTTACATTAAAAAAGTTAAAGTTACCCACATTCTAACAGCCGTAGGCATTAAATCAATTTTTAATTCTTGTCTATAGTTTTTCTTCTACTGTAGCGTAGGTTTTTCTTGCCTGTATTTTTTGATCTCAATATGCCGATTAGGTTTAGTTTGGATTAGATAGATTCCGATAAACACAATGATTTTCGATTACTCGTAGCTTTGATACACGGGCAGGAAAAGCCTGTGCTACCTCCACTTTTTTTTTCAATCCATTCTTATGAAATAAAACTACAGAAGACACAAAGATCACAAAGAGTTTTTGGTTATACTCCTTCTCTGTGCTCTCGGTGGTTTTAAAATGCTGGAAGAGGGGGGAAATTTACACACTTTCTGCAATTTCTGAAAAAGCTATCAAACTGGTAATTAGCTCAGCATCTATTAAAGTACAAACATCTTGCCAGGCGTCAGCTAATTGTTGCTCAACGACACGTTCACAAATTTCAGTTAATTTTTTGACCGTCTCATCTATCTCAGCTTTTGAATTTTGAAATCTTTGCCCATCGGTCTCTAAAATAGCATAAAACCAATTAAAGAAATAAGTTAAATCATTAATTGCGTCAGCTAAACAAACAGCAGCTTGTTCTTGACCCAGTTCTTCATATGTCGGCTGAACTAACTGAAATTTATTGGCAATAACTTCTAAATAAGCCTGTGCCAGCTCCAGCCTTTGATTCACAAACTCCTCACGACTAACAGTGTTAATCTCTAAGACTGAATTACGATGAATACGCAGCGGAGCCCGATACTCAACCTCTGAGATATTTTGTCCTTGTAAGTTAATATCTGAAATCAATTTCTCAGAATTAATATTTAATTTTACCAACTCAATTAATTCATTAATATTCTGAACTGCTAAAGGTTCAAATGGAAAATTCTGACCATCAAGATTTACTGTTAACATATACTCTACCCTTATTGATTTTAAGTAACTGTTTAGTTACCTTAGTTTTATAATTTTCAAACTGTTCACTTTGATGAATTGTGTGATTTAAACGATACAAAAATATGTAACCTATTAGTTTTTAAGATATTTTTATTTTTAATATCACTTGCATAATATATTAAATTTTGGCAGTATCCAGCGCGTTTTTTAAGACGTCACAGCATGCTTGTAAATTTTTAGAGGAATTATGAATATCGTAGAAAAAATCAGTAAAGAACAATTAAAAACAAATATCGTAAATTTTAAACCGGGCGATACTGTCAGAGTTCATCACCTTATTAAAGAAGGTGAGAAGGAAAGAATTCAAGTATTTGAAGGAGTTGTATTAAGACGTTGTGGTGGTGGAATTTCAGAAACTTTTACAGTTAGAAAAATTTCTCATAACGTAGGTATTGAAAGAATTTTTCAATTACATTCCCCGCATGTCAAGAAAATCGAAATTAAGCAACGTGGTAAAGTTTGTCGCGCAAAATTATATTATCTTCGAGAGTTAAGGGGTAAAGCTGCAAAAATTAAAGAAGCTCTGTATTGGAAAGAAGTTGAAAATACTGAGTTGGTAGCTCCTGTAGAGTAACTGTTTTTAAAATTCATCTAGTCTGTTTTTTCGGGCAGTCGTATCACAATTTTCATTTAACAACCAAAAATCTTGATACTTAGCTTGCGCTATGTTTTCGCCTTCCATTTGATAAAATGCTGCACGTGCAAAAACATAAAAATCAAAAGCGTTTTCCTGTCCAGCACGAATGGCATCTTTAGAAGAGTGTAAATTGTCCAAAATTTGTATCCCTTGATAGGAAAAACTAATAATGTTCTGGTGTCGTTGTCGCATATTTCCAAATATTGCGTAATTTGTATACTGTATAACATCACTAAAATTTTCTACCGCTTTGCTAAAACCTGAACGAAATGAATTAGGACCTAACAAAGGCAAAACCAAATAATAACCATGCGACACGCCCCAAGTTCCAAGTGTGGTGCTGAGGTTCTGCGGTGAGTAAGGCAAGCAATTGTTGTCGCCCGCTACATCAATAAAACCGCCAAAACCAGCAAAGGTATTGACTGTCAGGCGGGCAAAGCTGGCAGACACTCCATCAAGATCACCTTCTAAAGCATTATTGACTGCATAATATGGCTCACGCAAATTCCTAAATGAATTTCTGATACCTTTTCTAACTGCCTGTGGAAAGTGCTCTTCGTAAAAATCAACTAATTTTAAAACTGGTTCTAAAACAAAATCATTAAATTTGGAGATTGGACGATTAACTGATTCAAATGGATCTCGGATTTGAGCAATATATTCACTACCAACTTCATTCTCGGTGTAATCTTCGTCAGTATCATTGTAATATTCGTTTTCCTCTTCTGCCCAAGCGTTTGATCCAGATAAACATAAAATCAATATCCCAGCAAAAATTACCCGTTCAATACTCCAGCTCTGGCACAACAGTTTTTTTATCCTCAATAACAAAGTCTTCATCTTTAACTTGTAATTTCAATTCTCACACGAGTTGGTGATTCGCGCACTAAATAACCAACGGTGTTAGTAATATTATTTTTAAAATATAGCGTATCTTTATTCTTTCTTAAATTTTGATAAAATCTTTCCGAATAAACCTTTAATAAGGAATTAAACAAAACTTCAGCGTCGTCTGGATTTTCCATGATAATTGTCCAAGCCAATAAGAATTTTTTTGGATTTTCTTGAAGTTGATATAAATCTAATCTGTCATATTTCCAGCCGATACTAGCCTGACTAGCGACAATTGGTGAAAGAAAATTATTTAACAAAGAAGAAATCATAAACTCACCTAAGGTATCTGAATAAACACTAGGTAATCTGTATTTCTGGTTAAGCAGCCTAGGAATAGATTCTTGCAGTTGGGAATTTAGCGCAGTTGCTAGTTGGCGCGGGTTATTGATACGACTTAGATATTTTTCAGGATGTAAAATCTCTTGAGTTGAACGCGGCAGATTCAAATACGCAGCGTCTACAGCCTGATAGCCATTTTGTAAAAGCAACATATGAACAAAACTAAGTCCACTTATATATGGATAGACCAATAGTACCTGTAAAGCTTTAGGCGCAGCAACAGTATTAGTTGAAATAATAGCACCTAACATATTACTTAGCGCAAAGGATGAGATATTATTTTGTTCAGCTAGTGAGGGTAAGCCTCGTTTTTTGTTTAAGTAATCATACATAACAGCTGAGGCGTCGCCTTCAGCTAAGGCTAAACGCGCTAGCATTTCATCAGTTGTAATTGGTTCTTCCTCTAGGATTTTATGAAGGTTGTAGTGTTGATCTTGAAGAGAATGCACAAGCTCGTGAACAGTTATAGGCAGCTGCATACTAGGCGAAATCCAATCTGCCATAGCGTAAAATTTGTTATCCTTATCGTAGTATCCGGCAAGTTGGCTAGTATACATATTAATTAATCCCTGAGTGTAGCTATAGTCTTCGGGAATAATGCCAATCATTTTAAAAACTGTTTCTTCGTATTGGATTTGTTTTAGAATACCTTTATTTTGTATTTGTTTTTTCAGATAATTTTCAACTTCAATAATATTTTGAAGTTTACAAGGAACTTCCTTAACTACCGCCAAGCGACGTAATTTACTAGTTAGTTCCAATAAGGCTGAAGTTTCTTGACAATCTCGCTCGCTAGCAAAAGTAGGAGTTATTAAGCAGCAAGCCCAAACCAAATAGATAACAATTCGACAATATTTCATAAAAATTCGTAATAATGTAGCACAGACAATCTTGTCTATGTAAAAAAAATTTGCAACTATTTAGTAGCTATTGAAATTAACTAACTTTGACTCCGATAGGCGTTAGTGGATCAACTCCAATTAGCGTCAAAAATGTATGTTCCTCGTTACTAGCGGCAAGTAACATGCCTTTACTTTCCAAGTCCATTAATTTGGCTGGTTTAAGATTTGCTACAACTACAATTTTTCGTCCGATAAGTTCCTCTGGTGTGTATTGTTTCCCGATACCTGCTACAATCTGGCGTTCTCCTAACACATCACCAAGATTAATTTGTAATTTGATTAGTTTTTTAGACTTAGCAACTCTTTCAGCTTCTACAATTTGCGCAATACGTAAATCAAGTCGGTTAAATTCATCATACGTTACAACATTAGGCTGTTGTTCTATATTTTGCGTTTGTTCTGGGGACTGTTCGGAGTTCTGCGTTTCGTTTTCCATAACTATTTATTAATTAAAAAATCACTAAATCACACACTAATAAAACAGAAACGGTGAGTATCATTTTTTACAACAAACTGATAGCTGTTTTTCAATCCTCATAATATATAATTAATTCAACTCATTACCTCGCATAGTTTGCCACCAAGCAATAGCTTTTCTGGCAAAATGTAATTGAATTAAACGCTCCAAATTCTGCTTATTAACAGCCTCGCCCAGACTTTCTAGCGGCTTTCCATCGCGCACATAAATATAATTAGGATTATCAACCTCAAACATAAAATCCTTCCCTAAAATAACTTCACTTGTTCCGCCAGTCGCAAATAATTTCTTAGACAAACCAAATAAATTATTTCCGTAAGTATGATAACGAAATCCTTTAGGAGCGATCAGTTCCACAACTGTTGGCACAATATCTAAACTATCGCCGGGCGCGCGGAGTTCGCCGTTTTTAAATTGTTTCTTGAAAGCTGGCAAACTCAAGACGCTTTTTAAAACTCTTGATCCATAAATAATCAGAGGAACTGCATTTTGCTGGTAAATATTAGAATACTTTTGAGTTAACCCTTTTCTTGACCAATGATCGCCTGTGATAATAAACAAAGAATTTTTAAATTTACCTTCTACCTTTCGAACAAATTCTCCTAACACTTTATCGGAATACCAAAAATGACCTAAGACTGCTAAAGCGTCCTTAGAATCATTTAAGCTCTGTGTTTCAGCGTTTAATTTGGGCGGCACAAAACCTTCCTGCCAAATATCAATTTTAAATGGACGATGATAACTAAGTGATAAAATCACGTTTAAAGTCGGTTTAGTTTCTTTGATTGTATCTGCGGCAACATAATTAAATAAATCTTTATCTGGAATTCCCCAATCGCCAAAAGGAAAGTCTGGAGCAATAGTATTTGCCCCAATTACTTCGTCAAACCCTTGGCTTGTTACAAACCTACCAACATTCTGCCAAGACAAATAGCCACCATAATAAAATTTTGTTTTATAACCTAAGGCTTTAAAGATTTCAGCAATTGAGGTTGGCTGTGGCAGCTGCATGTTTTTTTGATATGCAAACTGCAACCCCACTTGTGGAACTCCACTAATAATTGACGAAACCGTAGGCATTGTGCCACCGCCTGCAGAGGTAAAATTTGTCCAAAATAAACCTTTCTTAGCTAACTCTTGCCCATTAGCAGTTAACCCCAATTCATTATAAGGCGGAAAAAAAGACCACAAATCATAGCTTTCCATAATCAATAAAAAAATATGTTGTGGTTTAGATTTGAGCAGCGCTCCATTTGCTGTTTTTTCAAGACATTTATCTATTTTTGGGCAATACTTTCCAAAGAAAATTTGACTAGCTTGACGAATATCATTGTTCGGCGTCCAGCTTGGCAAGCGATTAAGATCTGAATTGCGTCTATAAATTTTAATTGTGTTTTCCAGCGCTTTATAAAAATTAGGAATAGTTTTATTTAAAAAACTATCCTGTGTTTTTTCTATATCTTTGATTTGAATTGGGCGATTTCTATAACCTCCTCGCAAACCGCCAATTAGCAGAACACAGAGAACTAGTAAAAAAATCCCTTGCAGATATTTATTATTTAAATCTTGAATCAAAGTTAAGCGTATAGGTCTAAGAAGGATTAATTTTTTAATTATCCAGACTAGTCCCCAGCTGCCAGTAATCCAAATTATGAAAAACCAAATTACTGGCGAATCTTGCCAAATTGTTTTTAAGATAGCAATTTGGTCGTCATAGATGATACCAAAAATCCAATAATTAAATTGTTCTTTATATTCTTTAAAAAAGAAAAAGTTAACGAGGCTCAAAAAAAGCGTCAAGAGCACAGCCAACCACAGGGTTTTAAGACGCACTTTGTTGGCTAATAAGCTATTTTTCCCAAAAAGGCAGGCTAAGCTAAAAATTAGCGGTAACATTATAATAATGGTTGAGGGAACAAGATCAAAACGCAGACCTATGTATAAAACGTCTAGGAGTTCTTTAACGTTAAACTCAGACAAATCTTTATCAGCTAAACTTAAAATTAAGAAAAGGCGATAACTAAAGAAATATAATAAACTTCCAATCCAAAACGTTAAATCTTTTTCTAGTTGTGTAATAAAATTTTTCCAATTACTCATGCAATGTAAATTATCTATATTTTGCATTTATCATACTACTACATTATTTATGTTCTATCTCGTTTTTAAAGGCTTCAACCTGTAGCTCCTGAGCAACCTTTAAAGGGATACCACGACTACACATATAAAAAATTTCTTCTTCATTTAAATATCCAACTGTAGCTCCATGATTACATTTAACATCTTTAGACCAAATTTTTAATTGTGGTAACACATTAACCCGCGCTGTTTTGGAAAGTAATAAATTAGCACAAGATTGATTAGCTGTGTTGCCTTGAGTTTCAGCACGCACCGTAATACTACCCTGGAACGCCCCAACAGAAGTGTCGGCATAAACACCTTTAAATCTCTGATAACTACTACAATGCGACGCCCGGTGATCAACACAAAGAAAATTATCAAAATGCTGCTTAGCTTCAGCTACACTAAGTCCGTAAATTTTACTTTCCGCTCCAGGACCATCTAAAATATTAAAAATTTCATTTCGCACAGTGGCGCCGCCATAATTTAAAAGAGTAAATTGGAGAATTGAGTTAGCTTTTTGATAAAAAAAGCTAGAACTAAAATGCAACGCTGTTTTAGTTTCATTTTGCAATCTTTTGAGTTTTAAACTTGCTGCTTCTGCAAGATAATAATGGCAAATTAAATTATTCCAATAAGGCGCCGCAGACAAAGGATTAACTTCAACTGATTCTGTAAGCAGATTTTCCTCAAGTTCAAGCTTAGCCTGTTTAGCTAAAACTATAGCTAACGAAACGCTAGTATATCGCGGCTGGGCTGAGGTTGTATTTAAAGCAATAAGCTTGACCCTACCTTCAATCTGCACCTGCTCTGGCAGATATAAAACTAAATCTGAAACAACCTCTCTATTTTCTTGGACAATTAAGGACGCTTGTTTATAGTAATCCAATTGGCTTAATTGAGCCTTGATTTGTATTTCAGCAGGCGTTGCTGCTGGCTGTTGATTTTTCTCCCAAATCACAATTCGTCGATCTAAATTCGAGAGGTTTTTACAAAATTTACCATTCAACAAAACTAAACTATTTTCGGCAAGTTGACTTTGAAGTAGGGGTAACTTTTCGGCAAGTAATTTCTCTTGGACTGCAACTGTTGGCGCCACAAAATCAGCTTTATTTAAATGCTTCAAGTCTGTCCAGCGATAGTTGTCTTGTTGTATGTTATAATCAGCTTCAATCATCTTTTTTTAAACTTAGTAACTAGTTAGTCTAGTAACGACCACACCGCTATTTTAACCAGCTGTAACCTTTCTCTTCTAATTCTAAAGCCAGTTCTTTACCACCAGATTTAACAATTTGTCCCTCAACTATCACGTGAACAAAATCCGGCACAATATAATTTAAGAGCCTTTGATAATGCGTAATCACAATAAATGATCGGTCAGCATTACGTAAACGATTGACGCCTTCTGCTACGACTTGCAAGGCGTCAATATCCAAACCAGAATCAATTTCATCTAAGATACAAAGCTTTGGTTCCAAAATTTCCATCATCAACACTTCGTTACGCTTTTTCTCGCCACCAGAAAAACCGCTATTCACAGAACGCGAAAGCATCAGCTCAGAAAGTCCCAACTTAGCAGATTTTTCTTTAATAATTTTAGCAAACTCCGTAATTGAATAAGGAGCTAGTCCGCGATATTTTCGTATTTCATTGCAAGCCGTTCTTAAAAAATAAACTTCATTTACCCCCGGCAACTCAACTGAATATTGAAAAGCTAAAAAAATACCTTCACCTGCTCGTGCTTCAGGCGTCAAGGTTAATAAATCTTTACCATAAAATAAAATTTCTCCGCTGGTAACCTGATACTTATCGCGCCCGGTTAAAATATTAGCTAACGTGCTTTTGCCAGAACCATTTAACCCCATCAAAGCATGCACTTCCCCTGAACCAATTTTTAAATTCAAGCCTTTTAAAATTTCTGTCTGCTCAATATTAGCATGTAAATTTTTAATTTCTAACATAACTTACCCCACTGCGCCCTCTAAACTTACTAGCAGCAACTGCCTAGCTTCTATGGCAAACTCCATTGGTAATTCCTGAAAAACTTCTCTACAAAAGCCATGCACAATCATCGAAACAGCCTCTTCGCTACTAATTCCTCGCTGCTTACAATAAAAAATCTGATCATCGCCTATCTTTGAAGTCGTAGCTTCATGCTCAACCCTGGCAGTCGGAATAGCCGAATCAAGATGCGGAAAAGTATGCGCTCCACTCTCTTCACCCATTAACATCGAATCACACTGTGAATAATTTCTAGCGTTTTCCGCTGCACTAGTAATCTTGACTAAACCCCGATACGAGTTTTGACTTTGACCTGCAGCAATACCTTTAGCAATAATTGTACTTTTAGTATTTTTTCCTAAATGAATCATCTTGGTTCCAGTATCAGCCTGCTGATATTTATTCGTCACTGCCACTGAATAAAATTTACCCACCGAATTATCCCCCTTTAAAATACAACTCGGATATTTCCAAGTTACCGCAGAACCTGTCTCAACTTGCATCCACGAAATTTTTGAATTCACTCCCGCACACAAACCACGCTTAGTAACAAAATTATAAATTCCGCCTTTACCATTTTCATCACCTGGATACCAGTTTTGAATTGTAGAATACTTTATTTCAGCGTTATCTAAAGCAATTAACTCAACCACCGCCGCATGTAACTGATTCTCATCTCTTTGCGGCGCGGTGCAGCCCTCCAAATAACTAACATAACTATCCGCCTCAGCCACAATTAAAGTTCGCTCAAACTGCCCTGTATTTTTGCTATTAATTCTAAAATAAGTCGATAACTCAACTGGACAACGCACTCCTTGAGGAATATATACAAAAGAACCATCCGTAAAAACTGCTGTGTTTAAACAAGCAAAAAAATTGTCTGTCGCCGGCACAACAGAACCTAAATACTTTCTAACTAATTCAGGATGATTTTTAACCGCTTCAGAAAACGAACAGAAAATTATTCCCTGTTCAGCGAGTTTATCTTTATAAGTGGTAATAATTGAAACACTATCAAAAACAGCGTCCACCGCAACCCCCGCCAATACTTTTTGCTCCTCCAACGGAATACCTAGTTTATTATAGGTTTTTAAAATCTCTGGATCGACTTCAGCTAAACTTTTTTTTAACGGAGCCGACTTAGGAGCTGAATAATAAGAAATACTCTGATAATCCTGCGGCTTATAATTTAAAAATGCCCAAGTTGGTTCCTGCTTTTTCTTCCAGCGCTCAAAGGCAGTTAAGCGAATTTCGCGTAACCAAGCCGGCTCATTTTTTATCCTAGAAATTTCTGCAATCACCTGCTCATCAAGCCCCGGTTTTAAAGTATCAACAGCAACATCTGTCTCAAACCCCCATTTGTATTCGTTATTTAAAATTTTCTCGATATTATTTGCCATGATAACTTTATCTTAGTCCGCACTTGTTACTTACTACCTTTGGTCTTAATTACACCCTCCACAATTACCGCAACCACAAGTTCCTTCCTGCACATTAGGATTTAAAAATTTAAAACCCGACCCATGAACATCACTCACATAATCAATAGTTGAGCCACGTAAAACAGAAACGCTATCTATATCTACATAAACTTTAAAACCATCCAATTCGACAACCTCGTCGCCTTCATTTGCCGTATCATCAAAATCTAATCCATACTGCACCCCACAACAACCTTGCATGGCTACCACCCTCAAGCCATATCCTTCTAAGCCTTCGTTTTGTAACACTTCTTTTACCATAGCTATTGCCTTATCTGTTAATTTCACAACTGCTTCAGTAGTTTTTTCACTATGTTCCATAGTTCTTTCCTAAATTATTAAATGTTAATATTTTGACGGCAGCTTTCTGCCTTTTTAGATAAAAAAAGTCAAAACATTAAAGACAACTATTGAAAAAACTTATTTTTTTATCTATAAGTCCTACCGCTTTGCATCTACTTTATAGAGACGAGCATTTTGTTCGTTAAGTTATTTTAATTTTAGCATAACCTAAAAAAAGCCGACTAAGTAAAGAGTTACAGGTTTAAATAAGCAATGGGTTAATTTTCATTTTTATAAGGTCACTATGGATAGAGTTAATTTTACAGTCGTAAAATCTTTTGGTCGTCTTCATTTAATTCCAGATATTGATAGTTTAAGATTATGGTATGTCCCAAATGTAAATGGTAAACTTGCGCCAGAATCACTTGGAGCTTGCGATATTTCTATTCCATTAGATGCTGTTGGTGGTCTTTGGGCAACCGCGCGCGCTTTTCTTTACGGCGTTGAGTCTTTGGATGAAAATATTATTATTCGCAAGTCTGAAGGCGACATTTTAATCAAGCTGTATCGTGATAAACCTAAAGGTACACAAGGCTCACTTTCGGGCGATGAACTGTGCTGGATGCGAATTGTTTCTGGACGCACTGAAGAAGAAAGACGACGTATAAAATTAGGACCGCGTGATTTACTTTGCGTAGAATTAGCCTGTAGTTCTGTACTTGCCCTTTCAACATCTCCACTGTATCAAGGCACCAAAAGCACCCTACCGTCGCTAGACTAGAAGACGATTTATTATGAATAGCAAATAATTTTTTTTAGTAACTATTTAGTTTTTTCAAGTGTAGTAACATTTTAAGGAAAATATAATGCCAGTTGTAAAATTTTAGGTATTAAATACTACTACACGACATAATTTTGACAAATTTAAAATTACACACAAAAAAACAGTATAAAAAAATTTGATTGTGTAATTTATCTTTTTGGTTTTTATGCCGAAGTAAAAACTAATAGAGGGATGTTGTGTTTGATGTTTTTTTACTTTCTAAACATTTAAGGAGAGACAGGATGGAATTAAAATACAATGTAAAGGTTGAAAATCAAAAAGGAGTTATTGTTGTAACTTCTGATTTGGATAATGAACAAGCTGGCGAAGCGTTAAAAAACGCATTTGATAATTTAGTAGAGCAAGGTCTAAAAACTATTGTGCTAGACTTACGTGAAGTAGAAATTATTAATTCATATGGCGTAGGAAAAATAATCACTTGCTTTAAAACTTTAAAAAATTCTGGCGGACAATTAATGGTAAAGCCATTATCTGGATTTGTGAAAGAAACATTTGATCTATTGATGTTAAGTAATTTGTTCCCAGTTGATAACGATTAATAAAGGGTTACTTTGTTAAATTTAGGTTTATTAGATTCATTGCTTAGGCAATGTATAATTGTTTATTTAGGTTTGGATTTATAAAGGTTTTATGTCGTTAAAATTTAGGCTAAAAGGTTTAGCAGAAACGTTTATTGATAGTATTACTTGTCCGGGGTGTAGTTACGAGGCGGAAAACGAAGAAGATTTAAGCTTTAAAACAGATTTATCGCGAGTTACATATGACGGAATTATAGTAGTTGTCCGCTGTCAAAAATGCGGACATGTTTTTGTTCCTGAAAATCAAAAGCACGGTATAATTAATAGCCAACGTTTGCGGAATGCTGTTGACCTCGATAGTCAACATACGGGGCTTCCCATTTTCCCCGACATCAAATCAGTAAAGTTAGACGTTGAGAAAATGAATCTTAGTAAAGCCGAAAAAATTCAATAAAATTAAAAAACTACTACCCTCATTTTTTGTTTGCAAAGTAAACCCAAAATGAGGGTAGTAGAGCATTTCGTTCTTGCAAATTTTAGCTAAAAATGGTTTGTTCTGCAGGAATGGATAACAGCATCGAAATAGACAAAAATAAAAGTATTACTTTTCGTCATTTAAAAACCACCTCGGCAGTAAATCAAAAACTATTAGAACAATTAAAACAAGAATTAAATCTTTCGGAGCTAGTAGCTCAAATCTTAATCGAACGGGGTATTAATAGTCTTGAAACTGCAAAGTTTTTCTTAACTCCATCTTTTCAAAATGGTTTTGAAAATCCAAACCAGATAAAAAATATTAATCTTCTGGCTGAAGAATTACTAAAATTTACTAAAGCTAAAACCCCCATCACCATCTTTTGTGACTTTGATGTTGACGGCTTAACAGCTGGGGCTCAAGCTTATTTATACTTGCATGAACTGGGCGCCAATGTTGGTTATTATGTTCCTAATAGATTTGAAGATGGTTATGGACTTTCTCTGAAAGCGGTTAAAAAAATTGCCAATTCTGGCGCTAAGGTTTTAGTTACTATTGATTGTGGCATAAGTAATTTTGAAGAAATTGCATATGCTAAAAGTTTAGGTCTAACTTGCTTTGTTTTAGATCATCATCAAGTCTTAACTCCTCCACCAGCTGACATTATTGTTGATCCAGAGCAGGACGACTGTCCTTTTAAGCCATTTAAATTATGTGCGGCTGGCTTAATCTGGATGTTATTAATTGTGCTGCGTCAAAAGGCCACTGTGCTTTTAGAGCAAACTACTCAAACTTTGCCAGATCCCAAAAATTATATTGAGTTAGCAGCTCTTGGAACTGTCTGTGATATGGTGCCGCTTTTAAATTTGAACCGCTTGATTGTTTATCGTGGATTAGAAGCTTTAAAACAAACTAAACGAGTTGGTTTATTAGCCTTGATGGAATTAACTAATCTGGTCAATAATCCGCGACTAAATGCGGGTAGTATTGGTTTTTGTTTAGGTCCAAGAATCAATGCAGTTGGAAGAATTGGGCATGCTGCCAATGTTTTTGAGCTGTTAATTACCAAAGATCAAACACTAGCTAAAAAGCTCGCCAAAACAATTAATAATTGTAATGAGGAACGTAAAAATATTGAACAAGATTCGTTACAAAAATGTCTGAATTATTTAAAACAGTATCCTGAATTATTAGAGAATCCTGCTTTAGCGATTTTTAATAAAGAATTTCATCTCGGTATTATGGGTATTATTGCGGGACGTTTAGTTGAGCAGTTTAATGTGCCGGTAGCTATAATGAGTATGCAAGAAATTTTTGATAGCAACGGAGATAAAAGAAAAATTATTAAAGGTTCTGTGCGTGGAGTGACGTGGTTTAATGTAGTTCAAGCTTTAAAAAATATTTCTCACTTATGTTTAAATTGTGGTGGACACGACCAAGCCGGTGGATTTTCAATAGAATTTGAAAAACTGGCTGAATTTCAGGCTGCTTTTATTAAGCAGGCTTTTGCTTTGCTAGACCCCAGCCAACTTAAAAAAAAGTATTATACTTGTGATGTTGAAATTGGTTTTAAGCAATTGAATTTTAAAACAGTTAACGAGCTAAGTAAGTTAGCGCCTTTTGGCGTTGGTAATCCTCCCTTGTTATTTTTAACTAGAAATGTGGTCATCCAAAGCATTATAACTTTACAAAACAAGGGTTATAAATTGCTTTTTAAAGACATTCAAGGCGGAGAATTTTACCTTTACGGTATTATTTGGGGAGCCGTTAATAAAGAAATCTTAGAAGTCGGTAAAACTGTTAATATTTTATTTTCCCCGGAAATTAATAACTTCGGCGGCAATTCAACCGTGCAGCTAACTCTCAAAGAGATTTTTTAAATAATAAAATGCGAACTGGTAGATTTTCTATTCTTTTAGCATAAAAGAAATAGTCTGAACTCAATCAATCCATAACACTGACCAAGGGAAGCTAATGAATTTTAGTAAAAATTAAGCCAAGACAAAGTAAGGCAACTGAGCAGGAAATATCGGCAATTAACGCATCTCTGGTTGAAGAAGTTCGATTATAAACTTTCTGTTGAGCCACTGAAATCACGCTACTCACCAACATATAAAGCGTTAAACCTGCCGGCAAATTTGCTAGAATAAAACCAAAAAATATTGGCATTAACAGCATGACTTTCTTTTGCGTTGGATCGCCCATAGTCGGCGTCAACCATTGCTGCACTAACATAAAGACAGTGAATAACACGACCAAAACCGGAACCGGAAACCCAACTACCAGCAATTCCTCACTAGCCGACAAATCTTTAATCCACAACGCAAACGGCGCATGCCGTAATTCAAAAGCACAATACAACGCAGCATACAAACCAATAAAAAACGGAATTTGAATAAAAGCCGGTAAACACCCACCCATCGGATTTACTCCCTTTTTCTTATAAAACTCCATTAGCGCATTAGGATCTTTGGTCTCTTTCATTCGTTCCTGAATTACCTTAACTTCAGGCTGTAAGTCAGCCATAATTTTCATATGCTTTAAAGAAGACATATTAACCGGAAAAGTTATCAGCTTGACCAAAATCGTTAAACCAATAATCGCTACTCCATAATTGCCAAACAATTTATACAACATGTTAAGTAGCAGCATCATTGGTGTAGCAATTAATGAGACTAAACCAGCAGGGAAAAATCCCATTTTGCCTAGATTAATATTTTTTTCTAGGCTATCACCAGCTTGCTTTAAGAGATCATATTTTTTAGGTCCCACAAACACTCGATATGTGGCATTGGGTTTATCACTAATCAACCGAATACTATATAAATTTTCAACAACTACAATCTCACCTGTCTGTAATTCAGTATCGGCAATTAGTATTTCATTAAAATACAACTCCCCCATCGCCAACCACTTAATCCTTAAATCTTCTTTGTATTTATTAGTATCAGGAACTTTTTTTTGAACAGCTACCTCGCCACCTAAGAGGTTGTGGCGATTTTGCGCTTCAGCTTTAAGATTTGCAAAACTTTCACGACGCACTTTTGCACCTGTAAACCACACAAACTCACTATCCACGTTAGTTTTAGAATCTTCCTCCGAAATATATCTAGTCCATTCTAATTTAGTTGGCTCACTACTGCCATCAACCGTATAATTAAGATCAAACAAATAACAATCCCTCTTAAAACTAAAAGTTTTGGTAATAATTTGACCATTTGCCAATGCGCCTTGCAAAGTAAATTTTATTTCATCTGCATTACCTAACTGGTAAATTTCACCTTCTTTCTTTGGTTGATTAATAAAAATCAGCTCATACTTAACAACTTCATCACTTTGCGCAGCTTGATAAACTGCCAATGGCAAAGGCATCCCCGCTCGCTGATTAATCAAATTCATTAAAGGACTATCTGCTGCAACTGTCTCTTTATAAGCTTTTAGTTCTAAGTTTTTTAAACGTCCCCCCAACAAAGAAATTTCAGCTTTTAAAATATCGGTTTCAACTTTAACACTACCAGCTTGCTCAAGCATTTGAGTAGTGATTTTATAATCTAACCCACCTGTCTCAGCAACTGGTTGCACTTGGGGTAACGGCGCTACTGGTAATGACTCTGTGGTTATCTTAGAATTTTGAACAGCTTTAGAAGCATATTTTTCTGGATAGAAAAATGGATAAAAAACTGTTTGTAAATACATTAAAAATAAAACACTTACTAAAAGACAAGCTAAAAATTTATCACTCTTTTTTTTATTATTGTTCATTTAATTGTTATCTCTTGATTTATATAATTTATGAAAGCTTCTTAAGAATGGACGGGCTATATTATATTTTATCTCACAACACAAGAGAGCGGTTTATAGTTGCTTAATCCATAACTATCTACCACCCCGAATTTTTTCTTTGCAAAACAAAAAAAATTCAGGGTGGTAGATTTTAAATTCACAAGGCTTATTTAAGACTTAGCTTTAAAAATCTACGTCTTAACATAATTGGCGTAACAATGGTTGTCAAAACTACTACCATCACCACTGCGCTAAAAGTTTGAGAGTTTATTACCGCTTGCCCATCAATCAATAACTTAGAACCTATACTGATAAAAATCAGCCCTACCTCGCCGCGTGGAATCATACCCAATCCAACTGCAATTCTATCAACTCCCTTTTCCAACACACCTAACCCACAAAACTGTTTGCCTAAGATAGCCATCACGGTCAGGATTAAAGCAAAAAATAAAACCGAAGTATCTGCAAAAATACTTAAGTCCACCTTTGCCCCCATAGATAAAAAGAAAATAGGGACAAATAGCTGTAACAATGGTTTAAAATAATCTTCGGCTACCAATTGTGGGCTGGTTTGATTTAACTGAATTTTAAAATCTTCCTCATTAATTATTAAGCCTGCAAAAAATGCTCCAACAATTGGCGCCAGTCCTACTAAATCAGCTAGATAGGCAAAACCAAAACATTGAATTAAACAAGCTGCACATAAATTACCACCATTCGTGAGTTTTCCCATAAAATTAAAAAACGGTTTAATTAAAAATTTGCCAGCTAACAAAACTGTAACAATAAATCCCAGAGCTTTCGCTAAAATTAAAACTATTACACTATAGTCTAGGCTTACATTGGCATTATGCGCAGAAACCAACCCCGTTACAATGGCTAACACGACTAATCCTAAAATATCATCCAACACCGCCGCACCAAGAATAATTTTAGATTCTTTAAACTTTAAAACTTTAAGTTCCTGTAAAACCCGTACTGAAATGCCTACACTAGTTGCAGTTAAGGTTGCCCCAACAAAAATATGTGCCAGTATTCCTGCTTCTGGAACAAAATATACAGCTACTCCCCAACCAAAACCAAACGGCACCAAAACGCCAAGCAAGGCGACTAACAGCGCGGACAGCCCGACATGTAACATTTCTTCAAACTTAATTTCCAGACCAACTGAAAACAACAAAAAGACTATTCCGATTTGACTTAAGACTTCGATAACATCATTGTGCTTTAAAAAATCAAAAAACGAAAACTCTATACCAAACAACATTAAATTACCAACCAGCATACCGATAATTAATTCTCCTAACACCTCTGATTGTTTCAATTTTAAGGCGAACCAACCACCGCATTTAGAGAGAATTAAAATTAGTAATAAACTTAAAATAATATCCATTTTTTTAGTTTTCCATTTTGTGACTTCTAGCTAAGAGCAAATTAACTCCTGTCTTAATATCAAGCTCCTGATTAATAACCCTTTCAACCATCTTTACAATAGGCATTTCAACTTGATATTTTTATGGAGTCTAGGAAAAATAAACATCAGAGATATACCTATAATTAGGATGAATTTCTATTTCGAAAGAATCTTCTATTAATATTTGTATTTTGCGCGCTGCTGGCAGTGCTTTTTGCGTGTAAAGCGGCTGAGTTATAGGTGAGAACTTTTGTTTTGGCAAGAAGTTTCTGCATCATATCTGATAACCATTGTAAATTTCACTTTTATATATTTTGCGACGATTAGTATTAACAAAATCAAACCATTCGTCAGTAACACCTCCAAAGTCATGCACATAAGATTTGATTTATTTTATCTACATCAACTTTATATTTCTTAATTATACGCTTACCTATATCATTGTACGTTTTAATACTTTATGATTGAGAGTTTAGTTGTTCGTGTTAATTAATAAGTAGAAAACCTGTATACTGAACTATATTGTGATTTTTCTTATTAGATTACTACTTAATTACATGATTATATTTGGTGGTTGAATTTACTGTCGATAGTTCCATGACACGATTATAATCGTGTCAAATTAAAACTTGTCGCTGGGAGAGCATGCGCGTCCGCAGTATCTCGACAAATTAAAATTATTGAAATTGCAAAAAAGGCGCTTTTGCATTAAGGGGTGCAAGGATTATTTTTTGATTTTGTTTTGCGTCCAAACAAAATTAAAAAACGCTTTTAAAAATCAATAAACTATATTTCAGTCTTAAATTTTAATGAGAGGTATATTTATGATAGATTGCTTAGATAACAATAATGCCACTCAAAAGAAACCAGTTGGAAAATTAAATTATTTTGCTAATAATCTGTCACAGATATTTCAAAAAAGTAAAAAATATTTGCCAAATTTTCTAACTATTCTTCGCATTTTAATGGTACCTTTTTTTGTGTTTATTTTAATTCCGCCAACCAGCCAATTCGGAAATATTATTGCAGTTAGTATTTTTATCATTGCTTCATTTACTGATTGGCTTGATGGTTATCTAGCACGCGCTTTTAAAGCAGAAAGCGTTATCGGTAAAATGATGGATCCTCTTGCGGATAAAGTTTTAGTTCTCGCGGCTTTAATTATGTTGAGCGCTGGACCTGATCCACGTGTTCCTGCGTGGATCACTGTTATATTGATTTCGCGCGACGTCATAATTACTGGTCTGCGTTCGCTGGCTGCTTTCAAAGGAGAAATTGTTTCTGCAATTATGCTCGCAAAATATAAAACAGCCACTACAATGCTGGGAATTACTTTTCTTCTGGTTGGCGGAACTTATTCTGCATTTGGAATACAAGTTAATTTTAAAGAAGTCGGAAATTTTATTATTTGGATTGCTTTAATTTTATCATTAGTAAGCGCAACACAATATTTTATTAAATTACGTAAATTACTTAGTGCTGAAATAGGGGCGTAAATTTACCTTACCAAGAATTAATTTATTATGAGCCGCATTATTATTATTACAGGTGCAAGTTCTGGAATTGGCGAATCATTTGCACGCAGATTAATTAAACGTAATGCAGATAAAATGTTTTTAATTGCTCGCAGAGCAGATCGCTTAGAAGCATTGACTAAAGAGTTATCTGCAAAAACTAAAATGCAAGTTGTGCCAGTCGTTGCAGATATTTCAGGACTAAAAGGTAAAGATATTATAAAGAAAATTATTGAACCAAATGCTGTTATTGATACTTTAATAAACAATGCAGGTTTTGGGATTTATGGTTTATTTGGAGATGAATCCCTTGAGCGTTATTCTGAAATGCTTGATGTAAATATTAAATCAGTTGTTACTACCTGCTATTCTGCATTGCCGTTTCTCACCGAAGGATCAAGGATTATTAATGTCGCCAGTTTGGCTGCTTTTTCTCCAATGGGAGCGTTTGCTTTATATGCCGCTTCAAAAGCGTTTGTATTAAATTTTTCATTAGGATTAGCAGCAGAATTATCTCCCAAGAAAATCCGCGTAATTGCACTTTGTCCAGGTCCGGTTGATACAGAATTCAGCAATATCGCTTCTAATGGCATTAGAAAAAATGTTCCACATGGCGCAAGCCCTAATGAAGTCGTAGAGCATTGTTTAAGAGAATTAGATAAAGGTAAAGAAATCGCAATAATGCGTCATAGTTGGAAAATCAAAGCCTTACTCGCCCGTATTGTTCCCATAACATTTCTGGCACGTCTTGCATTGAGATTTGAACGTCGACCATCGGCTAAAGGAGAATAAAATGAATGTCGAATATTTCGTAATATTTTTAATTTCATTTTTAATTGGCGCAATTCCATTTGGATTTATATTGGCAAAAGTATTTGCACATCAGGACTTACGCCAAGTGGGGTCAGGAAATACAGGGGCTGCAAATCTTTCTCGTGTATCAAAACTACTGGCAATCGTTGGTGTAATTTTAGATGCACTGAAAGTTTTAATAGCGTATTGGACAATATCATCTTTTATCTTTGTTGATGATTTTGAAAAAATGATTATCGCAGGCGCCGGCGTTTTAGGGCATTGCTATTCTCCATATCTTAGATTTAAAGGCGGTAAGGGAATAGCAACGGCATTTGGCGCGATATTTTTATTCGAGCCACAAATTTCTGTAGCGGCATTAGGTATATATATTTTGATTGTTGCTATTACGCGCATATCTTCCCTTAGTAATTTGTTTGCTTCACTAAGCGCACCTATCTGGGCCTGGATATTTACACATAATATGCTCCTAGTTTATTTACTGACTGTCTTCGCATTATTTATCTGGATTCGACATCTTGAAAATATCAAACGGCTATTCTCTGGAACAGAACCTAAATTACAACCTAAATCAATTTTTGCATTAATACTGGGCGCAATATTCTTTTCTGTCTTATGGTTTTTATTCGCAAGAATTGTGGCATTGCATTGATTATCCAAACAAATCCGGAGTAGCTTTAAACCGCTTCTTCTGCATTATATTGTTTTTACATAAAAACAATATATGCCAGCGCTATAGTTAGCTACAAGGATTCTCAACGCTATCATGCTGTAATACCTATATTTTTTATTTCCTAAATATTTTTTATAAAAAATCTCTATAAATTTTCTGTTATAAATGTTACATTTCTGTGTTTTTTAGGTTATGCTTTTTTAACTAGTTGCCGTTATAATCCGTTATAATATAGCATTTATTTTAAGTATAAAACTTTGTTTTTGATTTACTATGACTTTGCCAATCAAATTAGAATCAGTTTATGAAGGTGGTTCAACTGAAATTGCCACTGTTGACCATGGTATTATCACTATTGGTCGTCATCAAAATAATACCATTATTGTCGATAGCAGTTCTGTTTCTAGGAATCATGGAGAATTAATTTGTGCAGGTAGTCATTGGGTTTTTCGTGATTTAGGTAGCACTAACGGTTCTTTTATCAATGATAAACCAGCTCCAGCTGGGCAATTAAAACTTATCAAAGATAACAGCATTGTTTGCCTTTCTAATTTTCATATTTCTGTCAGTTACTTAGAAAGCAAACCTGCAGATTGTGTAAATTCATTGTTAATCTTCTATCGCGACCGCTTTTTATCTGAATATATTCCGCAACATAGAGAAGATGTATTTTACGCTGGCGGAGAGTTTCAAAATATAAGAATTGAAGGAGAAGACCCACATGTTACACAGTTTTCTATTCAATTTAGGCAAGATGTGTTTTCCATTCAATTATTTCAAATTTTTGTGCCAATTTTAGTTAACGGGCAACAAATTAATAATTTTGCTAATCTTAATGATATGGATGAAATATTAGTTGATGAGTTCACAATTTTAGTCAATTCTCAACGCACAATAGTTTCACCTTCTGTGAACACTAGAACGACACATCCTTTATCAGCCAATGGTGTAAAACATTGTTTCTCACAAGACTACGATTTAGATCAGCCAGATTCATCTGGTAGAATCAATTCTGTTACCGCCATTTTTAGCGTTCCGCCAATACAAAGCAAAAATACTAGCGACGAAGATTATGAGAACTATACCGGCAAAAGATTAGACGAAAATGATGTTAATGGTGATAGTTCAACAACTACCAATCCAGTAAAGGCTTTTCATGAGGATTCAGAAAGGTTTAAGACTTTACAAGACACATCAGAAGTAAAAGTAAATTCAACTGGAGAAACAGCTAGTAAGGTCAATAAATTTATCCGCAGTGAGCTTGTGTTTGATGAAAAACAAATCAATGACAACGCTAAAGAATTTGCCAGAGAGCAAGAACGTTTTGGAGCTGGCATGTCTCACAAATTAAATATTATTTCTAAACGTGAGATGGAAAAAAGTTTTATATCAGAAGAAACAGCTTTGTTAGCTGGTGGTGGAGTAATAGCAGTAGCAATTATTATTTTGATAACTTTGTTATTCTTTTAAAGTAATTTTATGGCAATTAATGAGAACACTAGAAATAATTTAAGCATTGGTCTTTCCCATAAAGTAAGCGCTGTTTCAGCACATGAAATAGAACAAAGAAAAATGACTGAAAAAACTGCCTTTATCATCGGCAGTGTAATGTTGGTCTTGATGGTTGTAGTCTTACTTTCCGTGCTGATTTAAACACAACGTGTAATATCCACAAAATCCAGGATAACACCGCAGAAGGTGTTAAAACTGCCTCAAAGGGTATGTTTTAGTAATTTTGCTGAGAAATTGCGAAGTAATATTCGTCGTTTTTATTGCGAATTGTGACTAATTATTATTTTTAGCCTGACAGAAAGCTTTAAAACAAAACTAAAATAAGGAGATAAAAAAATAAATTCCACCTTAAAAAAGAAAATTCAGAAACGAAAAGAAAAGCGGCGCGCTGTTATAAAACGCGTATTACACTACTATTTTGCGGAAGTTGCCAAAAATAAACTTGGCTTTTGCATTACAATACTGCTTGCGCCAATTCAAATTTTTCTCGGAAGATTTTTAACGCCGTTTGTTGCGGCAATTGTTGTTGACAAACTTGCTACAGAAACAATCCCACGACAAGAGCTTATCTCGGAACTGTTACCTTATATTGGGCTAATTGTCGCTGCAGGTATTTTAAACACTACACTCCTAAACGGGCTGCGCACATATTTTGTTTGGAAGTTTGAGTTAATTACAGAACGCAATCTTGCACGCAAATGTTTTGAAACTCTAATCAAGCAGTCAATGCGTTTTCACAGCGACAAATTTAGCGGCGCGCTGGTTAGTCAGACGACAAAATTTGTTGGCGCGTTTGAGCGTTTCTACGACAATCTTATTTTTATGATTGTGCCGCAAATTGCAATTAACATTTTTGCTTGCGCGCTACTCTGGACAAAAGCGCCAGTTGTGTCGATGATTTTGTTTGCTTTGATTACGACTTACTCACTGGGAGCCTATTTTTTCTTCAGCAAAACGTCACGTTTAAACGAAATTTGGGCAAAAACCAGGAGTCGCCAAAGCGGGCGACTTGCAGATAGCGTGTCAAATGTTTTGTCTGTAAAAAGTCACGGACGCGAAAATTACGAGAAAAAACTTTTTGCCACTGTAAGCCGCTCGGTGTTTAACTCTGGCATGAATACAATGTCGGTTTTTATTGGGCGTAACATTGCACTTAGCACAGTGTCTGTTTTGATTAACGGCGTGCTACTTGTCTCGGTTATTGTTGGCGGCATTAAGTTTGAGCTGAGTGTTGGCACGATGCTTTTAATTATTAGCTATGGGCAGCAAATCATCGATAACTTGTGGAACGTAAATAATATTCTTCGTGAATTAAACAGAAATTTCGGCGACGCTTATGAGATGGTTAAAATTTTAGACACACCAAATAACGTAGTAGATAAACCTCACGCGCGAGCGATTGCACCAGCGGACGGAGGCAAGCGTCTTTTGGGAGAAATAAATTTTAACAACATCACATTTCAGCATAACGGTGCAAGAAGAGCGATTTTTAAGGGGTTTAACCTACATATTCGCTCTGGCGAGCGCGTGGGGTTGGTTGGCGTGTCTGGTTCTGGAAAAACAACACTGACCAAACTTCTACTGCGCTTTGCAGATGTTTCAAGTGGCATGATTTTAATTGACGGACAAAATATTTCCGATGTTACGCAAAATAGTCTACGTGAAAATATTGCTTACGTGCCGCAGGAGTCGGAGTTGTTTCACCGCACGCTGCGCCAAAATATTGGCTATGGCAAGCCAAACGCAAGTGAAAAAGAAATTATTACTGCTGCAAAATTGGCAAATGCCTGGGAGTTTATCGAAAATTTACCGCACGGGTTGGACACGCTTACTGGCGAACGCGGTGTAAAACTTTCTGGCGGGCAGAGACAGCGTGTAATTATTGCGCGAGCAATTTTAAAGAACGCACCAATTTTGGTTCTTGACGAGGCAACGTCTGCGCTTGACTCTGAAAGTGAGAAATTAATTCAGGATGCATTGCGGACTTTAATGCACGACAGAACGTCTTTAGTCATTGCACACAGGCTTTCTACGGTCTGCGAACTGGATAGGATTGTTGTCTTAAAAGAAGGTAAAATCGTTGAGGAAGGTTCGCATAATGAACTTATAATAAGACGCGGCGAGTATCACAAATTGTGGTCACGACAGACAGGTAAAATAATAGAAGATTAATTTTTAGCCCCACTACCACCATTTTTAAACCATACCTGCACGTTTTTGTTAATTTTTTGATTATTTTAGGTGTTTATTTTGAATTATTACAAAACGGCGCTAAGAATAACCTTAAAAGAATTTACAAATAACATATTGATATAATTAAAAAATAAAAAAATATCATTGATTCTGTCTTAAATACTAAAAAAATTACAATATGGCACAAGGCAGGTAGGAAAAAAAACAAGGCTCATTGAAAAGCATTTTTTTTTGCAGCTTTAAGGACGAAAATAAATTTTAAATTATAACTATCTAAAACAACTATTATTTTTTTAATAAAACCTAAATATTAATTTTTTCATCTAAACAAAATAACAATTGAAAGTTACCTGCTCTTTATGTATAATCCGCAGGTCAAAAATTCAGATTTTTAAATATTTTATTGCTTTGTTGGTTTGGAATAATTTTAGAAACTACTGAGCAGGCACAACTAATGTGGTAAATTTTATAAATATACATTTAGCGACACATTAATAAATTTAATAAATAAAGATTTTAAAATAAAAAGTATTAATTTAACTTAACTTATCTAAGGTTTGTGTGGATGATTTCGGGAAAAAGTTTGTCTATAGATGGTTGCTTATATGACCAATCCCTAGGAGTGTAACTTCGCGTAATCTTTATATGTTTTTTCATAAAAATTTAATCTTTATCTAAAATATAATGGGTCGCATTTGATTTTAATATAGGTAAATCGATGCGTAGGCTATTAATTAATACTATTCATTCGGAAGAAAAAAGAGTTGCTATCATTGAGGATGAAAAGCTCATTGCTTTAGACATTGTTTGGTCTGACCAAGTTCAACTCAAAGGCAACATTTACAAAGCTAGTATTACCAGACTTGAGCCGAGTTTGCAGGCAGCTTTTTTAGATATTGGTTCTAGTAGAAATGGTTTTTTGCAAACCAATGATATTCACCCGGCTTATTTTAATGTCCATTCTAATGGAAATTCTGAGTCTGCTGAACAGGGGCAGCATTATCGCCGTTTTGTTGTTCAAGATGTTCTCAAAACTGGACAAGAGCTTATTGTGCAGGTGGTCAAAGATGAACGAGATACTAAGGGCGCAACGCTTACTACTAATTTATCTATTCCGGGCAGATATTGCGTTTTAATCATAGGTAATCAGCGCGGCGGAGTTTCTCGAAAAATTTCTGACTCTTCGCAGCGCAGACAGATTCGCCAAGCCGTGCAAAAACTCCGTATTCCATCGGGTATGGGCGTAATCGTGCGCACTGCTGGTATTAACAAGTCCACGCTTGAGTTACAAAAAGACGTTGATAATTTGCTGGACCTCTGGGTTTCGATTATTCAAAAAAGCATGGAACAAAAAAGTCCTTGTCCGCTTTATAAAGAGTCTGACATCGCGATTCGTGCTTTGCGCGACTATTTAACATCGGATATTGACGAAGTGTTGATTGACGATAAAGAGGCTTTTGATAAAGCATCTGACTTTATGTCTAAGACTGCCCCTAAATTTTTAAACCGTATCAAACACTACAAAGAAAATCAGCCACTATTTGGCAAATATAATATTGACGAACAGATTGAAGAGATTAGCCGTCCTGAAGTGCAATTACCGTCTGGCGGTTCAATTGTAATTACTCCAACTGAAGCTGTGGTTGCAGTTGACGTTAATTCTGGGCGCTCAACTGGACAGACGGATGTTGAAGAAACAGCTTTTGCGACAAACAAAGAAGCTGCATCTGAAATTGCCAGACAGTTAAAACTTCGTGACTTAGGCGGATTAGTAGTGATTGACTTTATTGATATGTTCAATCGACGCCACAAGCAAATTGTTGAGCGTATTATGAAAGAAGTTACTAAAAACGACAAAGCTAAAATTGAAGTTGGTAAAATTTCTAAATTTGGCTTGTTGGAGCTTTCGCGGCAGCGTTTAAAAAGTTCCCTGCTTAGTCAAAGTCACATTAATTGTCCGTACTGTGATGGTCGGGGTAAAATAAAAAATACAGAAGTCGTGGCTCTGGAAGCTTTGCGCAAGATTCAATCGACAGTTTCGACTGGCGGAATTAACACAGTCAAGATTAGGATGCCACATGCTCCAGCTTTATTTTTGTTAAATAATAAAAAAGATATTCTTTGTTCTTTGGAAAAATCAACTGGTGTGCAAATTTTAATTTTAGCTGATGGCAGAATCAAACCAGATCAATATGAATTAGAAATTGATTTAGAAAAGGCAGAGGAAACAGAGCAACGCCATGAACGAGTAAAAAAAACTAACGTTCATCCAGAAAACGACAGTAAGTATAAAAAAACTAAATCCGCTGATAGTAACGCAGAGGTAACTGATACTTCTGCAAGCAAGCCTCCTGCTAACCCGCATAGCCCTGTTAAAGAAAAAAAGACCAATAGACGAGAAACGCGTTTCAATCGTCAAAAGGAGCAACGGGTTTCTCGTTTAAAAAAATCTCCGCTGCCAGAACAAGCGCAAACTCTTAGCGAAAAAAAATCATAAAATCTTGTAAGATTGCATCTTACAAGAAGAAGACATTACCTCAAAATTCCAAGATTATCGTCGCTTCACGCAACATTTGTCAGGGCAACTTTTTTTAAACACAGAACTAAAAGATGACATTCCACCACAATCATCACCACAAGGAATAAATAGTCCATTATCACATTCTTTGAAACAATTCGGACATTCCTCTGTGTCAGGGACTGTAACTGAAAAATCTGGACAAAACTTCATTGACGAGCCAGCTGATGTTTCTGAACTTGGACTGTTTGAAGCAGCTGATGTTTCTGACGAACTCTGCCCTAATGACGAACCATCTAAGGCAGAACTAATAGAACTTGCAATATCTGAACTTGGATAACTTGATTCGTCTCCTTCTTCTGCAAAGGAAAAATTGACTATCAAAAAATAAATACAAAATAAAAGTCTTATCGATATTTTTTCGCAGGATCGTGCCAAAATCTTTCTCATCTTAGTCAGTAAATCATTTTGTTAAAATACTTCATTCAATTCACTTAAACTTTGCATTACAAATGTTTTATCCTCTGGATTAGTTATTCCAAACCACTTTGCCGAACTATTATAAACTCTAATCTGTAACTTACCTTTCTGAATTAAATTGCTCATCGCGTTAGTTATATAAAATTCCTTTTTTAGGTCATTTGAATATTCTTTAATAAACAAAAGAAATTCTTGTTCTAAATCATTCAAAAATTGCGGAGTGAATCCATAAAACGACATGCTAGCGATAGTATCTGACGCAAAAATTAGTGGTTTTGTTTCATCTTCAAAAGAGATAATTTGTCCGTTCACCTCTTTTATTTTTAATTTATCACCTAAGTGAATTAAATTCTGCTGTTCGTCAATTTGGCAAATTCCTCTTGAGACAAAACCATACTCAGAAAGAGTATTTTTGAGGTAGTATCCAATTAAACAACCCTTAACATCCGTGGCAGATAAAGTTTTTAAAAACTCAAAGCTTTTAATAAATGCCTCACGCCCATAAAAATCATCACAACCAATTACGATAAATGGCTCTTTGACCTTATCCTGCACCATCAGAATTGCATGTCCTGTTCCCCAAGGTTTGCTACGCTCTGGGTTGGGTAGAATGCCCTGTGGCAGAGAATCTAGCTCCTGAAAAACATAATCCAGCTCGACTAGCTTAGAATATTTATCAAAAAATACTTCTTGTAGCTGACTTTCTATATTTTTCCTAATCACAAAAACTATTTTTTTTACTCCTGCCTGAATAGCGTAGTTGATGGAATAATCCAGAATAGTTTCACCATTTGGACCGAGTTTATCGATTTGTTTAAGACTGCCGTAACGGCTACCTAGTCCTGCGGCAAGTATGACAAGTGTTGGAATCATAATAATTTACAATCAAAGTTTTAACCGACAAATTTACAACATAAAAAAACACAGTTTGAAGTTTTTGCCAAACAGTGCTCAAAACCACAAACGATCTTTCATAGTAAATTATATTGTTTTTGCCAAGTTCAAATTTTGTGTGGAAAATACTGGCTCTAAGCTAGTTTTAGGAGAATAGCTTGGAATGTTAGTGTCATGATTAGCAGATTTGAGAATTGCCAATGTAGTAGCAATTAATCCTAAGCTTTGTTTGGTCAATTTTGCATTGTGGTTATTTAATTCGCGCATTTCAACAACAATTTCTTTTAACTCACTCTGTAATTTTTCTAACTGTTGGCGATAGATAGCGGATGAACAGTTAGCAATTAAGTCTTCTAGTTTTAATGATTCTAAAGGCGCTAATGTATCTTTAATAAAAATTTTATTACGTTTTTCTTGATTAGCTTGAATTTTTTCGATGAGTTGTTGTTTACTCTCAACAACTTTATTAATTTTTTCTTCGTCCAACATCGCTAAAGCTATTTTTTCCTCACGCACAGCTTCTAATAATTTAGTTTGTAAATTTATCTCAATTTCTAAATTAACAATTAATGAACGATAATCCATAAAAAAAATTTTCCCCTTAAAAAGAAGTTTAAAAAACAAAAAAAAACGCCTAATTTCATGGAGCTTTATTACTTAGATATTGAAATAGCTTAAAAGGTTTCAAATTATTTTTTTCCCTTTATCAAACAATAAATCCATTAACAGTGGATTGGCGAGCATGATTTTTTGTAATTTTTCAATGGCATGACGTTTTACTCTAGAAACATATGAACGAGTGAATTTTAATTCTGCGGCAACATCTATTAAAGCCTTGTCTTCAATTAAATTCAAAAAAATTACGTCCTTTTCCACATTAGTCAACTCTAAACAAATCTCCTTAAAAAAAACTTCTAACTGAGTTCGATAAAGTATATTTTCTGGATTCTTATCTTCTTCGGAAAAGGCTTCATTAGTGTAGGTTTCTACAATTTCGTCATTAGACGAATCTTTATCTAAAGTGTAACCTGTAATTCCTAGTTTAAACGATTCTTTGCTCTTCTTGACTAAGCGAGCAATTTCTTTAAGCAACATTCCACGCAGGTAATAAAAAAGAAAAGTTGAAAAAGCTACCTGCTTTGACGAATCAAAACGCTGTGCCGCTTCAGTCAACGCCAAACCAACTATGCTTTTCAACTCGTCAACCTGCATTCGCACCCGCCAAGAACGCAACAACTTGTAAGCCATCGCAACAGCTTTATCAAAGTGGTCTAAAATTAATTTGTCGATTTCCGATTTATCCATATTGATTTTATATCATTATCGTCTTGCTATCGTCCAATAGGTTATTTTTATTAAATAATTTATTTTTTACTAAAATATTGACTAATTTATAACGCCAATATATAAGCCTTGCCCTCGGTGACCTAAAGGGTTTTATTTTTTTTTTGGTTTCAACAAGAAAGGATACACAAGTGGTAAGAGTAGTTACCTTATCCTCTTTTAGAGGCAAAACACATTTCGCTTCTCATATAGAGAGAAGCGAAAAAGATCAAACTCTAAAAAAAAGAATATACTCCGAAGATAATAGCAAATTATCGTCGAAGGATAAAAAAAAGAAAGAAAAAAAATTATAATAAAAATTTTTTCACTCTGGGGGGTGAAAGAGAAGTTCGGTAATCTAAATTTAGAATCTTGTTTTTTAGCAATTCTATAATAGGCTAGTTTTCTCTCTCTCTCCCTATCCTATTTCTTGCTAAAAACCTCTTTACAAGGTTTTAAGAGGTTACCGACTTCTTTTATATTTTACTAAATCCGGCTTTCTTTCGTCTCTTTCGCGCTCAATACCACGACCATTGGCGACTAAATGTTCTAAAACTTTATAAAGCGTCTCAAAATCATCCTCTTTTTGGCAATTAATTTCGCTGGCAATTTGTTCCACAGATAAGGCTTTACTGCTAACGTCATAATTATCAAAAAATTTAAGCAATATCTTTTCCATTTCAACTACCATGCCAGCTGCTTTTTTACCTGCCTCAACGCCGGGCTGATGATACGCATTAATATTCACTAGCGACGCATAAAAACCAACTGCTCGCTCAAACAACGCAATTAAACCGCCAACCGAAAACTCATTTAACTTGTCAAGCGTTAAAATTATTGATTCGCGCCCCTTTTCAAACAATGCTAAACGAGTTCCTAACATAAACCCTTGTAAATAATCCCCAGAAGTAACATGCGCTTCAACTTCAACAGCTTTTTCAGTATTATTTGTTAGTTCAACTTTGTCCTCTAAAACTTCAACAAATAACACAAAGAAATTTTTTACTCCTTCTCGTAACTGTTGCACATATGCATGCTGATCAGTCGAACCTTTATTGCCATAAACTGCCAATCCTTGATTTACAACCTTACCCTCTTTATTAAACTCTTTGCCTAGCGATTCCATAATTAGCTGCTGCAAATAACGACTTAACAAAAGTAAGCGATCTTTATAAGGCAAAACCACCAAATCCTTTTCGCCCTTTCCATTACCTGCGTAATACCACATAGTCGCCAACACCATAGCTGGATTCGTGCGCATATTATGTTCACGGGTTACAATATCGACCGCCTTGGCACCTGCTAGAAACTCATCTAGCTTAATCCCCAGCAAAGCCACCACTAAAGTCCCTACTGGCGACATCACTGAAGTTCTGCCGCCAACCCAATCCCACATTGGTAAAATTTTTATCCAGCCGCCAGCCTCGGCAATTTTGCATAGCTTACTACTCAAACTAGTAATAGCTACCGCATGTTTTGAAAAATCTAAGTTCCGCCTTTGATAAGCCATAGCCACTTCAATCATGCCATTTCGAGTTTCTACCGTTCCGCCAGATTTGGAGACAACCACCACCAGAGTTCGAGCTAATTCCTGCTCCAAATCGTTAAGCGTCAAGGCAATACCGTCCGGGTCAGTGTTATCAATAAAAAAGAAACGTAACTCTGGTTTTTGCGGTCTTAAAGATTCAGCAATAAACTGCGGGCCAAGTGCTGAGCCACCAATACCTAAATAAATAACATTTTTAAATTTCTCTCCAGTCGGCGACTTAATTGCTCCAGATAGAATATTTGCCGCAAAAGTTTTAACTTCTACAAGCGCCTGATCAATTTCGTTTTTTAGTTCGCAATTCGGAGCTAGCTCTGAATTTCTAAGCCAATAATGTCCGACCATTCTATTTTCATCAGGGTTGGCAATATTTCCTTTTTCAAGCTCATCCATTTCAAGAAAAGCTTGCTTACATTTAGTGAAAATCTTTGCCCAGTAGCCATCATTAAAATTCATCCGACTAATATCCAGGCTTAAACCAAGTTCAGGATAATATTTAAAATTTTCGCAATATCTTTTCCAAAGTTTTGCAGCAGCCATAATATATATGTTTTCCTTTAAATTTAAACAAAAAAAAGAGGAAGATTTTCATCTTCCTCCAAAAGCATATCCTCAATCACCTTCCCTGGTGACATTAAAAATCGTTTAACTTACTAACCAACTTGCCAGCCCCTTAACTAACTTTTATACTGTGCTGCAACTTAAATTTGCGAATTGCACAGCGTAAAGCTTTTTTAACACATTTAAATTCTGGGCTTTCCCCCATCCTCCAATGTATTTTTCGGGCTAACAAGTAACCGTAACCCTGAAAGAGAATTCTCAAAAATTCTCTTAAGTTTAATCTTACCCCTTTGGCGCATTCTATTAGAATACGAACCAAGAGTTTGAAATTTTCAGGAACACGACTTTCAGTCCATGAAAAAACCGTGTAAACTCCCTTTTTCTCAAGATAACTTAAGTTGATTTTATCCAACTTGTTATCTTTTAGAAATTTACGAACCAAATTTTTGATTGATTCGACATTATTAAACAACTTCTCCATTCACCAAACTCCTTCTAAAAAACAGAGTTCAACCTTTGTTTTTTGAGTTTTCGTAACACTACGAAAAAAAATCCTCAAAAAACTGTTTACGCGCCTATCATAAACAATACTAAATTTCAAGATAATTATTACAATTTTTATTTTAGCTTGCTTTTCGTGAAGCTTTTCTCCATAGTAGCGAACTTTTAAGTGGGAAGAAGTTTAGAGAATAATAAATCTACTGCCCGAAGTTTTTTTGCAGAGTAAAAATGCGAGACGGTAGATTCAGAAATCCTAAATCCTAGTTTTTGTTGTTTAAGTAGTTTTTATCAATATATTTTTATATTTTATTTTTTCAATAACTCTTAATACAATGAAAGTTTTAATGTTAGGGTGGGAATATCCTCCGCATATTGCTGGGGGACTAGGTGTAGCCTGTGAAGGGCTAACCAAAGCTTTAGCCCAACTTGGCGTTGAAATTACCTTTGTCGTGCCTAAACTGATGGGTGACGAAAACGCCCCACATATGAATTTGCGAGACGCTTGCGGTAAGAAATACAAGCGCCGTCGCCAAAAACGTATTAAAACCTTTGAAATTCCTGTTGCGCTTGCACCTTATTTAACTGAAGAAAGCTTTGACGATTTAGTCGGCGAGCTTGATTTGCCTGAGACTCGCCGTTTGCTGAATAAAAATTTTTTTCCTAAATTCACTCGCAGCGAATTAGATAAATTTCTAGCTAGTCTTACTCTAGCTAAACGGGCGCAAATTTTATTAGGCGCCGGCTATAACGCTCAAGTTTATGAGCAAGTTGCTCTGTTTGCTGATCTAGTTTTTGAAATTGCTAAAGAAGAAGAGTTCGATATTGTGCATGCTCATGACTGGATGACTTTTCCAGCTGGTATTGCTGTAGCCCAAGCTGCGGGCGTGCCGTTAATTACTCACGTGCATAGCCTTGAGTATGATAGAAGTGGACCCGGAATAAACCCAAGAATTGACGCAATTGAGAAAGCAGGCACAGGCTTTGCAACAGCAATTTGTGCAGTTAGTGAACACACTAGGCAAGTTGTGCAAAAACAACATTGTTTACCACTGAGCAAAATTTTTACAGTGCATAATGGGAATTTATCTAAAAAAGTTACTAAATTTCATAAAGACAAAGCTAAATGGACTGGTCCGGTAGTGCTTTTTTTAGGACGTGTAACCCTGCAAAAAGGTCCAGCTACTTTTTTGTACGCTGCGCAAAAAGTTATTGCATATCTGCCAGATACAATTTTTGTCATGGCTGGCACAGGCGATTTATTGCCAAGCATGAAACAGCTAGCTAAAGATTTAGGAATTAGTTCAAATCTTATCTTTCCTGGCTTTGTTAAAGGTCGCGCCTTAGAAGAAATCTTATCGATTGCAAACTTGTATGTTATGCCCTCAATTTCTGAACCTTTTGGGTTGTCTGCTTTAGAAGCTGTTGATTTTGAGACTCCGGCGTTAATCTCTAAACAATCTGGCGTCGGAGAAGTTTTAAACCATGCTTTAAAATTTGATTATTGGAAAATACAAACACTGGCAGACTATATCATTAACGGCTTACTACACCCAGAGATGTGCCAAGATATGATAGACGGTGCAAAACTGGAACTTAAAAAACTCACTTGGCAAGCTGCGGCAAAAAAAGTTCTTAAAATCTATCAGCATGTATGTGGGGTGCAACATGCCTAGTATCTGTTTTTATTTTCAAGTTCATCAGCCTTACCGCATTAAGAAGTTTTCTTTTTTTGAAATATCGCCAGATTTATATTATTTTGACGGCTATAAAAACAGCTCGATTATTAAAAAAGTCGCAGAAAAATGTTATCTACCAACCAATAATTTAATCCTGAATTTAATTGATAAGTACCAAGGAAAATTTAAAGTTGCCTATTCAATTACTGGTGTAGCCTTTGAACAATTTGCGCAGTTTGCTCCAGAAGTCATTGAGAGTTTTAAAGCCTTAGCCCAAACAGGTTGTGTAGAATTTTTAGGTGAAACTTACTACCACTCGTTAGCTGTGCTTTATGATGAAGAGGAATTTATTAATCAAGTTCTCAGACATCGGCTATTAATTCAAAGTGAGTTTAATCAAACACCGCAAGTTTTTCGTAACACTGAACTAATCTATGACGACCGCATTGGGTATTTAATTGCTGGTTTGGGCTACACGGCAATTTTAGCTGAAGGCGTGGAGCAAGTTCTAGGTGGAGCAAGTCCGAATTATATTTATCAGGCTCCGGCGTCTTGCGTTAAGCTACTTCTTAAAAACTATGGTTATTCAGACGACATTGCTTTTCGATTTTCCAATCACAAATGGAAAGATTTTCCGCTAACTCCAGAAAAGTTTGCAAGTTGGCTACAGCGCTATACAAATGAAGTCCAAACGATCAATCTCTTTATGGATTATGAAACTTTTGGCGAGCATCAGTGGGCAGAAACAGGAATTTTCAACTTTTTAAGAGAATTGCCGGAAAAGGTTTTAAGTCATCCGGCGTGGCAATTTAAAACTCCGTCAGAAACAATTCGAGATTATAACGCAGTGGCTGAAATATCTTTCAAGCACACAACTTCTTGGGCGGATGCAGAACGTGATTTAAGCGCTTGGCAAGGCAATCGAATGCAGAAAAAAGCTTTAAAGGCAATTTATAGTTTAAAAAATCAAGTTTATGCTACGCAAAACCACTGGATAATTGAAACTTACAAAAAGCTTCAAACTTCAGATCACTTCTATTATATGAGCAATAAGTTTAAAGCCGATGGTGATGTGCATGCTTATTTTTCACCTTTTGACAGCCCTTTCGACGCCTTTATTTATTATATGAATGTTTTAAAAGATTTTAAAACTCAGGTGATAAGGGAGAATTATTAGCCCTTCCTTACTAGTAGTGTGTAACATCTAAAACCTATCGAAATAATATTAATAAAATTAATATGTTATAAAAACTAAAATATCAATTTATTTTTTTCTTCAAAGATGACGAATAGATTAAAATAAATTAAAAAACAAATGCCATATTTATAGACTATTAAACAACAGATGATAGCCTGTAAAAAAAACTTTCGGTAGTAATATGAATTTAAAATTAAATTTGCTTGCTGTTTTTGTTGTTTTCTCTTTTCCGGTTTTGGTCTTAGCCCAACCCCCAACAACCGGACACAAATACTCTCTAAATACTACCCCCTATCTGGCAAAATCCTTAGCCAAGTCAACAGATTCTAACAACCTAAATATAATCTCCACTGCAAAATTTATACTTTTTCACGACACTAATCAAGCGCTTAGCGTTATCAAAGGTGCAAACATTCAAGACGTAGCCCAAGTTTATCTCAATAATCTTGAAGTATCTGCCAACGAAGTTGAACAAATATTCAAATATTCGCCAAAACAAAAAATTGTTTTGCGACTTATGCCACGCTATAAATTTGTACGTGACTTAAAAGCTCCACGCTGGGCAAACGCCTTATATCACAATCACGAAATTATAATTCCACTTGATAACGGCTCAAAAAATATTGTTAAAAATAACACCACCCTACAAAACACTTTGCGCCACGAATATACACATGCCTTAATTAGCGAAATAGCAGGCGAAAAATGTCCGGCGTGGCTCGACGAAGGCTTAGCTCAAATGCTGGAATCCAAACAAAATAATTTATTAGCCCCAGCCTTAAAAAACTGGCTAGCCACTAATTCTAGCAACTTATCAATTCAAAAATTATCCACAGGATTTATTAATATTGATCAACAAACGGCTTCAATAGCATATGCCAAATCCTTATATGCCACCAAATATTTAGTTGCAAAACATGGTATGGCTAAGGTGCTAATTTTTCTCAAAAGCTTAAAAAACAATACTAACGAAGAATTAGCTTTCAAGTCTGCTTTTGGAATTACTTTAGAGGAGTTTAGTCTAGCTTTAGATAAATCGCTAGCTCAGTGGTTTAACGCTGACTCAAATAGTATTTAAATTGAACTTTGGTTCCGATTTTTACATTTCACTGAGCCATACATCAACTGCTCAAAGATCAGCTTCAATATAATCTAATAAAGCTTTACCAACTTCGTAAGACGAAATATTGTATTCACCATTTGAAATTTGGCGTTTTAAAGTGGCAACTTTCTCAGCTCGCGCTACATTATCATCCGCAATTATCTTAGAAATTTGAGCCAACTGTCTGGAAGTAGGAGATAACGAAACCGTGTCTTCAGCAAAAACTTTATTGTCTTCCTGCAAATTACTGCTCTCTTCATTATCCTGTATCGGATTAGCTTTTACTGATTTTGAACTTTCATTTATTGTGTTCTGACCTAAAGTGTTTTTTAAAATCTCTGAAATATTCATAATGTTATCCTCATATCCTTAATCTTTATTGCAAAATATCGCTATACAATACACCATAGAAACTACAAACTACCTTTACTAAATTCCTTCTTCACAACATCTTTAATCCCAATGCCTTTACCTGACGCAATAGAATCTGCCAATGCTTGATTTAACATATCTCTATAAATCTTAGCTTCATTTGACTCTGTCTCTCCCATCCACCCCTTGGTTTCAACCGTTGACCATAAAGATTTAAACATTTCTTGCAATAATAATGCCTCAAAACCGTTAGTAGCTTCTTTTATTTTTTTTTCGTTGTTAACTTCTTGTTTTGACAAATTTTTTACCTTTTCAAGACTATTATTGACTAAGGTCAAGTCTGAACTTTTTGCATACTCAGCTATGAAATTATTTCCTATACGTGTCATCTTCTTAGTTTAACCTTTAAGAGTTCAACCTCAATATACATTTATGCGAACGAACAAAATTCACACGACGTTGAACGATTTTGCGAAATTAATCGCAGCTAATTTTAGCTCACCACGCACAGGCAAGATTGCCTATGCTACTTACATCACTACTAACTCAGCGTGCATTGCTCCAGACTTTTTTAACGCCTCAAGTATTGCCATTAAATCCCGCGGCGTAGCTCCAAGTGCATTAAGCGCTTTAACCACGTCTGCAAGTTGCACACTTTTATTCATTTTCATTAACATCAACTGCCCCGCCTCTTCTTCAGCTGAAACTCTCTGATTTTCCACAACTACAGTTTCTCCATCCGAGAAAGGCGCAGGTTGTACAACATCAACTTCTTTCTGCACATTGATATTGAGGTTTCCATGTGCAATTGCTACCGTTGAAATTCGTACATTCTCGCCCATGATAATCGTGCCAGTCTTTTCATTAATTACAACTCGCGCCTCTGTATCTGGAATGACTTCCACCTGCGAAATAGCAGAAATAAATTTAACTGGCTCACTAACATTTAACATCTCTAAAGGAATAACTACACTTACATTATCCATGGCTTTGGCTATCTTTTTACCTAAATTAGCATTAATTGCATCCTGAATCCGAATAGCTGTAACAAAATCTGGATGCTTTAACATAATCCGCACCTGCCCTGACGCAAATAAATCAAAAGGCACTGCCTTTTCTACAGTTGCCCCTTTAGAAATAAATCCAACTGTCGGGTGATTTTTCATAATTGTATCACCAGTTGGCGTATCCATACTAAAACCGCCAACTGCTAGCGGTCCTTGAGCTACAGCATAAACTTGACCATCAGGACCTTTGAGTGCAGTCAAAGTCAATACTCCCCCTTGCAAAGTCTGGGCATCACCAATCGATGAAATATTAACATCAATGTTCATGCCAGGTCTGGCAAAAGCTGGCAATTTTGCCGTTACCATAACCGCAGCCACATTTTGCAATTTTAAATCTTTACTATTAACTCGAATCCCCATCCGCTCCAGCATGTTCGCCATACTCTGGTTAGTAAATGCCATCCCCCCTTTATCACCAGTGCCTTTTAAGCCAATCACCAATCCATAACCAATCAAGTCATTACCTCGCACACCTTCAACATCCGCAATGTCTTTCAAGCGAATAGCCTGAGCAGTATTTAACACCTGCAATTGCAACAAAAATACTATCAGCAAAATTACTTTTTTCATCTTAATCTGTCTTTAAAATGGCATTATTTTCTTTAAAAACCCATACAACCAGCCCGGTTCCTGAATCTCTCCCAGTGTGCCTTTACCATAAAAATCTATCCGCATATTAGCGATTCTACTCGAATCAATACTATTCTCAGCATTAATATCGCGCTGCCTAACTAACCCACTAATCACCATAATCTCTTCTTCTGCATTCATGCTGATAATTTTTGAACCTTCAATGCGCATCAGACCGTTTGGCAGAACCTCCATAATAACCGCTGAAATCGTCCCCGTCAGCGAACCTTCACGCTTAGTCTCGCCCTTAGCGTCTAATTTACTATTGGTCGTAGCGTCCACCATTGAATTGGCATTAAAATCAGACGGCATCACGCTTTCAACCTTTTTCTCCAATCCAAATAAAGCGGCAATTCCAGCTGAAATACTAAACTTGCTATCTGTTTTAGTATCGGCTTTTTTCTTACCAAAATTATTTTCACGAATTAACACCGTTACTACATCCATCGGTTGATAGGCTCTTAAATCTCGAAACATTCCATATGTATTACCATCATCCGTCCACAAAGATGGATTTTTAACCTGCCTTGGATCTGCTAGCGGGTCAGCATATGGGTCACCAGCATATTGCTGACCAACATAGTTTGCTAGCGGCATAGCAATATTCATTAAACTTTTAGTATCTTGGCTGGGCTGCTCTGCGGTATTCAATCCAGAATTTTCATTTAAAGCTAAATACACAGAAAAATCTTTATTCTGCCCAGCATGAACTGATTTTGCAAAAGATCGGGCTGGGACAGCGCCATAATGGAATTTATCATCTGTATTGCCTAGCGAACAGGCGGAACCTAGCAACAACACTAAAATTAAATTTATGCTTTTCATATCTTTCCTTTGAACATAGCCACAATTAGCTATGCTACACAGTCTACTCAACTAGCGCCTCTGCTAACTCTGAATTAATAACTTTAGTTTTAATCACCTTATGAGATTTAGTATTTTTAACCATTAAAACTTCATTTTTATCAGCTGCCCCCAAGGCAGTGCCGCTTAACATAACCGAAAGCAACCCATCCTTATACAACACGTTAATTGGCTTACCTTTAACAATTAAAGGCGCAACTTTATCGGCTTTGGGGTTAAGCTTATTAGCTTGATTGTTACTAGGCTTAGCAACTTCAAAGTCTAATTTTTTATTAACTCTCTTGATACTAACTTGTTGCGGAATACTATAACCAATAGCATTGCGTGAAATTCCAATTGCCTCAATGCTCTTTAAAATTTCCTCACCGGCAAGCTGCTTAGTAATTTGGGGCTGCGGTGCAATGCCAAGATTTAATTCTGCCAGCCTAGAAGCTAAATCAATTTGCGCGTCAGTTTTATAAATTATCTCAGCAATTTCTCCTAACGTAACCTGTTCACAGCCGACTTCCACCTGTTGCGGAATAGAGACAATTAGACGTCGATCTTCTTCAGCCAAAACTAAAGCTGGAATTAACAAAATAATTCCAAATAAAAACCATTTCATTAAATAATTAGTTAAATAATCCATATAATTAAGACCTCTTTAAATTAAGCGCTAATTGCAAAATTTGATCGGCGGTTTGAATCACTTTTGAATTAGCTTCATATGCTCGTTGACTAGTAACCATTTGCACAACTTCTTCTACAACACTTACATTTGAACCTTCCAAAAACCTTTGCGCTAAAGTTCCGCTACCATCTTCACCAGGCACAGCCAGTGTTGGCGCTCCTGAAGATTCAGTTTCTTGAAATAAATTTTTGCCTATAGCCCGTAAGCCCGCGGGATTTTGGAATCTTGCAACCTGCAATTCTCCAACCGTATTTAAAGCGCTAGCATTAGGCTGACTAACCGCGACAGTCCCAGCTGCAGAAATTGTAATTTCTAAAGTATCTGCGGGCAGGGCAATATTTGGTTCAACTAAATAGCCTTCCGCAGTTGTTAAATAACCATCTTCGTTAATTTTAAAAGCTCCTGATCTAGTATAAGCAGATTCGCCATTCGGCAGTGTTATCTGGAAAAATCCGTCACCTTCAATAGCGACATCCAGAGGATTATTAGTTGATTGAAAATCGCCCTGGGTAAAAATTTTTCCTACTGCGGCTGGACGCACACCCAGACCAACTTGAATACCTGTTGGACCTGTGCCGGCTTGATTAGCAGTAGTTCCCGGCTCTTGCACAATTTGATACATTAAGTCTTGAAAATCTGCGCGTCCTTTCTTGTATCCAGTGGTATTAGCATTAGCTAAGTTATTAGCAACAACGTCCAAACTAAGTTGTTGAGCTATCATCCCAGTTGCGCCAATATATAATGATCTAAGCATAATTTTTTATTCCTTATTTATAATTACCTCAGCCTCTGACTAATTTAGTAACTCGTTCATTTATTTCATCAATAGTTTTGACTGTTTTGGTATACGCCTCAAAGGTTCGCGACGCGCTAATTAGCTCAACCATTGAGCTAACTGTTGAAACATTAGGCATTTCCAAAGATTCAGTAGCTAACCGATATTCTGGCATTTCTGTAGTTTCTCCGTCCCCGCTAAACTTAAATCTTGTGCCGTCTATTCTTTCTAGCAGCGCTTTATCCGTAACTTTAACTACTCGGAGTTTGCTAACAACCTGTTCTCCCGCAAGAACTGTTCCATTTTCGGAAATGGAAGCTTTACCTGTGGCTGGCAAAGTTATAATACCGTCAGCACCTAAAACATGTTGACCATCGGCAGTTACCAGCTCACGATTAGCATTGAGCGTAAAACTTCCTGCCCGCGTGTAACGTTCTTCATCGCCAACTTGCACTACAAAAAAACCATCCGCTTCACCTAAGGCTACATTTAAGGGGTTACCAGTATGATTAATAGGTCCGCTGGAAAAATCTGTTTCGGCTGTGATATCAACCACGCCAGGCGTATAAGCGTGTTCTGATTGCGCATAGTTTGGAGTTGTAGCAATTACGCTAGCTAAAGTATCGGCAAATTCTTGTTGTCTGGAAACAATTCGTTGACCTTTAAAACCAGCTGTATTGACGTTGGCGAGATTGTTACTCACAATCTCAATGCGTCTTTCTGCAACCATGCCACCAGATGTTGATGTATATATACCTCTATCCATAAATTAATTTTAAATATTTTGTGTGGCTAAATATCGTTCTAAAACTCTTACTTGAGAGACAGAAATATCTAACTTCTTTGAAATTATCTGCTCAGAATATCCCTGACCAAACAAACGTCTGGCAATTTTCAAAGTTATTGGATCAAGATACCTAACAAATTCTAAATTATCGCTACCACTCTCTAACGCGACTATTTCATTGACTAGCTCAGAACTTTTGTCTTGTGGAGCTGCTGCAAGCGTTATTTCATCTAATTCAGCTGCTGGAGCATTAAGCAAATTGCTTTCTAAATCTGCGGCGCTAACTAAATAAGGATCTGCCACTTCTGTTCTATTAGAGCCAAATAAAGCACCGAGCGTGAAGTCTTTCTTTTTGGTTGAACGTTTTTTCTTGGTTTCAATTGCATTCGTTACTGTAAGTTCAATACTATCTGATAAGGATGAAACTGTATCTAATGGGTTTTCTTTTAAAACAAATTTTTTACTAGATAGTTCTTGTTCCTTTTCAAGGATACTTTTTTCTGCTGCTGAAATTTTCAGTAGCAATTCCTCTAACTCATTTCTACGGATCATTAATTGCTCATTGAGGTTAGCGCTGGCACGTTCCGCAGAATCTATTAACTCCTTAAGATAGTCCTGAAGTTTTTGCATTTCCGCTTTAGCATCTAGTTCTTTGTGTTTTTTGAACTTGTCTTTAACACTTAAAATTAGAGACACAGCCGAGATTGCTAGCAGTCCAAAAAAAGTAATATTTATCATTGTCTTTATCATATTAAAGTTCCAAAAAATGTCATTTTAAACCTAGAGTCGAAATAATTTTGTCAAAAAACCGACACTAAAAGGCAAAAACTTATTTTATTAAAAATCAAAAATTCCAATTTAAAACCTTTTTTTCTTCCATAATTAGCTATTAATATTAGATTAATTCTTCATAATATTATTTATTTTTTATTTCTTAATTTTCTACCTCGACTCTAATAAGCAAAAGCAGTGCCAAAATTAAACTAATGTGCTAACTCCCCGCCTGTCGCGTAGTTCTTAGCAAAATTTATAGGAGCGTGCCAAAATTCGCAGCGGTTCATTTCACACTCTCGGAAAACCTCGCGCGATTTTGTCCGCTTAAAAAATCTAACTTTATGGCACTTTTAATTGAATATTTAACTAGAGGCGGATGGGTCATGTATCCGCTGTTGCTTTGCTCAATCGTGGCGCTGGCGCTTACTCTTTACAAGCTTTTTGAGTTTAAAAAATTAAAATTGAGTGATACGCACTTTGCTGATTTATTTTTTAACGCTTTAGAAAATAAGGACCTGGCGCTTGCCTTAAACAATTTAAAATTAACTCCTTCACCAGTGGCAAGTATTATGGAAGTTGCGACAAAGCTTTGTTCCGCTAATAAATTATCAGCTCCAGATATAGAAATTGAGCTTGAACGTGTCGGCGCTAATCTTGTGGGCGCGCTTAATTCGTGGCTGCGGTTGTTAGCTACTATTATTACACTTAGTCCTTTGCTTGGTTTGTTAGGCACGGTATTAGGTATGATTGACGTTTTTCGTGGAATTGAGATAGCGGGCAATCAAATTAATCCGGCTTTGTTGGGTGGAGGCATTTGGAAAGCGCTTTTAACTACAGCGTTTGGTTTAATTATCGCTATTCCTTACACGGTAGTTTATTACTATTTGGATACTGAGATTGAAAAATGCAAAGCACTGATGAAAAATAATGTTACCAGAATTATTATATACTTTAAGTCATGTTGAAGTTTACCAATCCTCATAAAATAAAACCAGAAATTACCATGGCGCCACTAATTGACGTAGTGTTTTTATTGCTGTTGTTTTTTTCGGTTACCAGTTCATTTATTGATCTACAGGGGCTTAAGCTTGATTTACCCCAAACAGAATCACAGAATACAATTGAGATGAATAAAAAAAGTGTCTTAGTTATTTCCGTTACTAAGGATGGTAGTATTTTTTTCAATAAATCCCCGATTAACTTAGCCGAATTAAAAAAGCAGTTAACTAGACAATTAAACACAGACCCGCAACAAGCTATCCTGTTACAAGCGGAGCGGAGCTCTACTACACAACAACTTGTTTCAGTTATGGAAGTCATCAACCAATCCGGCGGCAGTAATGTTTCGCTGCAAACAGTAAATTAATTTACAGAATTACACTCTTAGTGTATCAAGCGCCGCGTGTCATTATTGCGACTCGACCAATCGATCACTTATTCGGTTAGGAGGTTATACATTCGTGCCTCGCGAGATTAATGCTGACTGTTTTCCGAGGGGATGGTTCAACAAACGCCCCCCTCACCCCGAGCATTTAACATATACACGCCTGAACTGGGCAGTTACTTAATTTCCGGCGAGAGCGCTGAAGAAAACTAACAGCGCACTAATTCTTATATAGATGCACAACTCGGAGGGATAGCTAATGGCGGTCAAGAAAAGTGAACTCTATTCAAGCCTTTGGGTAAGCTGCGACAGCTTGCGCGGCGGCATGGACAGTTCACAATACAAAGATTACATACTGACGCTTTTGTTCGTGAAGTATGTGTCGGACAAGTTCAAAGGCGTGGCATACGGCGACATCGACGTTCCCGAAGGCGGGAGTTTTGATGATATGCTTGCGCTTATCGGCAATAAGAACATCGGCGAAGAAATGGATAAAGTCATCGCCCGCCTTGCCGAGGCGAACAACCTCCGAGGGATTATAGATAACGCGCACTTCAACGTGGCAAACCAAATACATGACCACCCGTTGGGGAACGAGCAACACAAACACAGGAAAAATAGGCTGAACACACAGCTTGCCAAGAAAACGCCGGAAAGCCTCGAATACGTCGTTATCCACGAATTAGTTCACCTTGTTGAGAAAAAAGCACAATAAAAAGTTTGTCGCTTTAATGGATAAATATATGCCAATGTGGAGAGAGGTAAAGTCAACGCTGAACGGGCAACCACTCGACTTTATGGAATAAGGGCAGCCTCGGGAAATCGTCCGCAAGATAGCGGACAAGGTCAGAAAAAACGCGACCATTGACTTTGCCATCAAAGAGACAGCTCCGCGCCCGCATTATGGTCAGCGTCCAAAGGATACTTAATAAATATGGCTATCCGCCGGACAAACAGCCCGCCGCAATAGAGCTTGTTATAAAGCAGGCGGAGAATCTGGCGGATGTCTGGACTGCTGAAATGAAGTAATAGGGTTATCCCTGTGTAATTTTCGAGTTCTTCCTGCGACGGCGGCGTGTATACCTGAGAATTTTCTCGGCATTTTACTTTGCCGCATACATCTCTTTTATCTCATCTATGTACCTACATACAATTTGAACACTCTAATTTAATTAAGCCAGTGTTAAAATATTTGAGTTTAGGTTGTTTAAGAAACTCAGCAATAGGAAAAATATAATCTTCGACAGCATATGGCTCAATATAGTTGCTACCTAGCGCGGTAATCTTTTCATTCCGTGAAATTTGCAGCGCGAGCAAGACATCTTTAGCCTTAACTGTATTATTGTTTCTAACCGTAAATTGCACAGCTGTAGCGCGTTTTAGCTTAATTTCATCTAGGATATTCTTTTTTTTATCATAATCCATAATTTGTCCATCTTGCCCAACCAAACTAGTGTTAATAATTTTTAACACAACATTAACACAAGCTAAACGATAAGGGATTTCTGCTTGAGTCCAGCCATCATGACAAATTACGTTTTTCTCAACTCCAGCTCCAGCTTGGCAATTAATACCTCCATGATCTTCACAAGTCCGTGGAGTATTTTGCTTCAGGTTCTCAACTTTGGAAGTTAAATTCTCCTTTTTTATTTCAGGTAATTGTTCAGGAAGGTCACCTTTGTTCTGTGGCGTTGTAGTATAAATTACCTCGCCGTCCTCACGAATATATTTATAAACCCCTTTATTTTCTGCCGCTGATAGGGGGGGAGCTAGAAAAAAATAAAAAATTACAAAAAAGCAAATATTTTTAGGAATTGCCATTGATTTTACACAAAAAAAATAGCAGAGGTCTTATTGAACTCTGCTATTTGGAATTTTAATAGGTTTTATATTTTTTACGAAAAATGTTTTTAATTTCTACCAAATAACGCCCATCTTAAACGTTGAAAAAATGAAGGCTGTTCGGTTGTTGCCAAAACGACTTTTTCCTGTTTTTTGGGAATATATTTATAATCTGCATTTTGTTCTAATGAGTCAGAAATCATATTAAAATCAGAACTCTTGACAACTTCTAAGTTCTTTTTATCCTTTTTGTCCAAAAGCAATTTTTTGTCAGCCAATAATAATTGGTCAGTTTTCACCTTGTTTTTATTATTTTTAGCGGCTAGTTGCTGATTTCTAACTAAACGTCTTTTAGCTTGTTCTTCTACTCTACGTTCTTTTTCCTGCCTAATTAATCTCCTTTTTGCATAATTAGCGTCGGCTCTAGCTTCAGCCAAAGCTAAATCCCTAAAATATTTTTCTTGTTTCAGCACATAATCAATTCGCCTTGCTTCATATGGATTAACAGATCTTAAACTTGGAATGTTTGAATGTTTTCTAAGAGGGTTATAAATATTATTATAAGCCGTTGTCTTTTTTGAATAAATCGCACTATTATTAGTATTATAGTTTTTATTATAGCTATAAACATATGCACTTGAATGGCTCGGAAAACTAATAAAAACTGTTAATATTGCAAAAAGTAATAAATTTTTCATAAAATACCTATTCAAGTTATCAATAAACTTCAAAACTCTTATACATGAATTATATTTTTTTGTGACCATGTATTATTTTTTTAAAAACTAATAAAATTAGGTAGTTATAAAAAACAATAAATAAGCTATTAAAATAATAGGCAAATATTTTTAGTCAAATGGCAAATATAACACAATAGTTATAGGAGTTATTAGCTAACGGGTTAACGTCAAACAACTTGAGGTTAAGTTAAATGACGGAGAGATATGTTTGCGACCCTAAAAGCACAAGTCTATATTTTAAATTAGATTATAAATCCAACAACGCAGGCTATAACTATTTTATTTATCGAAAACTCGAAAACATTCAATTTTTTAAAAGCATCTTGTAATCAAAGTTAATTTATATTATTTGCCTCCCGGCTGTTGTTAGGCTAAAAATATAAACTTTTCTGTTTATTTTAAGTAATTAATATGGAAAACAAAACAAATGATTTAGGCATTAAATATCCTTCTAATTCTCAGATAGCTAGTAGAGCTATAATATTAGTCGTGGCTTTTATAATAATTGTCATTGCCATTTCTTATTATAATTGGTTCTTCGCCGAAGACAATATAGTTGATGAACTAGATACTATCTCTGGAAAAAGTTTTGATGATTTAGACAAAGAATTAAAGAAATATACTAATTAGTAATATTTTTACAAACAGGTTTGCAATAATATCAGTAAGTTGCTATCAAAGCGCTTTCATTTTTTATTTAATTTTATTCTAAAGGTAAATTATTATGCCAAGAGATTTAATCAAATTAGTATCTTCTGCAAAAACTGGACATTTTTATACAACTGCCAAAAATAAAAAAGGCAAAACAGAAAAATTAGAACTTAAAAAATATGATCCAGTTGTTCGCAAACACGTAGTTTATAAAGAAAGCAAAATTTCATAATTGTCTAAATTAAACTAAATCAAAATACTTTTTATACAACAACGCCAACAAAAAGAGTAATTTGTCGGATAGTGTATTAACTTTATATCATGGAACACCTTATCTGTTTGATAAGGTAGATATAATAAGGTTGATAGTAATATCCGGTGCTCCAAAAGGTGGGTATCCAATTTTTGCAATTTCTTCCAAGGCTGGCTTGAAGTTGGCTCTCATATTTTTAGTAAAATCTTCTGTTGCCGTGTTTAATGTTTCAAGTGCCTTTATATCTTTTTCGGTCATTTCTCCTGTATTGGGATCAAGATGAGAAGTGTAATACTTTGTCATTAACGCTGTTAATTTTTGTTTTTCTGATTGTTTTGCGTCTGCGACTTCATCACTCATACCACGTTGCGCGTTAATTGTATTTATTCGTAGAATGTTATCTAGTGGGTTAATTTCTAATTTTTCTCCCAAAGTTTCTTGAGTTTGGATTTTAGCCTTTTGGGCAGGGTCGAGGACATAACGACGAATTTCAAAATGGTCGGAAAGATTTTTTGAAAGGTAATCCATCATATCTTTTGGAAATAGGCCATTTTTACCTTTGATTTTATCTCGAGCGCTTTTATAGTCGCTAAACAATTTAGCAATATCTTTTATTTCATATCGCAAACGAACTCCTAAGTCGCCACCCGTCCAATCTAATGTAGGCAATAGCTGGCTTACATGATGAATATCTTTGTCTTCGACATAAAACCATAAATCAAGAGCGGGAAAAACACCATCCACTTCTTGTTTTGATGGTTCGACCTCTTTTTCAAAAAGTTCATTGACTTTTAGATGATTTGATAACGGAAAATCATAGGTTGAGAATTTTTGGTTATCTTCTAAAAATAAACACATAGCAGTTATAGCGCTTGTTTTTCCACTATTGTTTGCACCAATAAATACGGTTTTTTTAGAATGAAAATCTATCACCACTTCTTTAAGTTTTCTAAAATTTCGTATTTTAATCTCTGCTATCCGCATTTCTTCTTCCTTTTTTTACACTAAATCCAGTTTAAGGAAGTCTATTCAACTTTTGCTAGAAAAACAATAAAAACAATAAATTCGCACGGATTTTTTATTTTACATATTCCCTTATGTATCTGACTTGTCGTGGCTATCCCGACAAGCAAATTTTCACATTTTTTTACTCATTGCGCGTTTAGAAAAACTCATACATTGTTTTTTAGATCTGTTGGCATAAAGCCCATTTTATGAAAAAGATATCTTTAATACACCAGAAGATAACGTCCAGATAGATTTTTTGGGATTAAAGCTTCCGTCTTCTAAGATCAAGCCCTCTTTCTTATAGAGCTTAGTTATGCCGGCTAAATAACGGCCTGCTTTATCGACAGACAATGTTATTTTTGACCCATCCTCTAAATATACATCCATTTTAGATAAACCCTCTGGCATATTATCTTTTATTAGGCGGGGAATAGGAAATATTCTAGATCTCATGTCGTTTAGCGTTATTTGTCGTTCCACAACGAGTGTATTTTCATTCTCATTTGCTTCTGCTTCCGATGTTTCGGGATAATGAATTTGCTTTAATTCATCCATAGCAGCTTTGTTGAATATGGGTTTAAAAGTAAAACCTATTTCATGATCTATACAGCTGCTAACAAGAGATTTTCCATCAATAAGTACAACTGGTTTGATGGATCGTTATTCGATTCCTTTTCTGCATCAGCGGAAAATTTTGCAGTTGTAATAAAAATTCCCTTATGCCCGAAGGGAATAAGGCCCTTTAATTCTCTGATTGCTTTGACAGATATACGTTGTTCTGGAGAACATTTCTTCGCTTGTACATAGTAATTTACTGCATCGGCTTCACTAAAGCCTCCAACACCAAAGCGAGATGCTTTTAAATCAAAACCTCCATCGCGAGAACGTTGAGTAACAGATATTTCATCAAGTCCTATTTTGTCTAAAAACGATTTTAAGAAGTTTTCAAAAAGATATCCATTTTCAAAATATTCATAGAATTTTTGTATGGTGGTTTTATATTCTTGCTCTGTGATATCAATATTTTTTCTCACACCTTATCCTTTTCTATAATTAGATTTTCCAAAATGCCTTTTTGAACCATATCGATATTCAAAATGTAATCAATCACATCGAAAGTATCTCTTAACGGTCCCCTTGTGGATTTCCAGCCAGATCCATCTGTAATCCAAATAAATTGATGTCCATCGTTTGTCCATTGGTTGTAAGAATCAATATATTCTCCAGCTGTCGATTTTAATTTAGAGCCACCACCGTCATAAAAATTAGTTTCAATTAGGTAAAGTTTTCCCGGAGTGTTAATTGCAAAATCAATTCGCTTTGAGGATTTATTAACAGTAATAGTCTTGTCCCATTTTGATTTTATTTTATCCGCAGTTGCTTGGGTAATATATTCAAACCCATTTCTATCACAAAGATCTTTAACAAAAAATTCGATAATGTCCTCCATAGCTGTTCCGCTACGATTTTTGCGACCATTACTGTCTAATCCAACCCCTATACCAATGAAATAATCCGGTATGGATTTGATATTTCTATCCGAAAGTAATTTAAGGAATCCGCTTTTATCCAAAAATTTTACAGCTTTATCAACATTGATAGGTTTTGAAAAATCATAGCTTTCAAAACCAAAAGTTTTAAAGTCGGAAAGAATATTAACCTGTCTATCTCTATAAGCTAGAAGATCTGGAACAATAGGCATGATTTCTGGATATTTATTCAATAACTCTTTAGCTTCTTTTTTGATATCAGACTTGCCAATCAACGTATTGAGGATATTTAGCCTTGTTTCAATATCCCTGTAATTTTTAATAACCTTGCTCCAATTAACAAAGTAATCCCAAGATTTAATGGTTTGCTTCAAGTTAGAAACCAAACATTCAAAAACGTCATCACTGGTTTTGCAATTTAATATTTTTTGGAAAGATGGGTTTTGCTTCATATTATTCTCCAGCGCTTATAGTTGCATCGTACAATCTTTTTTCTGCCAATTCAATGAATAGTTGTTCTTTTTCAATGCCTACAAATTTCCGGCCTAATTTTATGGCCGCGACACCGGTCGTGCCACTCCCCATGAATGGATCTAAAATTAAAGCTCCGGGATTAGTAGATGCTAAAATAATGCGTTCCAATAAATCTATCGGTTTTTGTGTGGGATGTTTTCCATGAGATTTTTCGGACATGGCTGGCGTTCCAATCGCCCATACGCTGCGCATTTGAGTATCCGCCTTTTTCAAAAAATCCTTTGGGAAACTGCCATTCTTCATTGCTTCATAATTGAAGATATGTTTGCTATCTTTATCTTTTCTAACCCAAATTAAAGTTTCATGGCTGGCGGTAAAATACCGACAGGACATATTGGGGCTGGCATTCGGTTTGAACCAAGAAATATCATTCAAAATATGATATCCGAGCAATTGCAGCGCAAAGCCACAAGAGTAAATGCTGTGATAGGTTCCAGAAACCCATAACGTTCCATGAGGTTTTAAGACTCTTTTGCAAAGTTCAAGCCATTGTTTGTGAAACTCAAAGTCTTTTTCAAAGCCTTGGCTTTTATCCCAGCCACCTTTGTTAACCGAAACAACTTTGCCACTCTGACAGCTTATGCCTCCGTTTGAAAGCATATATGGCGGATCTGCGAATATCATATCAAAAGTATTTTCTGGAATTTCTTTTAATTGTTCCAGACAGTCAGCACAATAAAGTCTGTATGGTTTTACGCTCATAATAAACCAAACCAATCTTCTTGATGTTTTAACTTATAAATAATGCCACTAGTTAAAGTTCCTGTGGGGTCGTTCGTTTTTTCTTGAACCATTATCAGATACATCATTTTAAACAAGAATTCTGTATCATGGAGGTCAGATTTCATTGATGCTGTGGGGAGAAATCTTTAAATCGATAACCTGCTTAATAAGGTATCCAGCTCCCCCTGAATTGTTATTGGCTTTATGGAGTTCCATAATTTTTCAAACTCTCTTACAAAAAGCAAGGTTTCTTCACGGTCATGAGAACGTTTTATCAGAATATCCACAATCCAGTGTACATGCTTAGGTGTTCGGATACGAGACCAACCAGTATTAAAATTTTCACGATATCTGACAACAAAATCAAATATGCTTTCGGTTTTAGTGCCTTTGTATATCGCTAATCGATATTTGTGACCGACCTCAACAGCATCAATAATAGTAAATTTGCTGTCAGTCATATCTTTTAATAACTCAGATTTATTCATTTTTTATTCCTGTTTGTAGAAATAATACTTCAACCAGACATAACAATCAACACAAAATTTTAATAATTTGTAATCAATAATTCGCGGATTTCGTTACGACCATCAGCATTGGCATTGATAAGACGTTTTGCCATAACCCGATTTATTTTAAAACCTTTGTATAAATCATCAAAAAATGGATCGGAGATGTAATTTGTCGGGTCAGAATTAGAAAGCATTTGTAATGCACTCTTATTCCCAACCGCAACAAACAAATCATGTAAACGCTCTTGTTCCGCATCATCAAAATCAATGGCGGCATACGAATTAAAACTGGACGTTTCCCTAACTGGCCGATATGGCGGATCATAATAAATAAAAGTATCTTTGTTGGCGTATTCTTGTGCGACAGCAAAATCAGCTTGGTGTATTATTGCATTTTGCAATACGGCAGATACATTCAACAAGTTTTCCGCATCTAATATTTTTGGATTTTTATACTGACCCACTGGAACGTTAAATAACCCTTTTTTGTTTACTCTGAAAAGTCCATTAAAACAGGTTCGATTTAAAAAAATGGTTAAAGCCGCCCGCCTTACAAAATCAGAAGTATACTTATTTGCATCAATAAATTTGTTGTTTTTGTTATATTCATCCCGGCGGTCATAGTAGTATAGGTTTCTATCTTGGGAGCTATAATATGCCGCTTGAATATTCTCTAATTCATCAATCAATTTTTTGACATCGTTTTTGATAACATTGTAAAGAATAACGAGTTCCGGATTGATATCAAATAAAAAGGCCTCTTTAAAAAAATAAGTATTGGCTATTTCAAAAAAAACAGCTCCACCACCAATAAATGGTTCAATATATCTTTTAATAGCACCAGCTTTAAGTTTATTTGGCAACCGAGCTGTGATTTGTTCCAGCAATTGACCTTTACCCCCCGCCCATTTTAAGACGGGCCTAGAGACTAAAAGTTCTTCTTTATATGACGGATTTGCGTTCATGCTTCCTCTCGTTTTTACTCCTTATCATACTAGCTTATAAATTTTTATATTGCGAGTAATTTTTAACTTTTTATAAAAGTTTTTGAAATGGATTCAGAAAAAAACTCGGAAATCTTTATGGGCGATTAGCTCAGTTGGTAGAGCAACAGACTAATAATCTGTTGAGCTGGAGATGAATATGGGTGAAGTCAACGGTTGATAAACGGGATGTAAATAATAAAAAAAGCTGGTGATCCCGAGAGGATTCGAACCTCTGACCCACAGCTTAGAAGGCTGTTGCTCTATCCAACTGAGCTACGGGACCGTAATATGTAGCATTCCGTGTAGCATATATGTAGCATTTTACTTATATCTCAACGGTTTTCAATCTTTTTCTATCCAGTTCCTTACATCTTTAAACTTTTCACAACCTCGCTAAAAATATAGCTTAATCGTGTTTATTATATCTTCATCCGGCGCGTCTACCTCCGATTAGAAGGCAATTGCTCTATCCAACTGAGCTATGGGACCCAATTAATTAATAAAAATTATTAGTAACGTAAGTTGCGATAAATTTGGGTTTGTTCCCTACAATAAGGTCAATCAATAGTCAACTTAATATTACCAAAAAATTCAAAAAGCTAACTAGATTACTTCTAGTTATTTCGCTAATTAAATTTAGTTTACCTATCAGGGAACAAAGCGGCTTTAGCAGATTTTAAATCAACGTTACGACGTAGTTTATCTGCCGAGCGATAAGCTTCCTCAATTAATGCGTCAATCAACTTGGTAAACGGAACTCTTGGTTCGCTAGCTTCCCATAAATAATAAGCCAACATGCCCGGAATTGTATTAATCTCATTAAGCCATATTTCACCAGTTACAGAGTTACAAACAAAATCAACTCTGGGCGTTCCAGCTCCACCAATAACTTGCATAGCTATTTTAGCACTATTCAAAATTAACTCTTTTTGAGCCGCAGTTAATTCAGCCGGGTTCATCTCGCGTCCCATTGCCGCCATACCTTGATTCATTCTATTCTCACCAGAAATAATAGTCCCTAGTTTGCTCCCAAATTTAGATCCAAATTTCTCGCCTAACTTACCCTTACTTGCCCCACGACAATATTTGTCTTCAAAACTTAAAAGAGCGTCTTCACGAGTTGGCTTTTCAATTGCCGAACAAACTATTTCACCATCAAAAGCTTTACAAACCGCTACATTATATTCAACTAAATTTTCTACAAACGGCTCAACCATAGCTTCAAAATCCAACCTAAACACATCAACCAATGCCGTTTTTAATTCTTCCTCATTCTCAACCTTACGTACTCCAACACTACTGCCTAAGTTCACAGGTTTAACACAAGCTGGATACGTGAAATTATGACCTTTAATTATTTCACTAATATCTAACATGCCTACCTCCGGACGACGCAAAGTAATTTCTGGCAAAACCGGCACCCCAGCACTACGCAAAATCATTTTAGTTAAAACTTTATTCATATATATCGACGCGGCTTGAACATCTGAATTAACAAACGGCACACGAGCAGTACTAAACACGCCTTGGATAACCCCATCCTCACCTACGGCACCCAAAAAAGCTAAAAACGCCACGTCAAAATAAATCTTTTTATCCCCAAAAAAAGTTGCTCGCGAAATCACATCGCAATGCGGACGATCATTTTCAAAATTGCGCCCAATCGGAAACTCCACCCGGTTTAAAGTTTTTTTAATAGCTTTAGAAAGATGAAAAGTATTTGGAAACTTTAAAGCTTCGCCATTATACCAGTTACCATCGAAATCTATATATATAGGCTCAACATTGAATTTAGTCCTGTCAATAGCCTGCATAACCGCTAACCCCGCCAGAATACTAATATCATGTTCAGTTGATTGTCCGCCAAAAAATACGGCGATAGTTTTTTTATCCATGGAATAATATAATTGATATGTAATCTTAAAAATGGCGATGAGTGGACTCGAACCACTGACTTCGGAATTATGAGTTCCGCGCTCTAGCCACCTGAGCTACATCGCCAGAAACGGGCAGACTTTAAGCAGAAATTTAGAGATTGTTCAAGAGAAAAGGAAAAACAAGAGCTAAAATCCTAACAATCTACTGCCGGCATTTTAAACAAAAATGCCGGCAGTAGATTGTTAGCGCTCAACACTTACTTAAAATACATCAGCTACCACTTCAAAGTAAGCCTGTGGATGACCACAAATTGGACAAACCTGTGGAGCCAAAGTTCCACTATGTTGGTGTCCGCATTTTAGACAACGCCAGACTGTTTTATTAGGTTTAGTGAAGATCGCACTATTTTTAACTTCTTCCCAAAGTTTAGCAAAACGATCTCGATGTTGGTTTTCGACTTCAGAAATTAAAGTAAAAAGAGAAGCCGGCTTTATATAACCCTCTTCTTTAGCTACCTTAGCAAAGGCAGGATATAATACTTTCCACTCTTCTTCTTCACCCATTTCAGCTTCTTTTAAATTATCCAGTGTATTACTAATAATACCCGCTGGATAACTAGCAGTAATTTCTACACTTCCGCCTTCAAGTTGCTTAAAAAATAATTTAGAATGCTCCTCTTCATTGCGAGCTGTTTCTTCAAAGAATAGCGCTATTTTTTGATAACCTTCATTACGTGCGGCTTTGGCAAAAAATGTGTAACGATTTCTAGCTTGCGATTCACCAGCAAACGCCTTTAAAAGGTTTTTTTCGGTTTGGCTACCTTTAATACTTTTATCCATAATAGTTTTAACTCCTTTTATTGTTTGTTATTAATTAAATTAGTAATATATAATCTCTACACTTCCACCCCCACCCCATTATTAACATTCGTTTTTAATACTACATTGATACCATTCCCACATTTTTTCTAGTCCAGACCGGAGATCAGTAGAGGGTATATATCCCAATAATCTTTTGGCCTTGTCAATGTTGGCATAATTTATTTTTATTTCACTAGCTGGCGCAGGTGAACATTCTAAAAATGCTTTCTTACCTATTAACTCCTCTAAAATCTTAATGAAGTCTGCCATTAAGATTGGTTTACCACGTCCTAAATTAATAATTTCATAACCTAATGGTGTTTTAATTGCAGCAATAACACCATTAATAACGTCATTAATATAGGTCCAATCGCGCCACATTTGTCCACTATCGAACAAAACAATTTTTTCGTTATTAGATATTTTGTCTATTGCTATATAGGGCATCATATCCGGACGCCCTCTAGGACCATAGACGCTAAAAAAGCGTAAAACTGTAAAATTAAGTTGGTATAAGTTGTGGTAGCTATAGCCTAGGGTTTCAACTGCTTTGCGGCTAGCTGCATATGGGGCTAGCGGGGAGTTACAGGGATCGCTCTCAATAAATGGAATTGTCTGGGTGTTGCCATAGATGGATGAAGTCCCAGCATAAATAAAATTTTGGACGTTATTTTCAATAGCGGCATCTAGCAGGTTAATTGAGCCAAGGACATTTACTTCGTTATAGAGTTTAGCTTTGCCAATTGAGAAACGCACGCTAGCTAATCCTCCCAGATGTACAATAACTTTGGGTTTATGTTGAGCAACGATTTGGGCTATTACTTCGCGATCAGTTACTGAATTTCTATATAAAGTGAAGTTTGAATTTTTTAAGCACTCGACAAGATTTTTTTCTTTTTGAGCTGGAGAGTAATAGTCGTCAAAATTATCAATGCCGATAACTTCTTCATTTTGGCGCAAAAGCTCTTCACAGAGATTTGAGCCAATAAACCCAGCTGAACCAGTAACTATAATTTTCATTGCGCTGGCAGATATTATATGTCTGTAAAAATGTCAAATGGCAGGCGCTAGATATAAAACCAGAACGATTATTTATTTCTCATCCTCAATTTTAATAGAATCTTTGTGTAGACCATCAATACTAAAATCTATGCTGTCAGGATTGAGATAGCGGTATTTTCTTAGAATTTCGATTGCCTGCTCAAAATCGTTTTGTTCTGCAAAATAACGGGCAAGTAAGCGAATGCGATCAATAATAAATTCATTCTCAGCATTGTTTTCAATAGCCAAAATATAATTATCTTCTGCTAAATCTGGATTTTTTAATTTTAAATAATTATCTCCAATGAGTAAGTAGTAGATATAAATTTGTGATTTATTTTTTATAATTTGTTGATATACCTCAATGGCTTTTTGATATTCTTCTTTCTGCTCATAACTTTTAGCCAGCCTCAACGGTGAAGGAGCTGGCGCACAAGCGTTAGTAAAAATTGCCAGTAAAACCAGTAACGGCATAAGATTAAGTAGCTTCATTATAAATTATCTTGTATAGTTTTTAACCATTTCAAATACTCAGCTGTCGTTCGTATTTTTCCTCCTTCAGGGCGTCTGCGCCAGCGTCGATGCCACCACACCCATTGTTCCGGGTATTCCAGCAAAAGACTTTCTAAATGTTGGGTGTAGGCTGACAAAATCTGAGTTACAGCTGTTTCTTTTTGGGAATCATACTTAATCGGTTTGACTGACACCAAATACTTAAAAGCATCTTGTCTAACAATAAAAGCCGAAACAGTAGGAATTGAATATTTGACTGCCAAACGTATTGGCACAACTGGATAGGCTGCAGGCAGACCCAAAAACGGATAAAACTGATTTTTTAAATTAATATCTTGGTCAATTAAAACTGCAAGCCAGTTTCTTTGTTTTATAAGTTGCGCCAACTTCACCCCAACGTGTGGGTCATTACGCCAGATAGTTTGCATGCCATATGTCTCTCTGATATCTTTAAGGATTAAATCTGCCACGCTAAAATTAGGATTTCTTCCAATGGCAATTAGCTTACGTTTAGTTTGATTAACTTCAAATTTGGCGGCGCAAGCTGCCAGTAATTCAAAACAACCCAAATGGGCGCTCAGGATAATACACGACGAATCATTTTCTAAGATTTGGTCTAGGACCTTGGTGTCATTTAAAAATTCAATGTATTTGTAGGGTTGTTCAGAAAAGGATTTTGCAACCTGTATGCCGTCTTTAAATTCTGTCAGGCGGTCAATAATTAGTGACTCGTAGACAGTCTTACCAATATGGGCAAAATTGGCAGAGATGATTGGCGCAATCTCTACTTTAGTTTTCTTTACGTTACACAATAATTGCAGTTGAGCTTTGGCAATTGCTATTTCTTCTTTACAAAATTTACCGACAATTCTTCCACTAGCAGCTGACAACCTTAAGGCAAGTCTTGACGGGATTAATCTAATTAGAAAAATCAAGATCTTAATTAGATTATATAATATTTTTGAGCCCTTATTTTTCATGAATTATTTATGTTTAGTAGTTACTAACTTGTAACCATTCTGTCACTTGTGAATCAGCATCTACTAGAAAAGAACATTTAAAACATAACTGATTACAAGAAATAAACGATTACCCTAACATTTTAAAAAAAAATGTGGCTAACATGCCATAAATATTTATATTTTTAAATAGATTATTAATTGAAATAATATTTAAACTGTGTTAGGGTTCGCCGCTAATTTAATATGTTTTTAATACTTAAATTTAATTAAGGAGAAATTTATATGCCTTACGTCGTTACTGAACCTTGTATTGGAAAAAAAGACAGAGCATGTTGTGAAGTTTGTCCAGCAGATGCCTTTTACAATAATCCAGACAAATCTTTAAATGAAAAAGTTGGTCGTCCAGCCCCCAAAGATGACGATTATGGAATGTTATTTATCAATCCCAATGAATGCTTACACTGCGGAGCCTGTCAGCCAGAATGTCCAGTTGAGGCGATTTATGAAGATAGTAGTGTGCCAGTTGAGTGGTCTGATTATATCCAACTGGCTGAAAAAATTGCCAATAGTTATTCCAAAGAAGATTTAGAAAAACATCACGCAACTGGGAAATAAAAAATTTTTATGTCTAATTTAAAGTTAAAAGCTAATACTCAAATTTTAATCATGGTAGTTGATGATGAAACTAGTATTTGTTCAGCATTATGTAACGTGCTGGAGGACGAACATTACGCAACAATTACCGCTAATAGTGGGCAAGAAGCATTAGAAAAAGTTAAGCAATATCATCCAGACCTAATTTTTCTTGATATTTGGATGTCTGGTTGGGATGGGATTAAAACTTTAGAGTGTATAAAAAAAATCTCACCGGATACAGAAGTCATTATGATTTCCGGGCATGCGACTATTTCCAATGCGTTAGAGGCAACACGGCGCGGTGCTTTTGATATTATAGAAAAACCTTTTAATATAGATAGCATTTTACTCTCGGTTAACCGTGCGCTAACTAAGACTAATAAAAATTTTAGTGGAAATGATTTAAATATTGATGTGTTAAAAAATGTTGGAGTTTTATCAACTGGCTTAAAAGGCAAAAATCTTGGACAGCGCACGCTGGCTAAAAGCCTGATTATGTATGGACAGTGTCTACATTCAGGACAAAAAAGTGGCTTAGTGCTGGAACCGTTGCCTTTAAATTCTGGTCTACATTTTGCGAAAATAGGCGAACCTAAGACAATTCCAGTTTTTATAGATTATGTAAATTCGACAAGTTTTGCGACAACCATTACTTCGGAGCGGAGTTCTGTTTCAACAATTGAGCATTTAATGGCGACTTTGCATGCCTATAAAATCACTAACCTACTGATTAAGTGTAATGACGAAGTGCCAATTTTTGATGGTTCAGCCGTAGAAATTTGTAAAGCCTTGGAGAGTATTGGCATAGAGGAGCAGGGTGGAGAGTGGTATGAAATAAAGATTGATCAGCCGTTTGAATATCGCACGAAAAATAAGGATGATCTAGGGCGATCGCCCGAAGACGAGTATATTATGATTGAGCCTTGCGAGACAGCAGGTTTAACAATTAGTTATGAACTGAATTATCCAGCGCCGATAGGCAAGCAGTATTTTGAGTTTAATTTAAATTCGCCGCAGGCTTTTAAAGAAAATATTGCTCCAGCTCGGACTTTTGGTTTTATGAAAGAGGTTGAGTATTTGCAAAAAGCTGGGTTAGCTGCTGGTGGGCGTTTGAATAATTTTATTTTGATTGGCAATGATGGGGTAATTAATACAGAGTTAAGGTTCTCAGAAGAGCTGGCGCGTCATAAGATTTTGGATTTAATTGGAGATTTCTTTTTATTAGGTCGTCCACTTCAGGGTCGTATCCGGGCTGTCAAGACCGGGCATTCCGACAACGCTAAGTTATTGTCCCAGCTTCGTAACCTTGCAGTTAGTTCATAATTCCCTCTGTCGAGCTACCTAAGTATACAAGGTGTAGATACTTAGACTAACCAATTAAAATAAACTTTGAAAATTACACCAGAACACAAAAAACCAAAACGATTATCCAGCGTAGATAAAAGCCGCTATTAAACGACAATTATCTACGCCTGGATATCATCTTTGAACTCATCTTAAACTAAGTTGCTTAAGCATTGGATCTTCATCTGATTCAAAGATTTCGAAATTAATTACATATGTTTTAGGCCAAACTGGTTTAGGAGGAATAAACTCTCTAAGTTCTTTCTGCCTGTGAGTAATTCCCTCAATTTCTAAACAGAAATCATCAATTACTCGCACCGGACCTTGACCAATATAATATTGGTCTGGAAAAACAATAGTGTTACCATTTGTCTCCTTGTCTAGAAAAAACTTGTTTGGGTTCTTCATAACAAGTTCTACAATTTTTTTGCGATATTGATAATTATCTCCAGTTGCCACATCATTGAAAACAAACATTTTAACACTAAGCGGAGAAGGACAAATTTTCGAACTTTTCCACTCAAATTCAATCTCATCGTTAGCATAAGAGGGTTGCAACCATTGAAAAAACAATTTAGTTGCTGGCTTCGGCTTCATTGCTGTATGTTTTTGATAAGGCTGATTTTTAGGCTTATTCGGAAAGAAAATTCTACCTTTTTCTAGTTGCAGTAATTTTTTTCCCGGAAAAAGCGACTTTTTAGTAGTTAGAGACATTATCTCCTCCTTCTTGCTTGTAAAAAAAAGTGGTCTCCGAACACTCGGAGAAAAACCCTTTTGTTCTAGGTGTATTCAAAGTTTGTTAGGACTAATATAACTAACGAGTTATAACCAGATAATTTTTTATATTTAATTTACAAAAAGTTACCTCTTTACTTTTTAAGCAAAACCAAACTCCAAAGATCCCGTTAATCCCTAAAATTTGAATTGCTCCTTTGACTCTTAATAGCCATGACTAAAAAAGAAAGAAAGAGAGAAGAGTTACAAGAAAAAGCCAAAGAACTGTCGCGGCGCGATATTATCTCAAGAGGGTGAGGCTAATCACGGCTTAACCAAATATACACGCCAAGCATAATCAGTAACTGAGGAATTAAAATTACACCTAACACAAACATATAATAAAACTGCTCTGGCGTAATTTTTGCCCGGCTTGCCCGCATTGTTCCCGAACGAATAGTAATGCCCCGCTCATTAGATAGCACCCAATTTAAAGCGTTTAAGAAAAAATCCCGATTATATAACTGGCGCACATTGACATTATTAATAAAATGCTCATCCCCAAATACCACAATACGACTTGGCGCCTTAAACTTTGCGTCCCGCTTTTCATACCCAACAATTACCGGCACTGGTCCCTTTAAATCCTCACTTGGCTCAAAAGCTGCAGTTGGGTTCTCACCAAAAATCAAATCTAGCTTTGTCTCTGCCCAAGAACGCTTTGAACTTAGCGCTAACTCCACTACCTCAACGCCTTTATACTTCTTAACAAACTCCGTATCCTGCTGCACTGAACTCGCCAGATTAAACACTATACCTTCCCGAAAATTTTGGGTTACTGCATGCGGCATATAAATCGTAATGACTGGCATCACACTCAGCGTCAATCCACCTTGCTCCTTTAACAACTGTTGCTCCACCACTAAATTATTACCTACCAGAATACCAAAATCTTTAACAATCTTTGCCACACTAGACGCACCGCGTGGCTCTGCGAGAAAAATTCCAGAACCACCCTGTGTTAGATAATCCGTCACAGCTTGAACTTCATAATTCAACAATTCACGCTTAGGAGCAGCTAAAATAATAGCATCCGCATCTTCTGGAATATTTTTTGCCTCCAAAAGATTTAAAAGCTCTAGCTGCACTCCCTCACCCAATATTGCTTTAGTAATTGCTGCATAACCAGTTTCAGTATGATCATCTAAAGCTGTCTCGCCATGCCCAAAAATATAATAGACTTTCTTCTGCGACGCATTGCTAAGTTTTAGCAATGCATTCACTATTTCTTGTTCTGTCAAAATTTGGCTGATTTGTAATTCACGATTGCCTTGCGGCGTTTGTAACAAAAAATGCAAGGTTTTGTTTTCCTTAATTCTATATTTTTCAACTAATACCGGCTCTTTCTCCGGATCTACCACGCGCCAAGTTAGTTTGTTCGAAAGTTTGCTAATTCTTTGCAGTAAATCCAAAAGTTTGAAATCATCAATTTTGCCGCCTAAAAAAAAAGCTGAAATGGTTACAGGATTTTCTAAACCTGAACAAATCCCAACAGTCTGCGGCGCTAAAGTATAAATCTTTTGTTCAGTTGAGTCGTAGCTAAATAAAGTCTCACGCTGCGCAATATAATTTAGAGCAACCAAAACTAAAATAAAAAGAACACTATACAAAATATGCCAACTATATTGGCTTAATTGCCGATTACTTTCGGTTTTTCTGTTTTTAATTCCGCCCAAAAATAACCAAACTATCAGCATTAAAAAACCAACTCCCAACTCAAGATAAGTCAAGCTAGAATCAACTTTTGAGACCACAACCCACGTCAAACAGATTAACCCAAAAACAATACAGACGCAGCCACTAGCTGCCAGAAGGTTCAATTTATTCTTCATAAACGCCTCCAGGTTTCCAAACTTCGGTTGGCGATGAACAAACCCAGCGCAATTAAACTTAAGAAGTATATTAAATCCTCGCTTTGCAAAATCCCTTTGAACAAATTAAGCGCATGCGTTGAAGGCGCAAGATAGCTTAGCACATTAACTAAGCTTGTATTAACCTGAGTTGCCGGAGCGTCTATGGCATAAAGCACCAGTAAAGTTACTAACGACACAACTCCCGCTACGGTTTGGCTGCTAGCAAACGACGCCACACCAAGGCTTAGCGCAAGAAAACTCAATAAAGAAAAAATTAATCCCAAAAAACCAACCAACGCCGGCAAAGTCTCGACCTCAGTAAAATAGATTAACGCCGCACAAAAAGAAAATGAGGAGCATAAAGCTAAACCAGCAACAATTGAGATGCCTAAATATTTACCCAAAACTAATTTAAAAATAGAAAGCGGCGAAGTAATTAGCATTTCAAAAGTTCCGTTCTTTTTTTCTTCAGCAAAACTTTTCATGGTTAGAATTGGAACTAAAAAAATAAGAATTATTTCCAAGGTTTGGTAATATGGCAAAATCACCCATTCATTTAGATTCGGCTTAACACTCATGATATTAACAGACTTAGCGCTGACATAATTAAAATTCTGAAGGAGGCTAAAAAAGAAAAAACCAGACAAGACCATGACGCCAGCAATCAGCACATATCCAAATGGTGTAACAAAACTAATTTTTAACTCTTTTTTTAAAACATTTAACATAACACTTTCTTTACTCGCTCACCGCTTCAATAAATATCTGCTCTAAGGTTTTAGCTTGCGTCAGTGTTGCAACTTGGTCATCCGCCATGATTTTTCCTTGCGCCATGATTAGCACCCGCGAACAAACTTCGGTAACTTCTTGCAAGATATGACTGCTTAAAATGAGCGTGTGTTGTTTGCCTAACTCCTTAATCAGTTTTCTAATTTCAATAATTTGTAGTGGATCAAGTCCGCTGGTTGGTTCGTCTAAAATAATTACCTGTGGATTATGAATTATAGCTTGAGCCAGCCCAACTCGTTGTTTATAGCCTTTGGACAGCACGCCACAAACTCGGTTTTGAAAATCCGCTAAACCACAAAGCTCTAAGACTTCCTCAAGTCTAAGCTTTAGTTGTGCGTTGCAGACACTGCGAAGTTTGGCAACAAATACCAAATATTCCTTAACTGTAAGTTCGGGATAGAGTGGAGGTATTTCTGGCAAGTAACCAATATTTTTGCGAATTTTGTCTGGTTCTTTATCACGGCTATAACCAGCAATAGAAATTTTGCCCTGGGTGGGCTGAATAAAGGTAGTTAACATGCGCATAGTGGTTGTTTTACCTGCTCCATTTGGACCAAGAAAACCAACAATTTCGTGTTCAGTTATCTCAAACGACACATTACGTACGGCTGGTATCTCTTTAAAATTTTTACTTAAATTTGTTACAGTTATCATACAAGGTTAAGCTACTATTATTATTTTACTTTATTGGCAAGCAGATATTTGTTACATATTCTGCCCTAAATTCAATAACAATAATAACTATATGCTTTCGCCAGATATAAAAAAAACTCCGTTATTGCAAAAAATTAAAACAGAATCCAAAGCTGCAGAGGATAAGAATTATATTAAGACGACTACTGCCGAAGATGGCGGTATGAAAAAACTTTTTATGGCAGCGGGTGAGGCGTTACTAATTGCTTTAGTTGGCAAGAAAGTTACGGCGCGGTATTTAAGAAATGTAACCAAGGAAAATATCCAAAAAGAAAAAGTTTCAGCTCTAGTTTGTAATATTATTACGCCAGAACTGTTGAGGCACAGACTAAGAATACAAGAACAACAAAAACTCGCTTTAAAAAACCAACTCAAACTCGCTATTAAAGGAGCCTCTAAAGAGACGCTAGCCAAAGAAGAACACGACAAATTAAAAGCCTCTGAAATGCAAGGCTTTGAAAATCAAACCGGCAAAAATAAATCTATTTCGTAGTTTCTATATAACATAAATTTTCACTAAATCCCCACTAAGTATGAAATTTCAGTAACCCATTTTTCGTCAGGACGTATCAAAAAAATAGGCAAGGGGTAAAAAATTTAGAAAATTAAAAATCTAATTCGGATATAACGACACTAAACTCTCTAGTTGCTGAACTGCTTGTTTAATCTGTCCTTCCCGTGCATAACCGAGAAAATTCTCAAGATCTATCAAAATCCAGTCTTCTCCAATTGGGTTATTAGGAATTTTGACAAACTGGGTTGACTTATCTGTTTTGCCATTTAATCTAGACCACGTGCTAGCCTGGTCACAAGCTTCATTAAACAAATGCCCACTATGACCTTTCACATGCTCGGCTGTAATGTTTAACTTATATGCAAGCTTTAAATATATTTTCCAAAGCCCTTGATTTTTAACTGGTTCCTTAGCCGCTGTTTTCCAGCCATTTTTTAGCCACGTTGAAATATAACAGGTCGCGCTTTTTAAAGTATATTCACTGTCAGAAACTACTCGCACTTCATATATACTACCCTCTGTCAGTGTTTCGCGCTGACTTCCCTCCTCAAAGAGAGGGATTTGCTTTTCCCACACAGTTCTACGAATTAACTCTTGATTTAAATACCGAATATAGGCTAACCCCATTAATACAGCAGTAATTTCAGCTTCGTTATTGGTTGCTTTTCCTAAAAAACCAACCAACTTTATTAAAGAAACCTGTTCGTCATTAATCTGAATCACACACCCTGAACCTGCAGTTTTAGAACCTGCGCCACCACCATCAGCATATATCGTAATAAATTTGGACATATTGTTTTAAATTTTGAGGCTTATTTTTTTAACTCCTCGATTAATCTTTCTAAAAAAGATTTATCTTGCAACAAAATTAACCCTACAGTTTTGGCAATACGCTCGCTAGATGTGCCTTCAAGATGTTCACGTAAGGCTTGATTAATTAACAACTGGTAACTAGTTCGTTCACGCTTACCTTTTTCCTTAAAATGCTGAACTAAATCAGCATCAAGGTTAATGGTGATCTTAGTTTTTGCATGACGCTTAGGCTTATTAACAGCCGAATAATTTTCGCCCGGCAAACGTTTCTGCTTTCCAAATAAAGCCCTTCGACTGGCATTTTTAAAATCAATTTCATTATCCATTTTTGCCCCTCTCTACTCTTCTAACGCGCCTTTAACGACTAAGATTTTCTCTTGTTTTATATCAAACACATTATAGTAATATACGTCAAAATTGACTTTTGACTCGGCTGGCTTCTGGAATACAAAACGCAGCGTTAGTATGATTTGAGTAACATCCGGTGTAAGCGTTTTTAGCGTTTTTTGTTCCAAATCTGACATTGAAAAACTACTCGGCAGCACAAATTCCGGATTTTTTCCTAATTCAGGATATTGAATCACAAAACTAGTAGGCACTAACCAAGTCAAATGCTTTTGCTGATCAGTAATCTTTAATTTAAGCACCAGATCGCTAGCATCCTGATAAGCGGCGGTAATTTGCACTTGAGCTGAACTAGGCAAATCTTTAGAGACAATCAAAAAATAATAGACGCCACTAAAGTTTAACAATAACCCAAAAAGCACAATGAGCGTCCAGGTTCGATTACTCTGAATTTTAAATAATCTTTGGCTTTGCAAAACAGTGGAGAGGTTTTTAATCTGTAACTCATTTCTAGCTTTTTCTGGCAGAACCGCAAGAAAACTACCAGCGACAATACCAGCTAAAAAAGCTTGGCTAACTGAACCAAAAATATTAATGCCATAATTTACCAACCGATTATCAGTTACCATTTGAAAACAGGATAAAATAATAAAGTTTAAACTTAGTACAAACAAAATTATTAAAATTAAATAGGCAGTGGTAGCAAAATTTTGATTAGACAGGGATGATGAACGTAATAATCCAAAATTCAAAACTGAATTACTAAAAAAAGTTTCTTCTTTGTCTTCTGGAATTAGCAAAAAATCATCTTCATCATCCGGAAAAATTGGTTTAGTTTCTTTGCTATAAAAATCAGCTATTCCAAAGAACGGCGACCAAATAAAAAAAATCAAAATCAACGGCATAAAAACCATCCCAAACGCCATCAGAACTAAAATTAATCCTAGAGAAATCAGCGTCTTGGGTAAAAATGAAATCGAGGACAAAAGTAAATTTTTTAACTGTGGTATTTTTTGCTGTCCTTTCTCAATTGCTAGCACAGCTGAAAAAGTCCAAACCGCAGCTACTAAAAACAAGTTTAAAACTGACAAGAAAATAAAAGACTGCTCTAAACTAAATTGCTTGAGATTAAATATAAGCTGATAAATAACGGCATTGATAACTGTTAAGATAATACCGAGAATCAAAAAAATTCTACGGTTTGCCCAAGCGAAATTAAACCCAAAATCTATAGGTAAAAGACTTGTGTTTTGCGAACATTTTTTTGAATTTATAACTGTTTCCATTGCGACAGGCTTATACAGAATTAATTTAGATTATACAAGCCGTAACTCCCTCCGATGCTGGGAACTTCCTCTATCAAGCAAAGCATTGTATTGAGGAAGTTCCTACAGCACTCATCTGTCATACTTTTCTATACAAAATGAAATCTACAAAATTTTTTAATTCTCCCGCTTTTTCTCCAAAATAATCTAGAGCTTTTTTTGTCTTCTCTGCTAAATCGCAGGCAATTTGCTTAGTTTTTTCCAAACCAAAAATAGTTACATATGTATCTATTCCGTTTTGCTCATCTTTACTAACACCAGATATTTCATCTTTAACTGAATCTAAAATATCATCTGTTGCTTGAAAAAGTAGCCCTAAGTTTTGCCCCGCAGAGATAATATTTTTTTTTCCTACTGTATCTTTAGAAACAGAACTTAATAAAAATACTCCCAATAAACACGTGGTAATTAACGCAGCTGTTTTATTTAACTGCTTAAATTCTAAGGCTTTTTTTCTATTTTCAAGACTTATTAAGCTCTCGTTATATTTTTTTAGGTCTAACACTTGCCCTAAACAAATTTTATAAAATGTCTCGGTCAGCAAACTAATTAATTTAACTTTCTCACTATCTTCTAACTCTACCGCCTCTGTTATCAGAGAAAATGCTTTCACAATTAAAGCGTCGCCAGCCAACAGAGCAGTCGACTCTCCATAAACTTTATGACAAGTTGGTTTTCCACGACGATAATCGTCATTATCTAAGGCTGGCAAATCATCATGAATTAGCGACGAATTATGTAAATATTCTATAGCTAGTAAAAACTTGCTGACCTTATCAGTTGAAACAGATAACATTTTTGCCGCCATTAAAACCAAAACTGGACGAATTCTTTTACCCTGAACAGTTAAAGTATATTTTATAGATTGCCACAGTTCAGTATCATCAAATGCTGTAGCAAGCGAAGACTGTAAAAATGACTCTACTTGCATCTGATATACAGATATATCATTTATATTATTCATAACATACTAATATTGTTATACATTTTATTAATTCTTACCTCGACTACGCTGACTCCTAATTTTTAGAAGGCAGGACCTCAGTGGAAGCAACGACAGAAGGAGAACCTTTTATCTCATTTCACGATTCTGTCATAAATTCCTTTTAAAATTTCATCTGAATAAAAATCTATCAGTAATTTTCCTTGTTGTTTATTACTATTTTTTCTAACTAATTCAACTTTAGTACCTAATTGCCTTTGTAATTCTTCAATAATTCTCATATCTTCTACAGAAACCTGGCTATCATTTTTGATCTTTTTTGTCCCACCGTGGGACACTTTAACCTCTGTTTCTACTGGATTATTTAGTAAGTATAATTTTTCCTCAAGGTCAACCCTGGTCCAATCATCTATATTATCAATAAATTCTTTTCTTAACTCAGCCGATTCTAGTTTAGCTAATAACAAAATTTTACTTTCTGATTTTCCTTGCTCTAAAGCTAGTTTTAAATCACTAGGTAAATCCAAAATTTCAAGACTTCTTTGCACCATTGTCTTTGATATACCAAGATTAGCTGCAATATCTCGAATACTCATGCTTGTTTGATCTCTTAATTTACCTATTGCTTCGGCTCTCTCTAGCGGATTTAAGCCTTCTCGCTGAATATTTTCAATCAACTGTTTAGAAAGAGTTGTTTTAGTATCATTTTCGTTATCGCTAACAATAACTGCTGGAATAGTTTTTTTACCAGCTAATATCGATGCACGATAACGTCTTTCGCCCGCTACGATTCTATATGTTCCACCATCAATAGCCCGAACAGTAATAGGATTCATAACACCATAAATTTTTATGGTTTCAGCCAACATTCTAATTGCTTCTTCATCAAAAATCCGTCTAGGCTGATTAGGATCAACATCGATATCATTTAGTTTCAATTCACGATATGGATTTCCAGATGTCAATCTTTCATTTAACGAATGATTAAAAAGAGGATTGGTTCTAATATTTATCTGTTTTCGCATGTGTTTATTATCTCCTTTATAGTCATATAATTCCTCACCTCTGAGAAATGGAATGTTGGCAAAGCCGAAAAAGTAAGTTTCCGCGGCTACACCACTTCCTCCATCCCTCAAAGATGAGGGCTACTATTTTACATATCCCTTTCGATTATTTCATCAGCTAAAGAATTGTAATCAGCAGCGCCATTTGAATTTGAATCTAGCTCATATACAGACGTCCCTTGAGCTGGAGCTTCTGCAAGCGTAACATTTTCGCGAATAATTGTTTTAAACAAAACTTCGCCAAAATATTCTTTTAAACTTTCTGCAACACTTTTATCAAGACGCCTTTTAGAATTAAACATACTGATAAATGCTCCTGTAACTAACAAAGACGGATTATAAGAATCACGAACAATGCCAATCGTAGTTAGTAATTGATCAACCCCATTAAGAGCTAAATACTCGCTCTGCACTGGAATAATTGCTCCGGTTGAAGCCACAAGCGCATTTTGGGTTAAAACTCCAAGCGATGGCGGACAGTCTATAAAAATAATATCATATGTGTTTGAAATTGTTTTGATAGCATTTTTTAGTTTAAATTCCCTACCAATTGTCGCGGCAAGCTCAAGTTCCGCACCACTAAGATAAATACCAGATGGAGCAAGATGTAAGTTGTCATTAATTTCAACAATCAAATCTTTAAGAGGAAATTCTTTACATAAGACATCATACATTGAAAACATATCTTTTGTCTCATCAATAATAATACCGTAATGCGAGCCTAAATTCGCTTGCGGATCAATATCAATTAACAAAATTTTCTTTCCTTTATTAGCTAGGGCAGCTCCAATGTTAGCTACAGATGTAGTTTTGCCAACGCCGCCTTTTTGGTTAATTATTGCGTAAGTATTTCCCATAATTTTTTGTATTTGATGTGATTTTCAGGCGTTTTTAACGTGTTTTGAGTTAAAAAACGGCGCAACATATACTCAAAAAAAATAAAATTCAAGTCTTATTTTAAAAAAAATATTTAATAATTTTAAATAATTATTAAATATAAATAAAAAATCTTATCTCAAAACACTATAGAATAAATAAAATATCGTGTTTTGGAATAAGAGAGTTAATTTTAAAACTATCCAACCACTCCCCATCTGCGCTTTTCTGTAGTTTAATAAAAAAATTTGCTAACCAAATAAACTTATTTGTCCATATAAACCTAAACTCACTATTGTTTAATATTATTTCGTGAAATGACTTAAGTAAATTAACAAATTAATAGTGCTTTGAAAAAAAATTATCTCAAAGCTCTATCGTGAAAATAAATTAATACTGTGATTTTAATTAAAAAAAACGTGTATTTAATTAAATAGCCTGTATTCTGAAATAAATTAGTTTGTGATTTGAGAAAATAAAATATCGTGTTTTAAAATAAATTATTCGTGTTTTGAAATAAGTTTTAATAGATAATTAACTGAATTTATTAAGATTATTTCTTCACGACAAATAAAACGTGTATAAATAACTACGTTGTTAAAACTACATAAACTATTATAAAGAACGTTTCGTCGTAGGTTTAAATAATTTAAATTTTGTTTTCGTAATGTCTTGATTTTTAATTTAAAACCTATAAAAGACACAACCTGTTTAGGCTTTTGTCACTATTTTAAAATAATAAGTAGCAACTACAAATAACCGCCATGATAAATACAGCTTTAACTGAAAAAACCTGCGAAAATAAAGATACAAATAAGCTTTCAGCAATTAACTTTGCCCGTGATGAAATGAACTTAGCTGAATTTCCTTTAGCAGTTCTTTCAACACGCACAAACCCGAATATTAAAACTCTTGAATTTCATGACACGGTAAAACTAAAATCTGGCGAATTTATTAAGCGCAACTGGATTATTACTGGAACTGACAAATTTGGACTACCTACCAGCACAGATGACGATGTAATTTTAGGGCTGATTTGTCTAAGTCGAAAATCAGATTTCAAAGAAAGAAAAATAACTTTTACTCAATACGAGCTGTTAAAAATTTTGCAATGGACTACAGAAGGTAGAAGTTATCAAAGATTAGAAAAATCTCTTGATAGGTTAAGCGGCGTTAAAATCAAAACCAACGCTTTTTACAACAATGCTGAGCGAACTTTTCAAGTAATAGAAAATTTTGGCATTATCGATTCTTACAAATTAGTCAAAACAAATATTTCTGGCGCAACTAATAAATATAGCCATTTTGTGTGGAGCGAGCAGATGTTTAACTCGTTTAAAGCCAACAATATTAAAAGCATAGATTTTAGTTTATACACTTCTTTAGCTAGCGCTGTTGCCAAGCGTTTGTATCGCTATCTTGATAAACATTTTTATTATACTTCAACCATAACGAAGCCTTTAATGATGTTTGCTTTTGAGAAATTAGGACTTTCTCGAACCTATAAATATATTTCCTCTGTTAAGCAGCAGCTTGTGCCAGCTTGTGAGGAGTTAATTCAAAAGGGGTTTCTAAAGTCATATGAATTTTCCGATAATGGAGAAGAAGTGTTAATTAGTTGGACGAAAAATTCTGAAACTACTGTAAAAAAACTCGGCTGGATAGCAACAGAGAGAGATAATAAAAGCAGCCAACCCGCGCTAACTCCGCAACAATTTAAAACCTCAAACTCCGAAGTTCAATTTGGCGCAGTTCAAGCTAAACTGCTTGAACGAGGCTTAAATTTAGGACAGGTTAAAGGGCTTTTGGCTGGTAAATCAACTGAAGAAATACAGAGAATTTGCCAAATTATAGAATATTTTGACAAATTAGTGCTAAGCGGGAGTACCAAAGCTCCAACTAATAAAATTGGTTTTTTATATCGGGCAGTTCAGAATGTCGCTAGTTTTAAGTTACCTGGCGACAATTTATCCTTTAAGGCAACTGTGCAGCCTAGTATTTTTGAGAAAAAAATCGAAGATGGCACTTTAAAACGCTCTGCATATGAGCAATATAAAAAGCGCATGATTTTTGCTTATCGGAAAAACCTTAGTGAGGCTGACTTACTGGAAATCCAAATTAAAGCTGAGGCAAGCTTGAAATATATTAAGAATAGTTTGAGTGAGAGAGGCTTTGCTGAAGCCAAAGAGGGCATTGTTTTACAGGAGTTAGTTGGCAGGGCAGGGGTTTTAAGTTTTGAGGAGTGGCAAAAAGTTTTGTAAAAACCAAAGATAAACAGAAATTAGTATTTTTTTGTCCACGAATTTTTACGAATTAACCTAAATTTTTTGGAGTGTTAAGTTCCCTTAATTCCCTTATAACTCAAGATCTACTATAGGCGTAACGTCTAAACATATACTATTCATTTTAAAAGTCGTACCCAAAAAGCTACGCTTCAAATTGTAGGTCTCAAAAATGGGCAAGCGTCAACTATTATGTTTTGTTTTTTATTTCAAATTTTTTTTCAAAAAATGATAAAAATTGATTGACTTAGTGAGATGTATATAGTACAACCGACGCTCTTTTTTGGAAAAGCACAGTGCTTTCCGAGATTTTAAAGAGTAACAATGTGAGAGTAGAGGATTTAACCATGATGTTAATGGTTAGTGATGGGATGATGACCAAACAAGGGAGAACCAGAGACTTTAAGCGTCGTAATCAACGAATAAAAAGTCGAAAAAAGGTAATTGCTGAAAAAATAAAGTTTATTACCTTTCAAAAGTTTGAGAAGGAGAGAAAAAAACGCTACGAATCATTAAAGGTTCATATCGAAAAAAGACGGAAAAAAAGAGAGAAAGAAAACTCTTATATTTCAGTTAATCCTCCCCCCCTAGAAGTCTTATAACCACCACTGTAGGGTCTTAGTTTATAAGACTCACAAGGATGTAAAATTCCCCAATAATTAATTCAGGGAATAGTTTTTGAAGAGCTAAAATCTAAGAAGACTATTCTCTGTTTTTTTTTTCTATTTTCCGATCTCTCCATACAGTTGAATTTTTTTGAAGAAGGTTTTTGTAGCGCTTGCTTTTCCATTTTTTAATTTTGTGAAAATGTCTAAAATTGATTTTTATTAAAAAAAGTCTTTATGACAAGTAAAAATGAATTGTGGATGTTTTTACCACGGTTTAAACGCTAAGCACTAGGTTTAGCGTTAATTTTTTTCAACCCCCAAACGGATTAAAATCCAAAGGAGTACGTAATGACTGCGACAAAGAGTGTCGTGAATTTTGCCAAAGATAATTGGCAAAAAGAACTAGAGGCCTTGCCTTCCCATATTGTTAGAAATCTTCTTATAGAGTTTGAAATAACTCGCAGAGAAGAGGAAAACTGGAACAATGAAGATTTTGATGACGATTGTGATCCAGAAGAAGAACTTTGGAAAGGTTTAGGGTCACCTAAGCCTAAGGAAGAAGGAGAAGAATGCGATCAAGAAGAAGGTAACTCAAACGTTACTTCCTCATCACTTAATTATGAGGAAGTAGTAGAGGAAATTTTTTATCTTGGTAAGGATTTTGATGACAATTTTGATGAATGTTTAGATCTACCAGAATTGCAAGAGCTAACAATCGAAGAGGAAATAAGGTCTATGTCATTAAACGCCTTTCTTCGAGAGGAAGAAGAGTTTTACGCGGTTACGTATTAAAGGCGGCACGTAAGATTCAGGGAAACTTTAAGCAAACCATTATTTATTACTTTGTTTTAAATAATGGTTTTGCTTTTAGGTTTTTTTTAAAAAAACATCCACAACTTTTTTTATTTAATGGATTTTACGGAATTTCAGGATAACCCAAATATTTTTTGCGGGAAGGTAAAAGCCATCTCCTACCACTATTTGCAAGTTATCACCTGCTTGGAATTTAATAGCCCACAGCCCTAACCCAACCTTGGGAAATAAAACCACGAGGACACAGAGAGTTTTTTGTTATATTCCTCCACGGCGCTTTCTATAGATAATTTGTTCAATTACTTTTTCTCAATTTCAATCAGGCTGCCGTAATTTTTCCAGTATTTGTTAGTCCAGAGTGGGTGTTTGATTTTTGAATAAGTAACGTCAATTTGGATATTCATGAGGGTAGCGACATTTTTTGTCAGCTGAACATAGTCTCGCACAAAAAGCGCAGCAGATCCTTCAACATCATAAAAATTTGTTTCTGCATTATATTGATTGGGCGTTTGTAATTCTAACAAAAATATTTTTCTTCTACTAACACGTAACAATTCACGAATTATTTCTACTGTTAACTGTTTATTGCAATAAGATAAAACATTACTAGTATAGACAATATCAAAGTCTAAGTCTTGACATTCAGTCAGCTGGTTTAGTTCTAAACTTAAGACTGTTACGTTTGTTCTGGTTTGATATAAACTTTGAAATATTACAAGTTTTTCTAATTGGTTAGTTACTGCAACAAATTTCACTTGAGGTAATAAAGAACTCAACGTATCAAAGGTTGGATACAAATTTACGCCCAATTCTAAAACCTTAACAAACGGATAGTTACTAGTAATTGCCTGACAGAGTGTGGCAATTTCAGAATTATGAAACGGCGGCTGAAGTTTTTTAGCTGCCCAAGAATTTTGCAGACGTTTTGCCGTTAAAATTACGCCCCACGTGATCTGAATTACTGCTAGTGCCAAAAATTTAGGACATTTACTGTTTTGCAAGTTTAGAATTTTTTCAAAAAATAAAAACATAAATAATAATGTTAGTTTTACAATAACCAATGTAACTATTTAGTTTGCTACAATTTGACGATTCTAAATAGGCAAATCCTAATTAGAATTTTCCAGCCAACCGCTCAACATCTAAAAAATTTCTGGTTATCATATTGCCGCAAGGGAAGTCGCAGGATACGAGATTTTATAGCTATTAAATAGTTACTGCAACCAGTTGTTAATTTTAGCTAAGACTGCGTCAGCCGTAAAACCAAATTTTCGGGCTAAGATAGCTTGCGGCGCTGACGCCCCAAAAGTATTAATACCAATATTCAAAATTCTATCTTTTGCGCCGCCTCCAACCATCTCTGCCCATCCCAATGTTACGCCAGCTTCCAAAGTTACAATTTTAGCTGTTTTGGGCAGTAACTCTGACTTAAAAATTTCTGACTGTTGTTTGTAAATTTCATAACAAGGCATAGAAACTACGCGCACATTTTTATTATTTATTTTTTGAGCAACTTCTAGCGCTAACGCTACCTCAGAACCTGTAGCTACTAAAATTATTTCCTCTGTCAGTTGACTTGTTGTAGCTGCGCAACGATGTCCCCCCTCTTTGAATTGGCTTACAATATAAGCGCCTTTTTTTATTTCCTCTGGATTAAAATTTTCAGAACGGCTAATTACAGGTAAAGCCTGCCGACTTAAAATCATCACACTTGGTGAGTTATGGTTTTGCACTGCTAAGCTGTAACAAATTGCTGTTTCCAATGCGTCTGCTGGTCTAAAAACCTGCAGATTAGGAATAATGCGCAACGACGCTAGCTGTTCAATTGGCTGATGCGTTGGTCCGTCTTCGCCCAGTAAAACGCTATCGTGAGTGAAAATAAATAACGACGCTAAGTCAGACAAGGCGGCTACCCGAATTGCAGGACGTAGATAATCCGCAAAGGCTAAAAAGGTTGAACCGTAAGGTAAAAAACCGCCATAATAACTAAGCCCATTAACTATGGCTCCCATAGCGTGTTCGCGCACACCATAGCGAATATTTTTACCATTATATTGACCGGCCTGAATATCAGGATAATTTTTTAAATAAGTCAAAGTAGAAGGATCAAGATCAGCTGAACCACCAATCAAAGCTGGCAAGTGTTCCGCAATAATTTGTAACATAGCTTCAGAAATTTTTCTGCTCGACTCTGCCTGGTTAAACTTTTGAGCTTGTTCTACTAAATTTTTTTCTAGGTTGCCGTCTTCTGCAAGCTCTAATTGTGCCTTTAAACCTGCTGCCAAATCTGGATTATTGTCTTGCCACTCGGTGTAAAGTTTTTCCCAAGCTTGATAATTTTTTAGTAATTCCTCTTGGCGTTTAGCAAAAAGCTCATGCACCTGTGGTGGAACATAAAAACTTAAATCGTCGGGCAGGCATAAAGCTTTTTTGGTTTTTTCTAATTCGTCTTTGCCCAGTGGTGAGCCATGAACTTGTGCGTTATTAGCTTTGTTAGGGCTACCTTTGCCAATGGTGGTTTTAAACGCAATTAATGTGGGGCACGATTTTTCCTCTTTAGCTCGACTCAAGGCTTGATCAATTTCAGCAAAATTATGCCCGTCGCAAGTTTGCACAGACCACCCGTAAGCCGCATAACGTTGGCAAACATCTTCTGTAAAAGTCAGTTTGGTATCGCCCGCTATACTAATGTGATTATCATCATATAAGACAATTAAATTATTTAGTTTTAAATGCCCGGCTAAAGAACTTGCTTCAGAAGTAATACCTTCCATAAGGCAACCATCTCCAACAACACAAAAAACTTTATGGTTAAAAATACTACCTGCTGCATTGTTTTGGCTTGTCCTGCAATCATAGCGTTCAGCCATAATTTTTTGTCCCAAGGCTAGACCCACAGCATTTGCCAGTCCTTGCCCCAGAGGACCAGTGGTAGCTTCAACGCCAACTGTGCTGATTTCTGGATGTCCTGGAGTTTTACTGCCAAGTTGTCTGAAACATTTTAGGTCCTCAATGGACATCTCATAGCCAGAGAGGTGCAACATGGAGTAAAGTAGAGCTGAGCCATGACCGTTGGATAAAACAAAGCGATCGCGATTAATCCAGCTGGGCTGTTTAGGGTTAAAGTTGAGATGTTTTAGCCACAACACAGCTGCAATATCAGCCATGCCCATTGGCATACCAGGATGACCAGAATTAGCTTTTTCAACCATATCAGCTGCAAGTATCGCAATGGTATTAGAAACGAGGGTTAATTGTTTAAGCTCTGGATTCATAGAATTTATTTTTTAATATAAATTGTTGTTAATAGGTGGAGCGCAAGTTTACCTCCCTATATTGGGTTTCTAGGGGGATGTCAAAGTAGAGGTGCTATTACAATGATTGAGGCTACTCCACGCCACAGCTTGTAAGGTTTTAATAAATACTTCATCTTGCATAAAACTACAGTTATCAGGATAAACTTTGGTGAGTAGCTGTTCTATATCCTGAACTTGGGTAACAAATTGAGGTAAAAAATGACGACAAAAAGCATAACTTGAAGCTTTAATAATTTCAGCGCTTCTGGTGTCATAACCTATCAATTTTAAAAAACGTTTTATTTCAGAAAAGCTACTGCCTCCGTCTAAACGCTGATTAATCTCAAACCATAAACCGATGTTATTTTGGGCAAGCCGTTGCCAGGGAAAACAATGACCCGGATCAGGCTTGCATGTTGGTGTTAGATCTGAATGTCCAATTACATTTTGGGGTTGAATCTCGTATTTAGCAATGATTTTTTGGCAAAGACTGATGGTTGCCAAAATTTGAGCTTCCTCAAATTCACTTTGCCCAAGCGTTGGATTGAGAATTTCAATCCCGATAGAGTGTGAATTAAGGTCAGTGTCAATGCCCCGCCAAAACTGCGGCGCATCAGGTCGCCCCGCATGCTTAGCTCGATATTGTTCTGCAACACACTGAATTATCTCGCCATTGAAGTCAATTATATAATGTGGCGCGACTGCCTGCTCGTCATATATTTTTAAGGCTTGCTGTAAATTATAAGCTGTTGAATGTAAAACCAGTAGCTCAATTTTTGCGCTACGTTCAGTGAAGTGTTTTAATGGTATTTGCCGCATTCTTTTTAATTTTTCAAAGCATCTAATGGGGGGATGATGAGTGCGTAAGTATCCTTGTATTTTTAAAGATTTTCGTGCCATGGAGCAACAATATGCTGCGCCAAATACACGTTTAACTCTTTTTGGCAATCAACTCTGTGATTGTTAATTCGTTCAATTGCCAGTTCTGGACTACTACAATATGAAATAATAATCCGTCAAGAACTGAAGAGTGTTATTTTTTTAAAAAGACGTATGCAAATCTCCCTTATCTGATACTCTAAATTTTCTACATTTTTTCTAACACGTCTATCCCTAATAAACTTAGGATATGTTTGAAAATATTCACATATGCTTTTACAAGCGAAATTCTAACAAACGCTTGTTCTGTCTTAAGGACAGGGCAAGTATGATAAAACTCATTAAATGCGCTGGCTAAGTCATATGCATAATGGGCAATAATAGAAGGGTTTAATTCGTCGGCTGATTTTTTTAATACATCTTGATAATTACTAAGTTGTTTTATTAATTCATATTCAAACTCATTTATTTCTTTAACCTCTCCGTCTTTTTCTAACTCAGCGTTAATTTTGCCTAATATGGAAAAAGCACGCGCATAAGAATAAAGAAGGTAAGAGCCGGTATCACCGTCAAAACTAAGCGCTTCTTTTGGGTTAAAAATCATGTTTTTAAATATACCTGTCTTTAATAAACTGTATTTAATTGCCGCTAGGGTTATTGTTAAACTTTTGTTTTCTAGCTCATCTTCGGAAATGTTGTTATAGCGCTTAACTATTTCAGCTTTGGCTAATTGCTTAACCATTTCTATAAAATCATCAGCATCGACGACTGTTCCCTCACGAGACTTCATCCGTCCTTCTGGCAGCTCTACCATTCCATATGATAAATGCATTAACTGTTTTTGGAATCCTATTTTTTTTAAGATAATAAACAGCGCGTTAAAATGATAATCTTGTTCATTGCCGACAATGTATATTGAATTATCAGCGTTAAAATCTTCGTCCTTTAATTTTGCCAAATATAAATCTTGAGTCATATAAACTGTTGTGCCGTCTGGTCTTAGCAAGACTTTTTTATCAAGCCCTTCGTTGGTTAAATCTATTATTACAGCGCCATCGTTTCTTTTTGAAAAGATGCCAGACTTTAAACCGTCTAATACAATATTTTTGCCATCTTTATATATTTTGCTTTCATAATAATATTTGTCGTATTTAATACCAAGCATTGCGAAGGTTTGTTCAAAACCTTTAAATGCCCAGTGATTCATTTTTTCCCATAGTGAAATTATTTCCGGATTACCATTTTCCCATTGCACAAGCATTTCTTGCGCTTTCTGGTTATAGCTATCGTCTTCCTTAGCTAATTTGCCAAAGAGGACATAATAATCGCCGACAAAGTGATCTGATTTTTTATCTGGTTCTTTGTCCTCGCCAAATTTTTGATAAGCTAACATGGATTTACAAATGTGAATCCCACGGTCGTTATATAAATTAACTCTAACAACTTCATTACCAACGCTTTCTAATATTCTGGCAATTGATTCTCCAATTGTTATGTTTCTTAAGTGTCCAAGATGTAAAGGTTTATTAGTATTAGGAGAAGGAAATTCAATTAATATTTTTTTTTGGGAATTTATAACTTTTTTAAAGTTTGGATTTAAAATATCTGCCAATTTTTTCTTAGCAAAATTAACTTTATTAATAGTAAAATTTATGTATCCTCCTACTACTTCTATTTTTTCAAATTCTTCATTGTTAATTAATAATTCTTCTAATTGAAGTGCCGCAGAATTTGGATTAACAGATATTTTTTTAGAAATTATAAAACAAGGGAATGCGAAATCACCAAATTTTTTATTAGATGGTATTTCTATCTTATACAAAATTTCTTCTTCGCTGATATCCACGACGAGATGTTTAAGCTTTTCTTTTATAATTGAAGCGATATATTTTTTCATTTGTATTTGTTTTTTGCGAATTAGTGGGGGCTAGGCAAATTCCCTCAAAGTAGAGAGAATTAGTGTGAATTCTCTCTATTTTGAGGGAATTTTTCAAGTTAATATTTATAGATCGGCATGCTAAGCGCGTAGCCTATAGGTAAAAAATTAGGGTTTGGCAAGATGTTTTTGCAATAAACAATTTATCAATTAAATAGTTTCTTAATACAATAACGATTGATTATAATCATAAATAAATTTCTAACCGCTTAATATTATTGTTTTTTATATCTAAAAATAATCTATTGTATTTTTTATTAATTTTTGGCAAGCAGTGCGACACTGTTTTCTATGGCAGCGAAGTTGCTATGGAGACATAGGTGGATACCTGTTTGGGCTACGGATTTCTTAAATTGAATTTTAATTTAAGCCCAAAAGATTTTAGAAATATTATTTATGGAGGCTAAATGTCTAATACAGAAGAGAGAGTAAAAGCGATAGTTGTTGAGCAGTTGAATGTTGCAGCTGATGAGGTTACTCCAGAAGCTAGTTTTATTGATGATCTCGGTGCAGACTCTTTAGATATTGTAGAGCTAGTTATGGCTCTTGAAGAGGAATACGATATAGAAATTTCTGACGAAGCAGCAGAAAAAATACGAACCGTTGGCGACGCCATCAATTATATCAAACAACATGTCTCCGAGTAACTTTTGATTTGTAGTTTTCCCCTGCTAGAAAACTCTAGTAGTGGCGAAGATTACGAATTACGATTAAAAATCCCATGGTTTTACAAACGTCCTTAAGTCAAACAGACCCAGCTATCTTTGAACTAATTCAGAAAGAAGCCCAAAGAAAAGAGTTATCTTTAGAGCTAATTCCATCTGAAAATTGCGTCAGCGCGGCGACGCGCGAGGCTGTAGGGTCAATTCTGACTGATAAATATTGCGAAGGTTATCCCGGCGCGAGATATTACGGCGGTTGTGTCAATTATGACGAAGTAGAACGCTTAGCAGTTGAGCGCGCCAAAACTTTGTTCAGTGCTGAAACTGCTAATGTGCAACCACACAGCGGTTCGACCGCAAATATGGCTGTATATTACAGCCTACTTAAACCAGGTGATACAGTTTTAGGACCGCGTCTTGATCATGGTGGGCATTTAACACATGGCAGTCCAGTCAATTTTTCTGGTAAATATTTTCGAATTGTGGCTTACGGACTTGATCCCCAAACACAGCGTTACGAACGAGACGAAATAATTCGACTAGCGCGTGAACATAAACCCAAAATGATTATTGCTGGCGCGTCGGCGTATTCACGGCAATTGGACTGGGAAGCTTTTCGGATAGCTGCAGATGAAGTGGGTGCAATTTTTATGGCTGATATTGCTCATTATGCCGGATTAATTGCTGGCGGAGCATATCAGAATCCATTTCCGTTTGCTGATGTGGTAACCAGCACGACCCATAAAACCTTACGCGGACCACGCGGCGGGCTTATTCTGGCTAAAAAAGTTTTTGCGTCCGCACTGGACAAAATGATTTTTCCTGGGATTCAGGGCGGACCACATATGCACCAAGTTGCTGGTAAAGCAGTGGCTTTTTTAGAAGCGCAAAGCCCAGAGTTTAAAAAGTATGCACGGCAAGTTGTAAAAAACGCACAATTGTTAGCTGAAGAGTTGCTAAAAAAAGGTTTTAAAATTGTCAGCGGCGGCACGGATTCACACCTATTGCTTTTGGATTTACGAGGTTTAGGAGTTACTGGAGCGCAAGCTGAAGTAGCCCTAGATCAGGTTGGAATTACAGTTAATAAAAATACTGTGCCGGATGACCCGCAACCACCAAAAGTAACTAGTGGTATTCGGATTGGCACGCCCGCAATAACTTCGCGTGGGTTTGACTCTACAGATATTCGCGAAGTAGCAAATTGTATTGAGATGGTAGTTAAAAATTTTAGCAAGTCTCAGGAGCTGGAGAAAGTGCGTGGTCGTGTGATTGAGTTGTGTCAAAAGCGCCCGCTATTTAAGTAAAGTTAGCTTATGCGTTGTCCAAAATGTGATAGCACAGAAACGAAAGTTGTAGATTCTCGCGAAGGGGTGGATGGACGTTCTGTGCGTCGACGCAGGGAATGTGAAAGCTGTAAGTTCAGGTACACGACTTTTGAACGGATTGAGGATAGTTTGCCAATGGTAGTTAAAAAAGGCGGACAGCGCGAAGAATTTGACCGGTATAAAATTTTAAGTGGACTAAAGAAGGCCTGTGAAAAAAGACCAGTCAAGGTAGTTGATATGGAAGAGCTGGTTAAGTCGATTGAAGCGGCTTTATTAGAAAACGGCGATAAAGAAGTTACCAGTAAGGTAATTGGTGAAATGCTAATTAAAAAATTGCAACAGCTCGACCAAGTTGCATATGTGCGTTTTGCTTCGGTTTATCGTGAATTTTCTGATGTGAGCGAGTTTGTAGATACACTAAAAGGGATATTACAACACCGGTAGCAAAAAATGCGGGGTGTTAGATATTAATTTACAAGAGGTTGAACGGTTACAATTTTATTAACTATTAAATTAATTAAAGAGAGGAAATATGAATTTACAAATTGCATCGGTTAAAGCTATAGAAATCCTAGACTCAAGAGGAAATCCGACCTTAAAAGCTACAATTACTTTAAGTAATGGCATAACAGCCAGCGCTTCGGTTCCGTCTGGGGCTTCAACTGGTGAAAATGAAGCAGTGGAGCTGCGTGACGGAGACAAGACTCGCTATTTAGGTAAAGGGGTCTTAAAAGCCGTTAATAATGTCAATACTATTATTGCCCCCAAGCTAGTTGGTTTAGATCCAAGAAACCAGCTAGAAATTGATAACCTTATGCTTAAGTTAGACGGTACGCCAAATAAGGCTCGCTTAGGCGCAAACGCCATTCTTGGTATTTCAATGGCAGTAGCTCGCGTGGCAGCAATTGCAGTTGATGTGCCGCTGTATGTGTATTTAGGTGGGGCAGGGGCGTCTGTTTTGCCAGTGCCGATGATGAATATTTTGAATGGCGGTCTACATGCGGAGAATAGTGTAGATTTTCAAGAGTTTATGGTTATGCCTTGGGGCGCTTCATCTTTTGCAGAGGCATTGCGTTATGGTGCAGAAACTTTTCATGCTTTAAAAAGTATTTTGAAAAAGAAAGGTTATGCAGTGGGGGTTGGTGATGAAGGCGGTTTTGCGCCAGATTTAAAGAGCAATGAGGAGGCTTGCGAGGTTATTATTGAAGCTATTGAAAGTGCTGGGTTTAAGCCGGGTAAAGATATTTTTATTGCTTTAGACCCAGCAATGAGTTCGCTATTTAAGGAAGGTAAGTATGATTTGTTTAAATCCAAAAGTGGAGTCAAAACCACTGAAGAAATGATTGCGCTTTGGCAAGCTTGGGTTGCTAAATATCCGATTGTTTCGATTGAGGATGGCTTAAACGAGCATGATTGGAGTGGTTTTAATCAATTAACTTCGCTAATTGGTAGCAAAACCCAGATTGTTGGCGATGACTTATTTGTTACTAATCCAGAATTTGTTAAGCGCGGTATTAAAGAAAATAGCGCTAATGCAGTCTTAATAAAAGTCAATCAAATTGGTTCGGTAACTGAAACAATTCAAACTATTAATTTATGTCGTGAAGCTGGCTGGAATTATATTATTTCGCATCGTTCTGGTGAGACTGAAGATGCGTTTATTGCGGACTTAGCTGTAGCAATGGGCGGTGGGCAAATAAAAACTGGTTCCGCCTGCCGTAGTGAACGTATTGCTAAATATAATCGCTTGCTTGAAATTGAAACTGAATTAGGTGACTCTGCTCAATATGGACGGTATAAAAGGCTAGGGTAGTTATGAAAATCTTGAGATCGCTACTTTACGAAAAGATAACTAATGAGGTTGTTAAATTATAAAGATGACCCTGCCAGATAAATACGATTTGAATCTTCCGGAGGCGTTGGAAGATTCTCCCGATAATAGCTGATATAAATCAAGAAGTGAATATGTTTTTGCACGGGTAAAATTTGTAGAGAGAGTAAGAGGAAAACAAAACCTTGCGCCATAACTATGGATTATAAAATCCGTTATGGCGCAAGGTGTAAAAACGAAACGGCTACGATTAAAACAATAGCGTCTTGCCTTGATACAGCAATTTAACAAGGTCTAAGTAATTGCGTTCAGCTGCGATTTGTAACGCATTGAGCCCATCGCGATTAACAATGTCCAATTTAGCATTGGCATTGATTAATAATTTTGTAACCGCATGCCAGGCCATGGTTTGCTCGTAGTTATCCTTTGGTATTTCTTCCTTGTTGCGAGCGTTGTATTTTTTTGAAACAAGGATCAACGCATTATCGCCGTTGTTATTCACAAGGTCGACTAATGCATTGTTGTCCAACAGGAACTCGACTACGTTTGGCGCGCCAATTTGCGCCATCAGCATCAACGCAGTCATTCCTTCAGAGTCTTGGGCGTTAATATCCACACCTGCGGAAATAAATGTTTGACAATCATTTAAAAACTTATGGAGTGGATAGGGTTTCTGATTACGCAGTAAAACATGGAGTAACGTTTCACCGCGATAGTTGGTTACTTTGGCGCAATCTGGATACTTATCCAGTAGATCCTGAAAATAGACGTTTGTCTGGTCAGAGAAATAGTCTCTAACTATAGCGGCTAGATGCGGATAGTCATTTCCGTCTGCGTTTTTGATATCTATCTTTGCGCCGGCTTCCAAAAGTGTCTCAACTATTTCTCTATTATTGCCATTCTTAGCAAGATAATAAAGCGGCGTGTCTCCGTCTGCATTAACAGCATTCGGGTCAGCGCCAAGGTCTAGTATCTTCTTGACATAATGTTTGTATTCCGGTTGGAGAATTAAAAATAATACATTATTTTTTTTCTCCTGCGTTGTGAGTAATCTCTCGCACAACAATTGGAATACTTGAAGGGATAGACGCTTTTGACAGGCTAAATTGAACAATCTTAAGTCCTCGTTTCTTGCGCCAGCGTCAAGCAAAAATTCGATAATCTTTTCGTTACACTGGTAGCTATTACTATAACTGTCAATAGCCATTTTCAGCAAAGTATGTCCATTATCGCCGTTACGATTGATAATAGCTTTTGAATCAAGCAGCATTCTAACAATCATATGCTGATTTTCGTTGGATACCTGATGTGTTACCGCGAGCATCAGAATATCATCGCTATTAATATCTGCGCCGGCATCAATAAACATTTTTGTCAAACGATAGTCGCCGTATTTAACGGCGTTCATCAAGCCGGTAGAGTCCTGCTCATCTCCATACCAATAACGAAAATTAAGTTCACCGATTTCGAGAAGTCCCTCAAGCGCTATTTGCCAACGTTGATAATACTTCTCAATTTCGTTTTCATAGTTGTAATCGTCAGGAAAATCAGGTCGTTCTCCGAAATAAATTGCGTTTGGGTTATTCGGGAAGCTACCGACAATTTTAAAAATTGCTTGCGTTTTTTTATCGTGTTTGCGCTTAGTATCCCAAGCTGGGAACTTTTTGCAAAAGGCAACTAATAAATTTTGTGCAAGCTTTTTCAACTCGTCACGTTCAGCACAATCTATGACGCGACGAATTTCTTGAAACAAAGAGTAAAACTTTTTGTAAGGGATTGAATCTGGCGTCAATTGCAGGCAGCTGGCAATATCTCCTTGTTCAAGGAAATATTCAATAATTGTTTTAGAAATCATTGTAATACTTTGGGTAAAAATGGACTAACTCAGGAAAATAATAAAACCTTTTCTTACTATCTCCTGTCAGATTTTTGCATTTAGAGCGACACCAAATCTAACAGGAGATTTTAGACACTTCTACCCAAACTTTAAATAGCGTCCCTGTATAGAGGATGTATTAATAAAATACAATATAAGTTTCCGAATTTTTCCAATTTTTTGTTTTTGTTATTTTTTGAGGTTCCCAAAGTTAACATTCGTAACTTATTACATTTCTTGTCTACCACCCCGCATTTCTTACTGCGCAAAAATATGGGGTGGTAGATAATTTCTATAAAAATCTTTTTGGAATAAGATGCTGTTCTGAAGGTGTCAGCCAAGCGCGATAATCATATTCTCCTATTTCTGTTATTAATTTTTTAACTAACAAATCATTTTGCCACTCAGCTTTTTTGGCTAGCTCACACAACGCTGCACGAGACTCGTCAATTTCGCCAACACATTCGAAAGGCTTATGTCCTGATAAGCCTAGTAACTCTCTGTAACCCTGTTCTTGGTCGGCTTGGTCTAGCAAATTCACTTTAAAAATTTCTAATAATTGCGCTTTGCTCATAAACACAGCTAACGCTAAAAAAACAAAACGACATTTATCACAGTTGGCGCACCAATATTCAGCCCGCCGGTTGGAATCAATCATAAAGGCTTTGTTGCAGCTAGTAAAAACATTATGGTATTGGGGCAACTTTGCAAATTGGTTAGCAATAAATAATTCGGAATACGGACGTAGAAATGAAAAATAATCCAGATTACTTACAATATAGCGTTTGATGTGGGTAGCAATTAACTGTTCTGCTTCAAAAGATTTGCTCCACTGGTGATTAGCCAAATCAACATTAGCTTCATCGGCCGAGCGCTCATTAGACAAAACCACCGCCGACAGTCCGTTTAGAATTGCCGTAGCGACCGCAATAAAGCTAATTATTCCAGTAATTGGGACATGCCCATTTAAAGTAACTCCATCATTATTAAGTCTAATTAGTTCGGGCGAAATGGTTCGTCCAATAATAATAGATGGCAGGTTAGCAACTCGCATACAGTTATTAATGACTTTTAAAGAACGAACTGCAAATAATAACATATGAATATTTTTTGCCCGCAAAGCTTCAATTGTTACATTTGAATCTTTACCACCGCCAACTGGAACTAAAACTGTCTCGGACAAGGTTAGGGTTTGAGCTGTTTTGGTGAGGTTAGGTGTAACTGGGAAATTAATTTTTCCCTGCAATTCAAGTTTGTTTTGATAGGCAAACTCTGCCAAACCTTGGGTATAAAAGGTATTCCAGAAATTTGCTTCGTCAGGAGTAAGTTGGACAACCTCAGCTTCAAACTTAATCTTTTCAGGGATGAAGGCTTTATAATAGCTAATTCCAACCGCAATAAATAAGTTTTCTAAAGCTCGGAAAAATGCTTGCTGGCTAGTTTCAGGTAGTTCTTCAAACTTGCGCGCCTGCTCAAAGGTTATTTTTTCTTCAAAGAAATATTGATTATCAACAGCATATTTAAAGGTGGCGGCACTAACTGCCATGTCAAAATGATAAGATTTAAATTGAAATTCAATCATTAGTATTGTTTTTCTTTAATAAAAACTCGTGTGTAATTGTTTTTTCTACTCTGTTGACGTCTATGTCCTGCTCTTGCACTACAACTTTATTGTCGTCTACGCTAATTACTTTGCCGCCATTATTGCCAACCTTGTCGCCAACTGTAACTAAATAGCCTTTGTTGTTAGGGTCAACCAGATTGCCTTTATATTTGCCTTCGTAATCCTGAACTGTAGCTGTCAGTTTATATTTATCTAATTCATATCTTTCTAGCGGCGGAACTTTTGAAATATCTTGAAGGGGTTTAGGTGGTAATGCCGTAGCTTGAAACGGATTACGGGTTTCAGTTTTTTCGTTATATTTAATACTTAGAAGTTGGACGTCTTTGGGGTTAATAAATTTTTCTTCTACTTGTTGTCCGCTAACTTGTTCTAAACAACTAAAAAAAACAACTAAAGCTATAAAAAAAATTCGCTTGTTCATAAGTATTTACTGTTAGTAATTAATAGTTCTCAAAGAAAGAGGGAGGCTATAAGTGCGCTTGAGCGCTCTAGCATAAATTATACTTCTTGCAACCGCATTTTTTAATATATTAAAATTTATAGTGGAAATTTCGTAGATAAAAAATAAATTTAACGACTACAAAAAACAATTTTATATTATATAACTTATATAAATTATTAATAATATTTAATCTGGTATAAAAATAGCCTGATTTTTTAATAAAGTGGTTGCAAAACTAACCACTTTATATAATCTTAATTAACGTCTTTGAGAGAGGTATTTGTCTCAATTTAAATTTATAAAAATAAAAAAATAGGACGCTCGGTGTTAGAAATTTTAAAAACTATTATTTTAGATTTCCAGGTTAATAATTTTGAAGTTGGAATTCCTCGTAAAATTATTTTTGAAAAAATATCTAAAAAAGCATCCATTTTTATTGGTGTTCGTCGTAGCGGGAAATCATATTTCTTAAATCAGATTATTGATAACCTGCTGCGCACAGGAGTTCCAAAGACAAATATTTTGTATTTTGATTTTTTTGATGATAGGTTAAGTTTTTTTAATAAAGATAATCTTCAATTAATTCTGGATGCTTATTTTCAACTCTATCCTTTAAATCAAAAGAGCCAAGTCTATTATTTTTTTGATGAGATTCAAGTAGTTGATGGTTGGGAGTCCTTTGTTAATCGGTTATTGCAAAATGGAAATAATGAAGTTTATATTACAGGCTCATCATCTAAAATGCTTTCTAAAGAGATTGCTACGCAGATGCGCGGTCGCTCTTTAAGTTGGGAGATTTTCCCTTTTTCTTTTGCGGAGTTTTGTTTTGATTTGGAATTAAATGAAAAGTCGGCTTCTTCTTCGCAAGAAAAATATCTTCTTCAAAATAAATTGGAAGAGTATTTAATACAAGGTGGTTTTCCTGAGGTCTTAAATGTTTCTGATAAATTACGTTTAAAGATACATCAAGAATATTTGGAAACGATTTTATTCAGAGATATTATTGAGAGGCATAACTCTGATAATCCGCAAGCAATATACAAGTTGGCAGTGCATTTGATAAATAATATCTCGTCTTTGTATAGCATAAATAATTTAGTAAATTATCTTTCATCGATAGGATTTAAAGTTAGTAAACAATTTGTAGGTGAGGTTATAACATGGTTTCATGACGCGTATTTTTTATTTCCTGTAAAACTTTTCTCAACCTCGTTAAATAAGCAAAATGTTAATCCTAAAAAAATTTATTGCATAGATCATTCTTTTGTTAGTTCAATTTCAACAAGTTTTAATTCCAATTTCGGATCAAAAATAGAAAATTTGGTTTTTATTCATCTGTGTCGAAACTTTCAGAAAATTAATTATTATAAGACAAAAAACGGAAAGGAAGTAGACTTTATAGTTAGCGATAAACTCAATGATATAAAACTAATTCAGGTCTGTGATTCCGTTTCTAATGAGAAAACGCTTGAAAGAGAAACATCCGCATTATTTGATGCAATGACGGAAATGGGGTTAAAAAAATCATCTTTAATTACTCGTAATGAGGAAAAAATAATAAAAAAAGACGCAAAGGAAATTACAATTATTCCTTTATGGAAATTTTTAATATCTTAGAATTTATGACTATCAACTTAAAACAAACCAGCTTAATCAGGCTTAAAACACAGATGGATAAAGTAGCCTTATTTATTAAGGCGTCCCGGCATAATTTAGCTGCTTATAACGAGAAACGTTACCAAGCGGCTTTAAAAAGCTATACTGACGCCATAGCTGTATTTCAAACTAATGACTGCTCACCAGCGGCGTATCGGGAGTTTTATAAAGCCGTTTTAAATACTCAAGTCAATATTGACGCTATTCCTAAACCAGATGTTGACCCTAATCTAGGTTGGGTTAGATTTATTGTTGAAAACTATAATCTTCCAGAAGAAGAATTATTTAATATTGATACTCAACTTATGACCTTGCGTTTTGCGCCATTTTATCAAGGAGCATTGGTTGGCTTTGAATACAAGCCGCGTAAAGTGAATTTGTCTGTATCAAATTTTGATTTAGGAGAGAGTAGTTTTAAAACCTATTTGACTAATAATCTCGAGTTTCAAACTCAAGCAAACTCGGTGGTAAGTCAACCGACAACTGTTTCGATACTGACACATACACAGGATCTCTTATATGTTCTTTTTAAAACTGAACTACTTAGTGCTGGGAAAATTACAATTTTTAAAGATTATAAAGTCAAATCTGGACTAGGTTCGCACTTACCAAACACTACAACTGGCTTTTCTATGAAATATTGGCTTGAGAGCAAACCAAGCCAAACAGTGCTGGTGGATAAATTTTTAGTTCTTGAAATGAGTTTATTTTTACCAACTGGCATGCCGGATAGTTTGGTTGCTCAAACCTTGATGTGCATTGGTGGAGTAGATCAGCGACTTTATGCTTTGGCTAATCCCGCCCAAGTGAAAAGTGTGCCAGGTGGACTTTATGGTGTGCGGTTGATTGACGGGTTAGATAATTTCGTGTTGGATTTGCGTTCTGCTAAAAAACTAGAACATATCCTATTGTCGCCGATTTTTAACTCAGACCAAACTTATTGCGGCACAAAAATTGCGTTTTATATAGAAGCCTTAGATATTATGGGCATAGATAAATCCAACACGATTTTTGTTTCCATCACGTAGAGGCTTTTTTCACGAATTAACACAGATTTTTTCGTATTCAAACGTATCGAATGCCTCATTGGTTTATCTAAATTCCTCATTCCTCTGCTTTGACCTATACTTACTCCACAAAGCCGCCTGTTTATGAGGAATTGTGATAAATCGTAATTTATGGATGATGATTTTTAGTGTAAATTTTCTATTTCACTAATTTCGATTTTGTATTATGAGGCACCAAACCTTTTAGAACAATTTTATGAACATGTATTGGAGTTGGTGAAATTATGTCAGTTTCTTATTACGATAATACAATGATTTCAAATGCGGTTAGTGAACAGGTCGAAGAGTTGTTAAGTCGTGATGCCGAATGCACTCTAACCAAAATGATGTATTCTCATGGCGATTACTTATCTGCTGGACAAATAGAAAGAATCAAAGACGAGTTCCAAAAAATCAAAGAGCGCTTATTAGCGGTTAGTCTTTACATGTTAGGTTATAAAGCTGACGCAGCCGAAGATTTGCCGAACCAGAGGATTTTAAGATTAGATGATTTGTCGGATTCGGATATTAGTGTCTTATGTTTTGAAAATAGTGGCATAATTCATACCACACTTAGAAAAAATAGAATGATAATGTTACCAGATGCGTTTGACGAAGAAGGAGGTTATCGATTGTATAATGAACTACTAGCGTATTATCAAGACGAGCCAGAAGGCACTAATTGGATTATTGATTTTTCAATGTTGGAGTCCATTCCCGAAAATTTTTGGGTTGATATTATTGCCCTTAATTATAAGCTAAGGGCTAAAGGTGGAAGTTTATTTTTATGTTGGTTATCTAGCGCTTTGTTGCCGCAAAAAAATACTAAGCAGTTTGGTGAATTTTTTAGGCTAAAGCAAATTGGTAATTATTGTTTTTCAACAATTGAAGAATAACTATTCAATCACCACGATAGGCGTCGATTATGAAAAGGACGCCACAAAAGGCGCCTTAAGATGGCTCGCAAAATCGTGGTCTTCAAAATAATGAAAGAAGTCGTCAAAAGAAAATCCAATATTTTGATTTTGATTAACTATGAAAAATAACTTAATTTTTATTATTACCTTTATAATCTTACTAACTTTGACGTATTACTTTGCAGAAGCTCAGTCTGAAAAAACAGCTGAGCTTACTCAGCCGGACACTTCGAGCATTTTTAAAAAAGAATCTACTCAAGAGTTAGCTCCGCGCACAAGTAGTGAGCAGATGATTATTTCAGCCTATAAAAAGGCTCGAAATACTGTCGTTAATGTTAATGCAGTAGCTGGTAATGTTTTTAATTTTAATTCAGCTTGGACACAAGGAATTGGTTCAGGTGTAATTGTTGATGCGCTTGAAGGCTATGTTATTACTAATTATCATGTCATTTCTGGCGGTCAGCAAATAGCTGTAACTTTAAGTAACGGAAAAGCTTATAAAGTTAAGCTAATTGGCGCGGATGCAGATAGTGATTTAGCTTTATTAAAATTATTAGAAGTTCCAGAGGGGCTCGTTGCTGTTGAGTTTGGCAATTCGTCGCAATTAGAAGTTGGACAACAAGTTTTAGCAATTGGTAATCCTTTTGGTTTAGAGCGCACACTGACGACAGGGATTATTTCTAGTTTAGGGCGAAGTATTCGAGCTGAAAATGGAGGACTGATAGATGATTTAGTGCAAACTGACGCAGCCATTAATCCTGGTAATTCTGGCGGACCTCTATTAGATACAGCAGGAAGAATTATTGGGCTTAATACTGCCATTGTGAGTAGAAGTGGCGAAAATTCAGGAGTTGGTTTTTCAATCCCAATCAATAAGATTAAAACAGCAATTCCACAGTTGATTGCGTATGGGCGAATTTTGCGCCCTAAGCTTGGGGTGGTTTTAGCAAATACGGATTTTGGTGTAGTTATAGTTGAGGTTTCAAAAAACAGTCCGGCTAGTCGAGCCGGATTAAATGGCGTGACGCAATACCGGCATGGTCGTGGAGCATACCTTGACGTGACAGAAGCTGACTTTGTTGTAGCAGTTAATCAACAAAAAGTTATAACCAAAAACGATGTGCTAGACGCGCTAAGCAAACTTAAAGCTGGTCAAAACCTTGAGTTGACTATTCGACGCGGTTTGGATGTGGGCAAACTCCGAACCATTGAAGTCGTGCCAGAATTAGGTTGAAGCTGTCAGTAATCGTGGTAATCCATCACTCCGAATTTTTTGTTACGCAAAAAAAAAGCGCGAGGTGGTGGATACTTTTCTATTTGCCATTTTTATTAATTCAGTGTTATGAGCCTGCGACATGTCTCAGCATCTCAACTTAATATTTACTTTGGCTATTAGTCTAACTACGGCTCTAGTTTTTGGGCTAATTACGCAGCGTCTGCGACTGTCGCCAATTGTGGGTTATTTACTGGCAGGCGTTGTTGTGGGTTTGACTGGAGCGAATGTTTCAACTTTTGATGTGGATCGTGAAGTTGCCCAGCAGTTTGCGGAAATTGGTGTTATTCTGTTGATGTTCGGTGTTGGATTGCATTTTCATTTAAAAGATTTAATTGCTGTTCGCTTAATTGCTTTGCCCGGTGCAATACTGCAAATTGTCATTACCACAATTGTTAGCATGTTAATTGCTGTCCTGTTTGGCTGGTCATATGAGACAGGTATGGTGTTTGGTATTGCCATTTCAGTTGCTAGCACAGTTGTTTTAACTCGTGTGCTGGCTGACAATAAAAATCTCCATACTCCAATCGGGCATTTGGCAATTGGTTGGCTTATAGTTGAAGATTTGTTCACGATTTTGGTTTTAGTGTTATTACCAACGTTTTTTTCTGGCGAGAGTAGCCAAACGAATTTGGCGGAGCAACAGTTTTGGACAACTTTAAGTTTGACTACGTTAAAGCTAATATTTTTAGTAATTTTTCTTTTAGTGATAGGTAAAAAGCTGTTGCCTAAAATTCTTGAATATGTAGCTAAAACTGGCTCGCGTGATTTGTTCACGCTTTGTGTTTTAACCTTAGCGATAGGTATAGCGGTTGCGGCGGCAAGCTTGTTTGGCGCGTCAATGGCGCTAGGAGCATTTTTAGCTGGCATGGTGGTGGGACAATCTGATTTTAGTGCGCGGGCAGCAGCAGAAGCTTTGCCGATGCGTGATGCCTTTGCTGTTTTGTTTTTTGTTTCTGTGGGTTTGTTATTTAATCCAGAGACGTTGGTTAGTAATTGGCAATTAATTCTAGTAACGCTAGCGATTATTTTAATTGTCAAACCATTTGCAGCTATAGTCGTAGTTTTGCTTTTGAAAGGCTCACTGCGCACAGCTCTTTCGGTTGGCGTTGCCTTAGCCCAAATTGGTGAGTTTTCGTTTATACTGGCTGTGTTAGGAGTTAGCTTAGGAATTTTACCAGAGATGGCTAATAGTGCGATAATTGCTGCTGCAATAATTTCGATAACGCTTAATCCTTTGTTATACAAAGGGATAAACCCAACTTTGCGTTGGCTATCTAAAAAAGGCATTGGAGTTGCTCATCTGAATAGTAATGACAACCTAATTGGCGCTTTGGATGTAGGACATGAGCGGGACACAGTTGTTTTAGTTGGGTTTGGTCCAGTCGGTCGATCTATTTCTCATATTTTAATTCATAAAGGCATGAATGTCATAGTCATTGAGCTTAACATAAAATCGGTCAAAGAAGTCAATGCACTCAAACAGGGGATTGTTGCTATTAATGGTGATGCTACACAGCGTGAAATATTATTACATGCTGGAATAGAGACTGCTAAAGCCATAATTATTTCTTCTCCTACTGTTGAGGCAAAAGCAGTTATTGAGCAGGTGCGTTCGCTGAATAAGAAGATTCAAATTTTAATTAATACTACTTACATGGGCGATGTTGAAAAGCTGCGAGCTGCTGGGGCGGATGTTGTGTATTCAAGTGAGGCAGCAGTTGCTGGGTTGTTATCAAATTTCTTATTTAATGAATTTGGCATGTCACTGGATCAAGATAATATGTAATTCTGAATTTTTAATTAGGAATTTTGCATTTCGAATTATTACGGCTATAACATAACGTAACTATTAGAAAAAATTGCAACGTGAGTTATATAAAAAGCGATATTTACAATTTTTTGATAATCGCTTATAAGCCCCCGCGTTTTTGGGAAATTTTTATCAACATTTTTATATTTATATATGGCAACAAAGGTATCAGCAGAGAAGAGAAATCGGCAGAATAAAAAATTAAATACAAGAAATAGACAAACCCGTGCAACAGTCAGAACCGCTATTAAAGAAGTTACAACTAGTGTTGTGGCAAAAGACTCTTTGAAAGCTAAGTCGAATTTAACTAAAACTACAAGTTTGATCGCTAAGGCGGGTAACAAAGGCTTATTACACAAGAAAAATGTTGCGCGTAAAATTTCAAGATTAACTAAGAAAGTCAATGCCCTTGGGTAATAAGTGGTTGTCAAAAGAAGAAAAAAAAAGAAAGTCAAAGAAAAAAAGCCAAGGCCGCCAAGACGTTGTAAGTTTCCTCAAAATTGCAGAATTAAAAAGCGTTCTGAATTTTTGGTTATTCAAAAACAATGCGCAAAATATCATTCAAGGCATTTCGTAATTACCTATAGACGAGTTGTTAGAGACGATTTAAAAAACGCTAGCCCAAGGTTAGGTATAACTATTACCAAGAAAAACGATAAGCGAGCAGTTTGTCGTAATCGTCTCAAAAGATTAATTCGTGAGGTTTTTAGAATCCATAGACATAAACTTGTTTCGACGTTCGACTTAGTTATTATAGCTAAAGGAGAAATAGAAAGCATTACTTTTGCACAAGTCGAAAACGAGTTAATGTTTTTGTTTGAAAGAACCAAAATGCTCAAACGACGTTTTTGCCAATGGATAAACGTCGTAGTAGAAGAAAGAAATAATAAAGAATCAGTATAAAAGCCAAATATAAATCCTCATAGGATAAATAATTACATTTTACAATTTAACAATTGCCTCGATAAAAGGTGTAGCGTTCCCATTTAGCTAAACTACTTTTTAAGTAAAATTCGTTAGTAATTAAAATCTCTTGTAGGTGGTCGACAATTAAGCGCAAATCTTCCTGTTTGCCGCTAGTAAAAGCTTGTAAGCAGGGGACAATATATGCGTGTTGATCTTGAATTTTATTGCCAAAAATATTTTGTTTAGCGCAAAAGTCAAGCCAGTTAGTATGATTTCTAGGATTAGTAAAAATTCTGATTAAACTAGAGGTATAAGGTTCTAGGTTAAAGCTGTCGAGGAGTGGGTTAATTAAATCAAAATTTGATAAGTCTGAAAAAATGCGTGGAGTTAAACTGTCTTTTTGCGGATGTTCTAAGGCAAAGCCTGAACTATCAAAACTAGAGCAATTTAAATCATGAACAATTACTACTCCAGGTATCTGTTTTAAGAGTTTAAAGATAAATTCAAGTTTAGTATTGTTTTCTACTTGATAAATGAAAGTGTCGTAAGGAAGTTTGCGGTGATTATTGATAGCTGAGGTAAAGGGTAGAATTTTAAAATTTTCAACTTCTAATAATTCGTTACCATAATTATCGATTTCGTTGTTTACAATTAACAACGGTAAAACTAAGTTCGAAAAATAAGCGCTTTTACTAGAAAAATCTCCTGTTGAAAAATCTGAAAACCAAGCAATTCGCATAATTTAAAATTGACAATACATTAATATTATAGCATATCCTCGCCTCATCTTTAGGAGAGGTATAGGCTAAAAAACTTAGGAAACGTAGCCTACGTAACCAACGCAAGGCAAGAAGATTTTTATTTATGGACAATTTTAAAAAGCAATACCGTAAGAATGTTGCCGCAATTGTGGTTAACGATAAACAGGAAATGCTAATTTGCGCTAGGTGCGATTTACCGTATGTCTGGCAATTACCGCAGGGAGGAATTGATGGCAAAGAGACTCCAGAGGAGGCTTTGTTGCGTGAGCTAAAAGAGGAGATAGGGACAAATGAGGTTGAGATTATTGCTAGATTTCCACATACTATAAAATATTTATTTCCAGATGATTTAAAATCACAAAAGAGCGAAAGTCTGAAAGCCCAATACGATGGTCAGGAGCAGATTTATTTTTTAGTAAAGTTAAATGATGTTTCAAAAATAAATATTAGAACTTTTTTCCCCCAAGAGTTTATCAATGTAGATTGGGTGGGAGCTGATGTATTTCTAAGTAAAGTTATTGGTTTTAAAAAGGAGGCTTACACTAAAGCAGTTCAATATTGTTTAGAAAACTTTTCCGAGTATTTAAGGCGGTAAATTATAATTAAAATTTAGAAGGTCCATATTTGAGAGCTAATCAAAATTTTTTGTATTAAAAGCATCTTATTTCCCAAACATCATGAAAAAATTTATCATCTTTTTTGTTTGTTTTTACTGTTTTTTAAATACTTTATTTTTTTTTAATCCGCTAACAGAACTATCTACTTTTGAAGTTTATGACGCGGCTGGTAAGCTTGAGCAAACAGTTAAGCTGCCGTTTTCAAAAAAATCAAAAGATAAGAAACGTCAAATAATTTATAAAGGAACTATAACTACCTCCAAAATTTTTTTTAATACGGTTTTTCATATCGTAGTGGATGATAAATTAAATGCCTTAGAAGTTAATGGTCAAGCAGTAGATATTTCTCATTTTGGTAACAAACTTCGTGATTATCATAATGGTTTTAGAATTGATTTAAAAGACGTCTTAAAGACAGGCGCTAATTCAATCGTTTTTGATACAACTGATTATGGGGGAACATATGGTTTAAAAGTGAACAATAATTTCAATAGGACATTTGCCTATATTATTTATGTTTTTCTATTTGTCTTAATCTTTTTATTGTTTATTGCGCTTTTTAAGAAAATATTTTCACCAATAGAGTTTGGAATAATTTTGTTATTTTTTTGTTTTTCCTCATTATTGTTAGTTGAACTTAGTATCTCGCAATTTTCTAATGACGCCGAAGGACATAGAGATTATGTTGCTTATATCTTAGATAACTTTCGACTGCCTACAAAAAATCAGTGCTGGAGTTGTTATCATCCAGCTTTGTATTTTGTGCTAGCGGCAATTGCCAATTACATTTTACCAGCAGCTATTGGCTTTGAAAAAAAGCTGCAAGTTTTTACATTTTTTATAAGCTTAGGTTTTGTAACTTACGCCTTATTAATTCTTAGAAAGTTTATTTCTAAAAAAGTAGATTATTATTTAATCGCTAGCGCCTTACTGCTCATGCCAAGTATGGTTATACACTCAGTGCGAGTTGGTAATGATAGTTTGTTTTATTTACTAAGTGCAATGACTTTATTTTATGGTCTTACTTTTTTAGAAACTAGACAGAAAAATTTTTTAGTTTTTGCAGCCTTAGCTGCTTTATTTTCGCTTTTTGCCAAGCTCAATGGTTTTATTAATTTAATCTTAATCGGGTTGTTATTTGGATACACCTGGATTTTTTATGAAAAACGTTCATGGCAATGGCTACTTAAGACAAAGTTAGTTATTTTAAGCTTTATTATCGGGTTAGCTTTTTTGGCTAGGGAAGTTATACTAACTGGGGTGATTGGGAATTACGATGGGTTAGGAAGTGCTTTAAGAATAGCTGGAAAATTTTATAATTTCGTGTGGCTTGATGTTTATACTTTTTTAAAAGAACCAGCGATTCAATCATTTTCCGATGTGGCAGGACGACAATACTTTTGGAATTATTTTTTAAAATCAGCTATTAATGGCGAATGGAATTTTCCCCAAAAGACTCAAACCTTAATGATACACTGGCTATCTTTTCTTTGGTTAATTCTAGTAGGATATAATATTTTTTATTTTTTTAGATCTAAGGCTGCAGACTGGAATATTAAAAAAATATTTTTATTTGGCTACTTAGGAATTAGTATTGCAGCTTTAATTTTTACAGTTATTCGCTATTCGTTTTCTTGCGCACAAGATTTTCGCTATGTGTATCCTATCTTAATTCCGTTTTTTATATTTCTAGGCTTGTTCTTAGAAAAATTAAGAAACGAAAAAAGCTACTTTGCTGTTCTGGTGTTATATTGCACGCTAGTTTTGTTTGTGATTTGTAGTTTAATTTTTAATTCTTATTGGTTTGTTTTTAAAGATTGGTAGGGAGGTTTAATATGAAAAAAATAGCAATTATCGGCGCTGGAGCAGCGGGCTTAACAGCCGCGTTTGAATTATCCAAAGACCCTGCAACGAAAGTCGTGGTTTATGAAGCTAGCGACAGTGTTGGAGGGATGTGCAAAAGTTTGCGCTTATGGGATTGTATAGTGGATCTTGGTCCGCACCGTTTTTTCTCTTACGACACACGAGTCAATAAATTATGGCTTGAAGTCGTGGGACAGGATTATAAAATGGTTAATCGTCTGACGCGTATCTACTATAATAAAAAATTCTTTTTATATCCGATAGCGCCTTTTGATGCGCTAACAAAAGTTGGCTGCTGGACAGCCGCGCAATGTGTTTTGGCTTATCTCAAGGAAAAAATCATACCGACCAAACAAGATGGTTCATTTGAAACCTGGGTTACGCGCCGTTTTGGAAAAAAACTCTATCAGATGTTTTTCAAAACCTATAGCGAAAAACTATGGGGAGTTAGTTGTCGTAATTTAGACGATGATTTTGCGGCGCAACGAATCAAAAATTTATCGTTAATGGCAGTTATTTTAAATGCTTTTAAAATAGGGAAAACATCGCATAAAACATTAGTCGATGAATTTGCGTATCCAGTTGGTGGAACAGGTAGCATGTATCAGAGAATGGCGGATGCTGTTCTCCAGCGTGGCGGCACAATTTATTACAATCACAGTGTGCAAGGTGTTGTAGTAAGAAATAATGTTGCCCAAGGTGTGCTGTTAAATGACAATAAAACGGTTGAGCCATATGATGAAGTGATTTCTACTATGTCGCTTACGGATGCGCTAAACAGCATGCAAGAAGTTCCCGCAGCTATCAAAGCGAAAGCCGAAAAATTATGTTACCGTAATACAGTGATGGTTTATCTAAAAGTTGAAGGCACAGATTTGTTTTCCGATAATTGGTTATATGTGCACTCGCCTGAATTGCATTTAGGGCGCATTACTAATTTTAGGAATTGGGTACCAGAGTTGTATGGAGAAAATGACTATACTATTTTAGCGTTAGAATATTGGTGTTATAACGAAGATAAGTTATGGCAATATTCGAATGAAGAATATATCTGTTTAGCGACTAACGAGCTTGAGCAAACAGGTTTATTAAAGAGGTGCCAGATTTTAGCTGGATTTGTATATAAAATACCAAAATCTTATCCGACCTATCACAAAGATTATAGAAATGATCTTCAGCCAATTGAACAATATTTGAGAGGAATTAAGAATTGTCATTTTATAGGTCGCTATGGCGCCTTTAAATATAACAATCAGGATCATTCCATTCTGATGGGGTGGATGCTTGCGCAGAATTTACTTGGTGGAAAAAATTATGATTTGTGGTCAGTCAATACGGATTATGATAATTATCAGGAAGGTTCATTAATAACCAAAACTGGTTTGATTTCAAAGTAACTGCTTGGAGAAATTCTTTACGGTGTGCATCAAGATGAAGTAAATCTGGCTAATGACGCTTACTCTTTATTTAAACTAGGAATGGATAAAAAAGGCGTGCCATATCCGGTTCATTTAACATCTTAATATACTTGTTTTGCCGTTGTCTCCAGTTCGTGTGTAGATAGTTGATTTGGTTATAATTTAGTGAATAATCTTTTTTTCTTTTTCTTTTTGTTTTTGTTTAGCTATTTCAAGGTCAATTACTTTGAGATATTGGTTAACTTTAGTTGTTTTTTTATTCGAGTTGTTAAAGGCTAAGTTTCGCTCTCGGAGTAATTGTTTGATTGAAAACCACAAAGTTTTGATTAAGACAAACGCCAGCACAATACCTAAGGCGTTCAAAATTACAAAGATTATTGAGTCAATTGGGTTTAACATAAGGATTTAGTAATAAGGAGCTTGAGCTTAATATTTTGTTTTGCTAATCATAAAAACATGCTAGGAGGCAAGAAATTTTTAATGAGCTCTCCCAAACAAAGGAAGAATAATATGAACAACTTTAAAAAAACTCTAATCTCTTGCCTCATTTTGTTAAATGTAACTACTTTAGCTCTGGCTGAATATCCACAAAACACTACTAATCCTAACTTTAATTTTTTAGCTAGTCGAAATACAGGCGATTTTCACTTTGACGGTCTTACAAATGTAACTGGGAATTCTAATGCAGTGTTTTTTATTGATCCAGCTTGGACTCATTCTAATAATTGGAAAGCCGGTGGGAGGAGCGAAGAGTTAAATCTTGGCGCTGGTATTCGGCTTTGGACACCAAACTTTTTTTATGAAGGAGCTGTTGTTGGAGCCAATGTTTATTATGATAGACAGTGGACAGTTAATGATAACACTTATAACCAGTTGGGGATCGGGATGGAATTTTTGTCAGAATATTTTGACGCCAGAGTTAATGGCTTTATACCTTTCTCCAGAAAAGAAGGGGTTGCGGGCAAAACTCGCCAAACTTATTTTAATACGACTGCAATTCATTCAGTTTTAAACGGCTCAAATGAATATGCGTTCTGGGGTTATAATGCTGAATTAGGAATTCGACTTCCATTTTCAGAAGATTATGGAGTAACTCGTGTTTATTTGGGTTATGACGATTTTAATGCTAGAGGTATTAGTAATCGAGATTCTTTAAAACTCAAGGCAACTTATAATCCAGTTCAATTCATACAATTTGCGTTTCAATATTACTTTGATCGAGATTTACTTGATACTCATTGGTTATTTGGAGCAAATTTTAACATTCCGCTGGATTGGTCAGAATTTAGTCTAATTCGTAATAAAACAACTCTCCCTGTAAATCGTCTGCACGAACGAGTTTTTAGGTATTAGTGTCTAGTCAAGAAAAAATTAACCCAGACACTAAGGAAGCAACTTCTTGATGAATCTCATCAATACTACGGATTTGGTTATTTTTCACGCAATCGATTCGGTGGAATTTGTAAAGCTCAGCTAGTTCAAGAAAAGCTTTTTCTGCCTGTAAAAAATGCTCTACGCTGTTTTCATGTTGATCAGCTGTTTCAGCTCGGTTTTTCTTTAATTCTAATGCAAATTGGTACGGCATATATAAAAAAATTGTTAAATCTGGTCGTGGTAGTTCAAGCAATTCATATTCCAACTTTTCAAGCCAATTATACATTGCCCTGCGCTCAGCTGGGCTTACTAATTTGCCACCCTGATGCGCCATATTACTTTCAATATAGCGGTCAAGTAAAACGCTTGTGCCGTTAGCTAGCAAATCTATAACCTTTTTAGCATTGTATTTTCTGTCAGCGGCAAAGTAGAGTGCTGCAACCTTAGGGTCAACATTTGCTGCACCTTCAGGAAATAGACCTTGCCCAATATGTTCTTTGCCCAGATATGAACCGCCAACAATTTTACCCGTTGGAGTATTATATGCAGGAAAACTAAGTTTTTTTATTTTTCTATTTTCAGATTTGAGACGTTCAATTAATAAATTCGTCTGCGTTTCCTTACCAGAACAATCAGTCCCTTCTACAACAATCAGTTTTCCAGTTTTCATAAATTGTTTTATTAATGTTGGTTATGTAATAATTTAGTCTACCTGTAGACCAAATAATTACTAATTTGTCATTACCGTTTTGTTTCTCTGAACCACCTAGTTCTAGGCTTACAATTAATTTGTTTTATTAGGCAAGTTCTGATTTTTAACTTAAAATATGATTGTATAGACAAATCAAAAGAAGCTTAGTATAGCCCTTTCCCAGTGTTTTTGTGCAGCTCTAAATATTATCAATAATATTACTATGGAACCAAATAATCAAAATGAATTACGTAGCCAAGTTACAGAATTTGCCAACACCTTTCAGCGTCTTGAATCAGAAATTTCAAGATTAATCGTCGGGCAGACCGAAGCAATTCGTCTAGCTTTAACTGCTATTTTTGCGGGCGGTCATGTTTTACTGGAAGGTGCGCCTGGATTAGGCAAAACTTTACTAGTCAAATCTATCGCCCAAACCATGGGACTATCATTTCACCGTATTCAATTTACTTCTGACTTAATGCCTAGCGATGTTACAGGCACACAGGTTTTAACCGAAGACGAACACGGTAGGCGTTCTTTTGTTTTTAAGCCAGGTCCTATTTTTTCAAATATTGTGCTTGCCGACGAAGTTAACCGCACTGGACCTAAAACCCAATCAGCCTTGCTTGAGGCAATGGAAGAACATCAAGTCAGCGTGCTAGGCACAACTCACCGTTTGCCAGAGCCATTTTTTGTGTTGGCAACTCAAAACCCAGTTGAATTAGAAGGCACATATCCTTTGCCCGAAGCTCAACTTGACCGCTTTTTATTTAAAGTTTTAATGCCCTCGCCAAACTCGACTGAATTAAAAGAAATTCTTTCACGCACAACTAGCACCCAGAATATCAAACTTGCTCCAATTTTTGAGCCTGCTGAGACTACCAATATTATTATGCAGATGCGGACTTTAGTGCGACGTGTAGTAATTGCTCCGCCACTTGAGGATTTGCTAATTGGAACAATTTTTGCCTTAACGCCGAATAGTAAAAATTGCACGGATGCCACAGCTGAATATGTTCGTTTTGGACCAGGTCCACGCGGTGCGCAATCAGTGCTGCTGGCGGCTAAAGTTTTCGCTTTGTTAGATGGTCGGCTAAACTTAGCATATGAAGATATTAATTCTGCTCTGGCCCCAGCTCTGCGCCATCGCTTGATTTTGAATTACCAAGCTGAAGCCGAAGGTATTACAGCAGATTCCTTGATTAAGGAAGTGGTGAAAAAATAAGGTTCATCGTTTTATGAGTGACGAATTATTACTATCCTCTTTTTCCCCGCGCTTTTATAAACAGTTACAACAGCTAAAAATTCATACTCGACGTGTGTTTTTAGGCTCACGTCAAGGCGGACATAATTCGCTTAGAAAGGGGCATGGCTTAGAGTTTTCAGATTATAAACTTTATACGCCAGGTGATGATTTTAGAAATATTGACTGGGGAGCCTTCGCTCGTTCGGATAGATTATATATTAAACAATTTCGTGAAGAGCAGGACTTAAATGTTATGTTTCTGCTAGATGGTAGTGGTTCAATGCAGAGTGAGGATCATAAGTTTGCTTTTTGTTCCAAGTTAGCCTTAGCCTTAGGGTATGTTGCCTTGACTGATGGAGATACTGTAACTTTTTCTGTGTTAGGACAAGAGAATTCACCAAAATTTATTAATCCAAGATTAATTGCCAAAGCTGAAAATTTTTTAAATAAAATTACGCCTTGCGGAGAAATTGATTTGCCATTGGAGCTAGGGTTAGCAGTCCAAAAACTCAAAACCCCTGGAAAATGTTTTGTGATTTCTGATTTTCTTTGTAATTTAGAACAAATAATTGCAGGCATTAAATTATTAGTGGGGAAAAATTTTGAAGTTGTCTTATTGCAAGTGCTAACTCCAGCTGAGTTAAATTTGGAATTAAATTTAACAACTACCAAGGTGTTGGACGTTGAAAGTAATGCAGTAATTGAGCTGGCTTTAGATGAGAAGTCAAAACGTGAATATCTTAAAATTTTAGTAGATCATATTGAGCAAATAGAGAAATTTGCTAAAAAGTCCGGTGTGCCGCACGTTCTGATTTCAACTGCTGAAGATATAGAAAGTGTCCTGCTACAACGACTGCCAAGTTTAGGATTATTACGCTAACCAGTAGGGTGTACATCTAAAACTTTACAACTGGTTTTTTTAAACTACCGAGAGTACAGAGGAGGATTCTAATAAAAAACTCTTTGTTCTCTGTGCGCTCTGTGGTTTAATTTTCTAAGAAGAGGGGTAGGGAACAAGTTTTAAATATTACAAGCTACTAGAATAATATTTTATGATTTTTGGTAATTTACCGTTTTTGTTTTTATTGTTCGCCTTGCCGCTGCTCGCCTTTGCCTACTTGAACCGAACGCAAGGTAATTTAAAGAAGGTTTCGAGTATCTTAATCTATAAACAACTTGCGGCACGGAAGGTTATTAAACAAAAAATTAAATTACCTCTGCGTTTTTTTTTGGAACTTACAGCTTTAAGCTTGTTAATTTTAGCTTTAATTCAGCCTAGTCTTAAAAAGTATAAGCCAACCAACGTTATTTTGTTTGATAATTCGTTAAGCATGTCCTCAGTTTCAAAAAGCGGAGTTAGTCATTTACAGTTAGCTGTGGAAAAAGTTAGAGAGCAACTTAATACTGAACCTAAGAGCAGGAGTTGGACAGTTTTTAAAACCTCACCTAAATTAGAGAAAGTTTTAGAAGAGGCTGATAAAAACGAAGTGCTAAGGGCTATAAATCAAATAACAGTTTCTAAAACTTCGGATAATCTAACCTTAAACTTAGCTGAACTTTTGCAGAATCCAGTATTTAATAAAATCTTGGTAGTTAGCGATAAAATAGCGGGAGATACAAAACAACTAACTCAGCGGGTAACGAGTTTAGTTGTCGGTATCCCCCAGTCCAATGCCTATATTAATAGTTTGAGACTTAATCAAGATGGCAAACTTCAAGCTGGAGTATTTTATTCCGGAGTTGGCTCCGCGACATTTCCAGTTAAATTATTTAAGCAAGTAGGCAACTCTGATTTTAAGTTAATCGAGGAACAAAAAATCAAACTTCTAGCCGGCGCAAATGCTCAAGTGTTGTTTAATGCCCAAACTGTATTAGCTGAGAAACAAGCGGACGCTGTTAATTATAAACTCGAAATTTTTCCGAACCAGACCGCGGATTTTATAGATTCCATAGCCTTGGATAATACTGCCCAGCTTGCAGTTGCTGATACGGCTGCCAGTAGCATTTTAGTTATTTCACAGTTGGCAAAAGAAAAACTAGGTTTAAAAAATATTTCTAATTTTAAATTTAAAGTTATTGCGCCAGAGGAGTTTAATAAATTAGCGCATAATGAAGTTCAGCGGTACGCTACTTTAATTTTTCATCGGACAGCACCATTATATGCCGAACATATCCCGACACTTTTAATTTTGCCGCCAAGGGAAAACCCGCTTTTTCCTTTGGCGCTAGATAAACAAAATTCACCTCTTAAAGTTAATTTGCCTAAGGTTACGTCATTTGAAAATACTCATATACTTACTTCGTATTTAAAATTAAACTTGTTAGAGCTTAAGACTTCTTTAATTTTTAAACCTTCTAAGTGGGCGCAGGCAATAATTAATACAGAACAGGGAGCAATTATGGTGGCTGGTGAGAATGAAGGAACAAGATTTGCAGGCATTGGGTTTGAGTTATTGCCTTTTGAGGGAGCAAAAACTCCCTTAACTTCAATTATGTTTTTAAACTTAATCGATTGGTTAAATAGTAGTAGCGCAGGATTTGCCAATGAAATAGCTGATCCAACAGAGTCTAATACTAATCTGAGACATAAATTTTATGTTAATGAGGATTTGAATCTTGAGAACCTTAATGCGGAGAGTAAAAAAGCTGAAAATGAAAAGCGGCAAGAATTGTGGCAGCTTTTGATTTTGTTGGCTGGACTAATTTTGCTGCTTGATTTTATTTTGCGTTTATGGAAGTCGAAAAAGGGTGACTAAAATTTATGAAAACTAAAGTTGCGCTCAAGGCACAAGCTAAAGCTATTAATGCTGAACTAAAAAAGAGTTATCCTGATACAACGCCACCGCTTAATTTTTCAAATCCCTTTGAATTATTGGTAGCGACGATTTTATCTGCTCAGTGCACAGATGTGCGAGTTAATGAAGTTACTCAAGTGTTGTTTAAGCAGTTAAGGCAGGTGCAGGATTATGTTCAATGTCCACAGGCGCGATTAGAGAAGTTAATTCATTCAGTTGGATTTTTTCGGCAAAAGGCGAAAAGTCTTAAAAAGACAGCAGAGATAATTTTAAGCCAATACCAGGGGCAAGTTCCGTGTAGTATGGAGGATTTAGTTAAGTTGTCGGGTGTTGGGCGAAAGACTGCTAATGTAATTTTAGGTCAAGCTTTTGGAGTGCCTGGACTTCCAGTAGATACGCATGTTTTGCGCATTGCTAATCGGCTAGGGTTGACTACCCAAAGCAGTCCACAGAAAGTTGAGGCTGATTTGTGTGAGATTGTGCCTAAAAGGGAGTGGAGTAATTTTAGCTTGAGAATTATTTTGCACGGACGGGCTGTTTGTTTTGCCCGCAAACCAGCTTGTGAACGGTGTGTTATTAAGCATTTTTGCGCGGCGAGATGATTTAGGGATATTGGCGAGTTCAATTTGGTAGTATTATAGAGATAAAAATTATGTGATGTCTGCCCCTGATTGGTTACTAGATGATGATAAGGACAAATAAAAATTACCATTTTTTCTAAAGGGTTAGAAGAAATTTTATTGACTTGTTTATACAGTTAAAACCTTTTGGGAAAAACAAAAAAACTTGTGTTAAAATTTTATGATCAAAGTGGAGAAAAGTAAAATTTTAACACAAGTTAAAAGCCGTGAAAGAAGTTGGTTAGCAATGATCAGCGAATTCTATTTGTAACTTTTCTAACCAACAGTCTCTGTCGTTTAAAAATGTCAGAAATTGATCAATTTTTGATATTTGAACAACCATTTGATTACGTTTTTCTTTTTCATTACAACAGTTAAGCTGGATTTCTAACTGTTGGATGTTATATTTTATTAGGTAAATATAATCATTGATGAAATTTCTTGCTATACAAATTAATCTTGGATCTTCGTTGAGGATGTTGCGAATCTTGTAAGTATCTCCTTCTAACAGTTCTTTTAAAGAAGGAAATTTTTGCAAGATAGAACTGATTGTTTCTACTTTCTCTTTTGTGGTTTTCATAAACTAACCCTTTCTTTTTAAGATTATTTGTTGACCAACAAAAGACAACCTTTTGCATAAAAAAGCCAACATCTATAACAAAACTCTAAGTTGTTATAAATGTTGGCTTTATCCTTAGACTCTTCTACTCAATATAAAAAATTTTATAAGATTAAACGCATTACATATTAAACGCGGGCGGAATGCATAACAAAAAATAAAACGATTAGCAATAGTTCCACGATAAAATAAATATGAAAATATAAAGGAGAGAGGTCCTATCTTTTTTTTCTGAGGGGTTCGATCCAGTCTTAAACTTTTTACAACTGTAAACAGTCACCACTTGGCGTAATCGGGGTGAAATAAGTTTTCTAATTTCTATAACTAATCTTAGCTAGACGAGACGCTCGTTTTCTCACATCTACTTTAAACAATTTGTTGTAATATGGTTATTATTTAATACTGAAAAAATGTGACATTTAGAAAAAAATTGTAATAACATTAATAGTATTAATTTTTATCTTTACTCTCTAATATTTTTTTTGGTATCGGGTTGTTTCTGTAAATTTTAATATATTAAACTTATTGGTTTTTTTTGTAAAAAACAGAAATTATATAAACAACATTGCTGATACTCATAATAATAGCTTTTTTTTGAAGTGTGAGTCTCTACGAAGAAGTCACAGTTATATTGTTATTTATGGTGGCAGGATACTAGATTTTACCACTACTGAATAGTTACAAATTTTATCAAAAAAAACAAGAGACAATTTTATGAAATGGCTTTTTATTATAGTTTTTTTATTTCTATGTATTTTTGGTGGGACGATTATTTTTCAGGAACAAAATACGGCACAAGAGAAACGTGAAGTTACACGATATATGAATACTAAAGGAGCTGCTAACATTCCTAAAAGTTGGCGTGAGACCATGGGGGAAGGGATATAATTCTCTCTTATCAAGTAGGGGGACTTTATGTCGCCAAAGCTTGGATTTTTAACATAACCTCCTCAAGCGCCTTGTCAGGGCAGCTTGCACCAGCGGAAATAGCAATTATTAAGTTGCTTTTGGTAGGTAGCCAGTCTGTGGTTTCTTGGATTGTAGAGGTCTGAATATCAAAATGCCGGATTGTTTTTGAGTTTAAAATCTCCGCACTATCTTTAATAAAAAATGTTTTTAAATCTTGCGAAGCTAACTCAACCAAGTGCTTAGTATTTGAACTATTATAGCCACCCACAATGAACGCTAAATCAGCATTACTAGTTTGACATAAAACTTTAGTAGCTAATTGATTGGCTTGCGTGGCATAACAAAGGGTATGCTTAGTATCAGCAAAAATAGCTTCTCCGATATTCTCAGCTTTGTTTTTTTGGTTAAGAGCGGTTTTTAAAATCTCGCTTATCTCTTCGGTTTCATTAGTTAACATTGTAGTTTGTTGAACTAAGCCGATTTTGATTAAATCTTGTTGCGGGTCAAAATTTTTAGAACAATGCCTAAAATTAGCATTAAATTTACTTAACTCAGTCCTGTCTTTAATAAAATCTGCTAATTTTAAAGCTTCATTTTTATTTTTAAGAATTAAAGTCGGAGCGATAGCTTGAGCATATGAAAAAGTAGCCTTGGTTTCTTCATGGTTTGGATTGCCATGGATAATAATTGTATAGCCAGTTTGTCCTAGTTTTTTCACGGTGTTCCAGACTTTTTGCACAAAAGGACAGGTCGTGTCGTATCTTAAAATGTCAATTCCTAAATCTTGCAAATGTTTTCGCAATTCTAAAGTAATGCCAAAAGCCGGAATCAACACAATGTCGTCAGGTTTTAAGGTTTCAAATGGAATTAAAATATTACTTTTAGAATCCATTAAAAACTTTATACCTTGTTTAACTAGATCGTCATAAATAATAGGGTTATGAATTATTTCACTTAAAAGAAAAACACGTTTGCCTTTATTTTCAGCAATAGTTTTATAAGCTAAACTTAACGCCTGCTGCACCCCAAAACAAAAACCAAAGTGTCTTGCTAATTTAAAAGTTAGCTTGCCTAACTGAACTGTATATGGAGTTTGATCTCGCGCAGAATTTGGAGCTTGCGATTTTATCTGTTCAATCAAGGTTGATTTATAATATTGAGGGAGGTGTAAATTTTGTAACATATAGATAACGTATTAAATTATTTGACTATTTAATTTTTTTCTCATATTACGCAACACTTCTGGCGAAAGTCAATATAACGAAGAACAAGAGTCTTGAATTAATTAAAACACATTAAAAAATATATATGAGTAGACTAGAAATAGAGAAATTAAAAAATGGTGCAGTGCGTAGAAGAAACAAAAGGGCAGTTGGTTTGTTCATTGATGGGATGAGTCTAGATAGAGCAATCTATCGTTTAGAAAAAAAACTTGACTTAGGAAAATTAGTTACTAGCCTGAGCGAAGGTTTAGTTCCAGAAATTTCTCGTTATTATACTCTAGTTCCTTACGAAGATGATGCGCGTCAGTTCTCTTTTCTGTCGGCTGTCGAGCGATCAGGACTTGAAGTTATTGCCAAAAGACTGCCGCCAAAAAATGTGCAAAGAAAAGTTGCCATGGACGTGCATATGGCGACTGATTTAATGCTTTTTGCGACAGGGAATTTTTTAAATCACTCTTTGTCGCAGTCTGGCTCTGACAATATACAAATTACAGATGATTTGGAGAGTAGGGATTTTAATTTAGATTTGTCACAAGAAAAAGATTTGTCTATTAAACGGACAGCAATTGTGCTCTGTCCTAGCCGCGAGCTAAGTTATGTTTTATACGTTTGTCGTCAATTTGGAGTCGAGATAATGTTAGTTGATTTTGGTTCATACGGTAAATCGGATAGTTGGCATGGTATTGATAAATGGGTTGACTTATCAACCTCCGAGACTATATGGCGTTAGAATGTAGTACAGGCAATCTTGCCTGTGTAGAGAATAGGAAATTTTAGAGAAATATTTGTTTCCCAAATTAAAGCGAGATTAAAATGAATATTTGGCATGATATAAATCCATCGAGGATTACTAAAGAAGAGTTTGAGGTTGTGATTGAAATTTCACGCGGTGGTAAGAACAAGTATGAGCTAGACAAGGAAACTGGTATGCTACGTCTTGATCGAGTATTGCATACTTCAACTCATTATCCAGCTAATTACGGCTTTATTCCACGTACATATGCTGGCGATAATGATCCGTTAGACGCCTTAGTTCTCTCTAGTGAAATAATCCTGCCCATGACTTTAGTTAGATGTTATTCTATTGGGGTGATTACAATGTTTGATAAGGGCGAGGTTGATGAAAAAATTATTTCTATCCCATGTAAAGACCCGCATTATAATAGTTATCAAGACATTTCTCAGTTACCTAACCATGTTTTTAAAGAAATAGAGCATTTCTTTACTGTTTATAAGATACTGGAAGAATACGAAACAGAGGTGATCGGTGTTTTAAATCGTGAGGAAGCTACAGAGATTATTCAGAAGTGTATCGAGGCTTACAATGACAAATTCAGTTCGCCGGATTCATTATGGGATTTGAAAGTTGCTGGTTAAAGATAGTCAAATCACAATCATATTTTTCTTGGAAAAAACCTTATCTTTCTTAAATAAGGTTTATCTTGTTTTTATTAAAAACTAAAACAGAGGTAAATTTATCGATAAATCTGTAGAGTCGATAATTATTTGTTTGGCTTTTTTATTTCTCATATTGACTACAATCGGAGCTTTTACATTGACTGTGCTTGCCTGAATATTAGGTCGAACAGTTACAACATTAATTAGCGCAATTTCATCGTTTGGTCTTAAATCAATATCTTTATCAGCTGTCAAAACTTGCACATCAAATTGCGGCTCCAATTCAGCTCCGTTAATAACTACAAATGCAATATCTGGGTGGTCTATTGAATGTAACCAAGAAAAGGGCGAACTATATTCAAGCATTACAAATTGATGCGCATCAGGTATCCCAACTAACCCAAAAGGAAATTCAATTACTGCAGACGGATTAATTTCCAGCTCGCCAAAGCGGCTACTATTGAATTTAATCTTTTGTGTATTGGCAAAGTTGCTTAAATTTTTCGGCGTTTCTTGAGATAAATTTAGCGCCTGTGTGTTTTCAGCTTTGATTTGTTCATAAATTTCACTACGGTAAATCTTAAAGTTTGAGCTAGCTTCAATCCCTAGTCGCACTTGATTACCCTTAATTTCTTTAATCGTGATAACTATCTCATTACTGATATTTATGCCTTGTCCTGTTTTTCTAGTTAAAACTAACATGATTTTTTTAATATTTTTCCATCTAGCAGCTCAATTGCTGACGAGCCAATTTTAGCTAAATCTGGATTGTGAGTTACTAAAATTATTGTAATTCCCTGTTCGCGGTTGAGAGTTACTAACAAATTTTTAATTTCGTCAGAACGCTTACTATCCAAATTACCGGTTGGTTCATCAGCAAGCAAAACTTGCGGCTTATTAATTAACGCTCTGGCAATGGCTACCCGTTGCATTTCACCACCAGACAGCTCTGCCGGCAAATGCCTCGCCCGCTGAGTTAATCCCAGTATTTCTAAAGTAGGCTGTAGGTTTTGCAGATTAGTTTGGAGGTTTTTCTGAAAAATCGACGGCAACATAATATTTTCTTGAACCGTCAGAGTTGGAATTAAGAAAAATTTTTGAAATACATAACCAAAATATTGGCGTCGAATCAAAGTTAAAGCTGCTTCGGACAACTCCTTTTGTTCGCCAAAAACTTGTTGTTCAGCCACAGTTAAAACTCCCGAAGTTGGATTATCAAGACAACCTAAAATATTAACTAAGGTCGTTTTGCCCGAACCAGAAGCGCCAGTAATAGACAGAATTTCGCCTTTTTTAATAACAAAACTAGCGTCATTTAGAGCAAAAACTTTTTCTACTCCACGAGCATAAATTTTAGTTAGGTTCTTTGCAGTAATGATATTCATATAATTTTATTCACTCCGAATAGCATCTAAAGGGCGGATATGGGCTGCCCGCTGAGCAGGATAAATTCCGCCAATAATTCCGATTAAGGCAATTGTTAGAAAAGACCAAACAACAGTCGGGGTGGTAATTAAAATTAAATTTCCGTTTGGAGTAAAAGGCAGAAAAAAACGAATTGCCATTTCCGATGCGCCCGAAAATACAAATGCCAGCGAAATTCCCAATATTCCGCCTAAGGTGCAAAGTAGGGTAGTCTCAATTAAAATCATGACAAAAATATCTTTGGGCAAAGCGCCCATACTTTTTAAAATTCCAATCTCTTGGTAACGTTCAAAGACTGACATTAATACGGTATTGAGAACGCCAAACATCGCAATTACAAACGCAATAAAGGCAATGGATAATACAATAACTTTGGCGCTTGAAACTAGTCCTAAAATAGTATTTTTCACCTGCGCCATAGAGACTACTTGCACATCTGGCAAGCTATAGAGTTTTTCTTCAAAAGCATTAGCGTCCGCAGTTTGTTTTAAACGTATACCGAGCATAGTCAGTTGCCCTTCTTTATTAAAAACTTTTTGCACTGTTTTAAGCGGTAGGAAAATCATGCCATCGTCTTGTGTGCCAGTGCGCTTTAAAATACCAACAACTTGATATTCTTCAGCACTGCCGGGAAGTAGCATTGAATCGCCAACTTCACGTTGTTCTAGCTCAGCTGCCTCAAATCCTAGCACAACTTTGCGTTCAGCCGCATTTTGAAACCAAGCGCCTTGTTTAAAAGTTAAATAAGGCTTTAGCTCAGGATAGCTTGGAATATCAATTCCTAAATACACAATGGTTCCGCCATTTTCGCCTTTATCAGGGTCAAATTCGGCATGCATTAACATAGCGGTAGTTTGCGCGACGTCGGGATCGTTAGCAACTCCTTGAACAATTTCTTCAGGCATATATCTGAGACCAGTTCCACCTTTTAACATTAAAGTTGCTGCTTCGTAAGGGCAGCCTTTAGCAGTTAGCACAATTTGGAACCCCATCCCCTCAATGTCTTTGTTAAGAGAATTTTCATAGCCATTGTTAAAACCCAGCAGTGTAATTAACACCCAGGCTGAAAGTGTAATCCCCAAAATAGTAAAAGTGGTGCGCAGCTTGCGCCGTAAGAGATTTTTGTATGATAGTTGAAAGATATTCATATAGTGTACCATAAACAACATTACCTTTTATTATAACGAAAGGTAAGCGTGAAGTGTATAGAATTACAGAACTGCTCAACCCACTGAGTAATTAAATAAATTGCTTTTTCTCTTGTGCGTTTGTCGTCTTTACAAAATTACGTCTAGGTTGACAATACACTGATTTTAACTTTTTTTTTATAACCATCTAAATATTCAGAATTTTTTCTTTCTTTATAGCATTACTTTGTATATCCCTCACTTGAATATGAGTTGTCTTTGTTTTTATTTTTGCGATGGTGTCGATTAGTAACCTCGTTGTTTCCAATGAAGAGCTGTAACAGCGCAACCGCAAAAGATATATAACTGATAACTGGTTTTTGATTTACCATTTACTTTTTAGCGCTTGAGCTAAAAAATTATTTTGTTCCATTTGCTTACTCCAGGTTTTAAAAGAAAGATTTTTTGAATCTGGTTTATCCAGAATTGAGATTCCTGTTGAAATTAAAACTCCTACTATAATTAATACTAATAATGAGGATTTAATAATGTCTTGAGCTTTTAAACTTCCTGTTTGTACAGGGTCTTGGGATAGATAAGCTCCAGCTGCAAATAACTCTTCGCCAATTAAAGTATAGTCGCAGGTGGTGATAAAAAACGGAATTTGCTCGTTTGAGGTCGTGGCTGCAACCTGCATTGCGCCTATTTCTTGCCCTGCCGAAGCTAAGATTAAAGACTCCGCAGCATATGTGCCAAATAAAAAGGCGCCGCCTACATTTTCACGCTGAATAATACCAATATAACCACTGGCAAAAGCAAACTGACTAGACGATAAATAACGAGTTGTGCCGGGGTCATAGTTAGCAAAACGTTTTTCTTTTTTATAGGCGTTTTGAATAGTAATATCGCTGAGGACTAATGTTTCAGGGTCGTAACAAGGCACAAAAAGCTTAGCGTTAAAGCTCGCAACTTTTCGGGCTATATGCTGCAGCACGCTTAAGCAGGCATAAAAAACAGGACCAATACTAGCTAGCCCAGAGGTAAAAGAAATGGGACGTCCCAGCTCAATACTTCTGCCAATAGTTTCATCGATAGCAGCAATCCCGCTAATCTTTCTAACAAAAATATTTTTTCCACGGTAAGCTGCAAGGATACAATACCCCAAGACAATGAGACAGAAGAAAATAAAAACTAAATCGAAAGGGCTAGCTTGAGACATCTATTTAAGTAGTTAGTTTTTTGATTAGTTGTTCAATATTATTTCGGTCGGCAAGCAAAGTTTGTATTTTTGAATAACGCTTTAGACCAAAAAGTGGGGCAACCAGAGGAGCAAAAAAAACTGTTCCATGATGCAACAGCGAAGTTAATGGCTTGTGCATTTCCAGAAATAACAGCGCCGGAGTTTCTAGTTTAAGTTTTTTTATCTTATACGCTAGCTGCTCTATAGTAATTGATGTGTTGTTAATATCCATAAAAGTGTTGCCGTATATAGATGTATGTAGTAGTTTGTCAACCCATTTTTTAGAAGCCCTTGGGAGTTGTTCGGTTAATAAAAAAACAAAAACGGCGCAGAACTGAATAACCTTGCTGAAATGAATAACGACGAGTTCCTTTGTAGGGGGCGCCCCTACTAGGTTATTCATGGTCGCGAGCTGTTACGGAATAGTTACGAAAATTACAAATTAAACCCATTATGTCTTTTATTAAGAGTTCAATTAAAGTTTCCGTGATAGTGCCAGTATATAATACAGAAAAATATCTAGTTCAGTGTTTGGATAGTTTAGTTAACCAGACCTTAAAAGAGATAGAAATTATTTGTGTCAATGATGGTTCAACTGATGGTTCTTTAGTAATTCTAAATCAATACGCTAAACAGGATAAGAGAATAAAAATTATTAATAAAGACAACGGCGGTCCGTCATCAGCGAGAAATTTAGGAATTAATCTAGCTAAAGGGGAATATTTGACTTTTGTGGATTCGGACGATTGGGTTGAGACCTCAATGTGTCAGCTCGCCTATAACAAGGCGACATATGGCAAGGTTGATTTAGTGTTGTTTAATATGTTTTTTGCCAATGGTGGAAAGATTCAGCGTATTAATTTTACTGGTTGTGCTAAATTTAAAAAAACAATTGTTTATCAGGATATTAAAGGTTTAGTTTTAAACCGTCGTATTTCTGTTTATGCCAGACTGTATAAGACAAACTTTCTCAGAGAGCGTCAGATATTTTTTTCAGAAGGTTTACTTTATGAGGATGGACCTTTTATGATGGAGGTTTTGTTACAGGCAAGTAGTATTAATGTTTTACATAAAAATCTGTATTACCACCGTAAAGGTTCGGTTGGTTCAATTATGAGTTCGTCGCATGCAACTTATCAGATTTTTGACATCTTCAAAGTTGCTAGAATTATTAAAGAAAAATTGCAAAAATTGGGTAAATATCAAGAGTTTATGAAGGAATTTTTTATCTTTAAAGTTTGTCATTTTGGAGTTTGGTTTTGGCGGTGTTCGTGGAATATGAAACCTAAGTTTTTGTGGAAAATTTTACGAGAATTATAAAATAATAAAAAAATCTAAACATTCGTGGATGAAAAATGTCTTGTCTGTTTATTTAGTTTTATTTTTTTAATTAATAATTTTAATACATTACGATTTACAAAAATAATTGATACCAGAAAAACCAGAAAAAAATTGAAAGAGCTTAAAAATCGTGGCATTTTCTCGTGTCTTTACCCAGAGGCAGTTCTTAAGGGCTGGGCTAAAACGCAATAAAAAAAGGAGAAAAATTTTAAGAAAAAAGTAACTCCTGTTAAAGATCAAGTAAAAGTTTATAAATAAGTTAGCAGTGCTGCACTTTGCCAGTCCATATTTTCTATTATTGTTATTTTTTATTCCCTTTTTATTGGAACGCAGGGGAAGGCAGAGAAGCTTTGTCAACTTCTGGCTGACTACTCAGCAAAGCAGACTTAAATTTTCTACTAATGTTGAGCTCCAAAAAATTCAACCTAGTTTTAGATCCACAATTCGCAAACCCCTGTTAAATACCGTTAAAATAGCTATTTTCAGCTTATTCGTGCTGGCTTTAGCTCGTCCGCAAACTGGATCGTATTTTACAGAGTTGGACGCTAGCGGGCGGGACATTATGTTAACTCTTGATGTTTCTAATAGTATGCGAGCTTTGGATTTTTTCTATGATAGAAATCGCATTGATCGAATTACAGCGCTAAAAAAAGTCGTGCAAGATTTTATTGAAAAACGCAAAGGTGATCGGATTGGTTTAGTTGTTTTTGGCGAGACTGCCTGGACACAATGTCCTTTAACCTTAGACCAAAAAACTCTTCAAGAATACTTAAAATTGATTCAAGCTGGCATGGCTGGTGGCAGCACAGCAATTGGTGACGGGATTGGTGTAGCTCTCAAACATTTAAAAGATCTAAAAGGGGAGTCAAAAGTTGTAGTTTTAGTTTCAGATGGCGAAAGTAATGCTGGTATTTTACATCCTTTGCGGGCAGCTAGTATCGCCAAAGAATTAGGGATAAAGATTTACACGATCGGGATTGGGTCTTCGGAAAAAGTTCCGTTTCCGACTGAAAATATTTGGCAGCAAACCGTCTTGACTTATCAAGTCTTGCCCTTAGATGAAAAGACCTTAAGAGAAATCGCGGAAACTACAGGCGGTCAATATTTTTATGCCAAAGATACAGAAACTTTGGTTAAAATTTATGATGAAATAAATAAACTTGAAATGCGAGAAGATAAAATTGTGCAGTATGTAGAGTATAAAGATTATTTCATGTTACCGCTTTCGTTGGGAGTGGTTTTGATTTTTATTTATGAATTGTTAGTGGCAACTGTGTTGAGAGTAATTCCATGATGAACTTTGGGAATGCCAATTTATTGTTTCTTTTATTTTTGCTGCCGTTATTAGGGTTGCTAGGGAGATTATTTATTTATAAAAGAAAAATCCGAGATTTAAAGCAGCTAGGGACAACTAAAACTTTGGCGGAGCTTATTCCGGATTTTAAAGCCTATAAAAAACACCTAAAACGGCAAGTGTATTTTATGCTGCTTTGGCTCTTGTTTTTAACTATAGCTCTGCTGCGACCACAATATGGTTGGAACTGGCGCGAGAATCATAAAAAAGGCATTGATATTGTGGTCGCTATTGATGTGTCGCAAAGCATGTTAGCAAAAGATGTGTCGCCCGATCGTCTACAAATCGCAAAAAGAGCAATTACAGATTTGCTCAATATTCTTCAAGGTGATCGTGTGTCTTTAGTGATTTTTGCTGGGACAGCGTTTATTGAAACGCCACTGACCGAAGATATGGCGACATTTAAGTTGTTTTTAAATTCGTTAAATACCAATCTTGTGCCGGTGCAGGGGACTAATTTTGAACTGGCTTTTGAGAAAAGTATTGAAGCTTTCACTAGTAGTGCAGCGGGTGTGGCTAATAATAGTCGCGCTATTTTTATGTTGACTGATGGTGAAGAGTTAGATGGTAATTTAGATAGGGTTAAACAAAAAATTACTGAGCTGGGGATTAAGCTTTATATTTTAGGTATTGGCACTAAAGCTGGCGCGCCTATTCCAGTTGGTAACGGCAATAATTATAAAAAGGATGCGCAGGGTAATATTATTATTTCAAAATTAAATGGAGAGTTTTTAGAAAATTTAGCGCAAGCTACTGGTGGAATTTATCTGCCAGCTTTGGCTGATAGTAATGCAGCAAAGACTATTTATCGACGAATTAAAGCCAGCTTAAACGATATAGATTTTGAAACAAATCAAACTAAAGTTTGGAATGAATGGTATCAACTTCCGCTGTTTTTGGCAGTTTTAATGTTATTGCTTAGAGGTGTAGGGCGGGCAAATAGTTTGCTTTTAATTACATTTTTTTTGGTCACTCCAGCTTTTGCTGAATCAGCTGAGGGGTTGGGAAAATTAGCAGCGGAGCGCTATAGGTTTGGCGACTTTGAAACGGCTAGTCAAATTTTTAAGCAGGCGTTAGAACAGGAGCCGGATAATTATAAACTTAATTTGGGGCTTGGAAATAGTTATTATCGACAGAATAAGTTTGCTGAAGCTGAACAATACTTTAAGCAAGCTGTCCAGCAGGCAGATGCGCAGCAAAAAGCAGAGGCTTTTTATAATTTAGGAAATAGTTTAGTGCAGTTGGGAAAGTATCAGGAAGCTGTTAGTGCGTATCAGGAGAGTTTAAAGATAATGCCAAATCAAAAAGCTGTAACTAATAATTTGGAATACGCTAAAAAATTATTGCAAGTAGAAAATCAACCCCAAGACAATGCTGATCAAGAGCAGAATCAAGAGCGACAAGATAATGAACAGCAAAACAACTCTACAGCTCAGAGCCAAGCTGCAGAGATTAATTCAGAAATAAGCCAATCTTCAGCTAATAATTCTAAGTCAGAAAATTCTAATGTTGATGAATCTGAGCAACAATCTACAGAACCTGAAGAAGAGCAAGATAATGTTAGTAATAGTTCGAATAAAGATTCAGGAGCTGGGCAGACGGGTCAGCAAAGTTCAGAACAGTCTAGCAGCTTTGATGTTGGGCAGAGCGCCAGCTCAGAGGTTGCGGCTGATGAAGATAGTTCTCAAGATTTGAATGATGTTGTTCAGGGTAATGAGGCGAGTGCAGATAATCAGTCGGCTGGTGAAGATTTTAATTTCCACCCTAGCGAAGAAAGGCAGGATTTAAAGGAACAATCTGCTATTGCTGGTGAAGCCTTATTAAATGCCTTAAAGGAGGATCGAGGAGCGCTAAAAGAATTTAGGCGTGTCGAAGCAATTAAACAACTCAAAAAGTATAACAACAAATTACCTAATAAAGATTGGTAAAGTTAAAAAAACTACATTTGGGGAAGAGTTAAACTTCAGGACAAAGGTCTCTAACGGGGATACTCCTAAAGTAAAGGGAAAGATGATTCAATCTCATGAACTCCTGCTTGGACTTAGATATACATTCTAAGATTAAGCAATCTTAATTTATATATCGTTTACTTTAAAAGTTATAATGAAATTCATTCCTAACCCGATACTAGATATTTTTATTCTGTTTTTCGCTGGTATCGGGTTGCTTTATTATTTCCCCATTTATGATTTCGATAATTTCCTTAGCTTGATTGATGAGCGCAATTTGAAGCTCGGCAGTTTGCTGGCTGGATTTAGCAAAAATATAATTTTCAGTTAAATTAAAAAAGTTTTTTATCTTGGCTTCAAGAATTTCTAATTCTACTTTTTCAGAATTAAGTAAATTTTTTGCTAAACTATCCGCAAGCATAAAATAAATTTCTCTCACTGTCAGTCCAACAGTTTGAAAGTTAATTTGCTTAGTTAAAAAAAATCGCATTATTTCTGATAAATTGACCGCTAAGTCTTTTAGCGAAATTGAATCAGTCTGTACTAAATTTAATAAGTCGTTAATTTTTTGATGCACCACTTGATTAACTGAAAGCTCAGGTAGGACAACAGGTCGCGATTTAAATTTATGCCAAAGATAAAGCCATGTTAAAATCACTGTGGCTAGAGAAAGTATTAAAATACTTACACTCTCCGTTGTCCAAAAAGAGTATTTAAAATGTGGCAACGGAGCAATATCCGCAAACCCCAGACGGGCATCATGCAGAGTAGAAATTTTTTCAGAAGCTATTGGCATATTATGGATGTTGCTGCTTTAGCTTACTATTAAAGTAAGCCTTTAATTTAGGCATAAATGGCTCGTCAGTTCTTAACTCAATAACGTTAATTTTGTTTCTTGAAAATAACTCATGCAGCAATTGTTTATTTTGCTGATAGGCTTGCAGATAACTTTCTCGAAAAGCTTTGTCTGAAAAATCTAAAGTATATTCTGCTCCAGATTCTGGATCTACCACATTAATTAAGGAAGATTTAGAATTTGGTATTTTTAAACTAGTCGAACGTAAAGAATTTAAAGTCGAATTTAATGCAGGTTGAAAAGAATTATAAGTCGGATGCTTCTTAGCTTGAGCTAGCGTGTAAGAAAGAGCATGTTTTACTTCTGGCATAGTATTGAGGAATTGGTTTAGAAGATTTGAGTCAGACTTAACAACTTTTGAGCTACTGCTTGGAACTGGAATTAAATCTATCGGCGTTTCTACCACAATAGTTGTTAAGTCGTGTTTTTTAGTAAGGTGAACTAAAGATTTTTCATAACCAGAATCTAAAAAATCGGAAATGACAAAAATGATCGCCCGCTGTTTTAAAACCTTAGCTAAAAAATTAAAAACTATCTCTAATTTAGTTTGAGCTTGAGTTTGAACTTGATGGGGCGCCAAAACTTTTTGCCCAATTTGCCAAACAGCACTTCGGGCTTTACGTGGCGGAAGATACTGTTCAATTTTATCAGAGAAAGTTACTAACCCAATTTTATCATTGTTATTTAGCGCGATTAACGCAAGACTTGCCCCAACTTGAGCAATTAAGTCTTTCTTTAACTTGTCTTGCAAACCAGTGCTCGTTGAGCCGCTAATATCAACCGCCACCACCACATTTAACTCGCGTTCTTCGCGGTAAGTGCGAATATATGGATGTTGCGAACGGGCAGTAACTTTCCAATCTATCGTGCGCACATCATCTCCTGCTTGATAGTTTTTTAAGTCCTCAAATTCAATACCACGCCCCTTAAAAACACTGCGATACTGCCCAGAAATTGAAGCAGTGACCAATTTTTTGGTGGTGATTTGAAGTGTCTTTAACTCGGCGATGATTTCTGGTGATAGATTCATGGCTATTACATTATGGGACTGGAACTTGTTCTAAAATCATGGAAATAATTTTATCTGTATTTAAACCTTCGGCTTCTGCCTCATAGGATAAAATAACTCGATGTCGCAAAACATCATGAGCTACGTCTTTGACATGTTGCGGCACAACAAAAGTACTGCCTTCTAAATAAGCTAAAGCTCGTGAGCACAAAAAGAGGGCAATGGTGGCTCGCGGTGAGGCTCCTGTATAAATTAGGTTAGTCAGATGTTTATTCTCAAGAGTTGCGCCAGATCTGGTGGCTTGTACGATATTCATAATATATTGTTTGATTTTATCATCTGTATAAACCTGCTGAGAGACTTCCTTAATAGTCGCCAGATCATCTAGGCTGACGACAGTCCGTTCCGTGTCTGTTGTGTCTTGTGTTCTGCTATTAGTATAAGAATCTAAAATTTTTATTTCCTCTTCTGGATGAGGATATGTAACTTTGATTTTCATGATAAACCTATCAATCTGGGCTTCGGGGAGCGGATAGGTTCCTTCTTGTTCAATTGGATTTTGCGTGGCTAACACAAAAAATGGGTCTGGCACTTTATAGGTTTGATTACCAATTGTAACTTGTTTTTCTTGCATAGTTTCTAGCAAAGCTGACTGCACTTTGGCAGGGGCGCGATTGATTTCATCCGCTAAAATGAAATTAGCGAAAAGTGGACCTTTGCGAACAAGAAACATTCCATCTTGGTGTCGGTAAATTTCTGTTCCGATTAAATCAGCTGGCAATAAATCTGGCGTAAATTGAATACGTTGGAAACTACCTTGCACAGCGCTAGCTAAGGCTTTTATCGACAAAGTTTTGGCAAGTCCCGGCACGCCTTCTAAGAGAACATGCCCATCGGTGAGCAAAGCCATGACAAGTTTACGTTTTAGTTCTGGCTGTCCAATAACTGTTTTGGAGATGGACTCGTTGATTTTTTGAACAATTTTCAGACTATCGTTGATTTGTTGTTGAATATTAGACATGAGAAACAGACTTTTTACGGTGTTGTTACAACAAGTAAAACTCCACAAGTTCCCTCCTAGAATAGGCTTCAATACCACCTAAGTGGTGTTGAAGTAAAAATGCAGAGGAATTTGTGAAGTAAATATCCTTTACATTTTTTGTAGGAGGCATTTTTGCATAGCAAAAATGCGGGGTAGATACATATCCAGTGCAACAACAAAATTAAAAATTAACCTGGTCAATTTTAATTATTTTCCAGCATCTTTTGTATATAACACAAAGTGAACACGACGGTTTTTAGCATATGCAACTTCATTGGCAGCTGGATCTAAAGGCAGCTCCGCGCCGTAACTCACTGTGCTGATTCTTTTTGCAGCAACTCCTTTTTTAACTAAAGCAGCAGCAACCGATCTAGCTCTGTAATTACCAAGTGCTAGGTTATACTCGCTTGTTCCGCGTTTGTCGCAATGTCCTTCTAGTTCAACTACGACTGTTGGATTATTAGTTAGATATTCAGTAACCGCTTTGATAGTATCTAAATCTTCTTGGCTAATTTTTGATGAATCGTAACCAAAATGGACGTCATTAAATTTGCTGTTTGCGTCTTTTTCTGGATTAGGAATATTAGCGCCATCAAAGCGCGCGGCAAGTTCTGGATTTTCGTTACCAGAAGACGCACTGTCAGCAAAGTCTTGTCCTGTTGTATAGTCATAGCCTTCTTCATAGCCTTCACCAGTTCCGCTACCTGTTGATTGTGTGCAACTAGTTAAGCCGGCAGTTGATAAAGCTAAGAATAATGTTGTAATGAAAAATTTTCTAAACACGACGGACTCCTTTTAATTATTGTAAGATGAATAATAAACAAATTCTAAAATGAAAACGGGGTGGATAATATGTAGTTTATAGATTAATATCAAGTATAATTTTTTTATAGTTTATGCTTTCTTGTGTTTTTTAATAGATAATTGTTTTATTAATATTTTTAGCTAGTTTAGTAAGTTTTAAACAAATTTTGATTCTTGTAAACTAAAAATCAGTATTTTCGATTTTTTATCAAACATTCCCCAAACATCAATGGAGCAATAATAGTGTGTGGCTTGCATAATTACTTTATTTAGTATTTTTGGTAATTATTCCTATTTTCATTTTTCTAACTGCAAATCTGCCAAAATTATCCACAACTTTAACCTCATACTCTCTGCTACTACCCGCCGCGCTTAAATCGCGAGCTTTAACTTGCCAAAACACTACTTCATGCACAGCGGAACTTGCTACATATTTATCTTGAACAAACCAGTGCAGTTGCTGCACATCACTATCCGCCACAGCTTGAAATGGAATTTGCGAAATTTCCTCTTCACCCCAAACATTATAAGCCACGCCAGCAGCTGGCAGTGTAATACTCGGAACCTGTCCAAGATTTCGAGTTATATCTAGCGGACAATCATCCTCAAAGGCTGGCGGTGTCTTTTTGGTAATACCGGCTCTGGAATAAATCTTTAATAAATCAGAATCCAAAAACTCAAAAGTCTGCAAAACTGTTTTTTGCGGGTCGTAAAAACAAGCCCGCTTGCCAGTCAATATATTAATCGGAATGCTTTTGTGCACGGCGCAACTTTTAATCGGGGATTTGCCCGGTATAAATTCAACAGTCCTAGCTTTAGGGCAGCTTGGCGTATCCAAATGTCCTGTTACCGCGCACACTTTAGTTTGAATAATATTTAATCCAGTTGGTGTAGCGTTAAACTGCGCTAAATCTTTTTCCTTAACCGCCATGGCGCGAATTAGCTCAAAAAATAAAGGTCCTGCCATGCTTCTACCTATAAAATGCATATTGGAGCTGCCGTCGAAATTACCAACCCAAACTACAAGCACATACTGCCCAAAAACACCAACTGCCCACGCATCTCGAAACCCCCAAGAAGTTCCAGTCTTCCAATAAATTTTATATTCCTTTTGCACATTTTGTGAGTGTTGCGGCAGAGCGTCCACTGCAAGATTATGCTCCAGCATAGACAAAGTCAGATACGCTGCTTCTGGAGAAAACAAACGGGTTACTGGATTATTCTTGCGGCTAGCTTCAACTTCAAACTGCAAATCTCTTAACACTCCCAAATTAGCTAGACTAGCATATAAGCGCGCCAAATCCTGCATTGAAATTTCAAAACCGCCTAACGCCAGAGCTAAGCCGTAAAAATCCTCAGTTTTTAAATTTCGCACTCCGAGAGTTTTGAGAATATTATAAAAACTTCCCGGTTCCAGCTTTAATAATAAATCTACTGCCGGAATATTTCGACTAAAAACTAGAGCGTCGCTAGCCGAGAGAGCGCCCATAAAATCTTTATCAAAATTTTTTGGAGAATAGTAACCAAAATTTTTCGGGGCATCTTTTAACATCGTCAGTGGATGAATTAGTCCTTGTTCTAAAGCTAAAGCGTAAATGAACGGCTTAGTTGCTGAACCAGGTGAACGCAGTGCATTTGTGCCGTTGACTTGTCCTTGGATTTGCTCGTGATAGAAATTATTAGAACCAACCATTGCCAAGACTTCCAGGCTTCTCCAGTCCACTAATAGTGCCGCGGCGTTAGTAACGCCTAAGCTACTGTTACGCCAAATATAGGTTCGCATTTGTTCTTCAAAGACTTTTTGAATTTTTAAATCTAAACTGGTTTTGACAGATTTTCCCCAATATTTTTGTTGCTCTAAAAGCTGATTAACAAAATGCGGCGCCTGTTGTGGTAATTGCTGCAATTTTCTGGCAGCAATTGGTAGGCTTGCATTTTCTTCATTTGGAAATTTACGAGCTAACTTCAACCGGATTCGTTCTAACTCTTGTAAACCTGATTGTCTAGTAGGTGTGCGTTTAGTTGGATTTTGTGGAAGCACAGCTAAAGCCAGTATTTCAGGAAAAGTTAGTTTAGCCACAGGTCTGCCAAAATAAATTAGACTAGCTGCTCCTACGCCTTCAATATTATGTCCATATGGAGCAAGGTTTAAATAGGCTGTTAAAATTTCAGCTTTGGAATAAAGCAATTCAAATTTCAAAGCATAAAGCATTTGCCATAATTTTCCACTAAGCGAAGAAGAATCTAACTGATAATAGATTCTGGCAAGTTGCATGGTGATAGTCGAGGCTCCGACAATTCTGCCAGTTGGTTGCAGATAACTTTTTATAGCTCGTAATAAAGACACGGGGTTAATTCCCCAATGCCAATAAAAATATTGATCTTCATATTTCAAAACCGCTTCTCTTAATTTAAGTGGCATGGCTTCAAGAGGCACAAAAAGCCGATAGGTATCATCCGCAGCTAAAACCAATCTTAACAGTTCGCCACGGCGATCATAAACCGCTGTTGAAAAACTCACCTCTTGCAAAAGAGGAACTTTTGTAGCTCTAAGATACAGAACATAAATAAGACTAATACAAACAGCACCTAGAATATAATATTTTTTCACTTATGTTCTTCTTTAATTAACTCCCAATAACTTCCAGATGTAGGACAAAATTCGCACCACCTTTGGTAGTAGCGCAAACATAATCACAGCGAATTTTAACTACAAATTTTGCTAAGGACATTGCCTTTGGCTTATGCTTCTCTATATTCTCTGTGGTTTAAAAATTCTAGTTGTGAGGTTTAAGATGTTACACTCTACTACAATTATTCGCAAATTATGATGTTACAAAGTGATGTAATAATTTAAGCCTTTTCTAAGTAGTTAGCATTATTTACAGCTTAATCTTAAATCTTGGCGTTCGTTGATATTCAAGAGAGACTATGTTAAACTTGTCCGCTTTGATTAATGGGCTATTTGGTAAATACCAAAAATTGCGTCTTTTAAATTAAAACAAAAGGTAGAACAATGAAGATTTCTTTTAAATCAATAATTAAACCAGCTAAAATAATTGCATATTCTAAAACTCACTGGAAAAAAACAGCCTGCTTTGCAGCTTTGCTATTAATTATTACCTTCTCAGCGATTTGCATAATTAACCACAGCCCCAAGCTACTCCTTGCCACAGTTGATTTTTACATTTCAAAAATCACATTCGAAGATAATAAACTTCTACCACAAAATGTTGAAATCGTTTTTTCAGAAAACCTCAAACCACTAGAACTTGAATATAATAAGACAATTCCGATTCCTATAAAAATTAGCCCAGCCACTAAAGGTCAGTGGGTTTGGATAGCTGAAAACAAAATTAAATTCAGCCCTAACCAAAACTTATCTCCTAATAAGGAATATACTGTCAGCTTTAATAAAAAAACATTTAAACCCAATCATAAACTAGCTAGTTTAACTCACACTTTCAAAACTCAACCTTTGCTAGCCCAAATTAGTAACCTGCGACTTTATGAAAATCCACTTGACTTAAAAGAAAAAAAAATTGTTGCCCAGATAAATTTTAATTACCCAATCCAGCGCCAAGATTTAGAAAAAAAACTCTCCCTCAAACTAGATCAAACTAAACTAGACTTTGAACTACAATATGCCCAAGCGGATACTGTAGTTTATTTGCACTCCGCTGCAGTTCCAATTCGAGAACAAGAAAGTTTTGTTTATTTAGAACTAAACAAAATTAAAGACGCTAGCCAAAGCGCTAGCTTAAACACTCCCGCTAAACAAAATGTTCGTATTCCAAACATAGAAAATTACTTTCGAGTTGCCGATGTTAAAACTTCAATTCTGCGGAATAAACAAAAAAATGACGAGCCAGAACAGGTTTTATTGCTTACCTTTACCTCCCCAGTCAAGGCAGAAGACCTTAGAAACAAACTTCTAGCTAACCTTATCCAAACTACTCAAGCTAGCTGTTCTTATAATAATTTAAAAGAAATCGATAAAAAACATTTGGTGAGCAAAAGTCCACTCCCCCTCACGCTGCTGCCAAATGAAGATGAATATTCAAAAGTATATGCTTTTAAGTTTGACCTGCCAGAGACAAAAAAAATGTGCCTTGAAGTTATAATCGCTCAAGGTCTAGTTTCTCAGGACGAATTTAGCATGTCCAAAGACTGGACTGGTTTACTTAATATTAGTCCCTATCCATTAGAATTAAAAATCGCTTTTGACGGAGCAATCTTATCGGCTAGCGGAACAAAAGAACTAACCTTTTTGTCCCGCGGGTTAAGCGAACTCCAAGTCGAAATTTATAAAATCGATACACTCAACATTAATAACCTAATCAGCCAAACTTACGGCTCGCTCAAAAATCCCAACTTTTCTAACTATAATTTTAACCAAAATAATCTGGCGCAGCTTTTCTCGAAAAACATTTCTCTGTTAAAACAACATCCAGCTCAAGCTAATTATTCAGCTCTTAATCTCTCGCAATATTTTGAAAACCAAAAAGGACTTTTTATCATTGACGTCTACGCCTATGACCCGCAAACTAATACCAAACTAACTCACATCAAAGATCGCAGATTAATCATGCTGACAGATATCGGCGTGTTAGCCAAGCAAAACTATGCCGATACATATGATGTTTTTGTCGCTTCCATCAAAAGCGGAACGCCTTTAGCTAAGGCAAAAGTTCAAGTTCTAGGTTTAAACGGCTTAGAAGTTACTTCAAAATTAACTGACCCAGAAGGGCATGTCGCTTTTCAACAGTTAGCCAGTTTTAAAGGTCCGCAAAAACCAATCGCTTTTGTAGTAACTAATGGCTCGGATGTATCTTTTATTCCTCTCAATCGTTCGGATAATTTTCTGAATTTCACTAAATTTGAAGTTGATGGAAATTATGAAACTGCAACTGAAGACAAAGTCTTAGTTCATCTCTGGACTGACCGCGATTTATACCGTCCTGGCGAAACTATTCAGGTGGCTAGTCTGGTGCGCACCAGCAATTTTAAAGTACCGACTGGCATTCCTCTAGAAGTTGTTTTAACTGATCCTCTAGGCAAAGAAATTAATACTCGACATCTTTCTGTTTCAGAGGATGGGCTGTTTGAATTTAGCCTGGAGACTAAGTCTGAATATCAAACTGGAATTTATAATTTTTATGTCTATTTAATTAAAGGCAGCCTTAAGTCAAACTATCGCGACCGATATTTAGGCTATAAAGCTATTAAGCTGGAACAATTTGTCCCAGATAATATGAAAATTAATGTTGTCCTAGAAGATGAAAAAAACACAGGCTGGAGCCAAGCGACTGTAATTAAAGGCATGGTGACGCTAACTAATTTATTTGGTACAGCAGCGCAAAATCGAATGGTTAAACAAAATTTTAGTTTAGCGCCGACTAATTTTATTTTTAAAGCTTACCCAGACTGGAATTTTACTGATGCCCTCCGTAATCCAAAGTCAACTTTAAAAGAAATTAACGAAAGTCTGCCCGTTCAAACAACCAATGAATTTGGGACAACCAAGTTTGAAATTAACCTAGCGGACTATACTAGAGGAACATATAGCCTAAATCTTTATAGCGAAGGTTTTGAGGCAGAAGGTGGCAGGGCGGTTGTTCATAAGAAAACTTTTTTAATTTCGCCTTTGGCTTATATTGTTGGCTTTAAAGCTAATGGCAAGCTGGATTATATTAAGAAGGACAGCCAAAGAAGTGTAGAATTTATTGCCCTAAATTCAGAGGTTCAAAATGTCACGGTTGCTAATATTTCCGCTGTGTTAGTTGAAAAGAAAAATACAGTCTCGCTTATTCAACAAGCTGATGGAACTTTCGGTTACCAAACCGTGCAACATGAATCTGTGCTGGAAAAAAATACAACTGCTATTCCGCAGGATAAACCTTTAAAGATCGCACTCCCAACAGCTAAGCCGGGAGAGTTTGCTTTGCGCCTGGAAGATTGCGATGGAAATATAATCTCTAAAGTTGATTATTTGGTAGCTGGCAGTAGCAATCTGGATTTTGCTTTAGACAAAGAAGCTGAGCTTGATCTGCGTTTAAACCAAACAGAATATAAGAACGGCGAAACTATAGAAATGCAAATTACAACACCGTATAGTGGTTATGGGTTAATTACAATCGAGCGTGAATCAGTCTTTGCCTTTAAGTGGTTTAAAACCGAGGCTAAAAGCACACTTCAAACTATTACTGTTCCCCAAAATTTGTCAGGTAATGCATATGTGAACGTATCTTTTATTAGAGATTTTGATTCAAAAGAAATTTTTATGAGCCCGATTAGCTACGCAGTTAGTCCCTTTAAAATCAATCTTGACCACAAGAAACAAAGCATAACTCTAAGCGGTCTGCCTGAAAGAGTGAGACCGAGTGAGACCTTGGAAATTAAATACCAAACTGCGCAGCCGTCGTCTCTAATCTTATACGGCGTAGACGAAGGCATACTGCAGGTCGCTCGTTATAAGTTACCTAAGCCGTTGGAGACGTTTTTTGCTAAACTAGCTTTGCAAGTTCAAACCTTTCAAATCATGCACTTGATTATGCCAGAGTTTAGGATAGTTCGGGAATTAATGGCAGCTGGCGGTGATGAGGCATTGGAAATGTCGGCAAGCAGTTTAAATCCTTTTGCTAGAAAGGATTATCAGCCTGTTGTTTTTTGGTCTGGTGTTTTAAAAGCCAGTAGCGAAGTCCAGACATATAAGTATCAAGTGCCAGATTATTTTAATGGGCAACTAAGAATTATGGCAGTTGCTTCAAATGCAACCAGTATTGGTTCAACCGAAAAAAATGTTTATGTGCATGGAGATTTTATACTTACTCCGAATTATCCAACACACGTGGCGCCGGGAGACGAATTTATTGTTAGTCTTAATGTTTCAAATCAGCTCAAGGGGTCAGGCGACATGGTTAAAATTATGGTTAAAGCTACAGCCGATGATAAGTATTTGGAGTTAGTCGAAAATACTGCAGTTTGGCTTGAAATTAATGAAGGCAGCGAAAAAATAGTTACCTTTAAAGCTAGAGCTAAAAATCAACTTGGGGCGGGTAGTTTAACTTTTGTTGCTACTAATCAGGATAGTGATAAGTTGCCAGGTAAACCAGCCAAGATTTCGACAGTGCTTAGTGTTCGTCCAGCAGCTGCCTATCAGAATGAAGTTTTATCAGGGTATGAGAAAAAAACTATTAGCTTAAATAATTTTGCCTTAAATTTGTTTAGCGCTTATCGCAAGCAGGTAATTAATGTTTCAACCTCGCCTTTGATTTTAGCTCAAGGGCTTTTGCAATATCTGGAAGAGTTTCCATATTTGTGTTCAGAGCAAATAACTAGCAAGGTTTTTGCGGCGATTATGTTAGCCCATAAGTATCCAGCTCTCTTTGAAAAAGATGGTTTAGAAAAATTGCAAAACTTATATCAAGACACAATTAATATTTTACAGATGCGGCAAGTAACAAGTGGCGGTTTTGCCGCGTGGAATAATTACGGGGTGGTTGACAAAGAGCATAGCGTTTATGCGCTGCATTTTCTAACTGAAGCCCAAAGGCTAAATTATTCTGTTCCAAAAGAAATGCTAAACGAGGGGGTGGATTGGCTCAAGCAGTTAGTTGGGGAAACTCCGAGTAATTTAGAGTCTGCTAGATTGACGGGATATGGAATTTATGTGCTGACTTTAAACGAAATTGTAACTACCAATTATTTGTTACACTTAGTAGAATATTTGGAAACCAACTATCAAGATATATGGCAGTCTGACTTGGTGGGCGCTTATATTGCGGCAAGCTATAAGCTGTTGCAGGACGAACAGAAAGCAGAACGAATTATTAAAAAATACGTAATAGTCAAAGAAAAATCAGGTGACAATGGGTTTGATTCTGATTTTGGTACAGGCAGTCTAAGAAACGCTAAATATTATTATTTAGTCGGCAAACACTTTCCTCTGAAAATCTCTACGTTGCAAGAAAAAGGCATTGAAAATTTGTTAGCTCCTTTAAAAAATCGCGACTATAATACGTTGCTTTCGGCTAATTCAATTTTAGCCTTAACCGTTTTGTCGGATGATTTGCATTTTAGCGATACAATTACTTTTAAGACTACAAGCCAAACTGGCAAAGAAGTTACGCTTGAAAAAAGCGTTAAGGATTTAGTTTCGGATTTTGAGTTTGACACTTCTGTGCAAAAAGTGGAAATTTCTGCGAGCAAACCGTTGTATTATAATGTTGTGCAGCAGGGGTTTTCTAAAACTCTGCCAAGCCAGGCGGAGGCTAGGCAAGTTGAAATTTTTAAAGAATATTTAGATCAGAGTGGCAATGTAGTGCAGCAGGCTAATGTGGGAGATGAGTTGATTGTCAATTTAAAACTAAGGGTTTTGAGTTCTACCAAGGCTGAAAGTCTTGATAATTTAGTGGTGGTTGAGTTATTGCCTGGGGGGTTTGAAGTTGTGCGTGATAGTTTGTCTACTTCCTTGAGTTTAGCGCAGGTAAATATTCGTGATGATCGAGTTATATTGTTTTTGTCGGCGAACTCTAATACTCAGCAGATAACTTTTAAAGTCAAGCTAACAGCCCGCGGCAAATTTGTTGTTCCGCCAACCTACGTCAATTCACTTTATAATAATAGCGTCTCAGCTTGCACCTCGGCTGGTAAGTTTGAAGTTTTATGAAGATAGAACTTCGCGAAATGTCGCAAGTGTAATATTTTGGTGATGTTTTTCTTTTGTTTTTCATCCCAAGCATTTACAGAATGTTCTGGAACTAAATCGTGTTTTGAAGGAGCGTTCACAGTTGGCTGTGACGAGCAGTGTTTGGATTGTGTGCTAATTGTGCATATGGCGATTAGTAGGCAATAATAATGCAGGATAATTTGACCCATCTATAAATATTATCTAGAATAGCAAGTATAAGTTGTTTAAATAACTAGAAACTATTATTGAAAAACTTATTTTTATTAACTTACCTATTTACAGTAATTTAAATATACACTATAAAGTCGCCTAAATTTTAAATCTGGAAACATTTTCACATATTATCGTTTTACAAACATTTTGGCGCCAATGAATAATATTAGTAAAAATAAAAATAATATTAGTAGAAATAAAACTGAAAAAATAAATGTTGAAGAAACAAGAAAATCTCTTTTAAACACAGCCCCCCGCCTAGCTATAGTTGGCGCAAGCAAAGGCGCTGGCGTTTCTTCGTTTGTCTTAGGACTACTAACTGAACTAAATCAAAGAGGTGTGCCAGTCGCCACAGCCAAATTAAACAGTTCCTTAATTGAAACTACACATTACAGAAGAATTACTCGTTGTTTATCTCACACCTTAGACCCCTGGCTCTTAAATAAATCTCAAATGCTTTCCTCACTTTCCCGCCTGAGTAAAGGCGCAAAACTAACCCTTTTAATCGGCGAAAGAGGCTTATTTGACAAACGTCCAGCTGCTTTTTCTGGCTTGTCAGATGCTGATATTCTAAAAGCTAGCCAAACCCCAGCTATTTTAGTTGTTGACGCTTCGGCAATGACTGAAAACGTAGCAGTTTTTGTGTTGGGTTGCTGTAATTATAATCCCGGAGTTCGAATTATTGGTGTAGTTGCCAATAAAGTTAAAGATGCCGAACAAGATGAAAGAATTAAAACAGCTATTAATTCTGTAACTTCAATTAGATATTTAGGCGGCATTCCCTTTGAACATAACGCAATACCTGTATTCAACAACATCAATCCTAGTCTGATAACTAAACCCCAACTCCAATCTTATCAGACCAGAGTTAAAGATTTTGTTAATATCGATGGTATATTAGAACTAGCTAGAACTGCCTCTCCACTTCCTTTTGACCCAATGGCTACAGAACAACAAGAAATTTGTTGTCGTATCGGTGTTGCTGATGATGCAGCTTTTCATTTAGTAATTCAGGATAATCTGAATATTTTAAGACAAAGTGGAGCTGAGTTAAAAAGTTTTTCTCCGCTTTCAGCTTCGACAATTCCAGAACATTGCCACGCCTTATACTTTCCCAGCGGTCAAGTAAAACTCTATTTAAAAGAATTATTTAATAATAAGCAGATGCTCAATGCTATCAGATCCTTTGCCGAGCAAGGCGGCATGATTTATGCCGAAGGTGATGCCTGTGTTTATTTTTGCAAAGAGTTAGAGTTAATCGATGCTGGCGAAAAGCAGCACGGTTTAGGCATTATACCAGCAGTCGCTACGGCTTTCATGGAAAAATTTGATAGTGATTATTTTTCACTTTGTTCAATTCGTGGCACTCAAAATAACTTCTTAATTCATAATGGTGGCTTATTACGTGGTGTGCGTGATGGGCGCTGGTCTTTAAAATTAGAAAGCTCTGTGCCGTGTTGTTTTGAACTTTTCGATCAAGCCGAAGTTGCGTCTTGTAAAGAAAATAAAAGGGATATCATTGCGCATAATGGTGGCTTCTGCATTGGACCAAATATTATGTTAAGTATTGCCCAAGTGCATTGGGGAACTAATCCAGCAGTTGCTAAGAATTTTGTTGACCGTGCTAAAGAAATTGTTCCGCCGCAAATCATTCTTGGTGAGAATTAATAATAACTAAAAACTATATTTGATAAGGTAAAAATGGGAAAAGGAGATTCTAAGACAAAACGAGGTAAAATTATTAAAGGTTCTTTTGGTAATGTTAGACCAAAAGCTAAAGGCAAAAAGGGTAAGAATTAAATTTAATGTCATCTGCTAATCCTCTCAAAAAAATCAGAAAGAATGCTAAACCTGAGCAGGCATCAAAACAAGTATTTTACGCCAATACTAAATATTTAAAAAATATTTCCCGTAATGACCACGCTAGACCAACACTTGGTCCCTTAATTTTTGTGGCTTTGGTGATTTTGTTAATTTTTTGTGTGGATGGAATTTTTTATTTAAAAAAAATTGTAGAATGGTTAACGCCAGTTTGGGAGTTTATTTTAGGCGTCCTAACTGTTTAGTTTCTACCTACAATTCACTATAATTTTGTGGCTATGTCATATATTTTTATCCTTGACTGAGTGCTGAGAACATAAATTCTAGCCTTCCAAGAATGATTTGCGGCGGAACAATAAAACTTTCAGGACACGCGACTTGCTTACACAAGAAAAGCATTTTGCATTTTTTCACTATTTTAAATCAATCCTTCCAGAGCCAGACAAATAACTTTTAGGATATGTAACAGACAGCTTGCCATCAGCAGTGCTAATGGTAAATTCCGAATACTCAATTTTTGTCGGTATTCCTTGGAATGTTCCACTATGCCCACTGCCTTCGCCACAACTAACTCCGCAAGTTCCATCTTGGCATGAGCCAGCTTTGACTTGTTTAATTTGCAACCAATCGATAGTAGCGCGTCCATTATTGTCCGTAGTTACTTTATCAAAATAACCGTCAGGAAATTTAATATGCAGTTCAGTGTTTTTAAGAGATTCGCCATTTCCATCAAAGACACTAATTTGTTTTGAAACTCCATAGCGTATATCCATATAGCCCGTGCTGCCAAAAAATCGTGGAGTTAAATCATTTTCTGTCATGCCACCGAGTAAAATATTGTCCACCATTCTATTACCAAAAGTATTCCAGCACCAGAATCCCAAACGAATTGGAGCAAAAAACGAATCGTCATGATTTATTCTTTCTAACTTAGTATTGTAAAACCAAGCATTACCAAGAATACCATAGCCTTCACCAAGCGTGATTAACTGAACATTGCCAATAAGATGATTATTACTAAAAATTATCGGCGATGGGATATTATTATTATAAATGCGATTAGATTCAGAAAAATAAATTGGAGCAGTTAAAATGCCGCTACCATCATCAGTAAATATATCTAAATCAGTAGGACCAGTTCCTGTAATTGGACTAAGAACCCAATTTACATTGTTATTATAATAGTTGTCTGGCGGCGTTCCACTTTTTAAATTTCCCGGCATGGCTTCAACTTTAATCGTATTGTTACGGATAATATTATTCATGTCATCTGTTCCATTACTTATCCATAGTCCTCGCGCTTGTGAACAACCATTATATGCTTTTAAAACAATCGTGTTATTTTCATAAATTTGATTACTCGCCGGATTTGAACCATAATTAGTATAACGAATTCCAGAAATAGCAGAATCACGTCCGTATTCATCATTACCATTTTGATCCGTGCGTCGTTCAGGAGCGTAGCAATTTATATAAATTAGATTATTAGAAACGATACAACCTTCACCGCCATTACCTAAACCATTTGGCGCATATCCAACCCCGAAGATTTTATTATATTCAGACTTACTGTTACTAGCATTACCAATACCAAAACTATTCGTCACAAAACTATCCATATAAAGTTCATTGTGGTGAATATTACTTCCCTCTGCGCCGGCAAATCCACTCTGCCTAAAACGGCGCAAAGAATTATATGCTACTTCAGCGCAAACAGTATCTTGCTTATTACAAGTTTTAAAATTTGAAACTGCTTTAATTTGAGCATGTCGATCATCAATTGCCCAGCCCTTGTCATACAACACATTATGCGAAAAAATTTTGCCATTAGTTTGGATAACACCATTTATAGAATTGCCATAAAATTCTAAGGTTACACCCTGTATATCAGATAGCCCGCCGGAATGTTGGAGAGCAATTGGATTAAAGCCAGTTCCGCTAATACCACTACCACCATTTTTACCTTGTTTAATTATACCATTACGAATCACGTAATTTGTATAATTCCATAATTCAGCTTTAATACCGGCTGTTGTTTCATTATTATAGGCATAATCAGACCAAGAAGTAGAAATAACTTTTGGTTTGCCTTCGTCGTATATAATTGTGTGTCCATCGAGGTCAAGATTACAATTATGACCTGACAATAAAATACCTTGCGTTTGCGCGATAATATCTTGCGTCAAAACATATTTTTTATCTTGACCACAAGCTAATTTATACGGCGCTTGCTTTTGTTGTAAATCATCTGGAACTTTAATTACGCCGAAATCAGAAAATGATTTTGTTTTGAATGACATCACTGACGAAGTTGTAACTTTGCCTGTTCTGTCAAGCGCGCGATAACGATAATAATAGGTAGTGTTTTCTTTAAGATTTTTTAAATAAATAAGATGATTAAAATAATACGTATCGTCGTATTGCTCGCTTATTTTATCCAACTTATTGAATTGTTCACCATAATCAACAACAGCAACAGTTGGAAACAATGTGCAAAATCCAATCGCACCAGAAGTATAGCCATTATGAACCCAATCGCATGTCGTTTCAAAGCCTGCGGTCGTGCCAATAAAACTTTTGACAGTCGAATCAGTTGTCGGATCAAAATTCTGTAAATTATAATTATGAAACCAATCAGCATAATTATGGATATTCGCGCCCTTAGAAGTTATTGTCGGAATTGTAAGTCCGACCATTAAATTAGTTAGTGTCGTAGGACGATAATTACAAGAAGGACAACTGGAAGTGTTGTTATTAGTATTAGTGCCAGATGAATTGGTTAAATGATTGCCGTTGTAATATGCGTTGCTACCTGCTCCGCCGTTATAACCGCCACCACTTCTTGCTATAATTCTAGCAGGAGTTTGTTCGTTTATTTTTGGCGGTTTATTTTTCTTAGCAGTGGTGGGCTGGTCTTCGTTATCCAAATTGTCTTTTAACTCATTGTTGTTTGAGTTGCCATAGTTGTCGCCACTATTACCTGTCTTGCTAAAAGTCGAGCCTAAACCTGTATCGCTATTTGAACCTATTGTATTATCATTATCGGCACCGTTACCAGAGTTTGTATCAGTATCTGCAATGTTTGTATTTTTTTGTAACGCGTTATTTTGTTCTATATCAGGATTGTTTGCGGCGTCGGTATTTACAAGGTTTGAATTTTCTAGCGATGCGCTATATTTATAAAAAAGATCTAAATTCCGTTTATTAGCAATATCATTGTCGCCTGTCCGTTTATAGAAATTGGAATAATTTGGATTAAATTTGATAAATGCAACTACTATTGAGGCTAAAACTAGAATAAAGGCTAAAATAAAAACAAAAACTACTTTTTTACTAAATTTACAACATATATTCATAACAACAACTTCAGTATGTTTTTAAATAATTCAGTGAATTTTTATTGTTCACTTTAATACTTTGCAAGATAAGTCTTTCAGGATAAATGCAGTAGGTTATTACTACTATTATTAATAATTATCCAATGTATTTGATAATTAATTTTAGCTAATATCAAGTTGTTTTATTTCTTATTTTTTTCATTATATTTATAACTATAATATCTTTAATTTATTAAAGATATTATGAATAACCAATCAACCTAAAAGTAACCCTATACCATTCTGCCATTCTGAGCACTCTGTAGTTTAAAAATTCAGACTACATAATTAAGTAAAATAAACGGTTATAGAGATAGTGCTGAGGACTCTTGACTTTCTGAAAGTAACCCTGTACCAACTTTTATTATGAATAAAGTGGGTTTAATCCTGTATTTCAGATGCAATAATAACTATATTTTTATTATTATCATCTATAAAACATTTTTTATGCAGCAAAAAATAGAACAATTTGGAAAAATTAGATATTGGATTGAGGCATTGCCAAAAGTGGGAAAAACTACATTTTCACTAGAAGAGGTCTTTGCGGTTTTTCCAAATACTCCAAGACAAAATCTTCATAATACTTTGCATCGTCTTGTATTATCTGGAAAAATTAAATCAGTTTGGAAGGGATTTTATGCAATAGTCCTTTATGAATTTGGTATTGAAGGCAACATTCCGCACACAGAATACATTGACCAGCTAATGAAGTATCTTGGTGTTGATTATTATATTGCACTCTTAAGCGCCGCCGCTTTATACGGTGCAAGCCAGCAACAACCACAAACTTTTATGGTTGTTTGCAACAAAGAGTTACGTGCTAAAGTTAAAGATGGCTCAAAACTTGAATTTGCCGAAAAAAAAATTATTCCTCAAAAATATGTAAATCAAAAAGTTGTGAATAGCGGAACAATTAATGTTTCCACACCAGAATTAACAGCCGTAGATTTATTACTTTACAATAAGCTAGCTGGAGGTTTGTTACACGTTGTAACTGTCTTAGATGAACTAGCTGAAAAAATAGACTTTAATAAGATAGAAAAAGATTTTTTTGATAATATTCCAGTAGCTGTTATTCAACGTCTTGGATACATTTTTGATAACGTTCTTAATGAGCACAACATAGCAAATGTTTTATTAGAAAAATCCAAGCAGGCTAAAATAATTTTTAGAAAAATTCCATTAGTTGCAATGGGCCAGGAGGTTAGCAGCAAAGAAACTTACTTTGTAGATCCAAAATGGAAAATTATTATTAACTACAAAATAGAGGCAGATATATGATACCACGAGCTGCAATAACTGAATGGACGCAATTTGCGCCATGGAAAAATATGCATCAGGTGGAACAAGATTTAATAATTTGTCGTGCTTTGCAAGCTATTTTTAGTGATAAAATTTTATCTACGAAACTAGCTTTTAGAGGTGGCACAGCTTTGCATAAATTGTTTCTTTCTCCACAAAAAAGGTATTCTGAAGATATTGATTTAGTCCAAATCACAAGCGGACCAATTGGTGTAATACTGGATAAAATAAAAGAAGTATTATTTTTTCTTGAGATTCATAAGATAAAACAAAAGGAAAATAATAATAGTTTGATTTTTACATTTCCAACTACATTTTTGCCAGAAACAGTCATGAAACTTAAAGTAGAAATTAATTGTCAGGAACATTTTTCAATGTTTGAACCCCTGTTAGCGCCGTTTGAAATTAAGAATCAGTGGTATAGTGGAAATTGTTTAATTCAGACATATTGTTTTAATGAACTGATTGGCACGAAATTGCGTGCGCTGTATCAACGAAAAAAAGGGCGCGATTTATTTGATTTATATTGCGCGATAAAAAGTGGGTTACTTGACGTAGATAGCTGTATTATTTGCTATAAAAAGTATATGGAGTATGCCTACAATAAAATTCCTTCTGCAAAGGAGTATTTAACTAATTTAGAAGATAAGATTCGGGACGGATCATTTAGACAAGATATTGTGCCAATTATAGGTAGCGATGTTGTATATGACGTTGATACTGCTTTTAGCGCGATAAAAACTTACTTTGTTAGTAAGATGTAAAAAAGCTTGAAACTTTTATCAGTGGTAAATCAGGCGTTGTTACATATGAAGTAGTGAGTTAAAAAAAGAAAAGTCTTGAATATTAGAAAAACTAAAAAGGTTGTGTTTAGTTACCCTTACTTAATTATCTAAGACGCTTACCACTGGTCATGACTTCGTGAGCTTCGCCACCTTGAACTTGTAAAACAGTCATGCGACGATTAATTTCCCTGTTAGGATAAATCTGCAGCAAGCCTGTTACGCCGTGCAGTGTTTTAGCGTTTTTTAAGGCGCCAAAAAAGTTATGATACGCAGAACTATCATCGGCAAAAATATTAAGAACTAAATTTGTAGCATCGTAAGCTTGGGCTGATAAAATATCAGGCTTACTACTATACTTCCAAATATACGCCTGAATAAAATCCTTAACTCGCGCTTGCTCACTCCAATAATAAAATGGAGTAACAAAAATCGAACCTTCCAATTGCGAACCTAACGCCGAAATTACTGCCTTATCATTCCATAAGGCAGTGCCTAAAAATACAATTTCTGGCTGAAGTTTTTTGATATTACTAATTAACGATTTGGTATCATCCGGAGCATCAGCAATAAATACTGCCTCACCTAGGTTTCCATCAGCTTTAATAAAAGCCGAACGCATACTGCTAATATTTTTTACCTTGTAAGGATTGCTTGAGACAACCTCACCATCCATTGCCGTAACATATGCATTAAACAAATTCGCTAACTCTCGTCCTGTTTCATTATCAGGATAAAACACACTAAAACTCTGATAACCCAGCGCTACAGTTGCATATGCCACTAATTCAGAGATTTGATTACTCGCCGTGACTCCAAGCCGAAAACAGCCCGGCGCTAATTCTGCAATACCTTCTTTTTTGGTAAAACTAATAAATGGCGTGTCTTGCAACTGAGGTTCTTGAACTAATAATTCATTAGCCTTAACATCCATCGGTCCTAAAATTATTTTAGTTGCAAGCGGGATTTCTAATTCGGGTCTTTGAATAGACTCGATTATCACAACTTCATTACCTTCTTCGTCGGTAGTTTTAACCTCACGCGTTAACTCCATATCGTAAATAGCTGAATCTATATAATTCACACTCGGAATGTGTCCAGTTCCAGCAAAATGCTGCTCCATCGCTAAATCAATTCCATTTCTGACACGCGTGCCATGTTCCTTATATCTTCCTGTAAGTGGCAAAACTGCCGCAATTGTAAAATCAGGTAATGACGATATTTTTTTGTCCTTATATTCAAGCAGACTTTCTACAGGTTTAATCTCTTCTTCTGAAATTGTCGGCTGATAGACTGCTGAATTAAACCAATTAATTTTGTTCACTTTAGGCTTATTATCTTTTAGTCGTCGATACTCGTCTTCTCTAAAGAATGGTATTAAAAAACTTAATTCACCCCAACGTTTTTTATAAACTTGAAATTTATCTGTTGGTAGTGTGCTAACCAACATTCGTCCTGTCTTTTGAGCCGTAGAAAACATTTTTTGATTTATTCCTTCTGTATTCTTGGCTAAGAGATTAAGCCACGCAAAACATTGGTCTAACTTGTTCTGATGATAGTAACTATAAATCGCCAGCAACATTAACTTTGAGGGCAGCTTAGTTTCCTCAATATTTTTCTCCTTAACGTATCCTACTAGTTCATTTAAAACCTCGACAGATTTACCTAACTTTAAAGCTACGTTTAGTTTGTAAAGTAAAGCCAAATCTTTAGTGAGTTGGTTAGTGGTTGTTTTTTCTAGTAGTTGATAACGTTCAAAGGCTTCTTCTAATTGTCCTTTACGTTCAAATGCTTCAATATAATTTATCTCTTGCTCTTTAATTTCTTCATATTCCCAGACCTTCCAAGGTGGAGTAACAGTAGAATAAGTTATTTCTTTTTGAATTTGTTTGGGGATTGGAACAGTCGGAGCTGGTTTTTGATACGACGGACAAGAAGTAAGCAAGATTAGTATTAAGATACTAAAAACTGGTAATACCAAATGGTGACTAATCGAATAGTTCTTTAACTTGTTCTTTAATTTTATCAAAAAATGTGTAAGATTCGTTGTTATTTGATTCATTAGGTTTAATCGTTCCTTCTATAGTTAAAAGCTTACTAAGAACTTCTTTGTGTTCCTCTGTAATTTCTTTAGGGACATTGATCACAACCCTCACGCGATGATCGCCAATGCGGTTAGAATGAATATCTGTAATTCCCTTAGACTTCAAGACAAATTCTTTGTCTGATGGAGTTCCAGGTGGAATTTTAATCGTGATCTTACCATGTAAAGTTTCTACCTGAATTTCAGCTCCTAACACAGCATTAGCATAATTAATCGGGGTGACACTATAGATGTCGCAGCCCTTTCTGGCAAAAGTTTTATGTTTTTCAATTTGAATTTCTACGTAAAGATTACCTGGCGCGCCACCTTCATGGCTTTCACCGCCTTCACCTCTAATTTTTAACTTTTGCAGATGATCAATTCCAGCAGGAACCTTGAGTTTATATTTAACTTTTTTTGTTATTTGACCTTTAGCATTACATTCAGGGCATGGAGTTGGAATCACAAATCCTCTGCCAGAACATGCCGCACAAGTTGTAGTTACTGTAAAAAAACCTTGTTGCATTGCAACCTGTCCTGCTCCACGACACTTACTGCAAGTTTTTCGCTCAGTTCCTTGTTTTGCTCCACTGCCACCGCAAGCGCTACATTGGTAAGGCTTAGAATAAGAGATTTCTTTTTCACAACCAAAAGCTGCTTCTTCTAACGTAATTTTTAACCTACATTGCAAGTCAACTCCAGCGGTATTTCTAGGTCGTCCACCAAGATCGCCAAAGAAAGAGCCAAACAGATCGCCAAATAAATCGCCAAAGTCAAAACTAAAATTACCACTATTGCCACCCATGCCATTTAAGCCAGCATGTCCAAATCGGTCATAACGGGCACGGGTTTCTTCAGTTGATAAAACTTGATAGGCTTCGCTAGCTTCTTTAAACTTTTCTTCGGCTGCTTTATTACCTGGATTTTTATCCGGATGATATTTTAAAGCTAATTTTCTATAAGCATTCTTAATAGTGTCTAGATTAGCTCTTCGATCAACCCCCAGCACTTCATAGTAGTCTCGTTTTTCCATTATTTATAGTTGATTTTTATTTAACTTCTTCGAAATCAGCATCGACTACATCGCTATCATCTTTTGCGTTGTTACCGCCAAATGCGCCAGAACTGTCACCACCAAAATTATCATCATCGCCGCCAGTTTGATTATTATTGTTAGCATTCTTATACATAACCTCCGCTAGCTTGTGGGCTTGACTAGTTAAACGATCTGCAACTGAGCGTAGGTCGCTACTATCATCTGATTCATTAAGTAGTCTTTTAGCATCTTCGATTGTTCTTTCTAGTTCAATTCTATCTGCTTCTGGTAAAGAGTTACCATATTCCTTAAATGAACGTTCTGTCTGATACAAGACACCATCCAAATGATTTTTAGCTTCAACAGTTTCACGACGTTTCTTATCTTCAGCGAAATGTTCTTCTGCTTCCTTAACCATTTGCTTAATATCTTCCTCAGACAAGCCAGAACTTGAAGTAATTTGAATAGATTGTTCTTTACCAGTTCCTAAATCTTTGGCTGATACATGAGTTATGCCATTAGCATCAATATCAAAAGTTACTTCAATCTGCGGAATACCACGCGGAGCTGGTAGAATACCAACTAACTCAAACTTACCTAAAGTTTTATTATAAGAAGCAAGCTCTCGTTCACCTTGTAAAACATGAATTCCAACTGCTGGTTGATTATCACTAGCAGTCGAGAAGATTTGACTTTTCTTAGTTGGAATTGTGGTGTTCTTTTCAATTAACTTAGTAAAGATGCCACCTTGAGTTTCGATACCCAAACTCAGTGGAGTAACATCTAATAACAACACATCCTTGACTTCACCCTGTAAAACGCCAGCCTGAATAGCAGCGCCGGCAGCTACAGCTTCATCAGGATTAACGCTTTTATTCGGCTCTCTTTGGAAAATTTCCCTAACTTTAGTTTGGACAATCGGCATTCTGGTCATACCACCAACCAAGATAATCTCGTCAATATCACGTGGATTATAGCCTGCATCTCTTAAAGCTGTTAGACAAGGAGTCTCAAGTCTAGCAATTAAATCTCCACAAATAGCCTCTAATTTAGCACGAGTTAATTTTAAATTTAAATGCTTAGGACCGCGCTGATCAGCAGTGATAAACGGCAAATTAACATCTGTTTCTAAAGAGGAAGATAATTCATGTTTAGCTTTTTCTGCCGCTTCTTTTAGTCTTTGTAGGGCAATAGAATCCTTTCTTAAATCTATTCCTTGATCTCTTAAGAATTCATTGGCTAAATATTCAACAATTTTTAGATCAAAGTCTTCACCACCCAAAAAAGTATCGCCATTAGTTGATTTTACTTCAAATACGCCGCCGCCTAATTCAAGAATCGAAATATCAAATGTGCCGCCGCCTAAATCAAAAACTGCAATTTTTTTATCACCTTTTTTATCTTCACCATATGCCAGCGCTGCAGCGGTTGGTTCGTTGATAATACGTAAAACTTCCAGCCCAGCAATTCGTCCAGCATCTTTAGTTGCCTGACGTTGTGCATCGTCAAAGTATGCCGGCACTGTAATTACAGCCTTAGAAACAGGTTCGCCTAAATAATCCTCAGCTGTTTGTTTCATTTTAGTTAGAATATAAGATGAGATTTCTTGCGGTGTTTTAATTTCACCTTTCAATCTCACAGCAGCATCGCCATTATTCGTAGTTGTAATTTCATAAGGCAAAACCCTTCTACTTTTATCGATTTCAGGACTGGTATATTTTCTTCCGATTAATCTTTTAACAGCGAAGATTGTATTAGTTGTATTGGTTACTGCTTGACGTTTAGCAATTTGACCAACTAGTCTTTCACCAGAATCATTGACTGCAACAACTGAGGGAGTTGTTCTTGCTCCTTCACTATTGGATATAATTTTTACCTCACCGCCTTCCAAGACAGCTACACAAGAATTTGTTGTTCCTAAATCTATACCTATAACTTTTGCCATTTTTTTTATCTCCTAAAGCTTTTTATAAACAATTAATAATTGACTAAAATATTGACAAAATAGCCAAAAACGCCGCCCTCAATAACCATGAACAATTTACAATGCAAGAGTTTTCTCAAAATTTTTACATTATTTTATATTAATAAAAACTTAATAATTACAATATATTAATCTTTATCAGAGACAGATTTTTCCATAGCTACGACAACTTGTCCAACTCTTAAAACTTTATCTTTAAATAAATATAATTTTCTAATTTCCTCCATGACTACTCCCGGCTCATATTCGTCAGTTGGAACCATTGACATAGCTTCGTGCTTTTGTGGGTCAAATTTTTCTCCGACTGTTTGTTCAGTGGTAATTTGGTATTGCTTCAAAACGCTAATGAAATTGTTGTAAATCATTTTTACACCAGTAACAAAATTCTCGTCAATTCCACTCTCGGTATTATTCAGGGCGCGTTCTAAATCATCAATGACATTCAAAATATCTCTGGCTAAGTTTTCGCCGGAATATTTAATTAATTCTGCGCGTTCTTTGATAGCTCGTTTTTTGTAGTTTTCTAATTCAGCTACAGTGCGCAGATATTTGTCGTAGTTTTCAGCCGCTTGAGCCTTGAAGATAGAAGTTTCAGTCTTAGGCTTTGTCGAGGTATCTGCGTTCGGGTCAACATCTGTATCATTCGTGTCTGTTAGTTCATCTATTAGCTCATCGGCTTCATTATTATTCGCTTGGTTATTTTTGTTTTCCTGATCTTCTGGTGAAAATTTATTTTTAAACATATATTTAATTAATTTTAATATATTATGTGATAGTGCAGGCGTGGACAAAAATTCGGTTTTGCCTAACCGCAATACTTAACAATTCATAAGATAAATAATAATGTTGTCATACATAATTGCCTATACTACAAAAAATTACTTATCAAACTTTTTTAATTTTTCAATCTCATCGTAGGCATTATCAAAAAATTTGTTTCTAGCGCAAATATTGGTTTGGTAAAATAAAATATTACCTTTAGCGTAGATAATATAATCAAACCCATGTTGAAAATCTGGTTTACATTCATTATTCGGAACATAAACCACAACCTGACTACTCTGTAGCTCATTGTCAGCCTTTAATAATTTGCGAATATCAAAAGTAATTTCTGAATACCCTGATTTAAAAGTGCTATTAACAACTACATCATTCACTGTGCCAATCATTACTAAATCGGAATTTCTAAACGAGGTTTCCGTATTTTCCATTGGTGGACAGCTACACTCTGCCGCACTTAAAGTTTGAAATGGTAAAAACAGTGATAAAAATAATAAAGAAAATAGAAATTTCATAGTTCAATTTATTTATAAAAAATTTAGTTGTTGCATATCAACCCATCGCCCCCGCATTTCTTGCACAGCAAAAACACACGGGGCGAAGGGTTGCAACTTATAGCTACTAAATAGTTACTGTCAATAAGTTTATGTAGCTTGTAGTTTGCATTTTTTGTTTTTTTTTGCAAAAATTAGAGGGTTTTGCAGACGCCAAAAAATTAAATTATTATGATTCGTCATTCTTTATTAAAATTCTTGCCTAAAAATTACCTCAGTTTGCTGATTGGCAAATTGGCTAAGTTAGAATCTCCTCGTTTTTTAATTCAGCTTGCTATCAACTATTTTATCAAATGCTATAAGATTAATTTAGAAGAAATTGAAAAACCGCCTAGCGATTATACTTGCTTAAACGAATTTTTTACACGTAATTTAGCTTGTGGAGCTAGAGAAATTTCCGCTGGGTTAGTTAGTCCGGTTGACGGAAAGATTACACAATTCGGACAAATTAAAAATACAACCCTCATTCAGGCTAAAGGCATAGACTATACCTTAGACGAACTTTTAATAGACCCAGAGTTAGCTAAACATTTTAAAGACGGTTTTTTCATTACAATTTATCTTGCGCCATATAACTATCATCACATACATACCCCAATAGACGGTGAAATTGTAGAATCTATTCACGTTCCAGGGAAATTATGGAATGTTGACGCCTGGTCAATTGAGAATATTAAAAAATTATTTGTAGTTAATGAAAGAGTAATTTCTGTTCTTAAGTCGCAAGAAACAGGATATATTGCTGTCGTTAAAGTCGGAGCTACGGGAGTTGGTTCAATCTCCGTCGAATTCGACGATGTCAAATCTAATGTTGGCGCTTTTAACTATTTTAAAAAACCAATTATAAAACATTACGATCAACAACTCCTTTTCAAAAAAGGACAAAAACTCGGAACCTTTAACTTAGGTTCAACAGTAATTTTACTGATGCAGAAACAATTTTATCCTAAATATAATTTACAGTCAGGAGAGGTTAGGTTAGGTGATCGTCTTGGAGATTACTCGTAATTTCCGTCTAAAATAAAAAATTTTATTGTTGGTGTTACTTTCCACCTCCCACCCAAGCTCAGGTAGGTTTTATAGTGAAGGGTTAACCTTAGGATAAAAGAAAGGCTCTACAGTGGAGAACAGGTAGAACAAATGTAATTTTCAAACACAGTTTCTGAAGTAAAAATATAGTTCTGTTTATTTTTAGGAGATAATAGTGCGAAATTTCCATTGGTTACGGAAAATTCTAATTCTCTTAACAGCGCAGCAAGGGTTGAGCCTTGGCATTTAATAAAGGCTTCTTTAAGCGTCCAGTAAGTATAAAAAAGTTTTTTTAACTCTTGGTTATTTTGGTTTGTCCGCTTTAATAGGCTAACTTGTTGTAAGCTTTCAATTTCACTAAGGTGAAAGTAATTTTTAGCAAGAGCTAAAAAATTTCTGTCTTTCATGTATTCCAAATCAATCCCAATTGGTTGTTGATTGACCGCCAAAGCCAGATAATCACCACTGTGCGAAAGATTAAAATAGCACGGACAAGGTTGAGGATTAGGTTCTAACACAAAAGGCTTACCATTTGGGGTTTTATTTAAAATAAGGTCTTGAGGTTGACAGTGATAATATTTGGCTAGAGTTTTTTTAATAAACTCCTGAGACTCAACTGTTTGTTTGGAGCGTTGGGTGGTTGTGAAATTTGTAAAATAAAGATCCATAACGCTATGTTTTTTTGTGTTATACAAAAATTAATTATCTACCACCTAAAATCTATAAGAAAACAAAGGACAAAATAAAAAAATAAACGGCTGACAGATTCTGATATCTGGTAAAAGAATCTGACAGCCTTAAAAAAATACAAATGCCATAAGAAGCCCATAGAAGAACTTCTTATGGTAAATTGTAAAGAATTTCTTCCTCTGGCTCTCTGATGTAATCTGAAAGTTGATATCGACCGTGTAAAATTCTAATGATCATCCAATCATGGAGACCATCAAGAATTTCTCCGATCAGCTTTTTGGGGACACCCTCTTTCGCTAAAAAGAGAGTGTATAAACCTAATTCAAGCGGTGGTCGTTCATCACGGAAGACATGACACAAAGGAACTAGATCATTTTTTTGACTAGTTTTTTGCTTGAAAAGTGTATCTTCCAGCAGCTGATTGACTATTTTTAGAATAATCTCCGATTTCCCATCTACTTCTTCTATAATGCTGGTGATGTCTTGCCCAGCCAGAAGGCGATGATACACCTTACAATGAAGAAGTATATTCTTATAGGCTTCTCGTGGAAAAACATTTTTATCTGAAAAAAACAAAGAAAAAATTTCTTTTCCTTCGCCGAAAATATTTTTTGCAGATACATAATCTATCCCAAAATCTTTGGAGATCTGCTGTAACATGCTTTGTGGCAGCGGTCCTTTTTGATCATGGAATACTTTATGTATTTCGAAAATTTTTTCGATAAATTCTTCGGAGATACATCGATCTTCTAATTTTGGAAAGCCTGGATACTTTCCATAGACTAACAAAATTAGCCTTCTAATGTTTACATCCGGTTGTTTAGCAAAATCATTTAAGAAATATCCATGTTGGATAATCTTGTATGAGTTTTGCAGAAATGAATAAAGCTTAGGTTGCTTTATCTCCTGTTTTGCTTCCATTTCTAATTCTCCTAGAGTTTTATAAACCCCGATCGAATTATTGTTATATTTTGGAATTGGTTGAGAGGGTGATTGCGGAATTAGTCCGGTAATAACTTCTGGAAGCAACGCTTCCTTATTAAAGCTAAGCATTTTATACTCCTTTCAAATTTTTTTAAAAAAAGTTACATCTTATTCTCGAACAATCATTGGCGACTTACAATAATTAAAAACCTTAAATTTCGTCCTTTGTTCGGTCATTAATTTTTATTTAAGCAAATTAACGACTGAACAAAAGTTTAACTCTTCTACTCGTAATAAGTAATTTGATTTTTGTTTCTATAATAAGCTTGGTAAATAAGCAATGTTTGAGGAAAAATAAATGTAGCCCAGGCAATCTTGTGAGTATATTGAAATTATTACTTGCAACTTTGGTATATAGTAAAATTGGTTGTGTTACGGGTGTGCGCGGTTACAGAATAAAAACTAAGTATTCCAGATATCTTCAATTTCATTGGCTAGACGGATGAGGTAAATAGGGTTTACACGTTTGCCGTTCATGTAAATTTCATAATGAACGTGTGGACCTGTGGAGCGTCCAGTAGAACCAACTTCGCCAATAATTTGGTTACGTTTAACATTTTTGCCAACTATAGTTTTAATTTTTGATAAATGCCCATAGCGTGTTAAAATTCCGTTTGCATGTTCAATAACTATAAAAAGTCCCAGAGTATTACTAAAGCCAGTTTGTTTAATTTTACCAGGAGCAGTGGCAATAATCTCTGTACCAGTCGAAGTAGCAATATCAATTGCCAGATGTAATTGTGTTTTTCCTTTATGAAAAGGAGATTTTCTTAGACCATAACCAGAAGTTACTAAGCCCTGCACTGGCGTACCGATAGGTAGCTCCAGAATATCGCGAGTAATAGAGTCAATCAGGCTCGTTACTTCGTGTTCATTAAGCGGCTTTGAACTCGGATTGTTAGTAGTAGCTGGTTTCGAATTTTCAGAATTTAACATGTTTTTTATTTTAGCCGGACTATCTTCGCCGCCGCCTGAGCCGCTGTTTAATCCTAGTTTCTCACGCCAGCTTTTGGGTTTACTTTGTAGTTCAGTGCTAGGAACAATATGCGATTTTAAACTATTATCTTTAGCTTGTTGGACAACTTGCGATAGCTCTAAGGCTTTAGATTTTATTTTTGTTTCGTATTCGGTAACACGCTTGGATTTATCTGCAAGTTTTAATACTTCCTCTTTATGTACGAGATATGGGTTAACATCCAAGAAAATATCTCGCACAATTCCTTTGTTAATAGTTTTATAAGAAATAATGGCAGTCGGAATTAAAAATAAAAAAATAATGACTGCAAAAATTATGACATTTAGTGGAATCGAAACTGAGTCGGTAGTTTTGTTAAAGTCACTAGGCTTATATGTTACAATTTTTGATTTTTTATTATCATGACTAAGAGGCGAATCATCAGAGTATAATTCAGGCGGAATTTTGCTAAACATATTTGCGCCGTTACCGTTATATGTCGAGAAAGTCATAGAAAAACCAATAAATAATTGTTATACAAAATTACTATGTTTATTTTTGAAAAATAAGCGGGATTATATCGTTTTTTAATATTTAATTCAAATTTTGGTAATAAAATTTGTAATATATTGAAATTATTAGAATTGACATAGTTGATTAAATATGTCATTTGTTTCGCCCATTAATTTTATAAAACAATCATAATATCTTGTAATGAATAAATTTTTCTTTTCTTATTTTTTAATCTCCTTATCCGTTACCTTATTATTTACAACTTCCTGTGATAAGTCGACAGATGAACAACAAAAAGCTCCGCCAGTATTAGTTGGAGCTGTTAAATCCCTCAAGCAGGATTATCCGTTAACCGCAACTTTTCCAGGGCAGGTTACAGGTTCATTTGAAATTGAAATTCGGGCGCAGGTAGGTGGAATTTTAAAAGAACGCACTTATTCAGAAGGTCAATTTGTTAAAGCAGGCGCCCAGCTATTTTTAATTGACCCCGAACCTTACGAAATTGCTTTAAAAAAAGCCCAAGCCTCAAAGAGCCAGGCCATTGCTCAAAACAATCGAGCTAAACGCGATTACGAAAGAATGAAAGCGCTACATGCTAGTGGAGCAATTAGCCAAAAACAATATGATGATGCTCTCTATGCTTATGAAACAACACAGGCTAATTTGCGCTCCGCAGAAGCTGTGGTCAACGAAGCTCAAATTAATCTCGGCTATACTAAAGTTACGGCTCCCATTTCTGGAATTGTGCGCAAAGAAGAAAAATCTGTGGGGAACCTAATCTCAGTTGCCGGTAACGCAGGGCTTTTAACCTCTATGGTGCAGATTAATCCGTTGCATGTTAATTTTTCAATTCCTGCTTCACAGGTTACAGAATTTTATGATGCTGTAGCTAAGGGGCGGGTTTCTGGTCCAGAAAATAGCAGCTTAAAAGTCGAAGCAATTTTGCCGGATGGTTCAACTTTTCCAGAGGTAGGAAAAATTATTTTTTCTGATAGTAGCGAAGACAGTAGCACAGCTAGCGTAGCTTTTAAAGCCGAATTTCCAAACCCCAGTAGCTCTCGGGATAACACTGGAGTTTTAGATTTAGAACAAAAAAACAAGCGTAGTAAAATGTTGCCAGGACAATTTGTGCGGATTCGATTGTCGGGAATTATTTTAAAAGATGCAGTGATGGTTCCGTCAAATGCTTTAATTAAAGCCGGCGCTAAGACTATAGTTTATGTTGTTGATGAGCAAGATCTAGTTGTTGTTAAACCAGTTAAAGCTATGGAAATGGGCAATCTAGCCATTGTTACGCAAGGCTTAGCCGGCGGCGAAACAGTAATCACTGAAGGTGTATTAAAAGTCAGATCTGGTGAACCGGCTAAAGCTGAAATTAAGGAGTTTAGAGGTTCCCAGAATTAATTTATAGATCTCATAAAGTTAAGTTGAAATGTTTTCAAAATTTTTTATCCAGCGCCCTATTTTTTCGTCAGTTCTTTCGTTAATGATAGTCATGGCTGGACTTATTTCTGTTATTAATCTTCCAGTTGAACAATACCCAGAACTAACCCCGCCAACTATTGTGGTGAGTGCTCAATATCCCGGCGCAAGTTCAGAAATTATTGCGGAAACTGTAGCGGGTCCTCTAGAGCGACAGATTAATGGCGTTGACGACGCGCTTTATTTATATTCCACTGCTTCCAGTAATGGCGATCTAGCTATCCAAGTTTTTTTTAAAGTTGGAACTGATCCAGATCAGGCGATGATTAACGTTAATAATAGAGTGCAAGTTGCTTTAAATAGTTTGCCCGAAGAAGTGCGGCGCTATGGCGTAACCGTGAATAAGCGCTCCTCAACCATGTTAAAGCTGGTTTCTTTATATTCGCCTAATAACACCTTGGATGCGACCTTTCTTGGAAATTACGCGTCGGTTTATCTTTTAGATGAGTTAAAGCGCGTTGCTGGTGTGGGAGATGTTTCAATTCTGGGAGTTAGTGAGTATTCAATGCGAGTTTGGATTAAGCCCGATCGCATTGCTAATTTAGGGCTGAGTATCACAGAGGTAGTGGCAGTAATTCGAGAGCAAAATTCGCAGCGGGCAGCAGGTATGATAGGTTCTCCGCCAATGCCTAAGGAAGTTCCGCTTGCCTTTTCAATTATTGCTGAAGGGCGTTTTAAAACTGTCGAAGAGTTTGAAAATATTATTATTAAAGCCTATCCAGACGGCGCTACGCTACGCTTAAAAGATGTGGCGGACGTCGAGCTAGGAGCCTTGAGTTATGCGGTTAAAGGTCGAAATGTAGGACGGGCTTCAATTGCTATCTCTTTTTATCTTTCGCCGGGTGCTAATGCTTTAGAAACATCTGCTAGAATAGATAAAAAAATTGCTGAATTGGCGAGCAGTTTTCCTAACGATATGGATTATTCAGTGCCTTTTGATACGACCAAATTTATTCAGGCTTCAATTGAAGAAGTTGTTGATACTTTACGAGATGCAATTTTTTTAGTTTGCTTGGTGGTCTTTTTATTTCTTAAAGATTGGCGGGCAACCTTAATTCCATGTTTAGCTGTTCCAGTTTCAATTATTGGCGCGTTTGCGGGGATGATGGCTTTTGGTTTTTCAATTAATACGCTGACCTTATTTGGTTTAGTGCTAGCTGTAGGAATTGTGGTGGATGATGCAATTATTGTGATTGAAAACACCGAACGGTTGATGCGAGAAGAAAAACTTTCAGTGCGGGACGCAACTATCAAAGCTATGCAGGAGGTTACAGAACCAGTTATTGCGATTGTCTTGGTATTGTGTGCGGTATTTGTGCCAGTTTCGTTTATGAGCGGCATGGCGGGGGTAATGTATAAGCAGTTTGCGGTAACAATTGTTGTGTCTGTAGTTATTTCTGGCTTTGTAGCTTTAACTCTAACTCCAGCTTTATGCGTGCTGTTGTTACGTGAACATCATGCAATATCTGCTCGTTCTGGCTGGTGGGAGCGCTTTACTAATAAGTTTGATTCTAGTTTTGAAAACCTGACTGGTAAATATACTGGTATGGTAAATTTTTTAGTTCGACGTTTGCCGTTTGTGATAATTGTAACTCTTTTTATTTGGCTGATTAGCGGGGTGATGTTTGTAAAAACGCCGACTAGTTTAGTGCCAGACGAAGATCAAGGAGTTTTTATTACGGCTCTGATAATGGATCCTGGCGCGGCGCTTACCAGAACTGAAGAAACGCTAAATGCGGTTGAAAATTTTATTTTACAACAAAAAGAAGTTTATCAGACAGCTGGAGTTACAGGTTTTGATTTATTAAGCACTTCAGTTAAGAATGATTCGGGCGTATTATTTGCTTCCCTTAAACCGTGGAGTGAGAGAAAAAAAGAATCCGAGTCTGTGCAGAGTTTAGTGCGGAAAGTTTTACAGTTTGGGCAGTCGATTCAGGCCGGTATAGTTCTTTCGTTTAGTCCACCGCCAATTGTAGGGATGAGTTTGACCGGCGGTTTTGAAGGATATTTACAGAGTAAGACGGGAGTGAGTAGTGAAGAGTTAGCTAATAAGGCAAGCGAGTTAGTAGCTAAAGCCAGTGCGCGAAAAGAGTTGACTAATGTGAAAACAACTTTTAATGCGCGAACTCCGCAGTATGAGATGCAAGTGGATAAAATAAAAACTCGTTCGTTGGGGGTATCGATTACAGATGTTTATACAGCCATGCAGGCTACTTTTGGCACAGTCTATGTTAATGACTTTACCTTGTTTGGCAGAAGCTTAAAAGTTATGTTGCAAGCCCAAAGCGAGTATCGTGATTATGCTGAAAAAATCGATCGGGTTTTTGTTAAATCCACTACTACTGGAGGCATGATTCCGCTGTCTAGTTTAATTACCTTAACTCCGAAAAGTGGAACAGCCAATGTTGATCATTTTAACATCTTTAAATCTGCCAAAATATTAGCCGACCCGGCGCCAGGCTATAGCACGGGCGAGGGGATTATGGCGTTTGAGGAGGTAGCCAATGAAGTTTTGGATGGTGATTATGGTTTTTCTTGGACAGGCTCGGCGTATCAGCAAAAGGAGAGTGGTAGTGCTTCAACGCTGGCATTAGCGCTGGGAGTGTTAGTGGTGTTTTTGATTTTAGCAGCTCAGTATGAGAGGTGGAGTTTGCCATTTGCGGTGATTTTGGCAGTGCCGTTTGCATTGTTTGGGGCATTAATTGCGGTTAATATTTTTGGTTTGACTAATGATATGTATTTTCAGATTGCCTTGATTACTTTGATTGGGTTGTCAGCCAAGAATGCGATTTTAATTGTGGAGTTTGCAGTGGCGTCGCGAGCAGGTGGAATGTCGGCGATTGAGGCGGCAATTCAGGCGGCGCGGCTAAGATTTCGTCCGATTATTATGACGTCGCTAGTTTTTATTGCGGGTAATTTGCCGCTCGTGCTTAGTTCAGGGGCAGGTGCGAACTCACGCATTTCGCTGGGGATGGCAGTGATTGGCGGCATGCTTGCAGCAACGCTAATTACGCCTCTGTTGGTACCCGCGTTTTATGTTTTAATTACTGGAAAAAAATAGAAAAAATCGTAAGGATAACCTACTATTTTATTGGCAGGCAGATATTTGTTAAGGTTTGTATATTATGTTTTATCAAATCATGAGACAAACGCGTACACAGCGAAAAAGAGAAAACGGGGTTGATCGCTACAAAAAATCTTAAAAATTGCTTGATATTTAAATTTTACTTTGTTATAAGCGCCGACGCTATGAATTCTAACTCAAGTCAAACAAATTTCTTTTTTGCTTATTTTTGGTACCAGCTCCGCTGGTAATAATATTTTTCTACACACACATGTCTTATTTATTTTTTCTTTCCCAATTAAATCTTTAAATGATTGGTTGATTTTTTTGGGAGGGGAGGCTAGAATAACCGATTTTTCAAACTCAAAAAAACGCCATGAAAACATTAGATATTCAGAAAACACAGAGTATAAATAATATTTCCTCTAGTATCGTAACCAATACCACTAGTAACGAAATATTTCCCGCGCCTAGCGAATTATTAAATAATTTACTGGTTCCCAAATTTATTTTAGAAAGTGTTCAAACCTACAGGCAACAACTTAAAACAATTTTAAATAAACAAGATAAGCGCTTAATGGTAATTATCGGACCCTGTTCAATTCATGACCCGATTTGCGCGCTTGACTATGCCAAGCGTCTTTTGAAACTCACTTCCAAAGTAAATGAAAAACTAATGCTCGTTATGCGGACATATTTTGAAAAGCCACGCACAACAATTGGTTGGAAAGGTCTTGCCAGCGATCCAGACTTAGACGGCTCATATGACATTAGACGAGGAATAAAAATAGCCAGAGAGCTACTTCTTGAAATTGCGGGCTTAGGCGTTCCAACTGCTACCGAGTTGCTTGATCCGATGATATTTCCATTTTTCAATGACTTAATTTCATATGTTGCAATTGGCGCTCGCACTTGTGAGTCGCAAGTTCATCGTCAAATTGCAAGTGGACTTGATTGTCCAGTCGGATTGAAAAATCCAACTGATGGCAGTATTACCAAAGCCATTGAAGCCCTAGAGGCTGTTACGCATCCGCACGCATTTTTAGCTCACAACCCCAGTTATGGTTTGCAAATTAAACGCACAGCTGGAAACGAGTTTGCGCACATTGTGTTACGAGGCGGGGTAGCGGCAAATGTAGTAACTCCTAATTATGATACGGCAAGTATTAAGTCCGCAGAAGACGAACTAACATCTGCCCAGCAAAAACAGTTAATTGTTGTTGATTGCAGCCATAATAATTCACAAAAAAAAGCAAGCAATCAAGCCAAGGTTTTGCATGATTGCTTAACGCAAATTAAAAACGGTAACCAATCAATTGTAGGGCTAATGCTGGAAAGTAACATCCATCACGGCAAACAAACGCTCGCAACAAATACGCCATTATGCTACGGCGTATCAATCACAGACGAATGTATTGGCTGGGAAGAAACAGAAGAGTTGTTACTTGAACTCGCGAGCAAGTTATATTAACCGCAGACACAGGTGGGATTGCCTGTGTCTTACTGAATTAAAACTTATTACCTCTTATTACAATCTTGACTTTATTTAGTTGATTTGTTAGGGCTAACGTGCTTTTTAGAAGACCTGATCATGCAAAAAATTTCGATACAGATATTATTATGTAGTTGTTTATTATTGGCGGCTTGCACGCTGGCGCCAGACTACGAGCGTCCAGCCTTGGATTTGCCGACCACAGAACAGGTGCAACCTAATGAAGTGGTGGACATTAGCGATTTTGTTAATCCAGAGTGGTGGAAGATGTTTGATGACCCTGTCTTAAATGTTTTAATCACGCAAACTCTGGACTACAATAAAGATTTAAAACAGGCTCTAGCGCGTGTAACAGAGGCTAGAGCTCTGGCGCGTGTAGCTTTTTCAGCTTTATTGCCTAGTTTAGGCGTTAAAGGAACTTATGATAAAAATCATCCCTCAGAACATACTTTGTCAGTCTCGCCAGAGAAAACGTTTTCCGATTATTTATTACTGGGCGGTGCCTCATATGAGCTAGATCTTTGGGGTAAATATCGCGATTTAGATACTGTTGCTTGGGCTGAGTATCTAGCAACAGAAGCTGCGTATAATTCCGTTAGATTGATGTTGATAGTTAATACTGTGAAAACTTATTTTACTCTTAGAACTTTAGATACTAAACTTGAGGTAGCTAAAAAAACTTGGGCATCGCGACAAAAGAGTTATCAAATCTATGAAATTCAATATCGCAATGGCTATGTTTCAGAGTTAGATTTTAAACGTATTGCCGCTGAAATGTATTCTGTCGAGTCTCAAGTTTATGAACTTGAAAATCAACTCGCCCAAACTCAAACCGCGTTATTTGTATTAGTTGGTAAAACTCCAAGACAAATTGCTTCAGAAGTGCTAGAGCGTGGCAAGCCAATAGAAGAGATGGCAATTACTACTTTAGTACCAGACAAATTGCCGTCAGAAGTTCTAACTATGCGACCCGATATTTTTCAAGCAGAGCAGTTGTTAATTGCGGCAAATGCTAGAATTGGTGTAGCGCGAGCGGCTTTTTTTCCCTCTATTTCGCTGACTGCTGGTTTGGGTAACGAGAGTTTGCATTTGTCTAATTTGTTTGAGGGTGGATCAAAAGTTTGGAATTGGAGCGGTGGTGTTAGTTTACCTATTTTTCAGGGCGGTAGTCTCGTGGCTCGTTTAAAATACTCTAAGGCTTATAAAGAGGAGATGTTAGCTAAATACGAAAAAACCGTGCAGGCAGCTTTTAAAGATATTTTAGATGCGCTAACGACTAATCGTTTAGCTAGAAAAAGTTTAGCTTCGCGTTTAGAGCAAACTACAGCTTTGCGTCGTAGTGTGGAACTTGCCAATATTCAAAAAACTGCAGGTTTAATCGGAATCTTAGATGTTTTGGATGTTGAACGTGGACTACTACAAGTCGAGATGGACTTAGCGACTGCCTACCTAAATCAACTTTTTGCGGTTGTCGGTGTTTGCGAAGCCTTGGGCGGCGGCTGGAAAGAATTATAATATGGCTCTTTTAGGAGTTCTAGTACTGGATTCTTTTGACTATCCACGGATTAGCAAGATTTTTGACATTCTTCTTCTGCGGCTTCTAAAATGTCTTCGACGTTAAGAGGGATTTTATTACGCCAACACGGATATTCATCAACAATGCCTGGTATATTAACTTGGGCTGTTTGTCCAGTTAAGTCTTCTAGTGGCAAAACATTTAACAGCGCTGGTGTTGCCAAAAGAAAGTGTTGAATGGCGTCGAATATTTCAACTGGCAATTGTATCGCATCTATTACGCTTTTAGTTTCTTCAAGATTAAAAGAAACATATTCATCTACTTCTCCAGCTTCTAAGTTAAAGTCTTTTTCTAAAAATTTATTATCTTGCAGTAATTTAATTAAAGCTAACTTTTCTTGTTTTCGATTTTCTTTCTCAGTCTTAAAACTTTCTTCATTTAACCAGCCTAACCTTAATCTTTCATCTAAATCAACTTCAAGCCAATACCCCCAAAGAGTCATCATGTCATGTGTTGTTCCAGTAACTAATGACAAAAATGGATACGCATTATTCTCTTCAAAACCACCATCCCATTTTTTCATAAAGAATAGCACCTTATAAGACAGCATCTTTTTTTCTTCCATTTTTTTTCTAAAACCATCTGGCACTGTGCCTAAGTCTTCGCAGACAACGATACATTTGTTTCTCATACTTTCTAAGCATAAAATTCTGAGCAAATCCTCAAATTGATATTTAAGATATAATCCAGAATCTGCTCCCTGACCATTGGGAATCCAAAACAAGCGGTATAAACTTAAGGCATGGTCAATTCTAATTGCACCAGCATATTGCATATTGACTCTCAGGGTTTCGATAAATGTTTGATACTGATTTTGAAACATAGCAGACGGCGTGACTGGTGGAAATCCCCAATTTTGCCCTTGCGGAGCATATGCATCAGGTGGACAACCAATACTTGCGCCCAACGCATACATTTTATGTTCAGCCCAAATATCTGATCCATTTCTGTCAGCGCTTAGCGCCTGATCAATATAAAAACCAAGGCTTAAACCTTTTTCTTTTGAATAAGTTTGGACATTTGTTAGCTGGCGTTGAGCCTGCCATTGTAAATATTTATAGAAATCAATTTCACGTCGATGAGTTTTGGCAAAGTTAACGACTGTTTCAGTTTCAGGAGCTTGATATTCAGAGCTCCACGAACACCAGCCGCGTAGTTCTGGGTTTAGAGTAATAAAATGTTCAGTAAGCGCTTCATATAAAGCATATCTTTCAAGAGTTAAACCGCCACTAGTTATAAAACTCTCAAACTCTTGGGCTGGTTCTGTGTTATACATAAAATGTTGGGTTAGAAAATTATTATAAAGTTCTTTAAAAATTTTTAGTTTTAAAATTTTGACTTGAGGATAGTCTATTAATTCACTATTACGCAGCCTGTTAATTTGTTCTGAAATTTCTGGAGTTTGAATTAAAGCCTGAATTTCGGTAGCTTTTTGATATTCTGCAACTTCGTCTAGGTTGATATTAAAAACGTTAAGTTGCTTACGACTATGTGGAGAATAAGGGCAGATGTAGTCTAAATTATTAATCGAGATGGCATGAATTGGGCTTAAGCCAATAAAATCTCCGTCTTGCAAAGCAAGGGCATTAATTAATGGTTTAAGGTCTAAAAATTCTCCGATGCCCCAGTTGGTTGCGGAGCGCAGGCTGTAAAGTTGAACGCTTAGTCCGTTATATTTTTTTTTCTCTGTTGGTAGATAGCAGGTATTTGGGGTAACGATTATTAAATGTTGCGGAGACTCAGAATTGCTGAATTTTAAATTAAATTTGTGATAACCTAGTGGTAATTTTTTGTTTAAGACAAGCTTAAATTTGAAATATCGTTTAGCGGAAAAAATTCTAAAGCCTTTTGCAGTTAAGTCGGTTGGCTGTATTTCGCCGATTTCAATTTCGCCATTTTCGTAGGTTAATTGCCAAAAGATTGTGGCGTTTAATTTATCTTCGCTTAAATAACAATTGATTTCAATGTTTTCTTCTGTTTCGCTAATGACTCGAACTGGGGCTAATATTCTTTGATATTTTTCTTTTTTTAAGTTGCGAATAATTTCTTTAGCGTCGGTTAGATTTTGGACTTGAAGTCCCATGGCGTTTAAAATATTTTTAATTTGTTCTGGTTGGCATTGACGTTTGATACCCCAGAGATCTGTATAAGAGTGAGTAATGCCAAAAATGCGAGCTAGCAGCTTAAAATATTTTAAAGTTGATTCATGATTCATAGCGGGTCTGCTCTTAGCAAATAGATTAAGTTTTGAACATAGATAAAATGTGCAGGATAATAAGAATAAATGCCTCTCAAAAATGCCTAAACGAGAATCTGAATCTTTTTTATAAACTAAAAAATTCGCGCAGCAATGTTGCTACCGCTATTATTCTAACTCCGCTCGAAATTATCACACTCTTCTCGCCAAGAGCTGGAAGTTTAGAAAATTCTGCAATTAATTGACGCATAGATAAAGGAAATTGATACTGCTTCATAGATCGAATTAACCTACTCAGTATATAACTTGTTGTTTTTTTATTTCAGGAAAGGTAGTTAAAAAAACTCTTTTACGAATTGATTCTACTGCGTCCGTTAAGAGCGTGGGTGATTGTGCCTTGGTCTGAATATTCCAACTCACCGCCTTTGGGTAGTCCTTGTGCAATACGTGAAACCTTAATGCCAAATTGCGCTACATTTTTAGCAATATACAGCGCTGTTGCGTCACCCTCAACGGTGGTGCTAGTGGCAATGATTAACTCTTCAACTTTTGGCAGCGCCAATTTTAAATCCACATTTTCAAAACTTTGCCTAATACGTTTTAAAAGCTCGGAGATTTTAGTTTCCTCTGGACCAATACCACGTAGTGGCGACCAAAGCCCATGTAATACGTGATATAAGCCATTAAATCCTCCACTTCTTTCAATAGCTATTAAATCTGCTGGCTTCTCTACCACACAAATAGTTTGCCGATCCCGATTTAAATCAGAACAGATAGGACATACTTTTTCCTCAGCTAAACCAAAACACACTTCACAAACACATACTTTTTCTTTGGCTGCAAGAATTGCCGTAGCCAGACGTTGGGCTTCCTCCTTTTGACCGTTAATAACATGATAAGCTAAACGTGTCGCACTCTTCTCACCAATAGCTGGAAGTTTAGAAAATTCTGCAATTAATTGGCGCATAGATAAAGGAAATTGATACTGCTTCATAAATCATCAAAGCCTGAAGGAAGTGGCATACCACCAGCCAGTTTCGACATTTCTTCTTTTAATAACTCTTTAGATTTTTTGATTCCAGCATTGATAGCAGACAAAACTAAATCTTGTAACATTTCTACATCATCCGGGTTAATTATAGTTTTATCAATAATAATTTCTTTAAACTTACCAGTTCCAGTAACAGTTACTGTTACTAGTCCCGCCCCTGAACTAGCCGAAACATCTTTTTTTTCTAAGTCAGCTTTTATTTTATTAGCGCTTTCTTGTAAATTCTTGGCTTGTTCCATCAAGGCTTTTAAATCTCCAAGTCCTTTAAACATAGTATCTTCCTTTAAGTTAATTTATTTTTTAATACATTTACATTTTCGATTTTACTATTGGGAAATAGCTCAAAAATTTTTTTAAATTCCGTCTGCATTTTAATTTCGTTTAGAATTTGTTGTTGGTAGTCAAGATTATTTTTTTGTTCCTGACTAGCAACCGAACCGTCTATATATTTGTTTTGAGGTTTATCTATTTCCTCAAATTCAACAATCCAATTACTAGCGCCAGAATATTGCCCTAAAAAAATTTTTAAATTATTTAGTAAAGTTGGCTCAGTTAACGCTTTTAACTCAAATTCTATTCCCTGAATTTTTAAATGGCGCGCCTCAAAAACTATTGGCGCCACGCGCTTTAATATCGAATGTAACATTAAAGCCGATTTGTTGCGAACGAAATTTAAAAATTCATTCCAATTCGGGACGAAATTATTGACTTCTTCTTGAAATCCTAACGAGTGAACTGTTGCTGTTGGAGGGAGAACTTTTACAGCTGCGAGTTGGCTAGAATTAGCTGGGGTTGTCTCTAGCTTGGGAATATTGTTTTTATTTTGGGCTAGATTAGTTCGCCCAGAATCTAACTCGCGACTAGACTTTTTTTTTAAGCTTTCCAGAACAGCTACAATTTCAGAAATTTCTTTCACTGAACCAGCATTTATCATCTTAATTAAACCAGCTTCTATGACGTAGCGTGGGTAGTTACTCAGAATAGCTTTATCAGCTAGCACAATTATTTTCTCAAAATAATTCAGACAATCCAGACGCGTTGTTTTAGCAATTAGTTTTTGTAATTCTGAATATTCGTCTTGAGTAAGGTCTAAAAGTGGGGAATAAGCTTTTGTTTCTGAGACTAAAAGCAGGTTTCTCCAGAATAAAACTAAATCAGCGCAAAAAGCGCGTAAATCTAGGCTTTGTGAAAAAATGTCGTTAATCAAATTAAAACATTTAGCGCTATCTTTTTCTAAAATCGTCTCTGTTAAAGTTTGTAGAAATATATTATCTACAAAACCAAAAACTTTTTTAGCTAAATTAAGATCAATTTTTTCAGCCGAAAAAGTTAATAGCCTATCAAACATCGACTGCGCATCGCGCATACCACCCACAGATTTTTTGGCAATTAACGCTAAAACATCTGGGTCAACACTAACTCCTTCTTTTTGAGCAATTTCTTGAAGATTACTTGCAATCAAGTTAGAATTAATTCGGGCAAAATCATGCCGCTGGCAACGGGAAATAACAGTTTCTAAAATTTTATGAGTTTCGGTTGTCGCAAAAATAAACACAGTGTTAGGCGGGGGTTCTTCAAGACTTTTGAGTAGAGCATTCCAGGCTTCTTTTGACAGCATATGTGCTTCGTCAATAATATAAATTTTATAGCGTGAGCCAGGTGGTGGCGCAGATTGCAAAGAGTCAATCAAGCTTCGCACATCGTCCACACCATTATTTGACGCCCCGTCAATTTCAATCACTGCAATATCAGATGAAATTGCAATGCCTCGACAACTAGCACATTCTCCGCAAGGTTCGATGTCTTCTGTTTGAGCATTTTTAATAAAATCTGGAGTTAATTTTTGACAATTTAACGCAGCGGCAATTAATCTAGCAGTGGTTGTTTTGCCTACGCCACGTGGACCAGTAAAAAGTAAAGCATGAGGAATTCTATTTCTGAGAACAGCATTTTGTAAGGCTTTAGTGATATGTTCCTGTCCGATAACAGAAGCAAAAGTGTGAGGTCTAAATTTTCGTGCAAAAACAAGATAGGACATGTTAAAAATTCTTAACTTTTAAATTAGAAATGGCTAGTAAATATCACAAATAAGTAATCACTACCGTTGCTGTCTTCCGACTCTGGCGGGGTTTGTGGACTATTTTGCATTCACTAGCCGGGCGATACTTAACTACAAATTAAGGCTAATGTCCATACGTTTAGAAAATAAAATTATTCTACTGTTGTATCTTCTGGAGTGTTGTCTGTTACTTCTTCAGTTTCAACATAGTCTACATTATTCTCGTCATTTTCGTTGTCGATTATTTCAATTTCTGTGTTAGCAGCTAAACCATTATTTTCTTCCTCTTCAGTTGCAATAGTTTCATCTATTTCCATAACTTCTTCTTGTTGTGGAGTTACTTCTGAATCTTTAGCTACTCTTTTGCAAGCTACGGCAGCTGAAATTATCATAACCAACATTAAACTTATTGTTAAAAATTTTCTCATTTTCCCTCTTTAATTAGCGATTTAAAATTAATGAATATACAACCAGACGAATCTAAAAAAAAACGACACAAAGTGCTCCGCCTATAGCAAAAAAAAAATTATTTTCATAGTAAAATAAAAAATAATTTTAGCTGTATTTTAATGCGGCTTTAAAGTCTGATTTTAACCAAGCTATGCACAATCTATCACTCCGTTTTTAACAAGGGTTAGATTAAGCCATTAACTAACGCATTAATAATTTAAAAACCACAGGCGGAGGATTTAAGTGTAGCACAGTCAGAATTAGTTGTGCGCTTTGTGGTTTAAAAAATAATTTTATAATAGTTGTAGCAGCGCACAACTGGCGATGACAGCAGTTTCAACTCGCAGAGTTTTTTTACCTAAAGAGGTTGGTATAAAGTTAGAGTCTTGAGCTAACGCAATTTCGCTAGGGCTTAATCCTCCTTCGGGACCAATAATTATTGAATAAGCCTGATGTTGTTGTGCATAATTTGGGTTAGACTTTATAAAATCGGTGATTTTCAATAATTCTTGTCGTTCTTCTGCTGGCGCAATTAAAACTATTTTGAGAGTTTCTGAATGAATTTTAGCTAAGGCAGGTTGTAGACAATTATGAATGTAAATTTTAGTTACCTCGCTTACCAAGCCAGATTGTTTTAAAGCTGCTTCCTTAATTTTATTCAAGCGGGTTAATTTTTTTTGCAGCTGTTCACCTTGTAAATGACTTTGGCTACGTTCTGCAAAAAAGAAATGAATATTTGAAACACCAATTTCTACGGACTTTTCTACTATAAATTCGGCAATTGTGGGTTTAGGAAAACCACAGATTAAATCTATGGCATTTAGTTTGATAGGCTGTATTTCTTCTAACAGGTTCAGAAGTAGAGAATTTTTTTTAATATCCAGAGTAGTAATTTGAGCTTTAAAAATTTTCGAATTATCGGCGCTAGCTACTTCAACTACGTCAGTTACTTTGCAACGCAATACATTGATTAAGTGGTGATAATTTTGTCCAGTTATCAGGAGTTGCGAATTTATCGCTTGACCTACAAAATCAACTATTATTTTGGGGATGCGCATAGATTATGTAATTAGTTCGATTTGAGGTTGAACAGTTAAGAGATATTGTCTGGAGTATTAATTTTTATAAACACAGAGAGTACAGAATTTTTCTCTGGTTCTCCGTGCTCTCTGTGTTTTTAATAAAAAAAATTAGTAGATGTTTATGCTTTCTTTAATCCTAGCTCTGCTAATTTATTCTCAGCATCGATAATGCCTTGGATGCCATAGAAACGCTCCTTGTTAATTAAGATCATTGGAATATCAAAAATACCGAGTGTTCTAGCTCGCTTGGTTAAACCGCGAACTCGATCGCGAACATCAGAAGAATTAATTCTCCCTGAATATTCATTAGGATCAACATCTAAATCATCACAGAGTTCGATGATAAAAGACTGTTCATTTGGATCTTCTGCGGTATCCCACCAACGTTGAAACATTTTGATATTGTATTCATACAACATACCTAAATCAGATGCGACTAATGCGCCACGAATGCTTTTTTCTGGATCAAACTCATTATAAGGCCAGCGTTCGATAAAATTTAATGGTAGTCCTTGCTTGGCTGCCAGTCGAGTGGCGTCTTCTTTAATATAACTTATCTGATCATCTGACATTTGAGCATTTCCTATATTTGAGGCTTTAATCATATAAGGTTGCCAAATTGCCTTAATATCGAATTTTTCGCCTAATTGTGTTAGACGATCAATGGTAAGATAACAGTAGGGTGACTGAAAAGAATAAAAAATTTCAACTATGTGGTCCATAATTTTGACAAAAAATAACGAACACCCAAACAATTTGAGTTTCCTAAAACAGTAAAACTTGATTACGGAAACGGGGATGCCTTTGAATTTATAAAAAGCCAAGACTTTAACAATACTCGGCGGAAAAACTTTGCCCTTAAAACTTTAATTTTTATAAAAAGTCAAGGAATTAAGAAAAAAATAAATTAGCGGCGCACAACCATTAATAATTTAAGGATAATCTAGTCTTGTAGAAAACCGTTTTAAATAGTAGTAAATTTTTTGCTTTGCAAAAATGTGGGGCACTAGATTATTTAAGTTTTAAAACGGTTATCTAAAATGAAATTTAAGGAAAAAAATAAAGATATATGAAAACAATTAACCAACACAGAGCTGAGATTGATCGCATAGACAACGAAATTTTAAAACTTCTGGATGAACGCATGCTTCACGTCAAGGACATTGGTAAGCTAAAGCAAATTAGCGCTACATCAATCTATCGTCCTGAACGCGAAAAAGAAATTATTGATAGATTAAAAAGTCAAAATCTCACAGTTTTACAAACTCCCGCAATTGAAGCTATCTATTCTGAAATTTTTGCGATTAGTCGCAATCTTGAATTACCGGAAAAAGTTGCTTTTTTAGGTCCAGAAGGTAGCTACTCTCATCAAGCAGCGCAAAGAAAGTTTGGAGCTTTAGTGAGTTACCTTCCACTAAATTTGATTGAGGCGGTGTTTTCAACGCTTAAAAACAAAGAAACCAAATACGGAGTTGTACCAATTGAAAATAACACTGAAGGAGCTGTTGGGGTTACGCTTGATTGTCTTGGGCAATATGAAAACGTAAAAATTGTAGCTGAAATGTATATGGATATTCATCATTCCTTTGCGACTTTTGCGGAGAATATTAAGGAAGTAAAACGTATTTATTCACATCCGCAAGGTTATAATCAATGTCGAAAATTTTTAGAAAGCCACTTACTTTTAGACCTTGAGTTTATTCCTGCGAAGTCAACAGCAACAGCTGCTCAACTAGCTAGTCAAGAAAAATCAGCTGCTGCAATTTGTTCTCAAATTGCAGCAAAATTATTTAATATACCGGTGTTGTTTAATAAGATTGAAGATAACCTTGCCAATAAAACGCGCTTTTTGATTTTAAGTGATTTTAAAAATGACCCGACTACAAACGATAAAACTTCTATTTTTGCCAAAACTGAAAATCGTCCAGGAGCTTTAGTTGAGCTACTGCAAAGTTTTCAAAGTAATCGTATTAATCTTACTAAAATTGAATCTCGTCCATTAAAAGGAGAGAGTTTTGAGTCAGTTTTTTATTTGGATTTTGAAGGTCACATCGATGATGAAAACGTGCAAAAAACATTAAATGAAAATAAAGACAAGCACGAAATAATTTGGCTTGGCAGCTACAATAAGGCGCTATAAATTTGGTTTAAAAATGGCAAGGGTGTGTCCCTACGAAGACTTACATTTTTATTTTATTTTTTTGTTATTCGGAGATTAATCTTTTAATACGTAAAAAATGCAGGATGGTAGATTTTTTTAGATGAGAAAACTAGTACGGGTGTCTTTTTGTATTATCACAATATATTGAATTTATTTGATATTTTTTTAAGCAGCCATTCGTATGGGCAGACAATAATTTTTGAAAACAAATTATTGTCTGCCCTGCATCCGCCAATACCAAAAGAAAAACAAAATTAAAGCCTTGCTTAGCAAGATAAAATAAGAATAGTCAATCACCCAATAGTTATTTGTTAAAACCTCATGGCGTCATGAGGTGTGAATATCTAGGGAAAAATAAAAATGCAGCGTAGAGAAAAATTAAATTTCATCGAATCCCTATACTTAGGGGAAGTCTTAAAAGGAGTATTTTTTACTTTTAGTAAGTTGGTTAGAAATCTTAGTATTTATTTACTAAATAGTCTTGGTTTAGCTAAGAATAAAAAACCTTGGGTAACAATAGAATATCCTTCGGCAATACGTGAATACTTTCCTCGTTATCGCGGACGTCATAGATTAGTTTTAAATGATCATGGTGAGGTGCGTTGTACGGCTTGTTTTTTATGCGCGACAGCTTGCCCGTCAAAGTGTATTTATATTGAGGCGCAAGATGGTCGTGAGGGTGGATGTGTTGGTGGAACTTTAGGCACTACAACCGCGGAAAAATTCCCTAAACGTTATGAGATTGACACATTGCGTTGCATCTATTGTGGCTTTTGTGTCAATGCTTGTCCAGTGGATGCAATTCGGATGGATACAGGGATTCAGCCAGAGATTTATCCCCCAAAACGTTCTGCTTATATAGAAACTAAAGAGGTATTAGTTAAGCGTTCTAAAGAGTTGCAAAAGCAAACAGTAGCTGAAGTCAGGCAGGCGCATCTTAAAAAGATGCAACGAGTGGAAAAGTTTCCATTTCAGAATGACTAAGCTTGTGAGTGAAATTAGGTATAATGACTTGCAAATTAAATCGAAAGCTTTTGTTATTGAGATTGTTGTTAGCGTTGCTGATTAACTTGCCTGTTCTGGATTGTTGGGCTGACAGTTCAAATGACAAAGAACTACGTCTTAAAGACGAATATTTGGGGGAATTAGAGAAGGTTCTGCCAGAATTGCTTTTTAAATTTGTCAAACAAAGAAAATTTCAAATCCGTTTAGCTAAAAAATTAGAATTTTTTTTTCCAAAAGGGGAGCATTTAGGAAATGTTGATTACGATATTAATTTTACTTTGCTAGATAAAAATCCTGAGCAGCCTGCCACCAGAACAGCGCACGGAGTAATTAAGACTAATAATGAGTTAGGGATAATTTTAAGTTTAGATGCGCCGTTAGTAGTTGCTGGATTTGCAATAGAAGCTAAGGGGCAGCAGCTTTATATTCATTCCCCAATTTCTAAGTTAGAACGCAAATTACCAGTGGTTCTACGTGGTGATTTATTACTTAATTCTTTGTTAGCTTACGATGATCTAAATGTTTTTAGTGGTAAAGACGAAGCTTTTAGTTCTAAGGTTATTGGTGAAAAAGTTATCTTAGGGCTGTTTCCTGCGTTAGAGGTTTATACCAAAGTTGCTGCAGAACAATTAGAGATTCAGCAAAGTTTTGCTGGCTGGCTGCCAGAGCAAGCTTATTTTGTGCCGCGGCGGGTAGTAGTGCTGGAGCAGTTTCCGAAAAATCTTTTTTATTACTCGGGACGACAGATTTTAATTGTGGATCAAGAAAGTTCTTTGCCTTTGTATAAGCTTGTTTATAACAAGCGTGGTGTGGTGGAAAAAATTGTTATTGGCGGCTGGGGAGTTGTGCAGCAAACTAACGAGCCAGCTGGAACAAAAAGTAATGAATTGGGCAGTAAAATTCCTTTTTTGGCTTTTTTATTAATTATCGATAAGACTGGTAATAAAGCAACCGTGATTAGCGTGAATCATTTGCGAGTAAGGTAATTATATAAGGTATTCAGCAAGAGTGTTAGTGGTTTGGGCAAGATGTTATAACACATGCACCGTTTTGAAATAACGCGAAAATAGCAGTTGGGCGTGCTTTAATTGTTCGGTTGTATTTTGTTGGACACTGCTGAGCAAATAAGGCATTCCAAGGGATTCGTATTTATGAATGCCTAAAGTGTGATAGGGTAATATTTCAATGCGCTGTAGCATGTTATATGCTTTAAAATGTTCGCACAGAGCAAGAATATCTTCTTCAAAATCAGAATAACCGGCAACCAGAACATAACGCAGCCATATGGGAATTGAGTTCGATTCAAGCCATTGCGCGGTCAGAAGAGTTTGGTTGTTATCCCTTTGGGTTAATAGAAAATGCCTGTCTGGGTTAAACTCTTTGACGTCAAGCAAAATAATGTCCGCCAGCGAAAATAAAATTTTTACATCATCATTTAAAATTCCGCCATTCGTATCAACGCAAATATGTATTCTCTCCTCTTTTAGTTTTTTGAAAAGCGGAATTAACTCTTTGGCTTGCATTGTAGGTTCTCCACCGCTGAATGTGATACCTCCTTTTTTCCCAAAAAAAGGTTTTTCGTTAATAGCTTTTTGAAAAATTTTTTCGGCAGGGGTTGGCACTCCTCCGTCACAAGTAATTGTGTCAGGATTAGCACAGTATAGGCAACTGAAATTACAACCTTGTAAAAATACAACGAGCCTAATTCCTGGTCCATCGTGTGTTCCCAGACTTTCGTAAGAATGAACTTTTATCATATTTATATAGCGTGTTAATACAGAGAATATCTAAAAATTCCAACTTCGAAAAAGGTTAGGATTTTTAGACATTCTCTACATCGTAGTGTGGAAACTTCTTGCGATAACCTCCAATTGGTGCACACGGCTAAGATTTACAAAGTTCACCGCATAACCCGACACACGTACAGTCAGCTGCGGATATTTTTCAGGAGACTCTATAGCGTCTTCTAACATCTCACGATTTAGCACATTGACATTCAGATGATGAGCGCCCTTCGTAAAATAGCCGTCTAACATTGTAACTAGATTCTCAATCCGATCCTCAGACGTTACGCCCAAAGATTTAGGAACAATTGAGAAGGTATTACTTATTCCGTCCTGAGAGTCGCGGTAGCGTATTTTGGCTACGGACAAGAGTGAAGCAATAGCTCCGCTCTTATCGCGTCCATGCATTGGATTTGCTCCGGGTGCGAAAGAAACGCCTTTGTCGCGTCCGTCTGGCGTAGCACCTGTTTTCTGACCATACATTACATTTGAAGTAATTGTCAGAACAGAAAGCGTAGGGCTAGCGTTTTTATAAACAGGAAGTTTTTTTAACTCTTCGTTGAAAAAATAAATTAAGTCCACAGCTAGTTTGTCCACGCGGTTATCATCATTACCAAAACACGGAAATTCTCCGTTTATCTCAAAACGTTCTGTCAGACCTAAAGCATTACGCACAGCTTTTACTTTGGCATATTTAATAGCCGAAAGTGAATCGACTGCAATTGAAAGCCCCGCAACGCCATATGCCAAGTTGATCTGCGGGTCTGTATCAATAAATGCCATTTGCGCCTTTTCATAGTAATATTTGTCGTGCATGTAATGAATAATATTCATTGCTTCGTTATATATATGGGCTATTTCAAGTAACACCTTTTTATAGTTTGCCATTACTGTTTCGTAAGTCAGGGTTTCATCCGTCAAGATTGGAATATCTTTGACCATTAGTTTTCCCGTGTTCTCGCAGCGCCCGCCGTTAATCGCTAGCAACAACGCCTTGGCAAGGTTTGCCCGCGCTCCAAAAAACTGTATCTGGCGACCTAGGTCCTGATAAGATACACAACAAGCTATTCCGTAATCGTCGGAACTACGCACTTCACGCATTAATTCGTCATTTTCATATTGTATGGAACTTGTATCAACGGACACTTTAGCGCAAAATTTTTTAAATCCTTCTGGCAATTCAGTGCTCCACAAAACAGTCAGATTTGGTTCTGGCGCTGGACCTAAGTTATATAGTGTTTGCAGAAAGCGGAAGGTAGTTTTGGTTACTTTTGTTCGTCCGTCATTAAAACACCCTCCAAGTGCTTCAGTTACCCACGTTGGGTCTCCAGCGAAGATGTCGTTATAAGATTGCATACGCAAGTGGCGCACCAAACGAAGTTTCATAACAAACTGGTCTATTAGTTCCTGAGCAAAGGTTTCATCAATTTTACCTTCCGCTAAATCATTCTCAATATAAATATCTAGAAATGAGGAGACGTTTCCCAGCGACATAGCTGCGCCATCTTGTTCCTTAACAGCAGCCAGATAAGCCATATAAACCCACTGGACAGCTTCCTGAGCCGTATAAGCAGGGCGGCTCAAATCTAGCTCGTAATATTCGCCCATAATTTTAATATCTCTCAATGCTTTTATCTGTTCTGCAACTTCTTCGCGAAGTCTGATACGGGCGTCTGTCATTGGACCTGTTAGTTTTTTTAAATCCTCCTGTTTAGCTGTTATCAGGCGGTCAATACCGTAAAGCGCCAGACGACGGTAATCGCCGATGATTCGTCCACGGGCATAATTATCGGGCAAGCCAGTAATGAAGCCCAGAGAACGGAAAGAGCGGATTTCATCAGTATAGGCGTCAAAAACCCCGTCATTATGTGTCTTGCGATAATGTGTAAAAAAATCTTTGACTTTTTCATCTATTTCCACGCCGTTTTCACTACAGGCTTTCACGACAACATTAATTCCGCCGAACGGTTTTATAGCACGTTTGAGTAGTTCATCTGTCTGTAAACCGACAATTAGTTCATCTTCTCTATTTATATATCCGGCCTTATGGGAGGTGATGGTTGAGATAGTTTTATTATCCAATGAGCGCACACCGTTACGGGCGTGTTCTTCGGCGATTGCTTGCAGGCATAAATCCCACAAGCGCTTTGTTTTTGCAGTTGCTCTGACAAGAAAAGAAGCGTCTCCTGTATATGGCGTAAGATTGCTTTTGACAAAGTCGGTAACATTTATCTCTTTACTCCAGAGTCCAGCTTTAAATATTTTTGTTAATTCCATAAAATAGTTTCTATTGAGTATAGAAAAATAAGTAGAGTTTTTTTGACCTCAAAAACAGAGCTGGGGTAAATAATATAAATTAACTTTGGTTACAAGATCCTTTTTAAAGGATAATATTTTTAAACAATTAGGTAAGTTTTTTGGGTATGGAGTTACTTTTAGATATATCTCTAAAAGACATAAAATATAAAATAAGTCGTAATATATGCAATAAAAGATATTTTAGTTTATGTCAGAAGTTTATTTTACAGATATGCTGGCAAAGCGCAGCGCAATTTCCAAACACCTTAGTAATAATTAAATTCGAAACTACCGTGAATTTTTCAACTTCGTTTGTAAAGCCTTGCGGACAAAGACGCGCTGGATATTTTTGAGCGAGTGCCTCTAATCTTTTTAGCATCTCTGTATTTTTGCCAGCCAGCACGATTAACTGAAAATCCTTAGCACATTTCCTGAACTCTGCGGATAAAGTTTTCAACTTCGTTTTCTGTATTATAAAAATACAAGCTGGCGCGGACACTGGAAGTTAGTTTGGCTGAATTTTCAAAGCAAAAATTATCCGCACGGACATAAATTTTATGTTCGTTTAGCACGTAGGATATGTCAGCGCCAGTCATCCCCTCAATTCCAAAAGTGCAAATTCCGTAGGATTGGCATTTACACAACGACGCCCCTCTTTCGATTATTAGTCCTGGAATTGCGTTTAACCCGTTAGCAAGCTTGCGTGTCAGATCGGATATATACTGCTCTATCTTATTCAACCCGATTTTTTCGATATATTTTATGGCTGCACCCAGACTGACAATTGCTGGCATGTTATAGGTTCCACTCTCCAACATCCGCAAGCCCTGTGAATCTGGGTTAGCTCCAAAAATAAAAAATTGTAGTTCATGCTGAACATCTTTGCTTATCCAAAGAATTCCAACTCCCGGAAGTGCACACATTTTATGTCCAGTAAACAGATAAGCGTCACAACCCAGACTGCCTACATCAACCGGGATATGTCCAGCCGCACCTGTGCCATCTATAAATATTTTGATTTTCTTATTATATCGCCGAATCTCGGCTATATTTAGCGCAATATTCATCTCTGTTCCAAAATAGCTATGAATGTGCGTCAGAATTATAACTCGTGTTTTAGGTGTCAGGCGTGCTGCAAGTTCTGCATCATCATAATCGCCGTGTGGATGAATTGGGATAGAAATTACCTTGATATTTTTTCCGAATTTGGCAAGTGTTTTGACAAGCTCCAGCCATGGCAAAATTGTAGATTTATGGTCTTCATAGCAGAGCAAAATTTCATCTCCGTCTTCTAAATTATATAGTCCCCACGCATATGCTAGCGTATTCATAGAATAGGTCGATCCAGGAGTAAATGCAATTTCGTCCGCTGCACCTCCGATAAATTTTGCTGTCGCTGTTCGGACATTTTCAAGAATCATAGCGGCTTTATTTGCCAGCATATGACTGCCCCGCCATGCATTTGTTAGCCCATTTCTTAATAAGTCGTCTGTTGCTGCCAAAACTATCTCGGGCTTTTGCGTGGTAGTCGCATTGTCAAAGTAGATCAAGTTTGAATCTTTGAAGAATGGAAAATCTGAACGAATTTTATCTATATTCATCTTTAACTCCGTTCTAGCGCCCATCCCAAGTCTCTATATTTAACTATGCCGCCGTCAAGCGAATACGCGCTGTCAAACCCCTTACGCAAAAGGAGCGCTACAAAGGCTCGTGACCTATCCCCGACCGGACAGACAAGTAACACTTTATTACCTTTTGAAAATGGCGGAGCATACTGCGTCAGGTCTTCAAAAATATTGTCGGTTATGTTGATGGAGCCAGGAAGATGAGCTGTTTTAAAAGCCGTATTCCCGCGTAAGTCAATGATTAGCGGTTTGTTTTCGGCTATCCATTTTGGTGCATCCTCCGCCGAAACAACTGCCGCTGCTTGAATTTCTTGCTCTGTTAGGTTGTGAACATTTTCTTTGTTCTCCCCCCCAAACAAACTAGGTCTGTATTTTTTAAGATACGACATATACCATTCCAATCTATCGCAAGCTATAAAGACAACTTTGGACAACTTGGGCGGCGGATTGGATTTGAGATAAGCAATAGTTCCTGCAAATGCTCCGCCACTGGTTGGACCGCATAACAGCCCACACTTACGATTCAAAATCAGCATGCTGTCTATTGCGGCGTCCACGCTGATTTGGACAATGTCGGTATAAAGCGAGCGCTCAAAAATACCGACTTCGTGTATTTCGTCCTGGTTACGTATGCCGGGTAAATAGTCGCCTTTTTCTGCTATAATGCCGATGGTTTGAAGTGCTGGGTTTTTGTTTTTAATAAATTCAGTTACACCACGTGTTGAACCTGTTGTGCCAAGAACACCAAAAAAATAATCCAGTGCGCCGAGGTCGGCGAAGATCTCAGTTCCTGTGGTGTGGTGAATTGCTGGATTATCAAGGCTGTAATATTGCGAGTTTTGAAAGTATTTTTTCGGGTTACGGGAAATCATGTTCGCAATGTAAGAGATAGGGTTATATGGATCTGTTGGATCAGGGCATTCGGAAAGTCCGGGCAGTTCTTGCAGCTTAGCCCCAAGTGCTGAAAGTATTTCGCGCACCTCTGGAGTTTTGATTCTGTTGGTAACAGATTTGAACTCTATGCCAGACATTGATAATATTACCTGTAAAGCTTTGGCTGTGTTACCGCTTGAACTTTCAAGAAATGTTTGTCCTGATGATTTTAATTCTGTGAGATGTTTTTTAACCAGAGCTAGCGCAGTTCTGTCCTTTACTGAACCGAACGGATTGAATAATTCACACTTGGCGTAAAGCTCGACATTATTCAATCCGTGAATTTCAGGAGCTATTTTTAGTAACGGCGTTTGACCAATGTAATCCAGGATACTGGTGTAAATCATAGTTATTCTTAATTTTTTGTTCCTAAATTAATCTACCGCTCCGCATTTTTTTTTTGATTTGCAAAGAAAAAATGCGGAGCGGTAGATACTTACTAATATTTCTTATCAAGACACCATTCCAAGGTTCCAAGCGAATTTTGATACACGGCGATTTTTTGCGCTGGTTCATGCATTATCGAGTTGCTTGCGTTAAAATCCATAAAATATCCCGCTGTGTTTGCAAAAACGAAGATATCGCCCTTTTGTGGCGTAGTTTCCGCAAACACCTTGCGTAGGCTTAACATGTCGTTTTCCAGACAGAGGTTGCCGAGCATATAAAATTCGCTGGGCTTGGTATTAGGTTGGCGTGATAAAATTATTGGATCGACAAAAAGCTCATGCCCCATAAACAAATCACTTTTTTTTATATCCAATCCGACAAGCATTTCCTGGTCAGCGCTTTGCTTGACAAATTCAACTCGTGCTAGAGTTACCCCAGCTCTGGCAAGTAGTGAACTGCCAGGTTCAATATAGAGATTAATCATATTTTCGGATAAAAATTCGCCAATTTTACGTCCTTCAAAATCCTCAAGCGTTGTTGTCAGTAGTGCGTCAAAATAATCGGCGCCTGTAGTTTCGTTATAAAAATCATAAATGTTGGGGCTGTTGCGAAATCTCTTATTTTCTAGGTGTGCGCCGTAGGAATAGTTATTCCAAGTCAAAGCTGGAATTTCTCCTGCAATACTTTGTTTTAACTTTGACACGCTATTATTCCATTCAGATTTTGAAGCAAGATAATTAACCCGAAAGCCGCCGCCGATATTTAAGATTTTCAGAGTTGCTCCAGCAGCATTGGCTTTAAAAAATAATTTTAATATTTCAGAGATGGCAGTTGCTTTTTCTCTTATTTCTATTGTGTCTAAGTGCAGGGCAAGTCCTAGAAAATCAAAGGCTGCGCCGTGCTGCTTAAGGTAATCTAGCGCCTGGTCAAATTGCCACACACTGATACCAAAACGGCTTTTTCTGCCAATTCCAGCAAAACCAGATAGCCTAAGCAGTATCCTTGCGGGAGCAGTAGTTTTACGAACTAGTGCAGCTATAAGTTTTAGTTCGTCGAGATTATCAACATTAAATAAAATTCCATGTTGTAAACCAAGACGGACAAAATCTTCATTTTTCGGTCCAGTGGCTTCTATGCGTTCTCCACAAAACCCAGCAGCCAGGGCGTCGATTAGTTCGTTTTTTGAAGCTACATCTATACCTATTCCATTCGCAGCAATTTCAATTGCAAAGGAGTGCGCTTGATTAGTTTTGTGCGCCCAGAATATTGCGCCAGATAAATTATATTTGGCATAGATAGCCTTAAACTGTGCAATATTGGTCTGTGTTTCTCTGGGGTAAACTATATTTAGCGGAGAGCCAAACGCTCGGATAAGCTCAAACGGCAAAGTTTGATTATCTAGAAATTGCGCGACAGTCTCGGAGATACATGGAGCGAATCTAAGCATGGTTAGCTAAAACCTTTGTATACGAGAAATCTTTATCGACAAGTTCAGTTAGATCGCAACCATAAAACCCATTATACCATTCGTGGCAGTTGTTCTGATATGTTTTTAAGAGTTTTTTGTAATATTCGTCCCAGTCCTTATTGAGCTTGGAAAGTTCAGTTTCGATATAAGCAAACGAGTTTGCGTGTTCAGCTACAAAGCGAGCGAACGCTGCATTCTCGCCTTGCTCAAAGGCTTTGATATTTTGGGACTTGCCAAAGACGGCTATTATTTCATTAGCGGTAATATATTTTTGGACGAAAGTTTCGTCATGGATGCCCTCGCTTTGGTTGATAACTACTAGCGTTTTGAGATTAAGATTTTTTGTTTTTTCTTTAAAGTCCAAATAGACATCTATGCTTTTTTTTGTGGCTTCGACTACAAAGATATTCAGATCTGCAATAAAGTGCATACCAGTTCCGATGCTGTCAATTCCTGCGGTCATATCTAGAACTACACGGCTGTTTTGGCTATCCAGTAGACGCGAACCAATGAACTCTGCTACGCCGAGCATGCTGTGATAGCAGGCGCTACCAGCGCGTTGTCCATCGTAGGTGCCGATTGTGATTAGGCTGATGTTTTCTTTTTGGGTAGCGTATTTTTTTATAAATTCGTCATTGGCTGTTGGGGTAATAAAATGCGTGGCAAGTGTTGGCGGAGTAGTGCCGATAAACATGTTGGCACCTGGACGGTTGGGGTCAAGTTCTCGAACAATTTTAGGAAACCAACTAGCTATATCTTTAACTTGCATGCCAAGCGTAGCGCCGAGGTGGACGTTGACGTCGGCATCAAAAGCTAAAACATGTTTGTTCAATCCAGTTAAATAATTTATATAGCCGGCGGCAATAGTAGTTTTGCCGCTACCGCCTTTGCCTAAAAATCCTATTCTCATTTTTTTCCTTTAGCGCATTTACGGCAAGTACCGTTTATTTGTAAATGATGTTTTTTGATTATAAAGCCAGTTTCGCGTTTGGCTTTTTTTTCAATGAAGCGAATGTTGCAACCTGAGATTGGTGTCATGGAATGGCAGACGTCGCATATCAGATAGTGCGAGTGTTTTTTTGTGCCGATTTTATACATTGAGCAGCCGTCCAAGTAATGTAGCTCCAGCAAGCCGTTTTCGACGAGCGTAGGTATATTACGATAGATAGTGGATTTTGCGATTGAGCCGCCAAGTTTTTCGTAAATACCTTCTGCTGAAAGCAGGCTAGTTGTGCTACGAAATACGTCTAATATCATTTTTTTCTGAACTGTATTGCGTATCAATGCCATGAGTTACTCCAAATTTCATTATCTTAAGGGGCGCTGCTATAGCATTATTGCAAATCATTTGCAATAAGAGGAGATTGCGCTTTACTTGTCCAGAACAAAATGTTACAGCCGCTAAATTAAAATAATAGTGATTAGGCAGGGTTGGGTTAATATGTTTAAATGGATTTTATTTTTAGCTGGTATTTTTTGTTGGACGACTTCAGTTTATGCGCATGCTGGGGTAGGCGATGATGTTTATGAAAAACTATTTAAGGGGCTTGATTTATTTGAAAGTGGAGATGTAGCGGTTTTGTGGACGATTATACCGCTGGCTTTTTTGTATGGCGTTTTGCATGCGTTTGGTCCGGGGCATGGAAAGTTTGTTGTAATTTCGTATTTTAGCTCACATAACGCCAGATATTTGCGCGGTATAATAGCTGGTGTCCAGATAGCGTTAATTCATGCGCTTTCGTCTATTGTTATTGTTTTAGTGGCGCAAAAGCTGGCGCAGGTAATGTTTGTTGGCGATAGTAGCTTAAGATATATGAAGCTTGTCAGTTATGCAGTTATTGCCATGCTAGGATTATTTATGTTGTTTCGGCATTTGCATAAATGTTCGTGCGCGTGTTGTTGTCATGGACTTGTGACTTTGAGCGGCGAGAAAAAAATGGGATGGCTTCTAGGTTTTGGGGTGGGTTTAGTGCCTTGTCCAAGTATCTTGGCCTTTTTGTTTTATACTATGTCTGAGCAAATGCTCGGTACTGGTATTATTTTGGTATTTTGTATGTCGGCGGGTATGGCTTTAGCTTTGTGTGTTCTGGGTATAATCAGTATTTTCGCCTCAAAAAAGTTGCTCTGTGAGTATCCAGCAGCTCATCAGGTGCCGTCTAAATTTAGTATTTTTCTAAGATGCGCTGCGGCTGGAATGATAATTGTTATCGGAGTTGTAATGTTTATCTTGGAGTTGTAGAAATATATTATGGTGTGAAAGATTGTTAGGAAGTAGAACGCCCTGAGGTGTTATGAGCTTACTTCTTACCTTGATAATACATTAGCGCTAGTGGCAAAGCCTTTTCTAAGTTGATAATTCTATCTCTGGTTGTTGGGTGAGTTGAAAAATATTTCATAGTTGCTGCCATCTTAGGATCTTGTTCAATGCGTTTCCAATAATTGATAGCATCTTGAGGATGATATTTAGCTTTTGCCATAATCATTAAACCAATATGGTCGGCTTCTATTTCGTTTTCTCGTGAGTATTCGTTGGTAAAAAGTTCATTGCCGACTACATTTGTTAGAACTTGCGAGAGATCGCTGGCATTATTGGCGAGGGTTGGATCTTTAATCGCAATTGAGACTCCGGCTCCCACTAAGATTGAAGCGACATTGACTAATACCTGTGTAGTTTCCAAAGTTGAGTTAGAAACATGTTGAGCTATAATATGCGCCATTTCGTGGGCTAGAATGGCGGCAAGTTCGGAATCTTTTTGCACAGTTTGTAAAATACCAGACCAAACAAAAATGTGATTACCTTTAGTCGCACCAGCATTTTTAATATTTGGGGCTTTAAACAAAAAGACATGCCACGGGTCTTGTTTAGCATTAATAGCTTCCGAAAGCCTTTCTACAATATTTACTAATCTTTGATAGTTTGGATCTGTATAGTCTAGTTCATACTCTTTAGATAAATTAGTCATTGTTTCATGACCATATCGTTCATCAGCTGGATTGACTGAAACAACCTCAGGGATTTGACCAATTGGTATTGGGGTTTTGTTATGTGAGCAGGTAACAAGTAGAGGCAGAATAAAAAATATAAAAGCGACGATTTTTGTTCTACTGTGAGGCGTCTTAAATAATAGTTTCATATGCTGTTAATTTTAATTTATAGCCTCCCTCTAAGATTCTGGAACAGAAGTAGTAGTCTGGTAAATTTAAAACTTGTCTCTCCAATCCCAGGGTGTCAAAGGCTCTTATTCTGAATAATGAATACATATTAAAATTTAGTATTTATATAGATTACTTATATGTAATTCCATACCAGAGTAAATATAAGATATGTTAATTTTATTAGTATTTGAAACTTTGTGCGAAATAGTATAGTTTCGGGCGGATTTTTAACTGATAAAACATAATTTAGATAGTAGAATTTATGAAATGCTATAGATGTTCAAGCGAACTTGGTTTTAAAGTTGGCGAAATTATTGGACGTTCTGCAGAGTGTGCAATATGTCACTCAGATGTGCGATGTTGTTGCAACTGTAAGTTTTATAATTCCCAAAGCTATAACGAGTGTGGCGAACCACAAGCAGAACGCGTAGTTGAAAAAGGACGAGCAAATTTTTGTGATTATTTTAGCTTGGGACGAGAAATAGAAGGAAACTCAACAGAACAAACCAAAGAGGATACATTAAAAAAATTGAATGATTTGTTTTTATAAAATTCTTTTATTCAATAAAATCAGCTTATAGAATTATTCTTTAAACTTGAGATTAATCTTCTGAAAAAATTTTAAATGACAGAATAATACAGAATAATATGGATTTAAAGCCAAGTAAAACAGAAAATCTAACCACTGGAACAGTAGTTGAGTATCAACAAAATAGTAAATCGTTGTTGGGAATTATTATCGGGCTAAATAAAGACAAGTTTGAAATTTTTAATGAGACAGGAAATAATCTTTTTTTACCTAGTAATAGGCTATTTAGACTGGGCAAAGCTAAAGAGTTAAATACAGCTGCTGAACGCCTAACTTGGCTTAAAGAACTGACTCAGTCAGCACAAGCCGCCTTTCTTGAAATTCAACTTGAGTCAGCTTGGGAAATGTTTGCTGAAGCTGGAAAAACTGTTGCGGAACAAGAAATTGCCGAATTGTTTTTTTCAGAGTTAGATCTAGTTAAAAAACTAGCTGTCCATCGCGTCCTTTTAGAAGATAAAATTTTTTTTAAACGCGATAAAACTGGTGTTTGGTTTGAGCCGCGTAGCAGTTCGATTATTGAAGAGCTAAAAAAGAAGCAAGCTAACGAGCTTTTAAGAAAGCAAGCCCAAGAAAGGCTAGTTGTAGCAATTGTGTCTATTTTAAACGGCAAGAAAAATATAAAATTACCAGATGAAATAGGCATATTAGAACAATATGCTGCTTCAGGTAGTAAAGCATTTGATTATAAAACTGCCCTCTCTGTCTTAGATGAAATTGTGCAACGAGCTAAAATCGTTTTAACTGGGCGAGGCGAAGAGCGCGCTTTTAATTTGTTAGTCAAGATAGGTCATTTTAGCCGAGATGAAAATCTAGCGCTTTACAAAGTTGGGCGCTATACAAAGTTTGATTTAGAGCTTGAAGATTCTGCGGCACAGCTAGTCAAAACTTACGCCGAGCATTTTGTTCAGGAGGAATTTGAGGATTTAACAGAACTTAATATTTTTAGTATTGATGGCATAGAAACAAAAGATATTGATGATGCATTGTCTTTGGAAAAATTAACTCAAGGGTGGCGTATCGGGATTCACATAACTGATGTAGCAGACTTAGTTAAACCTAACACAGATTTATTTGAAGAGTCATTATTCAGGGCGAGTTCTTTATATTTTCCAGAACAAAAAGTCCATATGCTTCCACAACAGCTTTCTGAGAAAGCTTGTAGTTTGGTAAATAATCAAGTTCGTTTTGCAATGACTTTTTTCCTGTATTTAGATAACGAGGATAAGATAGTGCGCCGTGAGATTTTGAGGTCAAAAATCATGGTTAAGCAAAGACTAGATTATGAGACAGTAGATGAGGCTTTAAGTAAGCCGCCAGCTTGCGAATTAGATAATTTATTACACAAATTATACGACTTCACTTTAAAGTTAGAACAAGCCAGACTTAATACTGGAGCAGTTGTTTTTCAGAGAAATGAAATGTTACCAGTGTTATTAGCAGATGGGAAAATAGGACTTGAGCAAAACAACGATAATACGCCAGCCCGCAAGTTAGTGAGCGAGTTAATGGTGCTGGCAAATTATACGGCGGCTTCGTTTGCCAAGGATAATAATTTAGCGATCATTTATCGCAGTCAGGCAGAGCCGGATACTGACCCGAAAAGTTTAGCGTTAGATGTACCGGAGGGAGTCGCTCGTAATTTTTTACAATGTATAGTAATGAAAAAGTCAATTACAGGGACCGAGCCTTTAAAACATTATTCTTTAGGCGTGGATGTTTATACGCAAATTACTTCGCCGATTAGACGTGCTGTGGATTTAATTAATCAAAAACAGATAATTAGTTTTTTGAGAGAAAAGCGGGGATTCTTTTCAGTGGAGACTTTGCAAAAACTTGCTAATAAAACAGATGAAAGCTTACAAGAGGCTAGGACTTTGCAGAAAGAACGTAATCGTTATTGGTTGCTCAGATATATTATCCAGGAAGGCTGGACGGAGTTAGAGGGGACTGTGTTGAGAAATGTGGGAGTAAAAAATCCGTTAGTTGAGTTAGATAGTTTATCTTTAATTTGGAGTTTTGAACCGTTAGAATCCAAGAGAGTGCGGGGAGTTATTTTAAATAAACCAGGCGATAGAGTAAGTTTAAAGATTAAAAAAATTAATCCAGATGATTTGGTGATGAGGCTAGCGGAGGTGAGGAATTATAATGAATAGTAGAACAACATTGCCAAGCTAAAAAATAAGTTTTTAGAAATTTGGATTGTTACGCAGTAATGGTGAATTGAATTATGATTAAGACAATTACAATAAAAACGACACAACAAGAATTTGTAGAAATTACCAGGAAAGTCGAAGAGGTGATTCGAGAAAGCGGGATTGAAGAGGGACTTTGCACGATTTTTGTTCCACATACTAGTGCTAGTTTGATAATTCAGGAGAATGCTGATCCCGCAGTCAAAGCAGATATTCAGAGATGGATAAATGATTTGTTTTCTTTAGTTCCAACTAAGTTTTCGCATGTACTGGAAGGTCCAGATGATATGCCATCACATATCAAATCAGTATTAACTAACACTAGTTTATCAATTCCGATTTTGGATGGACAACTTGCTCTTGGAACTTGGCAGGGAGTTTATCTTTGGGAACATCGTAAAACTCCACATAATAGGGAAGTGCTGGTGTCTTTGGTTAGTGGTTAGAAACTTATGCTTAAAAGTGCTTAAAAGTAACCCCATACCAGCGAGCACCAATTAGTGGCTAGTGATTAGTGCTCGCTGGCTCTGCTGGCTGGCTGGTATGGGGTTACTTTTAGGTAAGCAACTTTTAAGCATAAATTTAGATGGAAATTTTCAGCGAGCCAGCACTAACCACTAATCACAATCAATCACAATTCACAATCACAATCACACTGGTTCACAATCACACTGGTATGGGGTTACTTTAGATTTTGTAATTTTGGTTGTAATTATTATGTTTTTTTCGGATCTTGAACAAAGCTCAAAACTTTAAATTGATCGTCAAATATTTAAAAAAGTTTCCATCTAAACTTATGCTTAAAAGTAACCCCATACCAGCCAGCAGCGCCAGCCAATCTGGTGTTCAGTGGATAGTGATTAGTGGCTAGTGTTCGCTGTCTGGTGAATAGTGAAAAAGTAACCCCATACCAGCGAGCGAGCACTATCCACTAACCACTATCCACTGAACAACCCCATACCAGCGAGCAAACCAGTGAGCACTAACCACCAGCCACTAATCACTAACCACTCTACACTAACCACTGAACACTAATTATTGGAACAAAAATTTAATATTGACAACTAGATACACTTAAAAGTATTTAGCCGCCCGCCTTTATTTTGTTGATAAAATAGTTAGCGATTTTGACTCTAGCCATTTTATTATCCTTAAATCTAAATATTACTTGCTGTCATGTGGATCTTGAACTTCATAAAAGAAAACGTCTTGTCAGGGACGGCAATTTTTCTTCTCATAATATCATTTTGTCTCACTGCAAAAAGTTTTGAAAAAGGCAGTTACCTGCCCTCATTGGGGATTAATCTTGTAGGGCGTGTGATTGCTCCCGCTGAAAAAGGACGCCATGAACTTTTTCAATCTATTGCCGCGGCTTGGAATCGTTACGTTAATCTTTGGGATATTGAAAAATCAAGAAACTTGTTGTTTACCGAAAATAAAGCTCTGGAAGATAAAATTGCCAGCTTAATCGAAGTAGAATATGAAAACCAGCGGCTTAGAAAATTGCTTAATTTTGGTCAATCCTATCCCTATAAATTAATTGGAGCGACAGTTATTGGGCGGAATAGTTCAAACTGGGTTAGAAGTCTAACTATCAATCGCGGCAAACAAGACGGTATGAAAGTCGGCTCTCCAGTTGTCGATGGTAAAGCAGTAGTAGGTCAGATCATAGCAGTCTCCAAAAAGACTTCAACAGTTTTGTTGTTAACAGATAATATTAGCGGCATTGATGCTTTGATTCAATCCAGCCGCACGCCGGGTATTATAAAAGGCACGGGCACGGCAATGTTGGAAATGAACTATGTTTTAAAAGGCTCTGGAGTAGTGGTTGGGGATAAAGTTATTAGTTCTGGACTAGATGGTATATATCCTAAAGGCAAATTAATTGGGACAGTAACTAAAGCTGAGGATACAGTTGGACTTGTAAAAAAAATAGAAGTTAAACCAAGTATGGATTTATTTAAATTAGAAGAAGTGTTGGTGTTGGTATCAGAATAATCACAGCTTTTATAATATTACCTTTAAAATTTTTGAAACTCTCGTTATGTTTAAAAAAATTTTCATTTTATTTGTTTATTGCCTGTTAGGGGTTTTTATCCAAAGCAGTTTTGCATCTTTTCCGACCTTAGCCCTAATTAAGCCGGATTTTCTCGTCATGTTAGTTATTTTTTTGTCCTTAAAATATCGAGACATTTATGGCTTATTGTTATGCTTTTTCTTTGGGTTAATCTTCGACTTTGCTTCTGTTTTATATGTTGGACCCAATGCTGCGAGTGCGGTAATTTCTTTTTTAGTTGTTAATTATGTTGGACAAAAGCTTTTTGTAGAAAGTTTTATGGGTTTGCTTATTTTAGGTTTTATTGTGTCTTTGACTAAGCAATTAGTTTATTTTTCATTAATAATCTCTTGGATACAACCTAATATTGGAATTGCTAATTTAACCGAGACCTTAACAACTTCCGTTTTAACGCCATTTGTGGTTCGGGCAATTTCTTTTTTTGGAAAGAAAACGCCACAGGACAAGAGGCGTAAAGATTAATAAAACAATAGATACTGACGATTAAAAGAATTGCGAATTATGAAAAAAGCTTTGATTATAGATACGGCAATGGAAAGCAAGTTGATTGTTTCTGGCGCTGTGGTTTTTGCGTTTTTAGCTATTTTGGTAATTCGTTTGTATTATTTACAAGTAATCAAAGGCGAATATTTTAAAGATTTATCCGAGAACAATCGACTACGCACAGTAAAAATCTTAGCCCCACGTGGTGAAATAATAGATCGAGAAGGACGGCTCGTAGTTTATAATAGACCATCTTTTGACGTGGTTCTGGTTTTAGAAGATATTAATAATCTGGATACCTTACTTGAATCTGTTGCCGGGATTACTGGGCTTTCAAAAGAAGAATTGTTTAATGTGGTTAAAAGCAGAACCAATAAACGAGAACGCTTTGAACCGCAGATTATTATTCAAGATGCTGACCGAGAACAAATAGCCAAACTGGAAGCTAATGAATATCGTTTACCAGGTATAATAATTGAAATTTCACCAGCTAGAATTTATCCTTTTAAATCTCTAGCGGCACAACTCTTAGGTTATGTCTCGGAAATTTCAGCTAATAAACTTAAAGAACGACAACTAGTCGGGGACGAAACTTATAAGCTAGGTGATTTAGTTGGTAAAAGTGGAATTGAGGCTATTTGGGAGAAAGAATTACGTGGCATTGATGGCAAAAAACTTGTTGAAGTTGACGCACACGGCAAAAGAAGAAAAGAAGTCGGAAAGGTGGACAGTATTTCTGGTAAGGATATTCAGCTTACGTTAGATGTCGATTTACAGCGGGCTGCGGAAAATGCTTTACAAAATAAAGTTGGAGCAGTGGTTGCTCTGGATCCTAATAATGGCGAAGTTTTGGCATTAGTCTCAACTCCGACGTATGATTTAAACATGTTTTCCAGAAGTGTTTCTAAGACGGATTGGCAAGCATTACGAAACAACCCAGATAAACCAATGAATAATCGCGCTATTAGTGGAACCTATCCGTCTGGTTCAACAATTAAATTAGTTGAAACTTTAGCAGCTGTAGCAGAGAACCTACCATTGGCGACTAATAGAAATGTTTGTCCTGGATATTTTCAACTTGGGCGGCGTTATGCTTGTATGAAAAAAGAAGGACATGGATCTTTGAATTTGCAAGAAGCCTTAATGACTTCTTGTAATGTATTTTTTTATCAGCTAGCTTTGGATCTTGGGATAGATAGATTTTATAAATACGCTACTGCACTGGGGTTAGGATCGCCAACAGGAATTAATTTACCAAATGAAAGTTCTGGTTTATTTGCCAATCGTGAATGGAAAAAAAATAATTTTCCTAATGATCCTCATTGGAAAGCATACGATATTTTACCGATGGCAGTAGGTCAGGGATTTTTAAATGTAACTCCATTACAGATTGCGCAAATGACAGCTACGATTGTAAATGGTGGACGTTTCTATCGACCATTTTTAGTGAAAAAAATTATCAATACTATGACTGGTGAGGAACAAATAATTGAACCAGAATTAATTAGAACTTTAGATGATATTCCAGCAAATGCTTTTGAAACAGTTAAAGCATATGCCAGCACTGTAGTTAACGGCAATCGAGGGACAGGTCGACGAGTGAGATTGCCTGGTATTGAAGTTGGGGGTAAAACAGGAACAGCGCAATATAAAGCGCTGGTCGATAATAAAAAGCTAAATCCTGAAGAAGACGATCATGCGTGGATTGTAGTTTTTGCACCGGTGCAAGAGCCAGAGATTGTAGTTTCGGTCTTGGTTGAACATGGTGGACATGGCGGTTCAGGAGCAGGTCCTATAGCTAAGCAAGTTTTAGAGATGTTTTTTTATAAGAAGGGGTTGTTAAAAGAATTATCCAATCCATTGGCAATAGAGAAATTATCAGGGAAAATTGAAGAGGATGAAGAGGAGATTGGTTTTGTAGAGTTAGATGATGAATTATAAATTATTAAAAAATATAGATTGGGTGTTACTGGGACTAGTTATTGCGATTAGTTGTATAAGTTTATTTGTGTTAAGTAGTTCGGGATATGAACCAAAAACGTACAGTAGTGCAGCATTAAGAAAGCAAGCTTTTTATGTAGCTCTGGGAGTAGGGGGATTTTTAGTTTGCACTTTTATTAGGGTTTCAGTTTGGAAATATTGGTCGTATTTTATTTATGGGGTAGGCTGTGCCATGTTGGTGGGAGTTATTTTTTATGGTGATGTTGGTGGAGGTGCGCAACGTTGGTTAGATTTAAAAATAGTTAGGTTGCAACCTTCTGAGGTGATGAAGATCGGGTTAATTTTAGCGTTAGGACGATTTTTAGCTAGGGATACTGCTCCCAAGGATGGTTATGGTTTAGTAGATTTAATCTTGCCGGGAATTATTATAGGTATTCCGACGGCATTAATTTTTGCTCAACCAGATTTAGGGACGGCTTTAACTTTAATAATGATTTCTGGTTCAATGTTGTGGTTTGGTGGAATTAAGAAGAAGGTTTTGTTATTGATGTTTTTTACTGCGGTGGTAATTGCAGTGCCGGTTTGGAATTGGGGGTTAAAAGATTATCAAAAAGATAGAGTGTTAACTTTTATGAATCCAGAGCTTGACCCGTTGGGCAAGGGTTATCATGCGATACAATCTAAAATTGCGGTTGGTTCAGGGGGAACTTTTGGCAAAGGTTATAAAAAGGGGACGCAGACGCAGCTTAGGTTTTTGCCAGAGCAGAATACAGATTTTATTTTTTCGGTGTTGGCTGAAGAAAATGGATTTATAGGGGCTTTTACTTTGTTAAGTTTGTATTTTTTCTTAATTTTAAGAATTTTTTTTATAGCTAGTAAGGGAGATAAATTTTCTACTTTTCTTAGTTTTGGGATAGCGGCTTATATTTTTTGGCAGCTTTTTGTGAATATCGGAATGGTGATAGGAATTTTGCCTGTAGTGGGGATTACTTTGCCTTTAGTTAGTTATGGTGGCACCTCGGTTATTTCTTTTTATATTTCGCTTGGTTTAGTTTCGAGTGTCGCTGTTAAGCGTATGAATTTTAAGTAGTTTGGGGTTATTTTTGATTTATTGCTTTTCTACCAGAGAGAGAAACTCCTTTAACTCTCGCAAAGCATTTTGGGCAGTTAATAAACGTCGCTCATCTTTTCCAAGTTTGCGAAATTTGCCATTTGGAGTTGGCTCAGTGAGAGTAACAGACTGGGCATAAAACGGAATTAACCCATAATTGATATTCATTGGTTGAAAATCTTTTTTAGGCTCACTGATATAATTTAGTAAAGCTCCTGTCGCCGTATTAGACGGAAAAGAAAGCAATGGCTTTTGGGAAACATAACGCACAGCATTGATTCCAGCTACTAAGCCAGAAATAGTCGATTCTAAATAGCCCTCCACCCCTGTAATTTGTCCAGCAAAGAAAAGTCCAGAGCGCTCTTTAACTTCGTTGGTGTTATTTAAAAACTTTGGCGAGTTAATAAAAGTATTGCGATGCACTGAACCAAGTCGCGCAAACTCCGCATTTTCTAAGCCTGGTAATGTTTTAAAAATCCTGACTTGTTCCGAGTGCTTTAATTTAGTCTGAAACCCTACCATATTCCATAACTTACCAGCCAAATCATCTTGTCGTAACTGCACAACAGCAAACGGTTTTTGATTCGTGCGCGGATCAATTAATCCCACCGGCTTTAGTGGACCAAAAAGCAAAGTCTGCTCGCCCCGCTCCAACATACTTTCAATAGGCATACAGCCCTCAAAAGGACAAAGATTAGCAATATCATCCGCGAACTCTTCAGCATGCCCACCAAATTTTTCACCATCTTTTAAAAGCTCAATAAACTTATAGTATTCATTTTTGGTAAGTGGAATATTCAGATAGTCAGCGCCAGCGCCCTTGTTATATCGAGATTGCAAAAATAACTTCGACTTATCCAAACTATCATCAACTAAAACAGGACTAATTGCGTCGAAAAAAGAAAGACTAGAATCCCCTAAGAATTTTACAAGACTTTGCGAAAACGTCAGCGAAGTCAAAGGTCCCGTAGCAATAATAGTAGGAACTGGGGAGTTTTGTGCAATAAGAAAATTATTTAAATCTGTTACTTCCTCGTTATAAACCGTAACCAATGGATGATTGCGCAGTTTGTCGTCTATATAATTACTAAAAATTGTTCTATCGACAGCTAAACACCCACCCGCAGGAACTTTGGCAACTTCAGCCGCTTGCATAATTAACGAGTTGGCAAGCTTTAACTCCTCTTTCAATAATCCAATCGCATTAGTAAGACTTATCCCCCGAAAAGAATTTGAACAAACTAGCTCCGCAAATTTATCTGTTTTATGCGCCTTAGAAATACAAAGCGGACGCATTTCATATAAGTTAGCACGAATCCCAGCTGAAATAACCTGCCATGTTGCTTCACACCCAGCTAATCCAGCGCCAATAATATTAACACTTTTTTCTAATAACATTTTGTCGTTTGAAAAATTCAGCTATAAAAACTTGAAGTAACATTTACCACGCCTCCCTATATTTTTATATCCCATCAGTAAATAGTATAATGCTAACCATATTATGCTTACCTAAAATCTTGCCACACTTATCTACCCAAGCAGATCATAATCATCACCATAAAAATTTTTACTTAATGACTTAATAGTTTTTTTGTATTGGGTTACTTTTTTTCTGGTTTCTGGTTTTCTGGCTAGTTTTTCTGGTATGGGGTTGGTTTCTGGTTTCTGGGGTCTTTTTCTGGTATGGGGTTACTTTTGATTTATTGTCTCTAACCTTTAACTTATTAATTTTTTTGAGATAATTTTAAAAATTAATGTGTAAATCTATAAGAAATAAAGTAACCCCATACCAGTGCAGCGTTTCCAGTGCAGCGTTTAATTTATTTGAAGTTAGTTTTATGCCAAGTCTTGAGCGCAATGTAGCTACTGTTTTTTACAATAATTGGTTAGCTTTGCCGGTTGTAAAGCAAAGCCAGAATTTGTTTGAGTTTTTAAATAATTTGAAAGTTGTCAGAACTAGTGAGAAGTGTAAGGTGCAAGAGTATGTGTTAGCCGAATTTGTATCTGAAATTTATTTAAAAATGGAAGATGCTGGCAATAATTATGTTTTAAAATTTAAATTGCTTTTTGATGCTAGTAGGTCGACTCCTAAAACATCAGAGATTGTCAAAACCCTTTTGGGCTTAAAGCCAGACGAGTATTTTATTAAAAAATTAGCTTGTGTGTTTTGAATGTTGTTCTGCTATTTGGGCATGAAATTTGATTTTAGTCGCACAATTCTTGTAAATGATTCTTCAATTTGTTCTTCTGAGATTAGACCGTCTTGAATAGCTTGTATTGTTAGGTTAATAACTTTTTGCGGAGTTTCTAAATCTGGATTTCCAAGATTATTAGAAAAGATCAAGATGTCAATTCCAGCATTAATGGCGTTAATCACTGTTTCTGCCAAAGAAAAATTATTCCTAATTGCCCCCATATGAAAATCATCCGAAATAACCACGCCTTGAAAGCCTAGTTTTTCACGTAACAACGAACTAATTACCTTTTTAGAAAGGGAAGCAGGAAACTGAGCATCAAGGTTTTTATTAAATATATGGGCAATCATAATACTTCTAGCAAGTTCTTGGGTAATCAACTCCCGATAGGGAATTAATTCGTCGTCTTTCCAATCATTAGTAACATCCACAAACCCACGATGCGAATCAGTTCTCGCACTCCCATGACCTGGAAAATGCTTGAGCGAACTAATAATCTGCCGTGCATCATGCGCCTTAATACATTGATGAGCGAATTTTACAACGACTTCTGGCGTCTTACCAAAACTCCGTCTTTTTTGAGTTATTGCAGGAGATTTATAATCTCTGCGCATATCCAGAACTGGAGTGAAATTAAAATTAATGCCAACTTCTGCTAAAACACCAGCTAGTTCATAATACATCTGATAAGCCTCTGTGGCGGACATATTTTCAGCAACATATTTAGCTGTTTTAAAATTAGGAAAACCATTTTTTGAATTTAATCTTTGCAAAATTCCGCCCTCTTGGTCAACTGCAACACTAAGAGGGTAATTCTTAGATGACGATTTGAGATTCTGAATTAAGGTTTTTAACTGTAGTGGACTTTTAATGTTGTCATTTGAAGCAAATAAAGTTACGCCGCCAATTTTGTTATTTGCGATTTGCTCTAAGACGTTCTTAACCGCAGGACACTGTATTGTATCACCATAAAATCCAATATTAATCATTTGCCCAATTTTTTGTTCTATAGTTGCCATTTGTCTTAACTGTTAAGAGTTTATTTTGTATGCTATCTATTAGTAATATTTTCCTGTCAAGTATAAGTAACCGTTCAGCCTACCTGTAGAGTTACTGCTACTGAATAGTTACAGTTAAATATTTGCTATTTTTTATGGGGAGTGATATAGCCGCTCGCCTTTTAAATAAAAAGCTTAGCATATATTAAATTCAAGATTATGGAAGCAGTTGTTTTAACAATTGGTATCATGACTGGAAACTCTCTTGATGCTGTTGATTTGGTGTTGACTGAATTTACAACGCAAGGTTCAATTAAAGACTTAACTGCGTATACTCTACCTTATCCTCAAAAGTTGTCCGCTGATCTTCGAACTGTACGAGCAAAAATTGAAGACGGACTAAAATTAAAAGACTTTTCTCAAACTCAGGAATTTCAGCAGATTCACGATGCTTATCTTAAAACAGTAGCTCAAGGCGTTGAAAACTTACTGCAAGTAGCAGAACAGCAGGGTATTACTCGCCAGAAGATTGACGCTATTGGTTTTCACGGACAAACCTGTGGGCATAATCCGCCGTCAATCGCTAAGAGTAAGGATAAGGTTTGGACAATTCAGATCGGAAGTGGTCAGATGCTGGCTGATTTAACTGGTCTAACAGTGATTTATGATTTTCGTTCTGACGACATTCTGAATGGTGGTGAGGGTGCTCCACTTGCGCCGGTTCATAATTTGCATATTGCAATTGATGCGAAGGCTCGTGGTTTTTACCCATTGGCTTTTTGTAACGCTGGAAATACAGGGAATATAACGATTGTGAGTGAGCAAGATAATGGCAAGGAGGTACTATTAGGTTGGGATGTGGGGCCGTTTAATCATTTTATTGATATGCTTGTGCGTTATGAAAAAGGCGAGGCATTTGATGAGGATGGGAAATATGGACGCGCTGGAAAAGTTAACGAGGACTTGCTGCGTGAAATGTTTAATTTATCTGCTGTGCGGTCAGATGGTTCAAATTTTTTATTACAAATGCCGCCGAAATCCTCTGATCCGCAGTGGTATTGCATGCCGAATTTATTAAAAGATTCAGTAATTAAGTTTGAAGATCGTCTGCGAACGGTAGAATATTTTAGCGTGTATATCTTTGTTTATACATTGAGATTTGTGCCAGCGCATGTATTGTTCCCAAATAATTTTTTAATTTTTGGAGGTGGCTGGAAAAATCCGATAGTCTTGCAGGATTTTAAGGATTTGCTTTGCGGGCGTGGGATAATTTTAAATGAGCATAAAGAAATTTTTAATGCGCTTTGGAAAAGGTTTATTGAAGAGCCGAAGCTTATGTTTTCTGACGAAAAAAGTTATAGCGCAAAGTATATGGAGGCGCGAATTATGGCTGATATGGCATATTGTCGCCTAATAGGTGAACCATTTAGTTTGCCCGAAACAACTGGCTGTAAAACTCCGACAGTGGGCGGTATCATTCGTTATCCACAAGGAAAAGTAGAAAACGCTACTGAAAACTTTAGGAAACTTTTGGAATATTATCAGAGCGCCGATTTAACACTCAATAATCTAGAAAGCCAATATTACAGTCGAGCCTGCCCAGGTTATTTAATCCTTCCCAAATAACTTTTGTTAATCTGTTATCAAAATAATTTATAATATTTTCCAAATGATTACTCAGTGTATCTGCTAACGCTTTATTATCTCTTTTAGGTATTTCTCCAAATATTTTCAATTCCAAGCAAACTTTTGTTAAAAAAATTATTGACGTTTTTTTAACAGAAATATATACGTCCAAATACTTCACGTAACTAGATAACTCATTTACGTATTTTCTTTTTTAAAATGTAACTAAAGCATTTACTTGACGTGTAACGTGTAAAAGGTCAGGAGTTTAAACCTCCTTACGCCTATTTGTTCTGGCATTTTATTATGAACTATCTAAGCCATCTCAGCATGTATTCGACCAAACTAGATAAAAACTCGCGGAGCAGACAGAGTATAAATATAATAATTATAAAGCTATTATATAATTTATTACTTATCGGAAGCATTTGGCTCTGCATAACTCACGCAGCTTTAGCTGCTGAAGAAAAACTTTGGGAAAAGGATCCTTCTGTAATTATAGGTAGAAAATTCGATATAAAATATGATTCTAGCAACAAAATCACTGGCTTTGTTGCTAGAGACTATTTGCGACGTCTTGATAAAGCTACCAAGGATGTTGAAAGAATTTTAAAATATGAGCCTCAAGAGCGTATTACTTTACTTTTAGTGCCTAAAAGTAAGTTTGTGCATGTTTTAAAATCTCCCGTCTGGTCTGCTGGAACATATCGTAATTACGAAATCACCCTTCCCTTTGAGGATGGTTCAAGAGCTAAAATAGAAGATACTGAAAAATTAGATAGAATCCTGCGACATGAATATGCTCACGCTTTAATTATGGAACAATCAATTAATAAATGTCCCTTATGGTTAAATGAAGGTTTAGCTCAAATGGTAGAAGGCAACGCGCCATTTGGATTAGCGCTTTATTTTAAAAACTGGCTAAAAACCAATAAGCCATTGTCAATTAGAGAGTTATCATTAACACCGATGAATCTTGGCGATCAAGCTGCAACGATTTTTTATGCCCAGTCTTTATTTATGACGAAATATTTAGTTAAAAAATATGGCATGTTGAAAATACGATTTTTTCTGCAAAATCTTAATAATTCTGCCTCGCCAGAAGAAATTTTTAGATCAACATTTTATATAAAACCAGAAAAATTCGATACTGACATCGCTAGAGCTTTAGCTAATTGGATGGTCAGTGAAGAGGATTTATAGTTCTACTTCATGAATTTTACCACTAAGGAGGTAAAACTCATGAAGCCAAACTTTATAAGTTATAAATTTTATGCAATGTGTGGTAAGAAATTTTCTTTTAAAAATGGCCGCTTTATTATTTATTCTTTCAACAGCAATTCTAGTTTATTTTTTACAGGCAACATATTATACTGGACCGATTTCAGATCATTTTAATGGTAAGCGTTTTTTTAACTCAGGTGAAGACCAACATGAGCATAACTTCTCGGATGTAATTAAATTATACTCTACAAAACGTCGAGCATGGAATTCTGAACAACAAGAAATACCTAAAGCTTATCCAACAATCGACTCTACGGCTAAGCCTTCTGCTTTAATAAAAATTACTTTAATTGGTCATGCTTCAATCTTAATTAGCATAGGAGATTTTAAGATTTTAACAGATCCAATATTTTCGGAGCGAGCCAGTCCAGTTCAGTTTATTGGTCCTAAACGTTTTCATCCACCCGGTATCAAATTTGAAGATCTACCCAAAATTGATTTAGTGCTGATTTCTCATAATCATTATGATCATCTTGATTTACCAACACTTAAAAAACTTTGGTTAAGAGATAATCCAAAAATTATTACTGCACTTGGAAACGATACTATTATTAAAAGTATTAATAAAAATATTCAGGTAGCTGCATATGATTGGGATGATTGTATTGAGGTTAAGCAGAATTTTGAAATTTGTTTAACGCCAGCTAAGCATTGGTCAGCTCGGAAGTTATTTGATAAAGGCAAAGCCTTGTGGTCTGGTTTTGTCATTAAAAGTCCTGCTGGTAATATTTATTTTGCAGGAGATACTGGCTACGGGACAGGTAAGTATTTTAAAGCTATTGCTGAAAAATATGCTCCTCTAAAAACAGCTTTACTTCCAATTGGGGCATATGAGCCGCGTTGGTTTATGAAACATTACCACTTAAATCCAGAGGAAGCTTTGTTAGTTTGGCAAACTTTGGGTCGACCTCTCATGATACCAATCCACGATCGAGTTTTTCAGCTTTCGCAGGAAAGTTATAATCAACCTAGACTTGACCTTTTAGACGCCTTACAAAAATTACCTGAAACCACAGACAGAGTGAAATATTTAGCCATAGGCGAAAGCATAGCTATTTGATACTGCTGGTATGTTTTTTCTTAAATTTTAATAGACTGTTCAGTCGCCATTTTTTGTCTAGTGTTTTTTTTTATTAAAATTAAAAATTTTTATATTGTTCAAAAGTTATTTATATGTTTCATGTTACGCTGCTGTGTAGTTTGTGTAGTGAATAATTGTTTATCTAAAACACAATTTATTAACTTGCTTTTTAAAGAGAAAACTAATGAGATCAATAAAAATATTAAGTGTCCTATTATTATCAGGATTTTTTATACAAAATTCTAGTGCTGCTGATGGCGCTAGAATTACATATGACAAAGGAACAAAAATTGAAATTCCAGAAGCTGGTTTCAATTTAAAGATTAACACAGAAGTTAATGTCGCATATTCGTATACTTCAATCAATCGTGGTGGCGCAGAGAAAAATTCATTTGATCCTTTTCGTGAGCGTATTACTTTACAAGGTGATGTAGCAAACAAAAAGTTTAGCTACTATACGCAGTATAAATTCGCTGGCAGCAATATTACAGCTTTTGGCGATAACGATATAAGAGACCAATTTAGCGCTCGTTCATCTTCTGCATCGTTTCCTGATGAAGACCCTAGTTTAGTTGAAGCTTGGGTTCAGTATAATATCGATGAGCAGTTTAAAGTTAGGTTTGGTCGTCAAAAGTTACAATTTGGCTATTCGCAACCAGCAGCTACAACAAAGTTAGAGTTTTTCACTCGTCCTTTGGCATACCAAGTGCTTGGCGAATTATATAAATACATTCCATCAATTGATGTTGGAACAACAGGATATTACAAGGTGAATGTTGATAATTCGGTTTTAACTGCGACTTTGGGAGGTTTTAATAGCAAGAGTAAAGCTGCTGATCGAGATACATATGTTGCTGGTGTAGCTAGTATAAATTATGCAGCTAATGGTTTTGATAGAACTGCAGAAGGTGACCTTGGTTACACCAAAGGTGTTGCTTGGACTACTGGACTAAGTGGTTTATATAATCAAATGTATTTAGGTAACATTGAAATTGAAGAAGATGTCTATAACATAGGTTTAGATTTTGGTTTAAGAACAAAAGGATTATCACTTCAATCTGAAGTATTTACCACTATTGTAGATCCTGAATTAGGCAAAAACTCTAATAACTACGGTTATTATATTCAAGCAGGTTACTTTGTAGTTCCAAAAGATATCGAAGTTGCTTTACGTTTTTCTGGTGTTAGCCTTGATAAACATTTTGTTAGAAATTCTAGCAGTGATAGTTTTGAATATTCGGCTGTTCTAAATAAATATATTTTGGGACACAATTTAAAATTACAAACTTCTGTTTCTTACTACACACTTGATGGCAAAACTAAGGACCAAGATCAGCTTAAGTTCTTAGCAGGTATTAGCGCTAATCTGTAGTTTAAATGTAAAAGTGGCGCACTCTGCTTTGCGCGCCACTTTATATTATTTCTTTTACCAATTCTTCCAACTCGTCAATGTAAGACGAAATGAATCGTCAAGAGGTTTATATATTTATATAAATCTAACAAATATCCCATTTAACAGCTTTTAACACCGACACACTCTATGTTCTTGACGAATTGTAAATTGGCGGATACAGGCATCGTGCCACAAAACAGTAGTAGGATTAGGCACTACTGTTTTAGTAGGCTCAAGTATTTTTATTTCGATAATTAAATCTAGGCTTTTGTTTAAAAAAGGGGATTTTTCAAACCATTCAATTAGAGTTAGAGAATTAGTTTTTTTTTTGCCTTCCAGAATTTCAGCTAAATCAACACTGGCTGCAACACGATATAAATCCCAATGATAAATTGTATCAATCTTATTCTGGGAAGAACTACGATAAATATTTTGCAGAATAAATGATGGACTTGAAACATCTTCCATTGCCCCAATAGTTTTGGCTAAACCTCTGACAAACTCTGTTTTCCCAGCTCCCAGCTCACCAGTTAACCCAATAATTTCTCCACCCTTGAGCTGGCGCATAATTTGTTCTGCTAACAGGTGTGTTTCATCAATAGAATTACAAATTGTGACGCTATTTTTCATATTCGTAATTTAACCAGCATAAAAGATTTTATAACCTGCTTAGTCTTTAACAGAGTAATATCTTAAATACATTTTGCCAAGGCTAACTCATTATTGCGAGTTAGCAGTAAATCATTAAAACATTGTGCTGTGAGTTTTGCTACATTAATCCAATTATCACTACGCCCAAGCGCCAGTTGGCTCTGCATTAACTCACTAACCAAGCCTTGGACAAACACACTAATACAAGCGCAAGAAGTTGGATTCATACCTTGGGCTAACAAAGTAACTAGCATACCGTTTAACACATCATCTAATTCAGGCAAATCCTGTAAATCAATATTGATTGAGCTAAGCCCCATAAAGGATTGGGGATCTGCAATTACACTTCTTTCATTCTTTAAAATGACAATTGAATTTAGAACTCGGCTTAAAATCCCAGCACATTCAATCTTTGAAATTTTTACATTTTCAATCTGCACATCTAATAGTTTTGCAATCACTGATTTCGTCGGGGTTAAAATAGCTGTTTCTGGCACTAATAGTCGCAGCGCTGAATCTTTGGCAATAAAAGATAATACATCGCTGTCAATCACAACAGGTAACTTTAATTTATTAGCAGATGTAAAAACGATTTTTATTAATTCCTTCATGGCTGCGTTTTCCTTCAACCCAGCGCCGAGCATAAGCACATCAGCTTTTTCAAGTAAAGTTAAAATTTCGTTTTCGGCAACTCTGGCGAGATATCCTTCTCCGTCATCAGCTAAACCAACACATTGTAGTGTCAAAGATTCTGGAATAAATTTCTTCGCTACAGAATAAGGCAAAACTAAGCTAGCCTTTCTTAAACCACACTGCTGTGCAATTTTTGCCGTAGCATAAATAGAAGAAATTCTATCTAAATGTCCGCCAAGCAGCACAACCATACCTGCATCAGTAAATTGTTCTACGCTAATCTGATCTGTTTTATGGAGGTCATGTATTTGAATGATTTTTTGCAAGCGTTCTTGACTATTCAGCGTAGACAATTTAGCACTTTGGATAGCTAAGTTTTTTTTGTGCCACTCTTGCAATTCTTTGACAATAAAATCTTGAGTTAATAATTCTCTTTGAATTTCGTTATTGATTGCAGGTTGAGTAATTAAACCAATATCACAAACATAAATAGTTCCAGAGTGGGAAATGCCATCAGCAATAAAAAGCCCTAACTTAGGATATTGAAAGGCTACAGTAACCGTAGCATAAACAGCTACAGCTCCGGCTGTTCCAGTTGTAGCGTTTAGACCACTAGGCAAATCAATGGAGATGATAGGGCAATCGGCAATGTTAATTAAATCAATCATTAGAGAGAGATCGCTAATCGTAATCTGCCCGTTAAATCCAGTGCCTAACAAGGCATCAACTATTAAGCCGCAGTTTAGAATTTTGGTTGAAAATTGGTTGTCCCAATCTGGGCAAGCAGGAATTTCACAAATCGAACCGCCAAGATTTTTAAAGGCTTGGGCTTGAAATCTGGCATCACTCGAAATGTGTTCAATACGTCTGGTACAAAAGACAAAAACAGAAAAACCTAGGTTTTTTAAGGTGCGGGCAACCACAAAACCATCACCACCGTTATTGCCGCTACCACAAAGAATTAAAATTTCTTTGTGAAGATCTGGTTTGAAATGATTCAAAATTACATCGACTACCGCCCGCCCAGCATTTTCCATAATTAAAAGAGACGGCAATCCTAAGGTGAGAAAAGTTCTTTTTTCAAGCTCTTGTATTTCTTTTGCTGTTAGGATGCGCATCTCGTTAATGGGTTACGATAATTTATATTGGGAGCTTAGCTCTTTTAGCTTTCCAGGTATAGTGAGCAGTTTGCTTGTCTGTTTTTTTGTTGCTATCCAAATAAAGCTCTGTTCGACTAACGCCAAACATCAAATCACCATCGGCAGATAGTTCAGCTGTCATTTCAGTAGTTAAATCCTCTTCGTTCATAACTATAAATTTAACTCTATTAATTCCATTTGAAACAGTTTTTTCACCTTCAAGTCGAGCAAAAAACTGTATGCTAGTAACATTACTAGGGTGTTCAATTGGGACTTCGCTAGCTAAGACGCCTTTGACTTTGCCATCTTTTTCCGCCAAAGTCATTGTTCCAATAGGCATAGTCAATTCACTAGTAATAAACTCTTTGTCAACTGACCAAACCCAAACTCCACCAAAGCTAGATTTTAAAGCAGCTTGTCCAGCTTTTTCAATTTCTTGGTTTGCGGCTTTAATGGCTTCTTCTTTAGTTACATAGCCAGTTTTAGCCATCCAATCGATTGCAGCTCCAGTTGTTCCGTCGGTTTTTGTATAACCTTTACTAACGATAATATCGCCAGTCTGAGGATCATCCCCGTCCTTAGTATAATATAGTGCAGTAACACCAGCTTCTTTTAAAGTTTTTATTTCTCCTTTTTCAGAAATACCGTTTTGGTTTTTATCAAACCAGAGCGCAAGTTCATTTAATTCATTGCCATTAACAATGCGATCTTGATTTTTATCTAAACTAGCTAAGGCCTCAAAACCATCTTTCCAAGTTTTGCCAAATGTTTTTTGTCCAAACAATTGTTCAACAGAAATAATTTCTTTTTTGTATTTCTTATCCCAAACTATGAGAGGTGTATTTTCGCTGGCTTTCCAGATATACCACTGACCGGGTTTCTTTGAATCTAATGGGAATTGAGTAACTGCAGGCTGGATTGGAATTTTGTCGTTCCAAATTAAACTAATTGGAGTGATAGCCCAATAAGTGCTGACGTTACCGCATTGTTTTAAGCCAGTTAGATCGGTGATGACCTTACAATTAGCATCAACATTTCTAGTCCAAGTCCAGCCTTTGATTTCTCCAAAAGCGTAGTGTTCAAATGCATTGTTAATACATTCATCACCGCTACCATGGTAGGTAAATGCAACGTCAGTAACTCCATGTTGATGCATATAGACTTGATCGCCTTCTATCTTATCGCACAATAAGCCTTTTAGGTTTGCCATTTCGTTGCAAGCGGATTGGGTAATTGTATTTTTTAGATTTTGACAGTAAAAGTGATTGGGCGTATTGCCACAAGTTGCGTTTTGGTTATTTTTTTCAGAAATGTTTTGGCTGAAGGATAATCCATTTAAGTAGTAGGGTGGAATAGACTCATTATTTAAATTTTCTAGTTTAGCATTCATTTGAGAAAGAATATTAGCTAGACTTGGATCGTCGGTGATTTTAGCAACATCTTTAATGCCTTGAGCTAGGGTAATATTTTTATCATTGTAACAGTAGTGGTAGGCTTTCACGACAGCATCAGCCAAACACTGAGGAATATTACCTGTGATCTCTACTGTCTTATTGTCGTAAAAGAAACTTCCATAACCTTTTTGTGCTCCAGAGGTTTTATAATAACAAGCGACTTGGAAAGAGGATTGACTAGAAGAAGTAGTTTGTTGATTTTGATTTTCAGAAAGAAAAACTGTTGGAATACTAGAGGTATTTGCAGATAGACTTAATGCCGGAATACTTAAAAATATAGTTAGTAATAAAATTTTATTTAATTCTTTCTTCATAATTTAAACTCAAAATTAATGTATTAATAGAAAAAATTATGTCTAAAATGACTTTTAGTCAGATCTGTAGATTTAAGATTTTGATTCAAAAAATACTTTGCTCTGGCGATTTTTTAGCGATTTTTTGGTATAGGGTTACTTTATTCCTTATTTTTTTAATAATTTATATAGATATAATTTATTTAATTTATTAGATATTTTAAAATAAATCGATATTTGAAAGTAACCATAAAATAGAAAACCAAAATTAGAATAGAAATCCAGAATTATAATTATTTAATTTTATTCATATTTTATTGATTTACCAATTGTTTTTTGCTAAAAGCTGCAAAAATTGTTGAGGTCTAAAATTTTTTGAATAGTTTTCAACTATTTATGAATCTAACTATAAACAAAAATATATTAAGATTTATAAAGAGTTAAATATATTTTATTAAATAAGATTTTGGTTTCCCAATAATTTTTTTAGGAAAACTACTTTGCTCCTGTAGCTCAGTTGGATAGAGCACAAGTTTCCTAAACTTGGGGTCGTAGGTTCGATTCCTATCAGGGGTACCATACTATTTATACTATTTGTTATCTATAAATTCATAAAAAGGTTATTAGTTATGAACAAATCAGAATTAATTGAAAAACTTTCAGAAAGATCAGGAATAGGAATTATTCCAGCTGAAGATGTAGTTTCGTTAATTATAGATAGAATGAAATCATCTTTAATTAATGGAAAAAGAATTGAAATCAGAGGCTTTGGTAGTTTTGTCGTTAAAACATATGAAAGCTATTTTGGTAGAAATCCGAAAACTGGAGAAAAGATTGAAGTTGGAGCTAAAAAGTTACCAACTTTTAAAGTTGGTAAGGAATTGAAGGAAAGATTGAATCTTTCAGATGATGAAAAATAGAAATTTTAAGTTTGCGACGTCATGTATTTTGATTATTTAGAAGAATTGGAACTGCGTATTGAGAGTGGTGATGTGATTTATGCTTGTCAAGGACAGGGGACTCATCAGTGGCATATTGGAGAATCACTTGAAGATGTGTCAAATAAAGCTCAGTTAGTTGCAAACTTAAAAAAATATCCTATGCCAGTATATCAACTAATTAGCGGCTCTGAGGCTACGCCAGAATCATATTTAGTAGTTAAAAAAGTGGTTTTATCGTCTGTAGGTGATCCGCAGCGTTATGATTGGGTTCAAGTTGACACCCGTCAAGCTGCCGAGCTTGTTAGGGATGTTGCTCACGGAGCTACTCCATTCTTTGGTTTAATTACTGAGTCAACAATTAAGCCTAATAAATAATAGATGTTTATTTCTATTGTAGATATTTTTGTTCTTTTTTGGGTAAAAAGTATTTGTTGGATTATAAAAGTTCTGCCCAATAGAATTTCTTTTTTTATCTCATATCTTATAACTTTGAGTATTATTATTGCTATGCCACGCTTTAAAAGAGTAGCTCTACGAAATCTAGAGTTAGTTTTTCCAGAAAAGACGTTAGCAGAGCGTAAAAAAATCATGCATGGTTCTTTTAGAGAGCTAGCGACTAATATTTATAGTTTTGCCAAAAATCCCCGCTTGACTGCGCAAAAGGTAGATAAAATTTTAGTCAAAGATAAACGAGAAGAAATTATGCGTGTTATGAACTTGGCGCAAGCAGAGGCAAAGGCTGTTGGTAAAGGTGTCTTAATTGCAACGGCACATTTTGGAGATTTTGAATTAGGAGCACAATTTTATAGTTTTCTTTTTGGACCAGTTTTTATTTTGGCTAGAGGGTTTAAACTTAAACGCTTTAATCGTTGGTGGAACTCACGTCGTGAAATGTTTGGACATACAGTGTTTGATAGAGAAGGTGCATATAGAGAGATTGAACATAGTTTAAATGCTGGCAATATGGTAGCAGTATTGTTTGACCAAAATATTGTTAAGAAGCATGCAGTATTTGTTGATTTTTTTGGGATTAAGACAGCAACAACTAAGTCTTTAGCTTTAGCTGTTTTGCGAACTGGTGCGCCTTTTGTGTTAGTTGTTTTAGTTAGAATTGGTTTTGATAGGTATATGTATAAGGCAATGAACATTCTAGTTCCGAAAGATTGTCCTGAGTTTCAACAATTATCACTTGACGAAAAAGTATCGATACTTATGGAGCAGACGCACCGCGGATTAGAAAAGTTTATTAGAGAAAACCCTGAGCATTGGCTCTGGATACACCGCCGATTTAAAACAAGACCCAATCCTCAAGATGCAGATTTGTATGAGGGAATTTAGTAAATTAGGGAACTCAGTTCTGGAGAAACTATGGGAATATTTTTATACTTATATTTTATAAAAAATAAAACTTTTTACAAAATAAGTATTGATGTTTAAATTAAAACTATATAGACGACACCTCGTTGAAGTGAATTATTTTTTTTACGGTTTTCTTTTTCTGGCTCCCCGAGACGGACTTGAACCGCCGACCCGATGATTAACAGTCATCTGCTCTACCGACTGAGCTATCGGGGAAAATAGATCGCTCCCTTTTACTGATTTTAAATCAGATGTCAAGATGAAGATTAGATTTTTTAAATTAAAAAATCTAATATGCTACGGCACAAACTTTTTTATCGTCTAAGACTGGCAATGTAATACTACCATCGGCGGTAAAAAGATAATCATTAAAAATATCTTCCATCGGTGGGATATAATATTTACCATTTAAGAGTTTAATAGTAGTTTCCTTTAATCTATAGGTATAATATCCACAAGTATAACAAGCGCATTTCATAAAATGTGTACAAATACACATTTTATCTTTAATTGGAAATTTTTCACCCTTTTGGTTCACAGGAGCTTTATCGTAGGCTTCTTTATATGCGCAATAACCCTTGTCATCCATTAAGTATCCAAGAGATTCACAGTTAGGTTTGGTATTAGATGCTAGCGACGGACTATTTTTTAACATTCTCATTAAATATCCAGTTGGCGAAGAACAGTTGACCTCAATATCAGATTCTTCCGCTTGCAAATAAGCCTGTTTTGCTTCTTCTGGAAGTCCACATTCTTTAGCAATTGTAAATCTGGTTGCAACCTGCACCGCACTTGCTCCAAGTTCCATGTAATCAACTGCGTCTTTACCTGTGAAAATTCCACCGCCTGGAATAACTGGAATTTTTATGCCTTCCTCTTTTAAGTAATCCAAAACTTCTTTAAGAATTGTTTTTAAATCAAAATTTTTCCAATCTAAATCGAATCCTAAATGTCCACCGGCAAGCGGACCTTCAACGACTATATAATCTGGGAGCCTATCTACTCGTTTTGCGGAACGTATAAAAATTTTTAAAGCTCTTACCGAAGAAACAATTGTTCCTAGCAAAACATCTCTAAAACGAGGGTGATCTTCAAATAATTTTAGCGATGAATTATGTAATCCTGCAGAAAGAGTAATACCATCAATACCACCATCTAATGCGCCACAAATTCTGGCTTTTAGTGTTGTCAGGGAATCACCCATGGTGAGTTTTTCCATAATGTTAATGAAAATATCGCCATTACCGATTTTTTTGCTCATCACGTTATGAACATATCGTTTTGAAGCCTCATAAGTTTCATTATAGTCCCACTTAGCAAAGTTCACTAAGCCAGATCTAACTTTCTCAACAAATTGCTGACGTTTTTTAGTTTGAAAATGCGTACCAAGTCGTTTATCGCAAACATATGGACACATTGCGTCTGAAATATGACCAATGCCGCCCAGCTTAGCTGCACCAAGAGCAAGCTCCTCGGTTGAAATATCAACACCCATCCCGCCTATCATGATGGGTTTAAATATCTTATTTTTGATAATTAAGACATAATCGTTAAGTATTTTCATAAATTTTAACTTTGTTAATTTTAAAATTAATATTTTGCCATTAATCTAGGTCACACTAATGGAAGGGGAATAAATATTATTTTCAATAATTTGAAAAGATTCATTATTATAAATACATACTTATTCTATAGGTATTTTTGGTATAGGGTTACTTTTATACATAGACTAGTTTTAAAATAATAAATAAATTGAATATATTATAGTTATAAAGATTATGAAAAAAATAATAAATAAAATAACCCGGTACCAAAAAAACATACCTAAAAAGTAAAAGTGACTCGAATAACTTCTACTAAAGATAATTCATCGGCAATATCACGGATTCTTAATTTTTTCGATATATTAATTAGCAGATTGGTATTCGGAAATCTTTCAAGATTAAAAAACCTTTGAAGAAAAAATGCCATCGTGTATTTATGTAGCTAGCAACTATTCAATATAGTCTATGATTTTGAAAATGTTACTCCTGAGAGTAAGATAAGGGAAGAATTAATATTTCCCACTTTATCAAAAATTTTCTAATTTCATAGATATAAAGAAAAACTAACTACACAAAAACACAACAGCTAAAAATACAGCCGCTAATCAAATGGTACCAATTTTTGACCAGCAAGCATGGTTAAAAAAAACAAACACCTACACGAAAAGTTTTAGAAGAATCACCACCTTTTTTTGTTAGATTGTTTTTTGAACGAAAACCATGATCTCAAAAGATCCCGACAAGTGTCCTTTTTAATTTAAATTTTAACTTCTTGTCAAGCTATTTTGTTAATATAATGACTATTATAAAAAAAATATTGTTTGGAATAACAAATTATGCTTGTTTGTCCAGCGCTTAACCATTTAACCATTGGATTTTTTATGACAGTTGTAGAAAAACAAACCCCATATGGAAGTGTTTCATCCGTTAAAGGGAATATTATTGAAGGCTCAAAAATTATTGGCACAGTTGAACTTGCCAGCGGTATGCAAGTCGACGGCGAAATAAAAGGCAAAATTTATTCTGATGGCGAAATCTTTATCGGGGTAAAATCAAAAATTGAAGGTAATGTTGTAACCAGAAAAATTAAAGTTTTTGGCAGTATTGTAGGTGATATCTTAGCTGAGGAGTGCATAGAATTATGTGTGCCAGCCGTAGTTAAAGGCAATATTGCAGCTTCGAAGATTATAATTCAAGATGGAGTTGTGTTTTCTGGCGGTTGCGAGATGCAGAATCCAGAAAATACAGTCAAAATTAACGAAATTTAAATTTTTTTATGGAAATATTTGAAAATCCACTTTTACAACTATTTATTAGCTCAGTCATTATTTTTCTTGTTCTTTGGCAGATTTTAAGCCGTTACTTTTTTAAAACAATGTTCCAGCTTTTAGAATTACGTGAAGCTAGAACTACTGGCGACGAAAAAAGGGCGTTGTTGCTAAAAAAGGATACACAAAAAATTATGGAATTTATTGAAAACGAAGTTAAGACTGCCAAATTGCTAGGGATTAAAGGAAGAAACGAAATTACTACTGTTGCAAAAGCTGAAGCAGAAAAGATAATTGAAGCAGCGCGTCTGGAAGCTAGTCAAGAATTAGAAAATGCTAGAAAGCAAATTTTAATCTTGAAAGAAAGAGCTAGGCAGGAATTATTACTAGAAGCCAAAAAATTAGCTGACGAGACGTATTTGAGATTATTAAATGAGCATGTTTCGCACACAATAATTCATTAAATAGAAATATGTTGAAAGTTTTGGTTATTTTTTTTGTTTTTGGGAATTATGTTAAGTCGGCTTTTGCAGAACATGGTGAGCAAGCTGTCGGGATTGAAAGTCTAACTATTCCAGCTATAAATTTTGGAGTTTATCTTCTTCTGCTGATTTTCGTTTATAAAAAATATTTGCGCGTCCATATTCAAAATTCATCCAAGGCAATTGAGAAATTTATGCAACGCTCAGCTGAACAGTTAGCTGAGGCTGAACAGTCAGCTCAAGCTATTAACAAACGTAAAAACAGATTAGAAGACGAAAAAATTGGAATTATTTTAAAATATAAAAAAGAAGGAGAAATTCAAAAGGATCGGATTTTAGCCAAGGCGCTGCAGAAATCAGATAAAATTTTAGCAGAGGTACAAACTCAAATCGATAAGGAATTAGCCAAGGCAGAGACAGAAATTGAACAAGAAGTTTTTAAAATTGCCTTAGCTGAGGCAAGCGAAAAATTTAAACAAATGTCTGAAGAGCAGGACAAACAGTTGAGAGGGAATGTGTTGGAGGTACTGTTAAATAGATCTATGAACAATATGGTATAATTGTTTTTATGGCAAAAGGTATTAGTAAATTAGCAAATCGATATGCAAAGGCCTTGTTTAAGGTTGATCAGGGAATGAATAATATTACAGCTATCGCTCAAGAGTTAGCTCAATTTGTCGAACTTTGGCAGACTGCCCCAGAACTTTCTTTGTGTATTTTAAATCCAGCGTATCCCAAAGAACAGAGAAAAAACGCTTTGGCTGGCATTGTAGAGTTAATGGGTTTGAGTGGGATAGCCAGACAGTTTATCGAGATGGTTTTTGAAAATAACCGAATTGTGGAGTTACCAGAAATCACCCAAGCTTTACTTGACTTAGTGGAGAAGCAGGCGGAAATTGTACGAGTTAGGATTGAAACAGCTAGAGAAGTGGGAGCTTTGGAAAAGGCGGAATATGAAAGCCGAGTGCAAGTTTCAATTTTAGGGCGGTTAGTTTTTGAATGGGTTGTTGATTATGAACTTCTCGGTGGAATGGTAATAAAATATGATGGAAAAGTTTTTGATGGGTCTATTAGAGGTAAGTTGGAAAAATTGGGAGAAAGTATAGGATAATATTAATACAGATTGAGATTACTTTATGGAAATAAAAGCTAGCGAGATTAGTCGAATATTAAGTGAACAAATTAGTGGTTATCAGAGTGATTTAAAACTAGATGAAATTGGGACAGTCCTCTCGGTTGGTGATGGTATTGCTAGGATTTATGGGCTAACAAATTGTGCAGCGGGAGAGCTACTTGATTTTGGCAAAGGTGTGTTTGGAATTGCTTTAAATCTTGAAGAAGATAATGTCGGTGCAGTGTTGATGGGTGAAGTTGGGGATATCATGGAAGGCGCTACAGTTAAAAGAACTAATCGGATTGTTGATGTGCCAGTTGGTGATAACTTAATTGGTCGCGTGGTCAATGCCTTAGGACAACCTATTGATGGACTAGGTGAAATTCTAACTCAGGAAAGAAGGCATGTTGAAATCAAAGCTCCTGGCATTGTGAAAAGAAAATCAGTTACTGAGCCGCTGCAAACAGGTTTAAAAGCTATTGATTCAATGGTGCCAATTGGACGTGGTCAAAGAGAATTAATTATTGGCGATAGACAAACTGGCAAAACTGCTTTGGCATTGGACACTATTATTAACCAAAAGAATAAAAATTGTATTTGTATTTATGTTGCAATTGGACAAAAACGTTCAAGTGTCGCTCAAGTGGTTGATAAACTAAAAGAACATGGTGCTCTGGAGCATACCATTGTGGTTGCGGCAACAGCTTCCGAGCCGGCTCCGTTATCGTATATTGTGCCTTATACGGGTTGTGCAATTGGCGAATATTTTAGGGATAATGGTCAGCATGCTTTAATTGTTTACGATGATTTGTCTAAGCATGCGGTTGCTTATCGTGCGATTTCACTTTTATTGCGTAGACCACCTGGGCGCGAAGCGTATCCTGGTGACGTCTTTTACTTACATTCAAGATTATTGGAGCGTGCCGCGAAACTGCGAGATGAAGATGGTGGCGGATCGCTCACTGCGCTGCCAATAATTGAAACGCAAGCCGGCGATGTCTCGGCTTATATTCCAACGAATGTGATTTCTATTACGGATGGGCAAATTTATTTAGAGTCTGATTTGTTTTTTTCTGGTGTGCGACCTGCAATCAATGTGGGACTTTCAGTGTCGCGTGTGGGTGGTGCAGCGCAAATTAAAGCTATGAAAAAAATAGCTGGGACCTTACGTTTGGATTTAGCTCAATATCGTGAAAAAAAATCTTTTGCTCAATTTGGTTCTGATCTGGATGCTTCTACTAAAGCTCAATTACATCGTGGGGAGCGTTTGGTTGAAATGTTAAAACAATCACAGTATAAGCCTTTGGCTGTCGAACTACAGATTATCTCTATTTTAGCTGCAAATCTAGGATATTTAGACTCTTTACAGCTAACACAGATTGCAAAGTTTGAAGAACGCCTGCATGAGTATGTTAACGCAAACTGTGGGCAGGTTTTAAATAAAATTAAAAATACTGGAGCATTTGAAGATGGAGAGGTTGAGGTATTAAAAAAAGCTATGAATAAGATAGCTGAGGAGTTTAAATAAAGGTTTTCTAAATTTTAGAGATATTACTAAATATTTTAAATGAACAATTTATGTCTGTTTTAAAGGAAATACGGCGTCGAATTACTTCAGTTGGAAGTACCAAGCAGATTACTAAGGCCATGAAGTTAGTCTCTGCGGCGAAACTTAAGAAAGCTCAAGATTTGATGCATAATGGACAAAATTTTGCCTTTAAACTGGGTGAGATAATAATCAACTCGATTGAGGATGTTAAACGTCAGGGAGCAATATTTGCTCATCCACTTTTAGAACATCGCAAAAAGATTAATAAAGTTAGAATCATTGTAATTGGGGCTGATCGCGGCTTGTGCGGAGGTTATAATGTAAATTTGTTTAAAGCTTTAGAGGAAGAAGTTGCTAGCTTTGGAGCAGAAGTTGAATTTGTGTTGTTTGGCAGGCAGGCGGTTAATATAGCTAGACGTCTAAATTATCAGGTTGTTCGCGAATATATTGATTTGCCAGAACAAATACAATTGTGGCCTATCGAGGAATTAACTTACGAAGTTATCGGAGATTTTATTAGCGGCAAGTGTGATAAACTCTATATTTGTTATACTAAGTTTAACTCTACAGTTAGCCAGAAAGTTGTGATTGAAAAAATTTTACCTTTTTCAGTAGTTGATCTGGCATTGAATAAAGAATCCTTAGGGCAAGTCAAAGGGACTGGAGTTTCAACGCGAGGCGTTAAATATAGTTCAAGTCCACAAGATATTTTGGCAAAAGTTATGCCGATTATGATGACTGTAATAATTAAGCAAGCGATTTTTATTGCTAAAACTAGTGAACACGCGGCAAGAATGACAGCCATGGATTCGGCAACACATAACGCAGATGAATTAATAGCAAATTTAAAACTATTTTATAATCGAGCTAGGCAGAGTTCAATTACAACTGAGTTGTTGGACGTGCTGGGTGGCGCAAACGCTGTAAAATAAAAAATAAGGGAATATATGGAAACAAATTCAATGCCAATTGGGCATATTGTGCAAGTCATGGGACCAGTTGTTGATGTTGTGTTTGATGATGAAAAGGATTTACCAAATTTAAAGACAGCTTTGTTAATTACCAACAAAGTTATCGATGATCAGGAAGATAATTTAGTAGTCGAAGTTGGTTTGCAGGTTGGCGATAAAACAGTGCGTTGTATTGCAATGGACACAACCGACGGTTTAGTTCGCGGGATGTCTGTAAAAAATACAGGTCAGCCAATTACTACACCAGTTGGACCCGGAACTTTAGGACGAATTATTAATGTTGTTGGTAAGCCAGTTGATGAACAGGGTCCGATACAATCTACAGAACGTTGGTCTATACATCGTCCAGCGCCGGCCTTTGAAGAGCAAGCGGTAACTAAAGAGCTTTTTGAAACTGGAATTAAAGTGATTGATTTGTTGGCGCCATATGTGAAGGGGGGAAAGATTGGTTTATTTGGTGGTGCAGGTGTTGGCAAGACGGTAACTATTATGGAGTTGATTAATAACGTCGCCCAGTCGCATGGAGGTTATTCTGTCTTTGGTGGTGTAGGTGAAAGAACGCGTGAAGGTAATGACTTGTGGATGGAAATGAAAGAAAGCGGCGTAATTGATAAAACAGCTTTGATTTATGGACAAATGAACGAGCCGCCAGGAGCTAGGTTTAGAATTGGATTAACTGCTTTAACAACTGCTGAGTATTTTCGAGATAAAGAGGGCAAAGATGTGTTATTATTTATCGATAATATTTTTAGGTTTGTCCAGGCAGGTTCGGAGGTTTCGGCTTTACTAGGTCGTATGCCGTCAGCCGTTGGGTATCAACCAACTTTGGCAACAGATGTTGGTGAATTACAAGAACGTATTACTTCAACTAAGAGAGGTTCAATTACTTCAGTGCAAGCTATTTATGTACCGGCGGATGATTTAACAGATCCAGCTCCAGCCACAACCTTTGCGCACTTAGATGCAATAACTGTGCTTTCACGGACAATTACTGAAATGGGAATTTACCCAGCAGTTGACCCTTTGGATTCAACCAGCACTATTTTAGATCCAATAATTATCGGTGAAGAACATTATAGCGTGGCTCGAAAAGTTCAGGGTATTTTGCAAAGATATAAAGATTTGCAGGATATTATTGCTATTCTCGGTATGGACGAGCTTTCAGCTGACGATAAGTTAGTAGTTGAGCGAGCTAGAAAGATACAGCGCTTCTTTTCACAGCCTTTCCAAGTTGCTGAAGGTTTTACAGGTATACAAGGTAAGTATGTCAAGTTAGAGGATACCATTAAAGGTTTTAAAGGTTTGGTTGAAGGTGAGTATGATTACTTGCCAGAGCAGGCTTTTTATATGGTTGGTACAATTGAAGAGGCAATAGCCAAAGCAGAAAAATTAGCTGCGGAGTTTAATAAAAAGTAGGGGAGTTTTTGTCCTTAGTCGTTCGTTGATTTTTGAGGTAATTAGATTGTGAATTTATTTAACATAGAAATATTAACTCCAGAGAGGAAAGTGTTTGAGGCGAAAATCTCAAGCGCCATGATACCCGCTGATGATGGCTGGGTTGAGATTTTGTTTAATCATTGTGATTTTGTTGGTGGTTTAGGGCAGGGTATTTTAAGATTAGAGACTGAAGCCGGGACAGAAAAGTTTGCAATTTCAGAAGGATTATTTAACGTCTTAAATGGTAATCTTAATATTTTAACAGATAATGTTACAACTGCTAGTGATTTAACGCCTGAACTAGTTAAATTAAAAATTGAAGCCTTAAACAAAGAACTTGCCAAGTTAAAAGAGGCTGGTGTGAGTAATGTCAGCATAGAAATGAAATTTATCAAAGGCGAACTGCGTTATACTCAAGCTCAATTAGAACTTGTCGAAGGGAAAAAATAATCTACCCAGAAAAAAATGACTTTTACTAATATTAGAAAAATACAGATCGTTTTAATGATTTTGGGGGTTTTATATTTGTTGTCTCTGATAGGATTTATTATTTATAAGTCGCTTGGTAAGCAAAATATTTTATTAGTTGATTTAGGCAGTCTGGAGGATGGCAGCGCTTCGAATATCCAGAGCGGAGGTCTAGCAGATGATAATAATTTTGCTATTCATTTACAGGATTTTCATCGCACTGATATTAAAAATGCTGTAAAAAATTGGGAAATTGAGGCGGCTGATGCCTACTATGATATGCAAAGCGGGACTACTCGGATGCGTAATGCTAAGATTGTTATTTATCGAGAAGACGGAACAGTTGTAGCAATTGATGCACTTTCAGCCAGAATTATTGCTGAGAAAAACCAAGTTAAAAGAGTTGATTTAGAAGGTAATATCAAAGTTAAACTCAATAATGAAATTATGATTGATTCAAATATTGCAACCTTTAACGAGAAAGATGGTAAGATTATAACGCCAGCGAAAGTTAAGTTGCGTGGACCGAGTTATGAGATAGAAGGTGTAGGTTTAGAAGTTGAAATTGCGACTGATATAGTGGTAGTCAAAAATGAAGTTCGGTCGTGGTTTAGGAAAAGTCAAAAATGAAAGTAATGAAAAAAGTTTTAGGGTTAATGCTGTTTATTATTTTACTTCTGGTTGAGAGCCGAGTGGTTTTAGCTGAGGCAGCGAGTAGTGCGGCGGAGTCTGTGGCTAAGCAGAATGTATTGAGTAAAGATTTTGGAAATTTTAATCGAGATAGTAATATTCCTGTGAAGATTACTTCTGATACAGTAACTCTGGACGCTAATAAAAGAATTTTTGAGTATAAAGGTAATGTCGTGGTAACGCGTGAAGATATGGTTTTAAAGTCCGAAACTATGGCTGGAACTTATAATAAAGAGAACAAACTAGAAAAAATTATTTTCAATAATAATGTTACTATGACTAAAGGTACAGATATGTCAGCTCGTGCCAATCGGGCGGAGTATGATATTTTGGAAGACAAGATAACCATGATTGGCTCACCAGAAGTGATTGACAAAACTAATAAATTAACAGCAGACAAAATTATTATTTTTATTAAGGAGCAACGCAGTGTGGCAGAGGGTAGGGTAAAAGTTGATTTTGTAAATAAAAGATAATTTTTTATGGATATGCATATTTTAAAATGCCAAGACTTAGTTAAAATTTACGATGAGCGACCCGTGGTCAATGGGGTGTCGTTTGAGGTTAAATCTGGTGAAATTGTAGGCTTACTTGGACCTAATGGCGCTGGGAAAACGACTTCGTTTTACATGGCGGTGGGGTTAGTTAAGCCTGATTCTGGCTCAGTTATTATTGACGATTTAGATATTACGAGCGAGCCGATGTATTTGCGAGCTAGGGCGGGCTTAACTTATTTACCGCAGGAAAGTTCTGTTTTTCGGAAGTTGACAGTACAGGAAAATATTTTAGCAGTGTTAGAAATTTTGCCAGAATATGAAGGTGACAGGCGCAGACAAGTTAATCGGCTGAATGAATTAATTACTGAGCTGGCTTTACAAAAAGTTGAGAAAAGCAAAGCCTACTCTCTTTCTGGTGGTGAGCGGCGGCGTGTAGAAATTGCTAGGGCTTTGGCCTGTTCGCCTAAATTTATGTTATTGGACGAACCGTTTGCGGGGATTGATCCAATTATTGTGGGAGATCTGCAAGTTTTGGTGAAGGGGCTGCAGAAAAAAGGCATTGGGATTTTAATTACAGACCACAATGTTCGTGAGACGTTGGGCATTTGTGATAGAGCCTATATTCTTACAGATGGCAAAGTTGTGGAGACTGGCACGCCGCAAGAAATTACAGATTCTAAAATTGCAAGGCAATATTATTTGGGCGAAGACTTTAAAATGTAATGCCGCAATACATACATAAACTCCAGATAAACGCGATGATCCCAATTGTCTGGAAATACACAGCTACTGTTCTCAATAAACACCAATGACCTCGATTGTCCGGTTTTCTCTGGACAAAAAGTAAATTTTTTAAAATCGAAGTATAAAATTTTGCTTGATTATATATGTTTTATTCTATAAATGAGTAACGAGCATAAATAATATTTATGTTCTGAGTACTTTATTGTGTTTTTAAAACACAGATAAAAGGTGCAAGAGAGCCTCATTAGCTCAATACACTTATATTTGAGAAGATTTATTATACTCTTCTTTTATCTATTTTTCCTCGACCCTTGGTCGGGGAGCTTATGATATATGTTCAGGGTTTCAACCTAAAAATCATAAGGGTCATCAAGTGTGTTTGATTAATGAACTCTCCCGACCACCTTTTAAGGTGGTTTATATAGCTTCAATGGAGAGTTAGTTAGTCATGTATCAAAATCAAATCCGATGCTTTAATATTTTCAAAACGTTTTTTAATATATTTATTTTCCTATTAGTTTTCTTTTTTTATAACACTCAAAGTTTTGCAACCGACCTTACTGATTTACTTAATGCTGTTGGCGAAAGGTCGCTTAAGATTACTGATAATGATTATTATAATGCAGTAAACTACTCTAATAAAGACGTAGTCTGGATTGATTGTTATGGTGGTTGTGAGCTTATTGTGATTATTAATGGTATATCTTTGGACAGAAATAGTATAAAATTAACTTCTGCTATTCCTCCATTACCCAAGGATGATGCAGAGCTAGCAACAATACCACAATCAGTAGATATTACTTACCAAATTTCACCAAACGATATTCTTGGGAATAGTTCAGATGTTTATTTTACCATTACTTTAGAATTATTTTCTGAATTTGATGACTATTATTGCGGCCATCCTGATAAACCATATGCCGATATTTATATAGGTTGTTATGATTATAAATTTTCATATGATTCAACGATCCCCACAAGTTTTTCAAGTTCGTCTAGTTCCAGCGCTTTAAATTCGCTTAGTATTAGTATCTCTAGTGAATTATCAAATTCAAGTTCTTTAATAAATAGCTCCTCTAGTAATTCTAGCTCGAATAATTTAAGTCAAAGTCTTTCAAGCAGTTTAAGCTTAGAATCTTCTTTTGAATCATCAAGTTTGGAAAGTTCTGAGGCTAGTAGTAATTCTGAATCTAGTACATTAACTAGTAGTATTTTTTCTACGCTAAGTTCTAGTAGTAATAGCGAAAGTAATTCGTCTATTTGTTCGCTTAAATCGTGCCTCAACAACACCATAACAGTCGCTTGTGATGATGAATGTCCAAGTTGTGTTAGACAATGCCCAGACGGTGTTTTTGTTTCTTGTGAGAATAACTGCCCGGCAATTTTATTGTCGAGTAATTCCTCCAGCTCAAACAGACGTATTTGCCATGGTAGATGTTGTAGGAAAAAATGATAAAATCAATAGATTTAAATAGTCGCTACTAAAAAATGAAAATAATGTCTGGCTGATTATATTTTTATGATCTGCCCATAATAAGCCAGCGGTTCTGTCATCGGTAAATTACTGGCAACCCGAACAACATTGTTTTCTCCCGTTTTAATCACGTCTTTATCTTCGCCGTTCTGTTCTTCTTCTTGGTACAGGGTTACTTCTTCTTGGTACAGGGTTACTTTGTCTTTAATATAACATGCCGATTTTTATAGATTTTAAAATATTTTTTAACTGCTTGCTTATTTTTTTTTGATATTGGCGGTCGGAAATGTTTTCAAGAAAAACATCCTGCGGCAGAAACATAACGTTTGTATTTATCGTAGAAAGTGTTTTTCTTAAAGGTTTTTACATAAACACTTTCATTTCTCTAACCAAGAAAGGAAAAACTAAATATGAGTAGAAGATTGTTTCGGAAGCTGAAGGCACCGCTTCTCGTGTTTATCGATGTAACGGGAAATTGCAACTTGAGTTGTAAGCATTGCTACAATTCGTGGCGTGATTTGGGCAAACAGCTTAATTGCGCTTCAGCAGAGCATTTATCAGAAGCACTTGCAAATCGTGTTATAGATGAGCTTATTAAGTCTGAAGTGCTTAGTGTCTGTCTCACCGGAGGAGAGCCACTTACGAATTACAATATAGTGAAATTAGTTCTTCGCAGGTGTAAAGATGCAGGCATTGTGGTTACAATGAATTCTAATCTTACACTGCTTACGCAAGAACGCTTGCTAGAGTTAAAGGAATTAGTGCTTCATAGCGTATTGGTTTCAGTGCTTGGTTCGTGTTCTGAAATTCACGATCTAATTACATAGTTATTTTTATTGCTCCATTATTTTGCTTTATGTCTGAAATAAGAAAATCAAAGTTTGTTCATGGTGTAACTAAAACGCGATATGTCTGGCATTCACTTATATGTAAAAGTATTTATTTATCTGATGACATCAAGAATGCCTTAATAAAAGATGAACCCAATTGGTTTGTAAATTACGTTGATAACGAAAGTGTCAATCAATTGCTATTACACAAATTTTTATGTAACGAAATATGGCATGAATTTGTTAATTGATTTGGGTATTGAGGAATTTGATGACAAACTGCCAGTAGTAATTGCGGAGAGTATGATTGCTACACATAATAAAAGCATAAAATATAATATTTACGATTATCTGTTTTTGGATGTAGTGGAGGCTGTCAAAACTGGAAAGCTTAAAAAGCAAAGTTGTGGTATTGGCAGAAAAATGGTTGTGTTTCCTGAAGGCAACATACACGCTTGTCAAGCATTAGAGAATCTAACTGAAATAAAATTAGGGCATATAGACGACAATGTAAAAATTTCTACACATATTCAGAGCTATATTTCAAGATTCAATAATCCTATCTGCAAAAAATGCCCGGCTATTAGTTTTTGCGGAGCAGGATGTAAAGTCAGCGCGTATAACAGAACAAAATCAATAAATGGAATAGATTATAATTTTTGTATTTGGATGAAATATATCTTTGATAAATATTTCTCGCCGGGAAATTATGTGTAATTACCTTTATGTTATCAATAAATAAAGTCTGTTTTTAGGAAAATTATATGAAGGAAAATAATCAAAAGTTACCGCGTTGGGATTTGTCAAGATTGTATAAGTCGGTTTCTGATCCGAAGATAAAAGAAGATTTAGCGACATATAAGAAGCTAACAACTAATTTTGCTGCAAAATATAAGGGCAAAATTGCAAAGCTAAACGCCAAAGAAATGTTTGAGATGTTTGAGTTGCTGGAGAGGTTGGAAAAGATTTGCATTAAATTATGGAGATTTTTTTATTTAAAAGAAACGGAGAATTACAAAAATATTAAAGTTGGTAGTGCCAAGATACACGCGCAGTTGCAGAATATTGAAAGCAATATTTTGTTTTATAAGAATGAAATTGTTGCTATTCCTGAGAATAAACTTTGCAGCTTATTGAAAAATAAAAAATTAAGAGAGTATTTGCCTGCTCTAAAATACTTGCGAAGACATCGTGCACACAAGGTGTCTGATGTTATAAAAAATATTTTGTCTAAAAAAGACGAGACATCATTTACTGGTTGGCTGAGGCTTTACAATCAATCTTTTGCTAAGCTAAGATTTAGAATTGGTAACAAAGAATATAGCAACCCAGAATTGTGGGCATTGTTTAATAAGGTGAACGGAAAAAAACGCAAGGAAATTAACAACGAGCGGCAAAGAGTTTATGCTGATAATGCTGATTTTTTTGCGTATCTTTATAACATGATTATACGGGATCAAAAGATTGAAGCGAATATTTATAAATTTGATTCCATTCTGGCTAAGGTTAATTTTGATAATCAAGTTGATGATAAAACTGTTGAACTATTGTTGCAAACGGTTAATGATAGTTATAAAAATATTTCACAACGTTTTTTTAAGCTAAAAGCGCGACTGCTTGGAGTATCCAAAATTCCATATTGGGATGCGCATTTGCAACTAGATTTGATCCAGCCTAAACGTTACAACTGGAACGAAGCAAAAGTTATCATTTTAAGCGCCTATAAAGAGTTTTCTCCTGAGCTATATAAAATCGTAAAGAATTTTTTTGATAACCGCGTAATAGACGCAGAGGTGCGGGCTGGTAAAAGAGATACTGCCTTTGCTTGTCCTGTACCGACCATATGGGGCGCGTATCTTTCGCTTCAGTTTACCGGAACCCGGAGCAATGTGGCAGTTCTTGCGCACGAGCTTGGACATGCAAGTCATTTTACTTTTTTGAAGCAACAAAAGATTTTAAACAATAATTCGTCGATATTTTTGTGCGAAGTTCCTTCTACCTTTGGAGCTTTTTTGACCTTAAGAAAGTTACTAGACTTTGTAAAATCTGATTTAGAAAAACTAGAAATATTGATGAGCCAAATTCAACAGATGATAAATGATAGTTTATACACAGCGTTATTTCATAATTTTGAAATTCGTGCGCATCAAGAAATCAATAAAGGAATGATTTCTGCAGAACACTTGGCGCAAATTTTTCAGGAAGAAAGAAGTAAATATTTTGGCTCGACGGTGAATCTAATGGATAAGCCAAATCATGAATGGCTTTCTTTTCCGACTTGCTTTTTTCATCCGTGTTATTGTTATTCGTATTCTTTTGCGAGTGGTATTGTTCAGTCGCTATATAAAGTTTATCAAGAAAAATTAGTTCCAGATTTTGAAGAAAAATATTTAAAGCTGCTTTCTGAATCAGGAGTAAAAGACTATCAAGAATTGCTAAAACCCTTTGGATTGGATGTTAATCAAAAAGACTTCTGGCAAAAAGGGCTAAATTTAATTTCTGATTATCTTGACGAAGCTGAGGAATTATCTCAAGTTGTAGTGTTATCGTAATAGATTTCAGTGTTGATTATTTTGTAAATATATTATGCTTGCGACATTTTGTGATATTCTTTGGTTTGTGATCAATTATTGGTTTTTGCAAGCGAGAGTCCTTTAATTAAAGGTAACCCTGTAAGAGTTCGAGTCTCTCCCTAGGCATTTTAGGAAACTTCTAAAAATTCCCGGATACTTTAAAGCTGTTGAGGTTCCGCCAGTATAATTTAAAAAAAAAATTGGAAAAAATTTTGGTGCAGGTTTTTTTTGCGATTCTTTTAAAATCAGTCTAAAGAAATTTAATGATAAAAGAATATATCGTCCAGTTTATCAGTTGATTTTATATAAGAGTAATCGTAGAAAGATAATAAAGATAAGATAACAAAAAGTAACCCTGCACCAGAAAGAAATTGTGATTGCGATTGTGATGCAGACAGAGACTATAATGGAAGGCAATAGTCATACAGTATGTATGCTATGATGTCCCCATATATGCTTTTCCTTTTGCTAATTTTTTGGTTAAAAATTAGCACTTTTTTAATAATTGGTTTTGCTTTTTGGGTGTTTTTAGATGATAAAATACCCCCTTTTACATAGCGATTTTTATAAGTATTTTTTTTAAATATCATGTTTAATTTCCAAATTGTAATCCCTGATGTCAATCAAGCGTGGAACAATTTATGTTCTAATATTTGTCGATTAGAATGGTTTAAGAAAAATAATCGTCTTTATATGGAAAGATTTCTGCGAAGCAAAAATAACCTATTAATTAATGAAATGATTGACGATATATGTTTGGCAAAAATTGATAATGATAAGCAGTTTTGTGATAAATATTTTGAACGATTTAAGATAGAATTATTTGACATTGGTGAACACAAAAAAATGGTTGAGGTAATCGAATCAGCAATTCCAATTGTTCAAAAGTGTTATTTACGCTTTGAAGCGTTAAATAAAAGTTGGGATTTTAAGATTTGGCGTGAATATAGAATCGATATAAATTGCTATAGAGCAGGGGCGGGCTATCATGCTAAATTTGGAGTTGTGGACTTTGGTTATTGTGGGGATAATTTTTGGAAAGTCTCTGTTACTCTCGTGCACGAAATGTTGCATTTAGGAATCGAAGAAATAATAGTTCAGCGATTTAAATTACAGCAAGAAGAGAAAGAGCGGATTGTAGATAATTTATGCATTTATGCTTTTAACGAGATTAATGAGATAGACAATTTTTATAAATGGTCGGATGGCACCATTTCACAATATCAGGAAATTGCAAAAGTTTGTTCGTATATGGATGAATGTATTGGAAAACAGCCTGAAACAAATCTTGTTCAGTCGATTGATGAGTTTTTACGAAAATTTCCGGAAGAAAAACGTTATAGGGTTGTATAATTGTATAATTATTTATCTGTGACTCTAGTGTTTTTTTTCTGGTTTTTCCCCATGGTGCGGGTTACTTTCGCTTTATATAACTTGTTAATTTTTATAGATTTTAAAAATTTTTTTAACCACTTGCTTATTTTTTTTTTTTGATACTGGCGGTCGGAAATGTTTTCAAGAAAAACATCCTGCGGCAGAAACATAACGTTTGTATTTATCGTAGAAAATGTTTTTCTTAAGGTTTTTACATAAACACTTTCATTTCTCTAACCAGAAAGGAAAAACTAAATATGAGTAGAAGATTGTTTCGGAGGTTGAAATCTCCGATTCGTGTTTTTGTAGAAGTAACAGGCAATTGTAATCTTGGTTGCATGCATTGTTACAACTACTGGCGCGATTTTGGAGTTCAACAGTATTGTTCAGCATCTAATCAGATGACTGAACAACTAGCAGAAAAAGTAGCTCAAGAGTTGATTGACGCAAAAGTGTTTAGCGTGTGCTTAACCGGCGGCGAACCTTTACTGAACTACGGAGTTATAAAACTCCTGCTTCAGCGTTGGCACGGAACAAGCATTAGGGTTTCTATGAACTCTAATGCTACGTTATTGACACGCAGCGTCTTAGATGAATTGACAGGGCTTGGGTTGGCATCTATGTATTTTTCAATACATGGTGCATCATCTGATGTCCATGATTCTGTTACGGGAGTTACGGGTTCGTTTGATAAAACTGTCGCAGGCATTGAGCTATGCTTGCAGAATGGTGTATCTTTCAGCACGAACACTGTTGTCAGTAAGCTTAACAAGAATGAGCTTCTGAAAACAGCTAAAATGCTGCGAGATATGGGTTGCACCTTTATCAATATGGATGTAGCTGAATGTCCTGTTAATTGTGCAGATTTTTCTGCGTATTCCTTGACTCGTAAAGAATATATAGATGTCTTAAACCAGATGTCTTATATCAACAACGAACTGGGAATTAATGTGATTAAGGCTACGCCTGTCCCGTACTGCATTTTTCCTGAGCTGGATAGCTTTAAATTTTGTTTATCCACCAGTTGTTCAGCCGGGATACTGGGATGCACGATTGCTAGTGATGGCGAAGTTAGGGCATGTCCGTTTGTGACGGACAGTGTTGGCTCAATTCAAAGCTTAAAGCTAGCGGATATTTGGCAAGAATTTTCAGCTTGGCAGACAGATGAATTTATTTTAGATGAATGCCATGAGTGTTGGCTGCTAGAGCGTTGTGGCGGAAGTTGCAAACTTGGCTGCTGTAATAAAAAATCTGCGACTAAATTGTTAATTAATCCACCCAATGCCTCCAGAGCCGGCAAGATGATGCAGCAGCTTCAGGAAGAAACTATGGCGCAGTTGAAGACAGAAGGACAGCGGATTATAATTAATGACTTTGCTATCAGGTCTGAGGAGTTTGGCGCTATAGCTTGGAACGGTTATCGTGCATATCTGATAAACAAGCTAGGCGCAGATATGTTAGGCAATTTACAGCCTAACATGATTTGCAGCGTAGCTGAAATCGTTGAGCCTGGTTATGAAAAGTTCTTTAGCGAACTGATTATGACTGGTTTTGTGTCGATCCTTAACCCTTAACCGGCTTTTAAAGCCCGAAAGGAGGTGATAAACATGAGTGAAAAAGAAATTAATCTTCCTCACGAAGTCGATTCTGAGCCGCAATTTTTGTCTATTTGTGACGGAAAGGCGCTGCCAGAGACAGACCTTCAAAGAGATGCTTCTCTTTGCTTATGTTCAGTTTCTGACACTTGCTCATGTAGCACATGTGGCAAGTAGTGTGTAGTTAGTGTGTAGTCAAAAATTTTTCGCAAAGGTTTTTAAGTTTTGCAGGTAGGTTGAGTTAAGCTCAACCTACTTTTTATTTTTAGCGTTGTTTAACAATATCCGTAATTCTAATGAAGCGATCTGCAAAAGATAAAAATATTCCCGAATGGGATTTATCCGAATTGTATAATTCTTGTTCTGAACCTCTGTTACAGAGAGATTTAAAGCGTTGCAAAAAGATTTGCTCCGAGCTTGTTGGAAGATGTAAAGGGAAAATCTCATCGCTTAGTGTAAGTGAGATTTTTAAAATGTTTCAACAGCTTGAAGAGGTGGAAGAAACATTTGCAAAATTAAGCATGGCTGTTCAGTTAAATTATTCTGCCAAATTAAATGACGGTTACGCCGGTTCTTTATGCCAGAAAATAGAGGAATGTGTAAGTGTTTTAAAAAAAGAAATCGCTTTTATTAATTTTGAGATTAATTCCTTGCCTAATGCAAAAATTAATAAGTGGCTTAAAAATTCAAAATTGAAATTTTACGTGTCTGCGATAAAGCATATCCGAAGATTTAGCGGACATAGTATCAGTGAAGAGCAAAACGCAGTTTTTATATCTAAAGCTGCAACGTCCGGCGATGCTTGGGCACGCTTGTATCAAGAGTCGTATTCTAAACTAAAATATAAAATAGATGGTAAAATATACGGTAATAGCGAAATAGGAAATCTTTTTTTTAAATCAAGAGGCGCTAAAAGGAAAAAGATTAGCGATGAGTTTGTTCGGGTTGACGCTGAGAACAGCGCGCTTTTTGCTTTTATCTATAATATGCTCGTTAAAGATAAAGCGATTGCCGATAAGTTTGAACGTTATGCTTCTCCGGTGTCTAAGAGAAATTTGATTAATGAAATAGATGACAAGGTTGTTAATTTATTAAGTCAGACAGTCGTTGCCAACTATAAAACAATATCGCACAGATTTTTTAAATTAAAAGCCAAACTGCAAGGCAAAAAACAGATACCGACTTGGGAATTGTCTTTGCCATTTCCTTTTGAAAAAGACCGATGCTATGCGTGGAAAGAAGCCAAGGAAATTATTTTAACAGCGTTTGAGAATTTTTCGCCGAAGTTGTCAAAAATCGCAGAAAGAGCATTTAAAGAGAGCTGGATTGATGCTTCGGTGCGAGACAATAAATGTAGCGGAGCATTCTCGGCATATATAAATAACAGGCTTCATTCCTATATTATGCTTAGTTTTTGCGGTAAAATGTCGGACGTTTTTACTTTAGCGCATGAATTAGGTCATTCTTGCCATTATGATTTATTTAAGAATCAATCATATCTTAATGAAAATACGCCGGACGTCTTAAAGGAGATTGCATCTATTTTTTGTGAAATGCTTGTTTTTAATGAATTGCTGAAAAATTCCGACAATGGCAGGGAAAAATTAGTTTTATTGATGAATAATATTGAGATGGCAATACGACATATTATGTGGAGTATAGTAGTTCATATTTTTGAGTCACGTGTCCATATTGAGCGAAAAAAAAGCGAGCTTTCTGGAGAAAGAATAGCGCAGATTTACAGAGAAGAGGCGCAGAAATATATGGGGAAGGTAGTTAAATTCAGGGCAGAACAGACTCACGATTGGTTTTCGATAATGCAAATATTTTGCTATCCGTTTTACTGCTATCAGTATTCTTTTGCAAACTGTATTGCTAATGCTCTTTATAAGGCTTATCAAGATAAAACTGTGCCGAACTTTGAAGAAAAGTTTTTAAAAATGCTCTCTGA